>NZ_VOSW01000019.1:38800-108464 GCF_009690905.1 Paraburkholderia madseniana
CCCCCGAGCGGGCCGGGCGCGCCGCGGCCGGTCGATCGCACGGCCGCCCGCGTGTGCCGGGGCTTTGCGCGGGGTAGCACTTCGCGCGCGGCGGCGCGCGCGTTACCCGGCTGCCGCCCGCGTACGAAGGGGCCTCGTCGGTAAAAATGGGATAATGCGGATTCTCCGCCCCGCGTCTCGTACACGCCGGGCGATTCGACTCTTCGGCCATCGTCAAACGCATGGCCACAATCGCGAGAAATACGATGATCTACAGCATGACTGGCTATGCGAGCGCCACGCGCGAACTCGTCCCGGCCTCAGGCACAGGCGGCGTGAGCGTATCGGTCGAACTGCGCACGGTGAACTCGCGCTTTCTCGATCTGAACTTCCGGATGCCGGAAGACGTGCGCGTCTGCGAACCGACGTTGCGCGAAATGCTGATGAACAAGCTCTCGCGCGGCAAGGTCGACATCCGTATCAACCTGCAACGCAGCGAACAGTCGGCTAACGCGGGCTCGGTCAATCGCGATGCGCTGACGCAACTCGCGCTGCTCGAGCGCACGGTGTTGTCGACGTTCCCGGAAGCAGGGCGCCTGCGCACCGGAGAAATTCTGCGCTGGCCGGGGGTGCTGGCCGAAACCGGCGTGGCGCCGGACGTGCTGCGCGATGCGGTGCTCGCATGCGGCAAGCAGGCGATTACCGATCTGATCGACGTGCGTGCGCGCGAAGGCGCGCAACTGGCAACGGTGCTGCTCGCCAACGTCACTGAAATGGAAACGATCGTCACGAAGATCACGCCGCTCGTGCCGGAGTTGATCGCCAAGCATCAGCAGAAGATCGTCGAACGTCTGCAGGAAGCGCTGGGTATCGCCGCGCCCGACACGACGGCAACGAGCGTCTCGCGCGAAGAAATCAACGAACGGATTCGCCAGGAAGTGACGATGTACGGCATCCGCATCGACATCGCCGAAGAACTGTCGCGCCTCACGGCTCACCTGAACGAAACGCGTCACGTGATCGAGAAGGGCGGCAAGGTCGGCAAGCGGCTCGACTTCATGATGCAGGAACTGAATCGCGAAGCGAACACGCTCGGCTCGAAGGCGGCGGCGAAGGAACTGGCCGATTCGTCGATGACCCTGAAGCTGCTCATCGAACAGATGCGCGAGCAAGTACAGAATCTGGAGTAAGGCAGGAGCCTCGATAACATGACCGACCACACACGCGAAACCAGCGCACCGCGCAACCCTTACGCCGGTGCTTATCCCGGCAACCTGTTCATGGTGGTCGCGCCTTCGGGCGCGGGCAAGTCGACGCTCGTGAACGCGCTGCTCGCCGGCGACGAAGCGATCCGTCTGTCGATTTCGTACACGACGCGCCCGCCGCGTCCGAAGGAACAGGACGGCGAGCACTATCACTTCACGAAGGTCGACGATTTCCTGACGCGTCACGCGGCCGGCGAGTTTCTGGAAAGCGCGGAAGTGCACGGTAACTACTACGCGACCTCGCGCGTGTGGATCGAAGAGCAGATGAAAAGCGGGCATGACGTGCTGCTCGAAATCGACTGGCAAGGCGCGCAGCAGGTAAAGAAACAGTTTCACAACGCCGTTGAAATTTTCATCTTGCCGCCGTCTCTCGATGCGCTCGAAGAGCGTTTGAAAAAGCGCGGCCAGGACGAGCCGAACGTGATCACGCGCCGTCTGCTCGCAGCCGGCAGCGAGATGGCGCACGCGGCCGAAGCGGAGTATGTCGTGATCAACGACAACTTCGATCGCGCGCTCGGCGAACTGCGCTGCCTCGTGGCGGCGACGCGTTCGCGCTTCGCCTCGCAATACGCGCGTCACACGCAGCTTTTCGTGCAACTCGGCATTCACCTGCCACACGCGTGAACGCGGCGGCATATTGAGCACATAAGGTAGAATAAGCAACATCAATTAACGCCCCCAGACCCGTCGCTTCGCGCCGGCCCCCCGAGGGCAACAAGAAGACTTGGGGCGGCCCAGCGTTTTCTGGAAAGAAGGAACCCAACATGGCCCGCATTACCGTCGAAGACTGCCTCAAACAGATTCCGAACCGTTTCGAACTCGCGCTTGCCGCGACCTATCGCGCGCGTCAGCTCGCACAAGGTCACACGCCGAAGATCGAAAGCCGCGACAAGCCCACGGTCGTCGCATTGCGCGAAATCGCAGCTGGCCAGGTTGGCGTCGAAATGTTGAAGAAGGTGCCTGTTTAAGGCGCACGCTTCCGTTTTCGATTGCCCAGTTGCCATGTAATTGCATCAACGTACAGACCGGCGTCCAACCCTAACCGCTACGGAGGCGAAATTGAGTGCTACCCCGCCCACCGCCACGGAAGTGGAACACGACGCCGATTCTCCCTCGTCTGCACGGAAGTACATCGACGCGGTCCTCGAACAGTCGTTTCGCCATCTGTTCGGGCCGACCGCCACACCGGAGCAACCGCGCCGGCATGACGTCGTTTCGATTGCCAAGCTGACAGGCGTTCTGTCCGGCTATCTTCAGCCGGAAGAAATCAAGGACATCAAGGCAGCTTTCCATTTCAGCGACGAAGCCCACCTTGGTCAGTATCGCCAGAGCGGCGAGCCCTACATCACCCATCCTGTCGCCGTCGCGGAAATCTGCGCCGGCTGGAATCTCGACGCCCAGTCGATCATGGCGGCGCTGCTGCATGACGTGATGGAAGACCAGGGCGTGACCAAGGCCGAACTCGCCGAGCGATTCGGCGCGAAGGTCGCGGAACTGGTCGACGGCTTGTCGAAGTTGGACAAGATGGAGTTTCGCAATCGCGAAGAGGCGCAGGCGGAAAACTTCCGCAAGATGCTCCTCGCGATGGCGCGCGACGTCCGCGTGATTCTGGTCAAGCTCGCCGACCGGCTGCACAATATGCGCACGCTGGGTGCGGTGCCGCATGAAAAGCGCCGCCGCGTGGCGCGTGAGACGCTGGACATCTACGCGCCGATCGCCCACCGGCTTGGCCTGAACAATACCTATCGCGAGCTGCAGGACCTGAGCTTCGCGAACTTCAACCCGCATCGCTACGCCACGCTCGAAAAGGCCGTCAAGGCCGCGCGCGGCAACCGGCGTGAAGTGGTTGGCAAGATTCTGGAGTCGGTGCAGCGCGCGATTGCCGACGCGAAGCTCAACGCCGAAGTCACCGGCCGCGAGAAAACCATCTTCAGTATCTATAAGAAGATGCGCGACAAGCAGTTGTCGTTCTCGCAGGTGCTCGACGTGTACGGCTTCCGCGTGGTGGTCGAAAGTGCGCTGGAGTGCTACACCTGCATCGGCGCGCTGCATGCGCTCTACAAGCCGGTGCCGGGCAAGTTCAAGGATTACATCGCGATCCCGAAGGTGAACGGCTATCAATCGCTGCACACCACGCTGGTCGGCCCGTTTGGCGCGCCGATCGAGTTTCAGGTGCGCACGCGCAAGATGCACGAGATCGCCGAAGCGGGCGTCGCCGCACACTGGTTGTACAAGAACGGCGGCGCGGATCTGAACGACGTGCAAAAGCGCGCGCACCAGTGGCTCAAGTCGCTGCTCGACATTCAGAGCGAAGCGGGCGATTCGAGCGAATTCCTCGAGCACGTCAAGATCGATCTGTTCCCGGATGCGGTGTACGTGTTCACGCCGAAGTCGAAGATCATGGCACTGCCGCGCGGCGCCACCGCACTCGATTTCGCGTATTCGATCCACAGCGATCTGGGCAACCAGTGCGTCGCAGTGAAGATCAACAATGAACTCCTGCCGCTGCGCACCGAGCTGAAGAGCGGCGATATCGTCGAAGTCATTACGGCGCCCTATTCGAAGCCGAATCCGGCCTGGCTTGGATTCGTGCGCACCGGCAAGGCGCGTTCGGCGATCCGCCACTACCTGAAGACCATGCGTCTGAACGAGTCCGTGCAGCTCGGCGAGCGTCTCGTCGACCAGGCGCTGAAGGGCTACGGGCTGGCGCTGTCGGACGTCACGCCTGAAGCGTGGGAAAAGCTGGTGCAGTGGACGGGCAACAAGAACCGTCAGGAAATCTTCGCGGATATCGGTCTTGGCCGCCGTGTTGCCGCAGTCATGGCCAAGCGCATCGAAGTGCTGATGAGCGGCCGCGATGCGGACGACGACGGCTCGCGCGACGGCACAGCATCGCATGCGCCGCCGGTCGTGATCACTGGTACAGAAGGCATGTCGGTGCAACTGTCCGCGTGCTGCCGTCCGATTCCGGGCGACGACATCATGGGCTACATCGGCATCGGCCTCGGCATGGCGATCCACACCACGGACTGCCGCGTCGCGCAGCGTATCCACCGGCGCGATCCGGGCCGCTGGATCGATGTGGCGTGGGCGCCGCAGCCGGGACGTCTGTTCGACGTCGCGGTGAAGGTGCTGGTCAAGAACACCAAGGGCGTATTCGCCCGCGTGGCGGCCGACATCACATCGGCGGATGCGAACATCGTCCACATCGCGATGGACGAAGACCTGTCGCAGGAATCCACGGTGCTGCGTTTCGTGATCCAGGTCAGCGATCGCGTCCATCTCGCCAACGTCATGCGCCGCGTGCGTACGAATCCGGACGTGATGCGTATTGCGCGCGAGCGGCCGAGCGAGGAAGGGCATCACCGTCACGACGGCGGGATGCGGATCGACCGCGAGCGCGCGGATTACTGATCTGACGGCTGGCTGGGTCTGCTCGACCACGTTGGACGTCTGGTCGCCTCGGGCGGCTTCAGGCGGCTTTCGTTTGAATCTGAACGCACCTGCCCGCCAGCGAGTCTCACCGGAACTTCAGGGAGAACGCTTATGAACGTAGCTGACCTCACCGGCGTGGCGCTCGACTATTGGGTGGCCCGCAGCCTGCACGACTTCGTGCGCGAAATCTACTTTACCGACAGCGGCGAAACCGTCTCGATCCGAGGCAATGACCGTGGCCGCCCGTGGGATGGCCGTTTTACGCCGTCCACGTCATGGGAAGCGGCCGCGGCGGTGCTGGAGCGCGCGCAGCGGCTGGAGGTGCGTGAGCGGACCGATCATGGCGCGGCACATTGCATCGCTGAGTTCGAGGGCGGCCATCGAACCGTGGAAGGGCGGGGAGACTCGTTACGGGTTGCGCTGCTGCGGGCGTTTGTTGAAAGCCGTTTCGGCGATAGCGTGGGTGAGGTATTGCGGCAGGCGCAGGCTGTGACTGGCGAGCGCGCGGCGCTGATCGGCGAGGAATCGGCGGAAAGTTCGTTCGTGGATGTGCCGAGTCCCGATGGGCAGATCGGTGATATTCAGTCGATACCGCGATAGCTGCGGTGACGCTGCCAAGGCCTGGGCCCTGGCAGAGTGGACCGGTTGAGCAGAACCGGTCACGTAAAAAACAAAGGGCCTTCCGATCGGAAGGCCCTTCATAGGTGGTGCGGCTGGCAGGATTCGAACCCACGACCCCTTGGTTCGTAGCCAAGTACTCTATCCAACTGAGCTACAGCCGCACGCTAAACAGGTGACGCTAAATACGATGATACTGCAATGAGGCTCGGTAAAACGTAAGGGCCTCCCCGGAGGGAGGCCCTCGAATAAGTGGTGCGGCTGGCAGGATTCGAACCCACGACCCCTTGGTTCGTAGCCAAGTACTCTATCCAACTGAGCTACAGCCGCACGCAGAAACGAGATTATAGCAAAGGTTTTCAAAAAGGGAAGCATGTAACTGCGATTTGTCTCATTGCCCTGATCGTGTACCCTTGATAGGCAGTCGCTTGCTGCAGTTAACGGACCATCATGAACAAGGCCTTTGTCAAAGAGTCGAGTGAAGAGAATGACGACGATCTCGACGTCGCCCAGCCCGAAATCCCCCCGGGTACGAAAAACTACATCACGCCCGCCGGCTACCGGCGGATGCGCGACGAACTGCTGCATCTGATCGATGTCGAGCGGCCGGAGGTGGTCAGACTGGTGTCGTGGGCGGCCTCGAACGGCGACCGCTCGGAAAACGGCGACTACATCTATGGCAAACGCCGTCTGCGAGAAATCGATCGGCGGATCCGCTTTCTGACCAAGCGCCTCGACATCGCTGAAATAGTCGACAGCAGCAAACAGGAAAACGTCGATCAGGTGTTCTTCGGCGCGACTGTCGAATATGCGACGGAAGACGGCGAGGTGCATACGCTGACGGTTGTTGGCGTCGATGAGGTCGACCTGGATGTCGGCCACGTGAGCTGGATCTCGCCGATCGCGCGAGCGCTGCTCAAGGCCAAAATTGGCGATACGGTGACCTTGTACACGCCCGCCGGCCCACAGCCGATCGACATCCTGGACGTCAAGTATCCGCTGCCTGATACCGGCGGCGGTGCAGCATAAAAAAAGGCGCCGCGAACGGCGCCTTCGATGCTGCGGATGTTGCCGGCCGCTTTAGAAGCGGTGACGCAGACCAGCGGTCACAGCGACTTGGCTGTTCGTCGACGACGCCGCACCCAGGCCATTGATGTTTGCAACCAGGCCCGAGCCTTCGTTGACGCGCTGATACTCACCCTGCAGGTACACGTCCGTGCGCTTCGACAGCGCGTAGTCCGTTTGCAGGTTGAACTGGTTGTAGTTCGGGCGCACACCGTTCAGGCTGGCGCGCGTGTAGGTGTACGAACCCGCCACGCTCACTGCCGGCGTGAGGGCATAGCGGCCGTTCACTTCGAAGTTCTGGAAGTGAGCGCTGTTGCTCGGCAGGGAGACGGCAGCCGAGGTACCCCCTGCAGCTGAGCTGATGCTGGTCAGGCCGGTCAGGTTGGTTTGCGTGTACAGGAGGCCAGCCGTTGCCGGGCCGAACGTGTAGTTCGCGCCTGCCCCCCAGGTTTGCTGACGCTTTGCTCCGAACGTGAAGTCGTCCGACACTGCGCCGCCGGTATTCGCCGTGCCGCTGCCGTTCAACTGCATGAACGCAGCTGCGACGTTCAGGCCACCCCAGTTATACGTTCCACCAACGCTGTATGCGCGGTTGTTCGCAAATCCGCCAGCCTGGTTCGAGAAGCCGTACATGGCGCCGCCCTTGAAGCCGCCGTAGTTCACGCTGGTGTACTTGACCGAGTTGTTGACGCGGAACGAGTTGTTCAGGTTGTCGTTATCGAACGGGTGGGCGAACTGCGTGCCGCCGTATTGCGTGCCCGTCAGGGACAGCGGGCCGACGTAGTCCACCATGCTGTCGTATTGACGACCGAGGGTCACGGCGCCGAACTGGTCGCTCGACAGGCCGACGAACGCTTGACGGCCGAATTCACGGCCACCTTGCTTCAGCGTGCCGTTGTTGATGCCGAAACCGTTTTCCAACGTGAAGATGGCCTTGAGACCGCCACCGAGGTCTTCAGAGCCACGCAAGCCCCAACGGCTGCCGTTCACTGAACCGCTGGTTTCTTGCCAATTGCTGTGGCCGTGCTGGTTATTGGTATAGGTGATGCCGGCATCGATCAAGCCATACAGCGTGACGCTGCTCTGGGCATGTGCTGCCGTTGCAAAAACGCCCGTGAGGGCCGCGACCATGAGAGTCTTTTTCATCTTGTAACTCCGAGAGCTAGAGTGGGCGTTGAACCCAGGCTTAAGGAGACCATCACGCGGGCGCTGCGAGAGGCGAAATCCGCATGAGAAGCGCGCTGTACGCCACGCGCGCCGGTTTCCGGTTACGCAGAGTGTAGAGAGACGCTCGCAAAGCGGATGTTCCGATTTCCACAATAAAGTATTACTGGATATGAAACGATAGGCGAATAGCGTTTAAGCCTTGCTGATAAAGGCTTGCAGCGCTATTGAGGGGGGCGTGAGAGGTGAGTCAACTGAATTGCGTTGCACATTCGCTACAGTAATCGATGCAAAAAAACAACGCGATAAATCGTAAAAAAGGATTGTTGTCGCTATAGCAATAGATGGTTGTCGATTATGCGAATAATCGATCTCGACTAAGCCGTTATACTGAAATCTCTGCTTTCCGAAGCAGACTTTTTCGTTGACGAAAAAGATCTCCAAACCTTTGTCGGCGCGACTTCCCAGTCGCGCTTTTTTTTTGCCTTCCGGTTGCGGATTCGCGGACGTTAGTCAGTGCGCCGGCGCAGCACCGTCCACATCACTCCAGTCGGTTGTCACCGAGACGCTCCAGTCTTCCATCACATAGCGGCGTGCATCCATGGGGGACGAGAGCAGATTTTGCCAGTGATCCCCATGCCACATGGGATCGACCTCGAAGGCCGAGGGTGATGGAGCGACCGGCTCGGATTGCGAGGGAACTGTCTTTGCGTGGGATTGGGTGAACCAGGCGATGAAGCGACGGAATTCATTGAACAGCATGGCAATCTCCTGACGCGCATTACTTCGCGCTACTGATTTCCATGATGCTGGCATGAGTGCGGCGCAACAACTCGGACAAACACTTACTAAAAACATCTTCTGTTACATGTTTTCGTGGGTATGCCGAATTTTTTTCCGATATCGGTTGTGCCCGATATCGAGTGAGTAATATTGACGTGAAAAGCGATTCTGTTTTCGCTGAATATGCGGTCGGAATTCGTCGATTCATTTGGCATTGACTTATCGCGCCGCATGCTAAGTGAATATGAAAAATTCGCTTGACGTTGTTTCTTCGTTCCCCGTATAACAGCAAAGCTGAATTTCAATTGCCAGATATGAAAGTGCCGAAGGCTTCAGAAATGCCCGATCGCAGATGAAATGGCCATGAAATGCAGTTTGAGGGCAATGCCCCGATTTTGATAAATCCTCGAGGGAAACTGGAATATGGAAACTGGTATCGTCAAATGGTTCAACGATGCTAAGGGCTTTGGCTTCATTACATCGGATTCGGGTGGCGAAGACCTGTTCGCGCACTTTTCGGAGATCCGCACCGAAGGCTTCAAGTCGTTGAAGGAAAGCCAGCGCGTCTCCTTCGAGGTCAAGGCCGGCCCGAAGGGCAAGCAAGCGGCGAACATTCAACCGCTGTAAGCCGCACCGCGCTGCTCCGCGTATGTCGCCGGGCAGCCTGATCGCCGGAAAGCCTTCGCACGACGCGAAGGCTTTTTTATGGGCATTCGTTATTATCATCGCGGCATAAACGATTAACTACCTGGTTCGAATTAATCTGGAGAAGATCGGGGGCGTAAAATTGAGCCCTGGAATCTAAAATCGACATCATAGAAATATAATAATTAACAGCTTTATGAGCGAATCGCAGGTCGTGCCGGAATCCAGTCTTTGTGCCGCACGGCGACAAGGGCAAAGCAATACTGGCTGGGTGCGCGGCGGCTAACTGGTGCATACTTGCCGCAAAGCCACGCGTCCAAAGTATCCCTTTCCATGTCTGAACAGTTTCTGCCGCAACCGGCCCTAGATGTGCCAATCGTCTTCGTCGACCTTGAAACCACCGGCGGCTCGACCAGTGAGCATCGCATTACCGAAGTCGGCGTGGTTGAAATAGGACCGGCCGGCGTGTCGCGTTGGAGCAGCCTGGTCGACCCTCAGCAACCGATTCCTTCCTTCATTCAGCAGCTCACCGGCATCACGAATGCGATGGTGCGAGGCGCGCCTACTTTCGACGTCATTGCGCCGGCATTGTTCGAGCGCCTGAACGGCAAACTGTTCGTCGCGCACAACGCCAGTTTCGATCGCGGTTTTCTGCGTGGGGAGTTTCGCCGGGCCGGACTAGCGTTCGATCCGGATGTGTTGTGTACCGTGCGCCTGTCACGCGCGTTGTTTCCGGCGGAAAAGCGCCATGGGCTCGATGCATTGGTGGAGCGTCATGGTCTCGTCCCGTCCGATCGTCACCGCGCACTTGCGGACGCCGATCTGATCTGGCAGTTCTGGCAACGTCTGCATGGCGGTCTCGTGCCACCGGACGTTTTGCAGGCGCAGATCGAGCGAACTACGCGGCGCTACCGGCTTGCAGGCGACATCACCGAAGATCTGCTCGACACGGCGCCAGCCGGATGCGGTGTCTACGCGTTCTATGGAGAAGGCGACCTGCCGCTCTATGTTGGGCGAAGCGTGCGTGTGCGTCAGCGGCTGCGTTCTCACTTGACGGGGGAGCGGCGGTCGTCGAAGGACGTGAGGCTCGCGCAACAAGTACGGCGTGTCGAGTGGCTCGCGACCGGTGGCGAGCTGGGCGCCATGCTCGCGGAGGCGCAATGGATCGCGACGCTGCGTCCCGGCCATAACCGGGTGCCGCGCGTCTTGAAGAGCGATCCCGTGGATGCGCCGTGGCCGTTCGAAGGTCCGATCGTGTTTGAGGAGCGTGAAGAAGCGTCGCACGCGCGTGCCTTTCATGTCGTCGACCGGTGGCGTTACCTTGGGCATGCGCCTTCGCTCGCCCAGGCGGCCGCGCTGCATGCTTCGAGCGAGGGTGGACCGTTCGAACTGTCGACCTATCGTCTTCTGCAAAGCCATCTGGCGCGCGGCTTGCGCGTGATGCCCTTGAGCGTCTCGAGCGGCACGCCTGTGCCGAGTCTGGCTTAACGCGAGTTTCGTGCGACAACCCGCTCATCAGGGCGGGTTCAATCCGCACCTGAGAGCGTTGGACCGATCGGAGTCTCAGACTCCGTTCGACCGCACCAACCGATCATCCCGTCGCACCGACTCCACCCGCTTCGCACACATGACCGAGAGCGCGCGTCAACGCGCTCGAATGGGCCGAGTCATAGCGCGTCAGTGATTTCCAGTTAGCAAGCGATTGCGCCACGCGCGACGGACAATCCTGCGCTGTGCGCAGCGGTTGCACCCGTGCGAGTCCGGCCACGAGCGACTGCGTCAGCCGGTCCAACTCCGGCCTCGTGCTGGTGGCAAGGTCGGGCGCAGGGCCTTCGGGCGGCCGCGTGCTGCGCCAGGTGTCAAACAGCGCGTTTTGCACTTCCTTACTGGCGTCGATCTGATCCTGGAAGAAGGCGCGCGCAAACGCTGGATCGACGTTCGCTGCGACGGCGCGCTTTTCGACGTCGGCGAGCAACGCATTCTCGCGCGGTGTATCCGTAATCGCCTGGTGGTTCGCCCACTTCCAGCGCGCAACGGGTTCCGCGAGCGCGAGGCGCTGCGAAGCCAGTGCAATCAGGTTGGTGAGAGCGGTGTCGTCGCCATCCGCGACGGCAGGGGCGGGCGCGAGCGCAAGCGCCGTGAACAACGCGAGCGCGCATGACGCTCCAAAGCGATACGAGCGATTCATGGAAGGCGGGAGTGGCCGGTGGCCGCGGAAGAAAAAACAGAAGAATAGACGATGCGCGGATCAAGCGGGCGCGCTGAACGACTGAAAACAAGCTGCCGGGATATTTAAAGGCGCCCTAGGCGCCTATCAGAGACAGAGACAGAGACAGAGACGAGCGCTCTCAGTGCGCCGGGCGAAATCAGCCGGGCGTCACAATCAAGCAGGCGTAACCCGCGTCGCGAAAGCGGCAAACGACAATCGTAGGGGCACGTAGCAACTTTCGCCGCGCGCCGGACGCGCGGACGCTGATGCTGCATCGCGCCACCGCACACTTACTTCGAGTCGCACGACTTACGTTGTTCGTCGAAAAATGCGCGAACGTGCTCAGGCAGTTCGGCACCCAGAAACTCGACGCCAGCGGGTTCCGGATCCGGGCTAAAAACTTTATCCGGGGTCGGAATCTTCGGTGGTTTGGCATCCATGATCTCTCTCCTTTACAAACCGATTATCTGCCTCGGTCCCCGTTTTGCACCAGTGTCCGATGCGGCTCACATGTTGTGTGTTGCTTTAACGGTACAGCCTTACATTGGAACGGAATGTTTGAATAGAATTTATCGGTTGACTGCGCAGAACTGAATTTGCAGCAGCCAATCAAAAACAGTCCGATATCTTCGCCATTCCCTTCCCAGCCTTGCCCCATGCGCCTTCCGCGCATTATCTCTGTTGCGTCACAGCAACAGCCTGTTCGTACCCGTTGATATGAACAAATCGCGGCGATTTTTGTGCGCTGCCGCATCGGAAGGATTTTCTCCGCGTTAGTCCGAACGTTCGTTTATTACCGATTGGTTCAGCGCGCTCATTCAGCCCCCTAATTGTTTGTAAACGAACGATTGCGCGACTTCGTTGACGAACAGGAATACTTTCCTGAATATTTTTTGCAAATAAAAAGCGCCGCGCTCCAGACGAAGCGCGGCGCTCGCTGTGGACGATTTTTACGCGTTCGGCGCCGGAATTGTCACGGGCGCGGAGTAGGCCGCAGGTTTATCGGCGACTTCGACCTGGCCATGAATCCGCGCCTGATGACCGTCGGCAAACATGTAGTACGGGAATGGACGGGCCGGTTCCGAGACGGCGTCGAGACGCGCGATCAATTCCGGCGCGAGCGTGAAATCGAGCGAGCCGAGCGATTCCTGCAGCTGCTCGGGCCGGGTTGCGCCGACAATGATGCTCGACACGCCGCGCTTGTGATGCAGCCAGTTCAGCGCAACTTGCGCCATCGGCCGCTCCGCCAGATTCGCGACGGCCTCCAGTTCCGCGACGATGCGGAAGTTGCGCTCGGTCAGCTTGTCGAATCCCGGCGGCGGCGCGCTGGCCATGCTCGCAAGGCGCCCGTCGCCGGAAACAGCGCTCGCCGCTCCGCCTTGCGAAGGACGGTATTTGCCCGACAACACGCCCATACCCAGCGGACTCCACGGCACGAGCCCCATGCCCAGATTGGCGGCGAGATCGGCGAACTCGTTTTCGGCGTTGCGCTCGATCATCGAGTATTCGAGTTGCATCGCCGCGACCGGTTCGAAGCCGCGCCAGTCGGCAAGCGTCTGCGCCCGCCCGCGAACCACGCGGGCGTATCCGACAGGCCGACGTAACGGATCTTGCCTGCGCGCACGGCGTCGTCCATCGCGCGCATTACTTCGTCCACCGGCGTGACGCGATCCCATGTGTGCAGGTAATACAGGTCGATGTAGTCGGTGCCCAGACGCTTGAGCGAGCCGTCGAGCGCGCGCAGCAGATTCTTGCGATGGTTGCCGCCCGCGTTCGGATTGCCGGTCTCGGCGTTGTAGCCGTACTTGGTGGCGATCACGAGCCGGTCGCGCAGACCGCGCGCCGCGACGAATTTGCCGAGCCATTTCTCACTGGTGCCTTCGGTGTACAGGTCCGCGGTGTCGACGAAGTTGCCGCCGGCATCCACGTACAGATCGAACAGGCGTTGCGCCGCTTGTTCGTCGGCGCCCCAGCCCCATTCGGTGCCGAAGGTCATCGTGCCGAGTGCGATCGGGCTCACGCGAAGGCCCGAGCGGCCGAGCAGGGTGTAGCGGTCCATCGTCATATCAGTCTCCTTGAGCGGTGAGGCGGGAAGCGTTGAATCGATGGCGTTATCGTGCGCCGATTCTTTGCTTGGAAAAATGCCGTCCGTCTGCAAGGATTGTGAAGTCTGGCTTAATAATGGAGATCGCGATGGACCCAGCCCAGTTGCCGGCGTTGATGGCATTCGCGAGCGTGGCGCGCCACGGCAGTTTCACGCACGCGGCTGCGGAAACCGGCGTGACGGCATCGGCGTTGTCGCAAAGCATTCGTTCGCTTGAGACTCAACTGAATGTGCGCCTGTTCAACCGGACCACCCGGCGTGTTGCCCTGACGGAAGCTGGCGCGCAGTTTCTCGCGCGCGTGCTGCCTGCGCTGGGTGAACTGGAGGCGGCCTTCGAGGCGCTCGATGAAACTCGCGAGCAGCCCGCCGGCACGCTGCGCATCAATTTGCCGAGAGTCGCGAGCGAGCTGCTGGTGTTGCCGCATCTGGCCGAGTTCACGCGTCGCTATCCGCAGATCCGTCTTGATCTGACACTCGACGATGGTTTCGCTGACTTGGTCGGCGAAGGTTTCGACGCGGGAATCCGGCTCGGCGAACGGATCGCGCAGGACATGGTGGCGGTACCCTTGGGCGGCGAGATCCGCATTGTCGTAGCCGGCTCACCGGCCTATTTCGAGCGCTATCCGGCGCCGGCGACGCCATCCGATCTCGCCGCTCACGATTGCCTGCGCTACCGCTTCTCGACCAGCGGCGGCATCTATCGATGGGAGTTCGCGCAGCCTGACGATCCGTCGCGTGTGTTCGAAGTCGAGACACGCGGGAGTCTCGTCACCAACGATCTGTACACGATGGTGCGGGCGGCGGAGCAGGGAGTGGGCCTCCTCCACGTGATCGACGACTACGTGAACGAGCAACTCGAAGACGGCCGCCTGGTCCGCGTGCTGGACGGGTGGTGTCCGAGCTTTCCGGGCTTTTATCTGTACACGGCGAGCCGCGCGCAAATGCCGTTCAAGCTGCGCGCGCTGATCGATTTCCTCCGGGAGAAGCGCGAAGTCCGATAGACCTCGCGTGTTGCTGCAGCTTCAGGCTGTGAATCGTTGCGTCGGACAGGATGCCGTGCGGCTCTCCCCGGGTGGTGTCTGCAACTGCCGTTGGTTTGTCGTTCGCCTCGATCGTGCCGCCGACTATCATTGAAGCGGCTATCTGCGGCACAGGGTGCGGTGGATAACGGAAGCGCCGGCACCGGCGCGGAAGATGGCTGTCTTCGCCCTTCAGAGAGTTCGCCATGGAAAACGCTGTCTACTGGAAAGGACGTCAGGTCGGTATCGAGTGCGCTGGCCGGACCTTGTGGTTTTCGTCGGCGCCGCAGGAAGCCGTGTTGGCATATGGCACGAAGCCGGCTGAGAACGTGATTGTTGAAGATGCGGTCGTCGTTCGCAATCTCGGCGTGACCGCGCGAAGCGATCGATTGGATTTTGGCGGCTTAAGGGGCGCTACCGTTGATCGTTGTGACGGTCGGTTGAAGCGGGAGCCGCGTTGAAAACCGGCACCAGAAAGCAAAAAGCCCAGTCACGAGGACTGGGCTTTTTGCTTGAATCTTGTGGTGCCGGAAAGAGGAATCGAACCCCCGACCTTCGCATTACGAATGCGCTGCTCTACCGTCTGAGCTATTCCGGCATCAGGAGAAACGAGATTATAGGGACTTCTTCAGGAACTTGGCAAGCCCCCGCGGTCACTTTTTTGTTTCGAGATGGTAGCGCGTGACGCGGTCGACTTCGTTCTTCGAGCCGAGGAACACCGCCACACGTTCGTGCAGACTTTTCGGCTGGATGTCCAGAATCCGCTTCTCGCCGTTGGTCGCGGCGCCCCCGGCCTGCTCGACGATGAACGCCATCGGGTTTGCTTCGTACATCAGGCGGAGCTTGCCCGGCTTGTCCGGCGTGCGCTTGTCGGCCGGGTACATGAAGATGCCGCCGCGGTTCAGGATACGGTGCACGTCAGCCACCATCGATGCGATCCAGCGCATGTTGAAGTCGCTCTGGCGCGAACCGTCCTTGCCGTCTTTCAACTCGCCGATGTATTTCTCGACCGGCGGATACCAGTGACGCTCGTTCGACGCGTTGATCGCATATTCACGCGTTTCAACCGGAATGCGCATATCGCTTTGCGTGAGTACCCACGAACCCAGTTCGCGGTCGAGTGTGAAGCAGTTCACGCCGTTGCCGGTGGTCAGCACCAGCACGGTTTGCGGGCCGTACACCGCATAACCTGCCGCGACCTGCTGCGTTCCGGGTTGCAGGAACGACTGTTCGGTGGGCTGCTGGCCGTCCGGGCAGCGCAGCACCGAGAAGATTGTGCCGATCGACACGTTGACGTCGATGTTCGACGAGCCGTCGAGCGGATCGAACACCAGCAGGTATTCGCCCTTCGGGTAGTTGGCGGGGATCGGGAAGAACTGCTCCATTTCCTCGGACGCCATGCCCGCCAGGTTGCCGCCCCATTCATTCGCTTCGAGCAGGATTTCGTTCGACAGGATGTCGAGCTTCTTCTGCACTTCGCCCTGAACGTTCTCGCTGCCCGCGGTGCCGAGCGCATCGCCCAGCGCGCCCTTGCTGACGTGGTAGCTGATCGCCTTGCACGCGCGCGCGACGACTTCGATCAAGAGGCGCAGGTCGGCCGGCAGGTTGTTGGTCTCGCGCTGCTGCTCGATCAGGTACTTCGTGAGAGTGGTACGACGTTGCAAAGCCATTGCTGTACTCCGGGAAGGCTTAGGGAATGTCTCGATTTTAACCGCTCGCTGTGTCGGTTCCGTGCTTTTGAGATACGAGGGCGTGCGCCCGCCTCGCTGAGGGCTGTAAACGCGCGTGAAACTCAGGCTTTGCGGCGAGCCTTGATGGCCGTGACATGGCCGGCCACGTGGGTGGCAAGCGCGGCGGCACGGGCGTGTTCGGCCGGGACCTTCGGCATTTTGGGCCGGTTCGCCTTGGGCATCGGCTCGATCTCGCGCTCGATCTGCTCCCCGGCCGCCGCGGTAGCGACACGCAGGTCGTAGGCGATCTGGAGATTCAGCCAGAACTGCGCACTCGCGCCGAAGTAGCGTTCGAGCCGTAGCGCGGTGTCGGCCGAGATGGCGCGTTTGCCGCGCACGATGTCGTTGATGCGCGGCGCCGGTACGCGCAGCGCAAGGGCGAGCGCGTTGACGGACATGCCGAGCGGTTCGAGGAACTCGCACCGCAGAATCTCGCCGGGATGGATTTCCGGGATGCTTTCGCCGGTGCTGATGTCGGAGAAATCGATGCTGCCCAGCTCGGAGCGTTTGATGACCATGCCGGTCTCCCAATAATCAGTGATAGTCGACAATTTCGACATTCAGCGCCTCCCCGTCGACAAAGTGAAAACAAATGCGCCACTGCGCGTTGATGCGAATACTCCACTGCCCGCTGCGCTGGCCTTGCAAGCATTCGAGCCGATTACCCGGCGGCGCATGCAGGTTGCGGATTGACCTGGCGGCGTCGATCATGAGCAGCTTGCGGCGCGCGAGCGCCTGCATATGAAGCGGCAGTGAATGCACGAACTTGCCCTGAAAGATTGCTGCCGTGGCCTTGTCGCCGAATGTCGTGATCATGGGATGATATAACGCGTTGCGTTAAACGTAAACCGTTAAATGAATGCGTTTACTTTCCACCCGCCGAACCGATACGAACAGTCGTCCAGACGGCTAACGTTGACGTCCGCACACCGCTTCATCGCAAAATTCAGGACGAAAAAAAGCCGGCAACACGTGCCGGCTTTTCGCTGCGCAAAGCGCTGTCAGACGATCGTCACGCCAACGCTTTCTCCACGATCTCGCGCACGTCGCGCGACTTCACCTGCGACGCCACTTTCTCCAGCGCCGCGCGCATACCGTCACGCAGTGTCGGCGTAAAGCGGCGCCACAGTTCCAGCGAGCGGGCGAGGCGGGCGGCCACTTGCGGATTGATGGCGTCGAGCGCGATCACCTGCTCGGCCCAGAACGCATAGCCCGAACCGTCTTCGGCGTGGAACTGTGCGGGGTTCGCCGCGCAGAAGCTGAAAATCAGCGAGCGAGCCCGGTTCGGATTCTTCAGGTTGAAAGCCGGGTGCGCCATCAGCTTGCGTACGATCTCGATCACCGGACGCTGCGCGCTGCCACGTTGCGTGGCTTGCAAGGCAAACCACTTGTCGATGACGAGCGGTTCCTTTTCGAAGCGCCGGTAGAAGTCGTCCAGCGCCTGCTGCGCCTCAACGCTGCCGCCGTTCGCCGCCGACGCATTGAGCAACGCCGAGAGCGCCGCCGAGCGGTCGGTCATGTTGTTGGCGGCATCGTATTGCGCGGATGCAAGACGCACGGCTTCAGCCGGATCGTCGAGTTCCGCGAGATACGACAACGCAAGATTCTTCAACGCACGATGACCGGAAGCCTCCGGCGTCGCTTCATAGGCGCCCGGCGTGCGGTGCTTTTCGTACACGGCAAGCCAGTCCTTCCTGAGGGCATTCGCGAGGCGCTTGCGCACGAATTGCCGCGCGGCGTGTACGGCAGCCGGGTTCGATTCGGCCATCTGTTCAGCCAGATACGCTTCCGACGGCAGCATCAATGCCAGTTCGCGGAACGACGGCGAGAGCGTTTCGTCGGTTAGCACGCGCGCGAACGCAGCGACGACCGAGTCGTCGAGCTGCAGCGGCACGCCGGTTGTGGCGCGCCCGGCGAGCGTCAGCAACTCGCGCGTGGCGAGCCGTTGACCGGCTTCCCAGCCGTTGAACGGGTCGCTGTCGTGCGCTAGCAGGAACGCGAGCTGATCGGCCGAGTAGTCGTATTCGACGATCACCGGCGCCGAGAAATTGCGCAGCAGCGAGGGCAGCGGTTCCTGCGCGACGTTGACGAACGTGAAGGTCTGTTCGGCCTGCGTGAATTCCAGCACGCGCGTTGTGGCGTCCGACGCCTTGGCTTCGCTTTCCAGTTGCAGCGGCATGTCGTGGCCGTCCTTGCCGATCAAACCGATCGCGAACGGGATCAGCAGCGGGCCTTTTTGCGTTTCACGCGCGGCTGGCGCGGCATCGCCGTAGCCTTGCGTGAGCGTCACGCTGTAGCGTTGCTGCGCGGCGTCGTACTTCGTGCGTACCGAGACGCGCGGCGTGCCGGCCTGACTGTACCAGCGTTCGAATTGCGCGAGATCGCGGCCGTTCGCATCGGCGAGCGCGTGACGGAAGTCGTCGCAGGTCACAGCCTGGCCGTCGTGACGCTTGAAGTACAGGTCCATGCCTTTGCGGAAACCGTCGCGGCCAAACAGCGTCTGATACATCCGCACGACTTCGGAGCCTTTTTCGTAGACCGTCATCGTGTAGAAATTGTTGATCTCGACGTAGCTTTCCGGACGCACCGGGTGCGCCATCGGACCCGCGTCTTCGGCGAATTGCATCTGGCGCAGCACACGCACATCCTCGATGCGTTTGGTGGCGCGTGCGGCTTCGTCGGTCGCGCCGCCCGCCATGTCGGCCGAGAATTCCTGATCGCGGAACACCGTCAGGCCTTCTTTCAGGCTTAGCTGGAACCAGTCGCGGCACGTTACGCGGTTGCCGGTCCAGTTGTGGAAGTATTCGTGGCCGACCACCGCCTCGATGTTCGCGAAGTCGGTGTCCGTTGCCGTTTCGGGGTTCGCCAGCACGTACTTCGTGTTGAAGATGTTGAGCCCCTTGTTCTCCATCGCGCCCATGTTGAAGTCGCTCACCGCGACGATCATGAAACGGTCCAGATCCAGTTCCAGCCCGAAGCGCGACTCGTCCCAGCGGATCGAGTTGATCAGCGAATCCATGGCGTGACGGGTCTTGTCCAGGTCGTGCGGTTCGACCCACACCTGCAACAGCTTTTCCTTGCCCGAGCCGCTCTTCACGCGTTCTTCGAGCGCGACCAGCTTGCCCGCGACCAGCGCAAACAGATAGCTCGGCTTCCTGAACGGATCTTCCCAGCGGGCGAAATGGCGGCCGTCCGGCAGATCGCCTTCTTCGAGCAGATTGCCGTTCGACAGCAGCACCGGATAGTCGGCCTTGCTGGCGCGCAGTGTGACCGTGAAGGTCGCCATCACGTCAGGGCGGTCGAGGAAATAGGTGATGCGGCGAAAGCCCTCGGCCTCGCACTGCGTGAAGAAGTTGCCGCCCGACACATACAGGCCCGACAGCGTGGTGTTTTCCGCCGGATTGCAGATGCTGGTGAGCGTGAGCTCAAAGTTATCCGGCACGTTGTCGAGCGTGAGGCCGTGTTCGTGCGCATGCGCGTGGGCGAACGGGGCGCCGTCGATCGTGGCGCCGACGAACTCGAGTTGTTCGCCCATCAGTTCGAAATTCGCGGCGTGGGACGCGTCCGGGTTGCGGCGCACCCGCATCGTGTTCCTGACGACGGTGCGTTCGGGGATCAGATCGAACTCCAGTGCGACGGTGTCGATCAGGAAGGCGGGCGGCGCGTAATCGGCGCGGCGGATCACATTGGGCGTTGCGGTATCGGCCATGGCGTTCTGTAGTGATGGGACTCGAGCCGTCACGCGTGCTTATGGCGCGCGAGCCGGGCTTGTCGAGCCATTGTACAAAGGCTCGGCGGATTGTGCGGGTCGAACTTTTTACCGATTCGCCTGGTCAGCGTATTATCGGGGCCGCTCGGCGCAGCAAAGCATGCGCATGAGCCAACCCGCTCAAGAATGGCAATAACAGGCATCACGAGGTAGACCATGAAATTCGATCGATGGACCCGCCGCGCCACGCTGCTGCTGGCCACGCTGACGGTGCTGTTGTCCGGCTGCACGAGCTATGTGACCTCCCAGGTCACGGCGTTTTCCGACTGGAGCGGCAACGACGCCACCCGTACCTATGCCTTCACGCGGGCGGGGGATCAGCAGAACAATCTCGAGCTCACCACCTACGAGCGTCTCGTCGGCAATGAGCTTGCCACGCATGCGTTCCGCCAGGTCGACACTTCCCAGGCGCGTTATCTGGTCGGGCTCTCTTACGGGATTCGCTCGGACATGGTGACGGTCGCGCAGCCGGTGTATTACAACCCCTGGCCGGCGCCGTACTGGGGCCGGCCGTTCGATCCGTGGGGCCCGTGGGGCGCGTTTCCGACCGCCTATGTGAACCAGAGCTACCCGATCTTCACGCACCTGCTCGGCGTGCGGATCACCGAGCGCGCCAGTGGCAAAGAGGTCTATAACGTGACGGCGCGCAACTCGGACGAAGAATCGTCGCTGGTGAGGGCCATGCCGTATCTGGCACGCAGCGCGCTGGCTGACTTCCCGCTCGGTAACGGCGTGGTCCATACCGTGAAGATTCCCGTCGACAAGAACGGTGGGATCTCGAACGAAGTCGCAACGACGGGCGCCGCGCCCGCGGCCGCGCCGGCTTCGGCGCCGGGTGCGAAGGTCGTGCAATAGGGCGTGCAATAGGGCGTGCAATAAGCGCTACACCGGCGCGGGGGTAAGCGCCCGTAAGTGGCGCGTGAGATTTGGGAGACGCGCGGCATCTAACTCAGCAGAGCGGCACCGACGCATTGAAGTGTTCCGAAACGAAACACTTGTTTAGAAAGCTAAATGAAAGTATTCGCGTCTATTTACGGATGCGACAGCGCCTGTCTGGCCCGCGGAGCTCGCTGCAAGCGGCTTTGCAGGCTTTTCACGGACGCGCAAGGGCCGCCAGGCCTATATTTTGACGTTGTCCAGGCATCCGTCGCACCCGCGATACGGATACAGATAGATACGTCTTTTGTGGCTGATTTAATCCACAATATTCAGTATGATTCCGGCGACCACAGGGAGCCTGAGTCAATCCATCAGACTAATTGGCAAAGGCACCTAAATAATCGGGGCCAAGTGCCGTTAAATCGCTGAACCCTATATAAGAAGATTGGATTGACCCCCGGCTGGAGATTGTCGTTCCGCGCGGCGCGCATACGCTGTGACGGCTGCGTATTCCGTCAGGCACCCTCAGCCTCTCCTCGCTTCTACGCGCGAACACCGATATGCCCGATCTGCACTGGACCATTCCGGTCGCTCGCTGGTCTAGCTGGCCTGCTGCCGCATCTGCCGCACCCGACATCGGCTTTATCGAGCCGATCGTGCGGCGTCGCCTGAGCACGCTGTCCAAAGTCGCCCTGAAGGTCGCGCACGACTGCGTGGCGCAAGACGAGGTCAGAGTCGTGTTCGCTTCACGCCATGGCGAATTGCGGCGCACCACGGACATCCTGCGTACCATCAGCGCGGGCGAGCCGGTCTCGCCGACCGCCTTCAGCCTGTCGGTGCTGAACGCCATGACCGGTGTCTTCGGCATTGCGCGCGGTGACCGTTCCGCTGCCAGCGCGATCTCGGCCGGCGCCGAGACGCTCGGTTATGCGTTGCTGGAAGCGTACGCGCAATACGCAACGCAGCCCGGCTCACCGGTATTGCTGGTGTACGCTGACGAACCGGCCGATCCGGCGTACGGCACGATTGAAGACGAAGTGCAGGGCGGCGCGATCGCGATCCTGCTGAACGGCGAAGCGGCGACGGGGCAACTGGTCTGCACGTTGTCCGGCGGAGGCGAGCCGGAGGCAGCCCGGGCCGCGCAGGAGGCAAATCACGCAGACGCGGGGAATATGGCAACTGCGGTGGCAACCGCGGTGGCAAGCGCGGAGGCAAGCGCGGAAGAAAGTTTCGCGACCCAGAGCCAGGCGCTGCAGCACTGTCTGGAAACGGGCAGGCCCGCCGTCTGGCAAGGCGCCGGCGCGGCCTGGCATTGGAGGTGGCATGAACGCGCGGCTTGATTACGTTTGGCGGTTCTGTGCGACAGGCATGGCCTTCGTGGTGTTCGGCATCTGCGGCGTGCTGTTTTCGGTGCTGGTGTTCCCGCTCGCGTGGCTGTGGCCGCACCGGGCGTCGCGTCAGCGCGTGGTGACGACCGTGATTCACTGGTTTTTCCGCGCACTGGTCGCGGTGTTGCAGCGCATCGGTGTGATGGAGCTCGAGGTATCGGGTGGGCAGGCATTGCGCGCCGGCGGCCCGGCGATCGTGGTCGCCAATCACCCGACGTACCTGGACGTGATGGTGTTGTTGTCGCTCACGCCGCGCGCCTGTTGCGTGGTGAAAAACGCGCACTGGGGCAACCCGTGTTTCTGGGGAATCGTGCGCTCGGCGGAATATGTGAGCAACGCCGATCCCTCGGAGCTCGTCGAAGCCGGCGCGCGGCAGCTAGCAGCGGGCTACACGATGATTATTTTTCCCGAGGGCACGCGCAGCCCCGCGCCGAACCGGCTGCACGCGTTTTCACGCGGGTTCGCGCACATGGCGTTGAAGGTCGGCGCGCCGATCGTGCCGGTGCTGATGGACTGCGATCCGCCAGCGTTCACCAAGCAGATGCGCTGGTACGACGTGCCGGCGCGCGCTTTCCGGATCCGGGTGAACGTGCTCGAGCCGCTTGGCGTCGAGCAACTCGCCGACCACGACACTTCACCGTCTCTCGCGGCGCGCAGCGTGACCAGCGCCATCGAAGCCCACATTACTCAGCACCTGTTCGATTATGGATTCTTTAAAACTGGAAATTAAACAGCTTCTGATCGAAGCCCTCGATCTGGAAGACCTGAGCCCGGCCGATATCGACGACGACGCCCCGTTGTTCGATACCGACGGCATCGGTCTCGACTCGATCGACGCGCTCGAGATCGGCATC
Organism: Paraburkholderia madseniana; assembly: GCF_009690905.1. Taxonomy (GTDB): domain Bacteria; phylum Pseudomonadota; class Gammaproteobacteria; order Burkholderiales; family Burkholderiaceae; genus Paraburkholderia; species Paraburkholderia madseniana. Next base: position 61,707 of record NZ_VOSW01000019.1, read on the forward strand.
GTGCTGCGCAAACAATACCAACTGACCATCGCAGCGAACGACGAACGCACCCGCGAACACTTCCGCTCGATCAGCACGCTGGCCGCGCTGGTCGCGAGTCAACGCGAAACGGCGCATGCTGTGAACGAAACCACAATAAAAGGGGATTAATCGTGTCCGAGGCAGAGATTCTTGAACGCATCCGCGCCATCTTCAAAGAGAACTTCGCGATCGAGCCGGAGCGCGTGACGCCCGACGCACATCTCTTCGAAGACCTCGATCTCGACAGTATCGACGCCGTCGACCTCGCGATCAAACTGCAGGAAATGACCGGCCGCCGCATCAAGCCGGAAGAATTCAAGTCGGTGCGCACGGTCGGCGATGTGATCGGTGCGGTCGAGTCCCTGCTGGCGGCACAAGGCTGATGCCATCCGTGCGTTCGCGAATGCAAGCGGCGGCGAGTCGGCCCGCCGAGGCATCGCCCGGCACTGAGCGCCACTGGGCCAAAACGGTGGTGCAGGTCCTGCTGAAACTCGCATATCCCGCGTTGATTCTGTGTGCCTGGCGCTGGGACACGCCGCGCTATGTCGGCTGCATGCTGTTTGCGATTCTGTGGCTGCAACGCTGGGCCGGCAGTGGTCCGGTCGCAACCTCGCTGCGCCGGCTCTCCACGATCGACTGGACCGTGGTCGGCTTGCTGAGCTGCGCCTCGGCGGCGATCGTGTTCACCAACAGCGAGCTGCTGCTGCGCCTCTATCCGTCGCTCGTCAATCTGGGCCTGTTGATCGCGTTCGGTGCGACGCTGGTGCGCGGGCCGTCGATGATCGAAAAATTCGCGCGGCTGGGCAATCCGGATCTGCCACCTGGCGCCGTGCGCCATACGTGGCGTGTGACCCAGGTGTGGTGTGTTTTCTTCGCGCTGAACGGCGCGTTCTCCGCTTATACGGCGTTCTATTGGAGCCGCGCAAACTGGTCGCTCTATAACGGCGCGATTGCGTATGGGTTGATCGGCGTGCTGCTGGTGGCCGAGGTCATCTGGCGTTATCTGGTGGTGTTGCCGCGAGCCGCGCGTTCGGAGGCGGCATGATTGCGCTGCATGATCTGTTGTCCGCGGGCCATGGGGCCGCCATTGTGAATGCGCCGGTATGCCGCGACGGCGCGACGGTGCTCGACCGCGCAGCGTTTCGCGCGCGCGTGTCGGCTCTGGTCACGCTGATGCAAACGCAAGACGCGCGCCGCTACGCGTTATGCATCGACGATCCGTTCGATTTCGCCTGCGCGCTGTTTGCGCTGTTCGCGTGCGGCAAAGAGCCGGTGATTCCGGCCAATGCGACGCCGGGCTATCTCGCCGATCTTGCCGACGCGTACGACGCCGTGCTGACCGACGCCGATCTGCCGCGCGGTGTGCGAGACGCCGATGCCGATGCCGATGCCGATGCCGATGCCGATGCCACACACACGCCAGGCGCCTCGCACACGATCGATCCGCAAGCTCCGTTGACGCTCTACACCTCCGGCAGCAGCGGCGCCCCCAAGCCGATCCGCAAGACCCTCGCGCAATTCAACGCCGAAGTGCACACGCTCGAAAAACAGTGGGGCGCTTTGGTCGGCGATGCGACGATGCTCGCGAGCGTGCCGCATCATCACATTTACGGTTTGCTGTTTCGCGTGCTGTGGCCGCTTGCAGCGGGCCGCGCGTTCGACCGCGCGATCAGCATCGAGCCCTTGCATCTGCAAACGCAGATCGAGCAATGCGGCGCGACGGTGGTTGTCTCGACGCCCGCGCAGTTGTCGCGTTGGCCCGCGTTGCCTGGTTTCGCCGCGTTGACGCCGGCGCCGCGCGCATTCTTTTCTTCGGGCGGCCCGCTCACCCTGGAAGCCGCGCAGGAATACGCCGCCGCTTATGGCGCTGCGCCGCTCGAAATCTACGGCAGTACGGAAACCGGTGGCATCGCGTGGCGTCGTCAGGATCAGACTGATGCCTGGCAGCCGGTCGTCGGCATTGAAGTGCGCCGCGACGAAGACGGCGCGCTGAACGTCCGCTCGCCGCATCTCGATCACACCGGCTGGCATCGCACGGACGACAAGATCGCGTTCGACGCCGATGGCCGCTTCCGCCTGCAAGGTCGGCTCGATCGCGTGCTCAAGCTGGACGGCAAGCGCGTGTCGCTGCCGGAGCTCGAAGCGCGTCTCGCGCTGCATCCGTATGTCGCGCAAGCGGCGATCGTGCCGCTTGAAGGCGCCTCGCGCGAGCGCGTCGGCGCCGTCGTGGCGCTGACGGAAGCCGGCTGCGAGGCATTGCGGGACGAAGGCCGTGTGCTGCTCGCGCAAACCCTGCGCCGGCATCTCGCTGCCTATTTCGATGTGGTGGTGCTGCCGCGTCACTGGCGTTTTCGCCTCACATTGCCGTTCGACGCGCGCGGCAAACTGCCGGTGGCTGCGGTCGCGGCGGCATTCGAGCCGCGCGCGGACGGCGTGGAAGTGCTCGCCGAAGCTCGCAGTGCCGACACGTTGCATTACGAACTGCGCGTGCCGCCGACGCTTGTGCATTTCGCCGGCCACTTCCCCGGTCTGCCGATTTTGCCGGGCGTGGTCCAGGTGCATTGGGCGATGCATCTGGCGGCCGAACACGTGCCGGCCGTGCGCGCGCTGGCATCGGTCGACCGTCTCAAGTTCATGGCGCCGGTGCCGCCGGGCGCGGTGCTGAATCTCACGCTCGCACACGACGCAGCGCGTGGCCGCGTGCAGTTCGCGTACCGGCTGAGCGGGCGTGAATGCGCATCGGGCGTGATCGTGTATCGGGAGCCTGCATGATGCGCTTCGCTCCTTGCATCGTTATTCCGATTTACAACCACAAGGACGCGGTCGACGCGACCGTTGCCCATCTCGCGGTGCACGGCTTGCCGATCTTTGTCGTCGACGACGGCAGCGACGAGGCGACCCAGCAGGTGCTCGCCTCACTCGCGCAACAGTACGCGGGGCAGCTCACGCTGCTGCGTTTGCCAGTTAACGGCGGCAAGGGCGCGGCCGTGATGGCGGGACTGCGCGCCGCGCGCACTGCGGAGTACACGCACGCTCTGCAGATCGACGCCGACGGCCAGCACGACGCGACCGATGTGCCACGTTTCATCGAAGCGGCGCTCGCCGAACCGGGCGCGGTGATCCTCGGCCGCCCGGTCTACGACGAGAGCGTGCCGAAATCGCGCCTCTACGGCCGTTATCTGACGCACGTATGGGTGTGGATCGAAACGCTCTCGCTGACGATCCGCGATTCGATGTGCGGCTTCCGTCTGTATCCGCTGGCGCTGGCCTGCGAGCTGATCGACAGCGTGCAACTGCCGACGCGCATGGACTTCGACATCGAAATTCTCGTGCGTTTGTACTGGCGGCGCGCCGCGTTCCGCTCGATTCCGACGCGCGTCACCTATGCAAGCGATGGCGTCTCGCATTTCGACGTGCTGTGGGACAACGTGCGCATCAGCCGCAGCCACACGCGCCTCGTGTTCGGCATGCTGTGGCGTCTGCCGATGCTGCTCGCGCACAAAGTGATGCCACGCCGTCTGGCGATCGCAAGTGAGGCGGTTAAGCAGAGCGAACCGGGCAAGCCGGGCAACCTGAGCGAACCCGGCCAGCACGCTGAGCAAAACGAACAAAGCCCCCAGGACTGGTGGCGGATCGCCGAACGCGGCAGCCATCTGGGCATGTCCTTGCTCGCGCTCAGTTGCAAGCTGTTCGGCCGCCGTTTCACGGCGCTCTGGCTGCATCCGATCGTCGCGTATTTTCTGCTGACGGGCCGCGCCGCACGCGAGGCGTCGAGCAACTACTTCACGCGTCTTGGCGAAGCCGCACCGCACGGCGATACGCCGCGTCCGGGTTGGCTGTCCGCCTATCGCCACATGCTGGCGTTCGCGCAATCGGGCTTCGATAAGCTCGCGGCATGGTCTGGCCGCGTCAACAACGCCGACGTCAAATTCGAAGACCCATCGGCATTCGAAGCATTGGTCGCAAGCGGCAAAGGTGCGCTCGTGATCGGCGCGCATCTCGGCAATCTGGAAATGACCCGCGCGCTCGCCGCGCAGGGCGCCTACGCGAAAGTCACTGCCGTGGTCTACACCGAACACGCGCGGCGCTTCAATAGCGTACTGGCTTCGGCGAATAGCCAGTTCGCGCGGCATCTACTCGAAGTCAGCGACTTCGGTCCCGAGACCGCCATGATGATGCAGGAGCGCGTCGATGCGGGCGAGCTGCTGGTGATCGTCGGCGACCGCGTGCCGGCACACGAAGCGGGCCGCACGACCGAAGCGCAATTTCTCGGCTCGACCGCCCCGTTCGCGCAAGGCCCCTACGTGCTCGCCCATGCGTTGGGCTGCCCTGTCTATCTGTTCTTCTGTCTGAAAGAGCGCGACGGCTATCGTCTGTATTTCGAACCGTTCGCCGAGCGCATCGAGTTGCCGCGCCGCGAACGCGCGCAGCATCTTGCCGCGTGGGCGCAGCGTTACGCGGCGCGCCTCGAACACTATTGCCGCAAGGCACCCTATCAATGGTTCAATTTCTTCGATTTCTGGGCCAGCCCCAAGCGAGGCACACATGGCCGAACATGATCTGATCGAGGCGCAGAGCGCTAGCTCAAGTGAGAATGCCCGCGGGAACGCAAACGCAAACGCGGCGGCGGCGGTAACGATCGGCGGCCGCAAGCTGACGATCGAAGAAGTCGTTGCGATCGCCCACCATCGCGCACCAGTTGCGTTGAGCGCCGATCCGGCGTGGCGTGCGCGCATCCAGCGCGGCGCGGATTTTCTGCGCCGGCATCTGGCATCGGGCGCGACCGTGTACGGCGTCAACACCGGCTATGGCGACGCGTGCGTGGTCGACGTGCCGATGGAACTCGTCGAAGCCTTGCCGTTGCAACTGACGCGTTACCACGGCTGCGGAATGGGCCAGTATCTCGACGACGCGCAAACGCTCGCGGTGATCGCCGCGCGACTCAACTCGCTGGCCTACGGTTTCTCCGGCGTACGCCCGGTGTTGCTCGAACGCCTTGCCGATCTGATCAATCATCGCGTGTTGCCGCGCATTCCGTCGGAAGGCTCGGTCGGTGCAAGCGGCGACTTGACGCCGCTCTCGTATGTGGCCGCCGCGCTCGCGGGTGAACGCGATGTGATGTTCGAAGACAGTCTGCGCAACGTGCGCGAGGTCTGGACCGAACTGGGTCACGAGCCGCTGACGCTCGCGCCGAAAGAAGGCCTCGCGCTGATGAACGGCACCGCGGTGATGACGGGCCTCGCCTGTCTCGCATTCGCGCGTGCCGATCATCTGACGCGCCTCACCGCACGTCTCACCGCGCTCTGTACCGTTGCACTCGACGGCCGTGCCGCGCACTTCGACGCGATGCTGTTCGAAGTGAAGCCGCATGCAGGCCAGGCTGAAGCCGCGGCGTGGATTCGCGACGATCTGAGCGGGCGCGACGATACGCCGGGGCATCGTCTGCAGGATCGCTATTCGATTCGCTGCGCGCCGCATGTGATCGGCGTTGCTCGCGATGCCTTGTCGTGGGTGCGCCGCGATGTCGAGAACGAACTGAACAGCGCGAACGACAACCCGCTGATCGATCCCGACAACGAGCGCGTGCTGCACGGCGGCAACTTCTACGGCGGCCATATCGCGTTCGCGATGGACTCGCTGAAAGTCGCGGTCGCCAATCTCGCCGATCTGATGGACCGGCAGCTTGCATTGCTGGTCGACGTGAATTTCAACAACGGCTTGCCGCGCAACCTGTCGGGTGCGGCGCCCGCGCGCGCCGCGATCAATCACGGTTTCAAGGCGGTGCAGATTTCGTCGTCCGCATGGACGGCCGAAGCGTTGAAGAACACGATGCCCGCGAGCGTGTTCTCGCGTTCGACTGAGGCGCACAATCAGGACAAGGTCAGCATGGGCACGATCGCTGCGCGCGACTGTTTGCGCGTGCTGGAGTTGACCGAGCAGGTCGCCGCCGCGCATACGCTGGCGACGGTGCAAGCCGCGCGCCTGCGGTTGAAGATCGACAGCACCACGCCGGTTCCCGCGCCGCTACAAGTATTCATCGATAGCGTGACGGCGCAGTCGCCGTTCGTCGACGAGGACCGCGCGCTGGAAAGCGACCTGCGCGCGCTGACTGCGCGCATCGCCGCGTGCGATTTGTTGAACGACTATCGGGGAGGATTGCACGCATGACCGGCTCCCCTAAAGTGCTGACAGCCAGCGCGATGGTCGAAGTGCCGTTTCACGACGTCGACGCGATGAACGTGTGCTGGCATGGCCACTATCTTAAGTACTTCGAGATCGGCCGCGCGGCGCTCCTGCGCACCTTCGACTACGACTACCGCGAGATGCAGGCCTCGGGTTACCTATGGCCGATCGTCGAGGCGCATCTGAAGTATGTGCGCCCGGCCACCTACGGCCAGGCGCTCGAAGTGCGCACGCAACTGCTCGAACACGAAAACCGCCTGAAAATAGGCTATGAAATTGTCGATTGCGCATCCGGTACGCGATTGACGAAGGGCTACACGATCCAGGTCGCAGTCGATGCCGCGACGCAGGAATTGCAGTTCGTGTCACCGCCCGTCGTATTCGAAAAGCTGGAGCGTGTATGGGGACGATGAACTTGCGCGGTGTGGCAGCGGGCGGGTTTCTCGCGCTAGGCACGCTAAGCGTATTGAGTGTATCGAGTCTGGCAGCATGGCCGACTGTGGCGTCTGCGGCTGAAACTGCACAGTCCGCCGGCAACCCCGCTCTCGTTTCGCAGATCGCCTCCCATCTCGCGCAGGCCAAGGGCGTCCGCGCGCAATTCACGCAAACGCAAACGCTCGCGGCGATGAAGCAGCCGCTCGTCAGCACGGGTTCACTGCTGTTCTTCCGCGATCGTGGCGTGATCTGGCAGATCGACACGCCGTACAAAGCCACCTACGTGATCACCGATGCGGGCGTCGCCGAAGTCGACACCAACGGCCAGCGCGTGACGGCTCACAGTGCCCAGGGCACACGCGGCGTCGCGCAGGTTTCGAAGATGATGCGCGCGATGCTCGGCGGCGATCTGTCGGCGCTGTATTCGCAATTCGACGTGCAGGCCGAAGGCAGCGCCGCGCAGTGGCGCATGCAACTCACGCCGAACCAGCCGCAGATCGCGCAGTCGATCAAAGTTTTGCAGATGAACGGCGGCGACTATCTTCAAAGCCTGCGCATCACGCTCGCGAACGGCGACATCACAAAACTCGACTTTGCTAAAAGCGCAGCGGTGACCGAACCAACGCCGGCTGAGCGCAGCCTGCTCGGAGCGCCGTAATGCTGGTGCTGCAACAGCGGTCCGCGAAACAGGCGTGGGGCATGCGCGCCGCGTGGCTGCTGCTCGCGCTCGCCGCGGTGCTGTATTGCGGCTGGCGTTTCGCGGGACCTTCGCCGCTGCAGACCAATCTGCTGGCGTTGCTGCCTGCCACGGAAGCGGATCCGGTCGCCGAGAAGGCGGTCGATACGCTGGCGAGCGCGCTGGGCGACCGCACGGTTTTTCTGGTCACCAGCAACGATGACGCGCACGCCAAAGCGGCAGCGAAACAACTCGGCGCATCGTTGCAGAAGAGCGGGGCGTTCGGCTCGGTGACGGCGGAGTTGCCGCCGTTCGATCTGTCACAGATCGCCGCGTTGTATATGCCGTATCGGTTCGGTTTGCTGGCGCCCGTTGACGGCGCGGCACTCGCGCAGAGCAATGCGGCAAGCCCCGCGCTGCATGACGCACTCGCGCAGCGCATCTACAGCCCATTGCACGGCGGCCTGACCACGCCGCTCGCCGACGATCCGTTCGGTTGGCTCGAACACTGGCTCGGCGGTTTGCCGGTCGCCACGTCGAATCTCGAACTCGAAGACAACATGCTGGTGGCGCATCGCGGTGCTGCGACCAGTGTGCTGATCGTCGCCACGCTGCCGGGCTCGGCCTACGAATCGAAGACGCAGCACGCCGTGCTCGCCGCGCTCGCGCAAGGCGAAAGCGCCTTGAAGCAGGCGTTCCCCGAAGTGTCGGTGGCGAGAACCGGGGCGGTGTTCTACGCGGAGTCGGCACGTAGCGCATCGGAACACGAGGTGCATCTGATCGGCGTCGCGTCGCTGTGCGGGATTGCGTTGCTGATGATGTGGGTGTTCCGCTCGCCGCGTCTGTTGCTGCTCGGTTTCGTTTCGACGGCGCTCGGCATCGTATGTGCGCTCGCGGTCACGATGCTGATGTTCGGTCAATTGCATCTGTTGACGCTGGTGTTCGGCGCGAGCCTGATCGGCGAAGCGGTCGATTATTCGATTCAGTATTTCGTGGTCTATCTCGGCGCGGAGCGCGATTGGGATTCGCGCCGTGGTGCGCGTGCGGTACGTCCGGCTTTGACGGTTGCGCTTGCCACCAGTCTGCTCGGCTACGCGATCCTCACGTGGGTGCCGTTCCCCGCGCTCAAGCAGATTGCATGCTTCGCGATGGCAGGCATTGTGACGGCGTATGCCTCCGTGCTGTGGTTGTTGCCCGCGCTGCTCACGCACCCGCCGAAGCGCGGCCCGCGGCGCCTGTTCGCTGGTGCGGCGCGTGTGCTGACGGTCTGGCATCGCACGATCGGCGGCAAGCGCGCATGGTTCGTCGCGGCGCTGTTGCTGATCTTGGCGATTCCCGGCTGGTTGCGTCTGACGAGCGACGACGATATCCATCTGCTGATCCAGCGTGATCCTTCGCTGGTCGCGCAGGAAGACCAGGTGCGCGCGGCGGTGGGTGTCGATAACAGCGCGCAGTTTTTTGTCGTGCGTGGCGAGACGCCGGAAATCGTCTTGCAGCGCGCCGAAGCGCTGGGCGCGAAGCTCGACGGGTTGAGCGGCACGGCGAACAAGGTCGGCAGCTATCAGTCGGTGGCGCAGTTCGTGCCGTCCGCGAAGCAGCAAAACGAAGACCGTGCATTGCTTGCGCAGCACGTATTCAACGATCCCGCGGCATTGCGTGCGACGCTGCTGCAGGCGGGCTTTAAAGACGAAGTCGCCGATGCCTGGCTCGCTGCGTATGCGAAACCGCAGCCGCTGCTTACGGTCGACACATGGCTCGCCGCACCGTGGTCGCAGCCCTACAGGCATCTGTGGCTGGGTGAAGTCGATTCGGCCACCAAAGCGTATGCGGCGGTCGTGATTCCACAAGGCGTGACGCCGCAGAACGAACCCGCGCTGATCGCCACCGCGCAGGCGCTGCCCGGCGTCGTATTCGTCGACAAGGCGGCGAGCGTCTCGAAGCTGTTCGGCGCGTATCGCGTGGACAGCGGGTGGTGGCTCGGCGGTGCGCTCGCGCTCGTGCTCGTCCTGCTGATGCTGCGCTACCGCGCGCGCGGCGGCATTGCCGTGACGCTGCCGGTGCTGCTCGCGGTCGTCGTCACGCTCGCGGTGTTCGGCTACGTTCACGTGCCGCTCAATCTGTTCAACTGGCTCGCGCTGATGCTGGTGCTCGGCGTTGGCGCAAACTATGCGGTGTTTCTGCGCGAAGGCTGTTTGCGCGCGGACGCGGATCTCGGCGCGGTGTGGACCGGCGTGCTGCTGTCATCGGCCACCACGCTGTTGTCGTTCGGCATGCTCGGCATGAGCGCGATGCCCGCGCTGAAGAGTTTCGGCGCCACGCTCGCGCTCGGCATCCTCGTATCGGTGCTGCTCGCACCGATCGGCATGCCATCGGAATCAAGGAGGGCCGCATGAAGGCGCCATCAGTTTATTTGCACGCGCTCGGCATGATCAATGCGCTCGGCGGCGACCTCGATGCAATCGTCCCGGCGCTTGCCGCCGGTCACGCACCCGGTATGGCGCACGCGCATACGGGCATTGGCGAAGCGTTTGTCGGCAGCGTACTCACGCCGCTCGATATTGCGCCGCCCGCCGGGCTCGCACGGTACGACTGCCGCAACAACCGCTTGCTGCTGGCCGCGCTGACACAGATCGCGCCCGCGGTCGACGCGGCGCGCGAGCGTTACGGCGCGCATCGGATCGGCGTGGTGCTCGGCACCAGCACGTCGGGTATCGAAGCGGCCGAAGCCGCGTTCGTCTATCACGCGCAAGCGGGCGACCTGCCCGCCAATTTCAATTACCGGCAGATGGAGATCGGCACCGCCGCGCCGTTCGCCGCCGCCGCGCTCGGCGTGCAGGGCCCGGCATTCACGATCTCGACCGCTTGCACTTCGAGCGCGAAGGCCTTTGCGTCGGCGCGCCGTCTGCTGCAATTGCGGCTGTGCGACGCGGTGGTGGTGGGGGGCGTCGATTCGCTGTGCGAGTTGACGGTGCAGGGTTTCGCCTCGCTCGAATCGACCAGCGGTGTGCGCAGCAATCCGATGAGCCGCAATCGCTGCGGGATCAACGTCGGCGAAGGCGCAGCCGTGTTCCTGATGAGCCGCGAAGAAGCGGCAGTACGCCTCGCGGGTGTCGGCGAATCGAGCGATGCGCATCATATTTCCTCGCCGGACCCCCAAGGCGTGGGCGGCGAACTCGCGCTGCAAGCGGCGTTGGCCGACGCGGGCATCGCATCGTCGGCAATCGGCTATGTGAATCTGCATGCCACCGCCACACGCAAGAACGACGACATGGAAGCGAAGCTGATGGCGCGTGTCTTCCCCAACGGCGTGGCGACGAGCGGCACCAAGCCGCTGACGGGTCACCAACTCGGCGCGGCGGGCGCGACCGAACTCGCCTTCGCGTGGTTGACGCTGGCACGCGCGAATGAGTCGCAACCCGTGCCGCTGCCGCGTCATCTGTGGGACGGCGCTGCCGATCCCGCGTTACCGGTGCTCGACCTGGTCGAAACCGAACGCTTTTTGCCGCAAGGCACGGGACCGCAGTACGTGATGAGCAATTCGTTTGCGTTCGGCGGCAGCAATGTCAGCCTGATCCTGGGACGGTGACGCGCGCGATGACCCAGACGCCCTCCATTCAGGATCTCATCCTGCAACCGATCGAAACGATCATCCCGCATCGCGGCACCATGCTGCTGATCGATGCCGTGAGCACTTTCAGCGAAGACGCACTGAGCGCGCGTGCCACTGTTCATGCCGACGCGTGGTATGCCGACGCCGACGGGGCGATGCCCGCATGGATCGGCATCGAGTTGATGGCGCAGGCCATCGCGGCGCACGTCGCGCTGCTGGCCATGCGCGGCGGTGGCCAGGCGCGCCCCGGTGTGCTGCTCGGCTCGCGCAGCTATCGCGCTTTGCAACCGTCGTTTGCCGGCGATGCCCAGTTGCTGATCCACGCAACAGAATTGCTGCGCAGCGAAGAAGGCCACGGCGCCTACGAATGCACGATCCATCATGGCGACGTGTGTTGCGCCGAGGCGGTCATCAAGATCTTTCAGCCGCGTGATTTTCAGTCATTCATCGAAGGGAGTTTCAGTTCATGAGCCGGCGTGTTCTCGTTACCGGCGCAAGCCGCGGCATCGGCCGTGCGATTGCGTATCAGTTGGCCGCCGACGGCTTCGCGGTGTCGGTGCATTGCCGCACGGGCCGCACCGAAGCCGAAGCCGTGGCAACGGGCATTGCCGCGCAAGGCGGTTCGGCGCGCGTGCTGCAATTCGATGTGCGCGATCGCGCCGCGTGCCGCGAAGTGCTCGAAGTGGATGTTGTGGCGCACGGCGCGTACTACGGCATCGTATGCAGCGCGGGCGTGACGCGCGACGCCGCGTTCCCTGCGCTCACCGAAGAAGACTGGGACATCGTGATCGAAACCGGTCTCGACTCGTTCTACAACGTCGTCCATCCGCTGACCATGCCGATGGTGCGGGCGAAAAAGGGCGGGCGCATCGTCACGATCGCGTCGGTCTCCGGCGTGATGGGCAATCGCGGCCAGGTCAACTACAGCGCGGCGAAGGCCGGCCTGATCGGCGCATCCAAGGCGCTCGCCGTCGAACTGGCGACGCGCAACATCACCGTCAATTGCGTCGCGCCGGGTTTGATCGATACCGGCATGCTCGACGACATGCCGCTCGAGCAGGCATTGAAGACGGTGCCGATGAACCGCGTCGGCCAGCCTGCCGAAGTGGCGTCCGTGGTCAGCTTCCTGATGTCCGATGCGGCCTCGTATGTCACGCGTCAAGTGATCGGCGTCAATGGTGGGATGGTGTAATGAAACGCGTCGTCATTACGGGCATGGGGGGCGTCACGGCGTTCGGTGACGACTGGAACGCAATCGAAGCACGCCTGAAGAGCGGCGTGAACGCGGTGCGCCGGATGCCTGAGTGGGATTACTTCGAGTCGCTGCACACGCGGCTCGCGTGTCCGTTGCCGGGTTTCACGGTGCCTGCGCATTATCCGCGCAAGAAAACCCGCTCGATGGGGCCGGTGTCGATGTACTCGGTGCGCGCGAGCGAGCTGGCGCTCGCCGACGCGGGCCTCGCCGACGACACCAGCATCAAGGACGGCCGCATGGGCGTCGCCTACGGTTCGTCGTCGGGCTCGGTGCAGCCGATTCGCGCGTTCGGCACGATGCTCGAAACCGGCTCGATGAGCGACGTCACGTCGAACAGCTACGTGCAGATGATGCCGCACACCACGGCGGTCAACGTCAGCCTGTTCTGGGATCTGAAAGGGCGGATCATTCCGACCTCGTGCGCGTGCGCATCGGGCAGCCAGGCGATCGGCTACGCGTATGAAGCGATCCAGGCCGGCAAGCAGACGCTGATGCTGGCGGGCGGCGCGGAAGAAATGTCGGGCCCGGCGGTCGCCGTGTTCGACACCTTGTACGCCACCAGCACGCGCAACGACGAGCCGCATCTCACGCCGCGTCCGTTCGACGCCGCGCGCGACGGCCTCGTGGTCGGCGAAGGCGCGGCGACGCTGGTGCTCGAAGAATACGAACACGCGGTGGCGCGCGGCGCGCAGATTCACGCGGAGATCGTCGGCTTCGGCTGCAATTCGGACGGCGCGCATATGACCCAGCCGACCGCCGAAACCATGGCGCTGGCCATGCAGCTCGCTTTGAAAGATGCGCAACTGCCGCCCGAAGCGATTGCCTACGTGAACGCGCACGGCACCTCGACGGACCGCGGCGACATCGCCGAAAGCCATGCGACCGCGCAGACCTTCGGCGCACGCATGCCGATCAGTTCGCTCAAGAGCTATGTCGGCCACACGCTCGGTGCGTGCGGTGCACTGGAGGCGTGGTGGACCATCGAGATGATGAAGCGCAACTGGTATGCGCCGACCTTGAATCTGGAGAACGTCGATCCGGCCTGCGCATCGCTCGACTACATCGTCGGCACAGGCCGTGAGATCGACGCCGAATATGTGATGAGCAACAACTTTGCATTCGGCGGCATCAACACGTCGCTGATTTTCAGGCGCGTTCGATGAGCGTGCCACTGCAACGCGTGGTCGTCACCGGCATGGGGATCGTGTCGTGCCTCGGCAATACGCTCGACGACGTGTCCGCCGCGCTGCGCGCGGGCCGCTCGCGCATCGAGCGGATCGACGCGTGGCGTGAGCGCGGTTTTGGTTCGCAGGTGGCGGGCGTCGCATCGGTCGCGCAGGAGCCGCCGTTCGATCGCAAGCTCGAACGCTTCATGGGCGACACCGCGCGCTTTGCGTGCCATGCCGCGAAGAAAGCGATCGACGATGCCGGGCTCGACCTCGCCGCGTTGCGTTCGCCGCGCGCCGGGACGGTGATTGGTTCGGGCGTCGGCACGATGTCGAGTTACGACGTGTCCATGTCGATTGCGAATACCCGCGGCGTCGACAAAGTGCCGCCGTATACGGTTCCGCATGCGATGAGCAGCACCGCGTCGGCCAACGTCGCGCAAGTGTTCGGACTCGAGGGCGTGAGCTATTCGCCATCGTCGGCATGCACGACGTCGGCGCTCGCCATCGGCCAGGCGATGCAGTTGATCCAGACCGGCCGCCAGCACATCGTGCTGGCCGGTGGCAGCGAGTCCTTGCACGACAACATGACGCTGATGTTCGACGCCATGGGCGCACTGTCGCGCAACTTCAACGACACGCCGCAGCGCGCTTCGCGTCCCTACGACACGGCACGCGACGGCTTCGTGATCGCCTCGGGCGGCGGTGTGCTGGTGCTCGAATCGCTCGATCATGCGTTGGCGCGTGGAGCCCGCATTTACGCCGAGCTGACCGGCTTCGGCGACTGCACGGACGCGGCCGGCATGGTCACGCCGCGTGCGGCAGGCATCGCACGAGCAATGCGCGGTGCGTTGAGCGAAGCGGGCAAGCGTCCGGACTACATCAACACACACGCACCGTCGACACCGCTTGGCGATGTCGAGGAATTGCGCGCTTTGATTGACGTATTTGGCGCTGAAGTCCCCGCGTTTTCGTCGACCAAGGGTATGACCGGGCATCCGCTCGGCGCATGCGGCGCGCACGAGGCGATCTACACGTTGCTGATGATGCGCGACGGTTTCATCGCGGGGACGGCAGGCATCGAGACGCCGGAGCCGGGCGTCGTCGGTATGCCGCTCGTGCGCACGACGCGTGACGCGCGCATCGGCACCGCGATGTCGATTTCGTTCGGGTTCGGCGGCAGTTGCGCAAGCCTGATGTTTGAAGTGTGGCAGGGCGGCTGAACCGGCCGTCATTTAAAAAAACGAGGGCAATAAAAATGAAAAAACGTTTTGTACTGGGTGCACTGGCAGTGGTGGTGCTGACGCAAACGGGGTGCGCCACGGACGTGAAGTCGGTGCCGCTCGCGGCGGCCGGCGGCCAGTCGCGCGGTGGTGTGCAGATCTATTTTGGCCAGCAGAGCCACCCGGCAGTGAAGAGCCAGTTGGGCGATGTGTCCTATTCTGTGCGGATCGCGCGCAAGGTGGCGAATCCGGATGACGCATGCCACGAAGCGCTTGCCCAAGCCGTGCAGAAGCTGCGCGCTGCAGCCCACGAACGCAACGCCAACGCCGTGATCGACGTGTCGACGCGCTTTCATAGCACCGAGAGCAACTCGTCGACCGACTTCACCTGCGGCGTGAGCCCGAGCGCGGCCGCCATCGCCGTGAGCGGCCAGCTTGTCGTGCTGGAAGCGAACTAGGTCGAATCGAACACGCAAATAAGCACGCAAATAAGCACGCCGTGATGCTTACCAGGGCGGTGGCATGCCACCGCCCTGGCGAGATTCAATCTGCCTTGACTGCAGCGACATTGACCAACGTTTCCCGACGCTTGCCAGGCTGCGGGTGGTACATGCCGAGGCGTTCCAGCAGGCCGAAGTCTTTCGCGCGGCTCCACCAGAGATACGGCAGCGAGACGTTGCGCTGCTCGAAGCGGAAACCGCCGCGGCGGATCATGTCGAGGTACCCGTCCGCGCTTTTCTGCACATGCATGGGATGACGGAACAGCAGCCGGATCACCCACGATTTGATGTACGCGTCGGTGGATTCGGCGAACAGCAGGATGCCGCCTGGTTTGAGCACGCGGCGGAATTCGGCGAGCGCGCGGTCCTGCTCGACGAGATGGTGGAAAGTTTGATGGCAGAACACGATGTCGGCGCTGGCATCGGGCAGCGGTAATTTCGCGCAGTCGCCGTGCAGCACTTCGATATCGGCGAGCTTGTCGCGGCACGCGCGGGCTGCATTGGCGGCAAGCGCCAGCGACGGTTCGTGAAAATCGACGCCGACAAGGCGGCGCGGCTTGAACGCTTCGGCAAGCAGGTGGAACGAAATGCCTTGCCCGCAGCCGACGTCGACGATAACCGGCGCGGCTGGCAAGGGCGCGTCGATCAGGCGTTTGAGGTCGTTGATCGCGACCCGCAGGACGTGATGTTCCCACGTGTAAGTGCGCAGGAACCAGATCCCGAAGGCCGTTTCCGGCACGAAAGGCACACTGGATGTTTCGGATGGCGACACGCTGGGCTCCCCGACGAAATATTGTTCTTGCTGTGAAGCGTAATTGTAACGAAAAGTAAGGGCGCAGCGTAACGCTGTTCCGTGCAAGCAAACGATTGAGGCAACCTTGAGTACACATTCGTCAAAGCGCATAACTGTCGACGTAGCGATCATCGGTGCGGGTCCGGCAGGCGCAGTCGCGGCGGCGCTCTTACGCCGGGCGGGCCGTTCGGTGCTGGTGCTGGAGCGCCAGCATTTTCCGCGCTTCTCGATCGGCGAAAGTCTGCTGCCGCAAAGCATGGCCTACCTCGAAGAGGCGGGCATGCTGCAGGCGGTGGTCGAAGCCGGTTTCCAGTACAAGAACGGCGCGCATTTCGTTTACCGCGACCAGTCGTCGGCGTTCGACTTCCGCGACAAGCATTCGCCGGGGTGGGGCACCACGTACCAGGTCGAGCGCGCGGTGTTCGACGATATTCTGATTCGCTGCGCGGCGGAGCAGGGCGCCGACGTGCGCTTCGGCCATACGGTGCGTGCGATGCAAACCGGTGAAAATGGCAG
Organism: Paraburkholderia madseniana; assembly: GCF_009690905.1. GTDB lineage: Bacteria > Pseudomonadota > Gammaproteobacteria > Burkholderiales > Burkholderiaceae > Paraburkholderia > Paraburkholderia madseniana. The sequence continues at coordinate 78,085 of NZ_VOSW01000019.1, forward strand.
CAAGCCGGTGCTCGACGTGATCGACGAAGCGGATAACGCGTATGAAGTGGAGGCGTACTTCGTGTTCGACGCGAGCGGTTTCGGCCGCGTGCTGCCGCGCTTGCTGAACCTCGAAGCGCCTACGCGCATGCCGACACGTGCCGCGATCTTCACGCACGTACGCGATGGCATTCCGGCTGGCGCGACCGATCGCAACAAGATCTGCGTGGCGACGCACCCGGAGCGCCGCGACGTGTGGTTCTGGATGATTCCGCTGGCGGGCGGCCGGTCGTCGGTGGGATGCGTTGCCGAGGCCAGTTTCCTCGATGTGCCGGAGGCTGAGCGCGACGCGAAACTGCGGGCGTTGATCCAGCAGGAGCCGACGCTCGGGCCGTTGATCGGCAATGCACCGTTCCTGATGCCGGTGCGTCATATCGGCGGCTACGCGGCGAACGTCGAGCGTTTACATGGACCGGGTTATGCGCTGCTCGGCAATGCGGGTGAATTTCTCGATCCGGTGTTCTCATCCGGCGTGACGATTGCGTTGCGTTCCGCGCACCTCGCGGTGCAGACGTTGAACCGGCAACTAAATGGCGAACAGGTCGATTGGTCGGCCGCTTACGACGTACCGTTGCGCAAGGGGATCGATACGTTCCGCGCGTTCGTCGAGCGTTGGTACACGGGCGAGCTGCAGGACATCATTTTCTATCCGGACCAGACGCCTTCGATTCGCCGCATGATCAGTTCAGTGCTGGCGGGTTACGCGTGGGACGAAACGAATCCGTATGTCGCCGATCCGGTGCGGCGCTTGAATGCGTTGCATGAGGTGTGCACGCATCGTTGATCAAGGCTGTAAGCATCGGAACATTTCCATGCTCCGCACGGGCAAAAGAAAACGGCGCTTCTGTAAAGAAGCGCCGTTTTTCTCAATCGACTGAGTCCGCTAGAGAGTCAAGCAGGCCATCCAATCAGGCCGCGATCTTCGCCACGCGCGGCGCATGCTGACGCACGTCGTCGCGACGATGCACGCGCTTGCCCGCGGCATATGTTTCGTAGATCGCGCGGTCGTCGCCGAGCAGCGCGAACGCGAACAGCAGTTCTTCGAGCGATTCGGTGCGTGCGGTACGGCGTGCGAGCAGCGGCGTGGCCTGCGGATCGAGCACGACGAAGTCGGCTTCCGACTTCGGCTTCAGCGTGCCGACCTTGTCGGCCAGATCAAGCGCTTCGGCCGCCCCTGCGGTGGCGAGATAGAACATGCGCGTGGCCGTCAGATGATGACCAGTCAACCGCGCGACCTTGTGCGCTTCGTTCATGGTTTGCAGCATCGAGAACGAGGTGCCGCCGCCTACATCGGTTGCTAGCGCGATCGGCATGCCGGCTTCGTCGGCCTTGTCGAAGTCGAACAGGCCGCTGCCGAGGAACAGGTTCGAGGTCGGGCAATGCGAGGCGACCGTGCCGGTTTGCGCCATGCGTTTGCGGTCTTCCTCGTCGAGGTAGATGCAATGGCCGTACACCGCGCGGCGGCGCAGCAGGCCGTAGTGATCGTAGATGTCCAGGTAGCTGCGGTGGCCCGGGAACAGATCGGCGACCCATTTCACTTCGTCGGTATTCTCCGCGACGTGGCTCTGGATGAAGATGTCCGGATGCTTGCCCGCCAGTACGCCGCATGCTTCGAGTTGCGCTTCGGTCGAGGTCGGCGCGAAACGCGGCGTGAGCGCGTACATCTGGCGGCCACGGTTGTGCCAGCGGCCGATCAACTCGGCGCTGTCGTCATAACCCGATTGCGCGGTGTCGCGCAGAAACTCGGGGCAGTTGCGGTCCATCAGCACCTTGCCGGCCACCATGCGCAAATTGCGTGCTTCGCTCTCGGTGAAGAGGGCGTCGGCCGATTCCTTGTGGACCGTGCAATACACGAGCGCGGTGGTCGTGCCGCAAGCCAGCAGCTCTTCGACAAAGAAGCTTGCCGTATCGCGTGCATACGCCGGATCGGTGAAACGGCGCTCGGTCGGGAACGTGTACGTGTCGAGCCACGGCAGGAGACCCGGCGCCGGCGACGCGATCATGTCGGTCTGCGGATAGTGAATGTGCGTATCGATGAAACCCGGCACGATCAGCTTGTCGCGCATTTCCTGCACCTGGGTGCCCGGCGCGAGTTGCGACGCGAGCGCTGCATACGCGCCCGCTGCGACGACATGGCCGTCTTCGACGATCAGCAAACCGTCCTCGTTGAAGACCGCCGCGTTGGGCGATTGCGCAGGGTCGCCGTTGAAGGTCAGCAGTTGTGCGCGGAACGCTGATTGTGTCGGTTGAGTCATGGAAAAACCGTCTCCGTATTTGTGAGGAGCTAAACAGCGCAGACGGCGGCTTGATTCCGGGTCCGAAACGAACCCGTGCCGCCGCCGGCTGCCATTCATTGGCCCGTCAGTGCGGGCCGCCTGGGTGCCAGTGCGCGTCGAGCTTCGCGATCAGTTCGCTGCGTTGCTCGGGCGTGACGAACGACGCTTCGAAGCTGTTGCGGATGATCGTGTAGACCTCGGCATCGTTGAGCTTCAACGCGTCGATCGTGGCGAAATAGTTGGCGTTCACGTAACCGCCGAAATAAGCCGGATCGTCGGAATTCACCGTGACGGCGACGCCGCGATCGAGCAGGTCCTTCAGCGTGTGCTTGGTCATGTCGTCGAACACGCAGAGTTTCAGGTTCGACAGTGGGCACACGGTCAGCGCGACGCGCGAATCGGCGAGACGCGTGACGAGCGCCGGGTCTTCGATGCTGCGCACGCCGTGGTCGACGCGGTCCACTTTGAGCAGGTCGAGCGCTTCGTAGATATACGACGGCGGGCCTTCTTCGCCCGCATGGGCGACCAGTTTCAGACCGAACGCGCGTGCCTTGGCGAAGACGCGTTCGAACTTCGAAGGCGGGTGGCCGCGTTCGGACGAATCGAGACCCACGCCGATCAGCCGATGTTTGTATTGCTCGAACAGCGGCAGCGCTTCTTCGAACGTGGCGAGCGCGTCTTCTTCCGATAGGTGACGCAGGAAACACAGAATCAGCTTGCTCGTCATACCGCGCTTTTCCGCATCGGCCAACGCGCGATCAATGCCTGCGACGACGGTTGCGATCGGCACGCCACGCTCCGTATGCGTCTGCGGATCGAAGAAGATTTCGCTGTGGATCACGTTGTCGGCGAGACAGCGCTCGACATACGCCGTCGTCATGTCGTAGAAGTCCTGCTCGTGCAGCAGCACGCTCGCGCCGGCGTAGTAGATGTCGAGGAACGATTGCAGATCGGTGAACGCATACGCGGCGCGCAGCGCTTCGATCGACTCGTACGCGAGCTTCACGCCGTTGCGTTCGGCAAGCGCGAAGATCAGCTCGGGTTCGAGCGAGCCTTCAATATGAATGTGCAACTCGGCCTTCGGGGCGCGAGCGGTTTTCTCAATGAGTGCCGTGGGGGTAGCGGTTGTTGTATTCATGGTCGGTCAGAAGTTCGTTGGAGTCGTTTCGCGCCGGATGCGGGATGCAGGACAGAACGCAATCGCTGTGGGGCGGCAGGTCGATTGTGCGGCAAATCAGACCGTCTGCGCCGCGTGCGCGCCCGCATTCGCCTCTACTGCCTGCAACACTTGAGCAGCCGCGGAAATCGCAATGATCTCCGGCGACTTGTCGACGATACCGTCGACGCCGAGCGGGCACTTCATCCGCGCAATCTGCGAAGGATCGATGCCACGCGCGGCCAGCCGATGTTCGAACTGCTTGCGCTTGCTGTGCGAGCCGATCATGCCGAAGAACGCGAAATCGCCGCGCCGCAGAATGCGCTCGGCCAACTCGAGATCGCGCGCATGGTTGTGCGTCATCACGATGAAGTACGTGTGCGGCGCAGCCTGGTCGATGGCTTCGTCGGGCGCATCGTTCGGATCGATCTTCACGTTGGGCGCACGCAGCGTCTCCACGGGGGGAAACTGCGCGTCGCGTTCGTCGACCCAGCGTACCGTGCAAGGCAACGTGGCCAGCACGCGAACCAGCGCCGCGCCCACGTGACCGGCGCCGAACAGCACGACCTGGAAATCGCCTGGCGCGATGGTTTCGGTGAGCAGCGCGCCGCTGTCGTCGAAACCGGCGCCGTCCCACAGCAGGCAGTCGGAGGCATCGACACCCGGTTCGGGGTCGGACAGCATCACCGCATCCGGTGCGGGGCCGAATGATACGCTACGCACCGTCGAAAGGCCCGCGGCCACGCGTTTCGCGAGCGAGGTGATCCAGCCGAGGTCGCCGATGTCGAGGCGTTCAAAGGCGAGAATCACGGCGCCGCCGCAGCACTGGCCGAGACTGGGGCCAAGCGCGAAACGTTCGAGGCGGCGCATATGCGGCGAGCGCATGCCGTCGCGCAGCACCTGGCGCGCGGTCTCGATGGCTTTCCATTCGAGGTGCCCGCCGCCGATCGTGTGCTTGGCCGAATCGCGTGTGACGATCATCTTGGTGCCGGCTTCGCGGGGCGCCGACCCTTCGACGCGTGCGACCGTCACCAGCACGGCGGCGTCGCCGTGCGCGAGCAGTTGTTGCAGGTCAGGTAGCCAGGCTTGCATCCGGCGGTTCTCCATACATGGCCGCGCGGGGTGTCCGTGCGGCCGGTTGAGTGTGGCGGGACGCGTTCGTGTCGCGTCGGGCCCAGGCTTTAAGTTGCTTAACGTCGTTCAACGCTTCATCAATTTGCTAAACCGGCGTGGTGGCGGATGCGGCTGCGGCTGCCGCTTCCGTTGCTTGTTCCGTCGGCTGTCCTGTCGCGGGTTCTGTCGTCGTCGCGGGCGATTGCAACGCGTCCAGCGCGTCGAGAATCGCTTCAGGTGTCGCCGGCGCGCGAAGCTGCGGTGCGTTTTCCGCGCCCGGCACCGCGGCCGCGACCGCGTCACGAATCGCGAGGAACACCGAGAACGGCAACAGCAGTGGCGGCTCGCCTACTGCCTTCGAATGGAACACGGTCGGCTCGACGTTCTGATTCTGATAAAGCTGCACGTTAAATGCCGCGGGCGTATCGCTGACGGCGGGAATCTTGTAGGTCGACGGCGCGTGCGTCATCAGGCGGCCATCGCGGTTCCACCACAATTCTTCGGTGGTGAGCCAGCCCATGCCCTGAATGAAGCCGCCTTCCACCTGGCCGAGATCGATCGCCGGATTGATCGATTGGCCGGCGTCGTGCAACACGTCCGCTCGCACCAATTTCCATTCGCCGGTCAGCGTATCGATCACTACTTCCGACACGGCCGCACCGTAGGCAAAGTAATAAAACGGGTGACCGGTCAGCGTTTTCGCATCCCAGTGCACTTTCGGTGTCGTGTAGAACCCATCCGACCACAACTGCACACGGGCCAGATATGCGGCGGCGACCAGTTGCTCGAATGGCATCGCACCGCCGTTCACCGACACTTCACCGCTGGCGAATTCCACTGCATCGGCGGTGCCGCCGAGTTGCTTCGCCGCGAGTTTGGCGAGCCTGTCGCGAATGGTCCGCGCAGCGGCTTCGGCGGCTTTGCCGTTCAGGTCGCTGCCAGTGGAGGCGGCGGTCGCCGAGGTGTTGGCGATCTTCGACGTATCGGTCGCCGTCACGCGCACGCGCGAAAGCGGCAGGCCGAGCTGGTTCGCGACGACTTGCGCGACCTTCGTATTCAGTCCCTGGCCCATTTCGGTGCCGCCGTGATTGACGAGGACCGAACCGTCTTTGTACACGTGCACCAGCGCGCCGGCCTGATTCAGAAACGGCACGTTGAACGAGATGCCGAACTTCACCGGCGAGAACGCGAGGCCGCGTTTGAGCACAGGACTTTTTGCGTTGAACGCGGCGATCGCGTCGCGGCGCGCGCGGTAGTCGCTGGTTGCAAGCAACTCATCCGTTAGCGGGGCGATGATGTTGTCTTCGACTGGCTGTCCGTACGGCGTCGTGTCGCGTTCGCCGATGCCGTAGTAGTTGGCGAGGCGCACGTCGAGCGGATCGCAGTGCAATTGACGCGCGATGCTGTCGAGCATCACTTCCATCACCAGCGCGCCTTGCGGGCCGCCGAAGCCGCGGAATGCGGTGTTCGATTGCGTATTGGTCTTGCAGCACAGCGCGACGATGTCGACGTCGGACAGGTAGTACGCGTTGTCGAAGTGACAGACGGCACGGGTTGCGACCGCACCGGACAAGTCAGCGGAATAGCCGGCTCGCAAGGCAATTTCGACGCGTGCGCCGAGGATGCGGCCGCTATCGTCAAAGCCTGCTTCGTATTCGTAGACCGCGTCGTGGCGCTTGCCGGTGATCATGAAATCGTCGTCGCGGTCGGCACGTAGTTTGACCGGCCGGCGCAGCAGCTTCGCCGCCAACGATGCCACACACGCAAACACCGCCGATTGCGATTCCTTGCCGCCGAAGCCGCCACCCATTCGCCGGCATTCGCACACGACGTTGTGCGCCGGCCAGCCGAGCATATGCGCGACGACCTGCTGCATTTCGCTCGGATGCTGCGTCGAACTGTAGACGAGCATGCCGTCCATTTCCTTCGGCACGGCGTACGCGATCTGGCCTTCGAGATAAAACTGTTCCTGGCCGCCGACTTCGAACGTGCCGCGGATCTTATGCGGCGCGGCAGCGATTTTCGCATCGGGTTCGCCGCGCCTCAGATGCAGCGGCGGCAGGACGAACTGCTTATTGGCTTTCGCTTCGGCGGGAGTGAGGACGACCTCGAGCGGTTCATATCGCACGACGTCATCGCTTTTCGCCAGCGCTGCCGCGCGCCGCGCGAGATCATGACTTTCGGCGATCACCGCGAACACCGGTTGACCGAGATACAGCACTTCGTCCACAGCGAGAATCGGATCGTCGTGCAGCACCGGGCCGCAGTTGTTCTCGCCGGGGATGTCTTCGGCGGTCAGCACGGCGATCACGCCAGGCGCTTTTCTGACAGCGTCCAGATCGAGCGACACGATCCGGGCGTGTGCATGCCGCGACAGCCCAAGCGCCGCGTGCAGCGTGCCTTGCAATTCGGGGACGTCGTCGGTGTAGGTGGCTTCGCCGCTCACGTGCAGCGCGGCCGATTCGTGCGGCAAGGAGATGCCGATCGCCGTCTCGCTCTCCTGAGCGGCGGCGTGCCTGGCAGCATGTTCGACGAAAGCATCGGTCCGGTTCATCACGACGACTCCTTCGCAACGGCCGCGTCGGGCGCGCCGGCTTCGTACGCGAACGCATTCACGTCGAAGAGGGCGAGCGGCGCGTCATCGCGCGTTTCGAGGTGGAAGCGCCACAACAGGTTGCGCGCCACCTTCAGTCGATAGGCGCTCGAGGCGCGCATGTCGGTGAGCGGCTGGTAATCGGCGACGAGTGCGTTCATCGCTTGCCGCGCGGTGCTTTCGTTCCATGTTGCGCCATTCAGCGCGGCCTCGGTTTGCGCGGCGCGTTTAGGCGTCGCAGCCATGCCGCCGAATGCAATACGGGCTTCCCTGATCGCGCCGTTTTCGCCGATGTGCAGCGCGAATGCGGCGCACACCGCGGAGATGTCCTGATCGTAACGCTTTGACACTTTGTAGGTGCGGAAGCGCAGATCACGCGCCGGACGCGGCACGCGCAGCGCTGCGACGAATTCGCCGGCCGCGAGCGCGGTTTTCTGATAGCCGAGGTAGAACGCGTCGAGCTTCAGCGTGCGGGTTTTGGCGCCTTGGCGCAGCACGACTTCGGCGTCGAGCGCGAGCAGCGCAGGCATCGAATCGCCGATTGGCGAGCCGTTCGCGACGTTGCCGCCGAGTGTGCCGGCATTGCGGATCGGCAGCGACGCGAAGCGCGTCCACATCTCGGCCAGTTCCGGGTAGTCGACGGCGAGCGCCGCGTAGGCGTCTTCGAGCGTCACGGCGGCGCCGATTGTCAGCGTCTGCGCATCGCGCTCGATCGTCTTCAATTCGGCGACGTTGCCGATGTACAGGATGTCGCCGAGATCGCGGAACTGCTTGGTGACCCAGAGGCCGACATCGGTGCTGCCGGCCAGCAGACGCGCTTGCGGATGCTCGGCGCGCAGTTTGGCGAACGCGTCGAGCGAGATCGGTGCATGGAAAGTGGGCGAGCCGAACGTGGCGCCACGCGTATCGGGCGCGCTGTACTCGAAGGTGTCGCGGCGTTGGATCTCACGCAGCTTGTCGGCGACCGCCTTGCGGTCCAGCGTCACGCGTGGGTATTGCGGATAGTCGAACATTTTCTGCGACGCATCGACAATCGGCCGGTAGCCAGTGCAGCGGCACAAATTGCCGGACAGCGCGGCGTTGATCTCATCGCGGGTGGGCAGGCCGGCGGCGGCCGGCTGGTTTTCATACAGCGCCCACATCGACATCACGAAGCCGGGGGTGCAGAAACCGCACTGCGAGCCGTGGCAATCGACCATGGCCTGTTGGACTGGGTGCAGGGCGCCATCGGCGGCGCGCAGGTCTTCGACGGTGAAGAGGGCTTTGCCGTCCAGCGTCGGCAGGAACTGAATACAGGCGTTGACCGCTTTCAGCGCGAGCCCGCCTTGTGCATCCAGTTCGCCAATCACCACCGTGCAGGCGCCGCAGTCGCCCTCCGCGCAACCTTCCTTGGTGCCCGTGCAATGCAAGTCCTCGCGCAGGTGCTGAAGCACGGTGCGCGACGCCGGGGCGCCCGCGACCTCACGGACGGACCCCTGGTGATAAAAGCGGATGGTTTGCGTTGTCATGGCGAATCCGAAAGACAGTGCGGACCGGGCGCGCGTTACGCATGGGGTCGCGCCAAAGCCGGCCTCGCGCACGTAGATCGCCATCCAGTTCCGAAGATAGCACTACCTCGTCCCGAAAAGATTTCCCAACTCGCATGAAGCTTATTCGGAAGCAGTCATGAGATAAGTACGATTCGCGCCAGGGCGGGAAGTTGCGTGAGGCGGGATGAGTGGCGCAAAGCCTTGAGGGACGGGGCACGGCGAGAAAAGGGGGCGGAGCGGACGTGAAAACGCCGGCCTTCGCCCCGTCAGAGAAGACGGATCAAAGGCCGGCGCCGATTCAATCAGATCGACCGGAAGCGCCGATCAGGCGATCCGGCGGTGATTCTTAACCAGGCTCAGCGCCAGCGGCACGAAAGCCACGACGAACGCCACCAGCGACCAGGTGGGCAGCGACAGGCCCAGAATCGGCGGATAGGCTGTTTCGCAGAGCCCTGCCACTTTGAAGACGCCCGGCAGCCACTGCGCGGGCGGCAAGCTGTCGACCACCGGCTGCAGCGCGTCAAAGCCGCAACTGAAGCCCGGATTGGCCTGCACATAGACGTGCCGGGCGGCGGTCACGATGCCGCCCAGGGCCGACAGGGCCGCCAGCACTTCCAGCAGCCGCACGCCACGCCAACTGTTAAAGCGCGCGCCGAGGAACGCAAAAATCGCGATCAGCAGGAAGAAATACCGCTGGATGATGCACAGCGGACACGGGTCTTCGTGCAAGCCGTATTGCAGATACAACGCGCCGGCGACGAGGCCGACGCAGATCAGGCCAAGCAGAACCAGCAGGGAGCGCTCGCGGCGCAGCATCGCATTGTCGTTATTCATGGGTCGTGTGGCTGTCTGGAAACGAAAAGGGCGGGTGCCCGCGATTCTAGCGCGAACCCCCGCCCTGGCGCTTATCGCGCTTTTAAGTCGCAATCCCCGCTCAGTGTCTGCGCCGTATCCCGTTCAGCGCCCCAATCAGCGAATCGCGTTGAGCACCGCCTGGGCGCCGCGGCCGATGGCCAGCAAGGCGTCGTCGGCGTGCGGTGCGCCTGCCAGCATCAGGCCGACGGGCGCGTCGCCGCGCAGATGGCAAGGCAGCGACAGCGCGCAGGCGTCGAGGAAGTTGAACACGCTGGGGTTGCGCAGGATCAGCGCGTTGGTGCGGCCAAATGCTTCATCGTCGTCGATCAGATCGGCCACGCGCGGCGGCACCACCGGCACGGTCGGTGCGACCACCGCGTCGAAACGCTGCCACAGCGTGCGTGCGGCTTCGTCGAGCATGGCCTGGCGCTCGGCGAGCAGGTCCAGATAGTCGACGGCGCTGGCCGGCTGGCCTTTCAGGATGCGTACCAGCACGCGCGGATCATATTGATCGCGGTGCTTTTCCAGCAGCGGACGGTGCCATGCATACGCTTCGATCGGCGAAAAGCCGAAGCGGTTGATCTCGGGCAGACGGTCGAGCGGTGCAAAGCGCACTTCCGTGACGATCGCGCCGGCCGCTTCCAGATGTTTGAGCGCCGTGTCGATCGCGGCGGCGACCGCCGGTTCGACGCCGTCGGTCACGAAATTGGTCAATACGCCAAGGCGCACGCCTTCGAGCGGCCGGGCCGCCGGAATGCGCGGCTCGAGCCCGGCCAGCATGCGGTCGACCAGCGCGCAGCACGCCACTGAGACGCCGATCGGCCCGAACGAATCCAGTGTGGAAGAGAGCGGTACGCCGCCTTGCTTCGGAATGCGATCAGCGGTCGGCTTGAAGCCCGTCAGGCCGCACAGCGCAGCCGGAATGCGGATCGAACCGCCGGTGTCAGTGCCGAGCGCGACGGCCGCCATGCCGTCCGCGACCGACGCCGCCGCCCCCGACGACGAGCCGCCCGAAATCCGCTCGTCGCCCTTCACGTCGCGCTGATACGGCGACAGCGGATGTCCGTAGTGCGGGTTCAGGCCGAGTCCGGAAAACGCGAACTCGCTCATATTGGTGCGCCCGACGATCACCGCGCCCGCCCGTTTCAGGCGCGCGACCGCGACCGCGTCCGCTTTGGCGGCGGGCGCGTCGGCTAGCACCACGGAACCGGCGCGGGTCGGCTGCCCTTCGATATCGAACAGATCTTTGACCGACACCGGAATCCCGGCGAGCGGCGAGAGGACGGTGCCGGCGGCGCGCAGGCGGTCGTGCGCATCGGCCGCGGCGCGGGCGCTGTCGGCGTCGACGTGCATGAAAGCGACCGCACCCTGGCCGGCAGGATCGGCGATCCGTTCGAGCGCGGTTTCAACGAGCGCGCGGCTCGTGGTGCGGCCGGCGGCGAGGTCGGCGGCAAGCTGGGCGAGCGGCGGGAAGGGCGTGAATTCGGTGGCCATGATGTCGGGAGAATCCGGTTGAACCGGGGGAAGCCGGTTAAGGTGGATGGGAAGCGGTCGAGAGATTCGGTCGATGGGACGCGGTCGATCAGATGCGGTTGAAAAGCGTCGCGCGGAACGCTTCGATATGCTTTTGCACCGATTGGCGGGCGCCTTCGGCATCGCGTTCGCGCAGCAGGCGAAACAGCTCCAGATGTTCTTCGTGGACGTCTTCGAGATGATGCAGCTCGGACAGCGAAATGAACCAGAAGCGCAGCGAGCGTTCATGCAGCCCACGCAGAATGTCGGCCAGCACCGGGTTGCGCGACGCCGCCGAAATCGCCAGATGAAACTCGCGGTCGATATCCATCATGCCTTCGATATCGTGCGCCGCGACGCACACCGACGAGCGGTCCAACAAGGCCTGCATCGCGTCGAAATCGTGTTGCTGCGCATGGCGCGCGGCCAGCTCGACGCAGTAGCTTTCGTTGACGAGCCGCACGTCGATGATCGCCAGCACATCGTCGAGCGAAACCGGGCGGACCATGATGCCCTTTCTCGGCATGATGGTCAGCATGCCCTCGTGCACCAGCCGGTGCAGCGCCTGATGCACGGGCGTTCTGCCGATGCCGGTCAGCACCATCAATTCCGCTTCGTTGAGTACCTCGCTTGGCCGCAGGCGCATCGTGATGATCTCGCGCTTGACGAAGGCATAGGCCTGTTCGGCGAGGCTGGCCGTGGCGGTCTCGCGGGGGGTACTGGAGCGGCGGGCAGTCTGCAAAAGCGTCATGTGAAGAAGGTGCGGGCGTTGTCGTCCGCATTGTAGAACAAGGTTTTGCGCGGACGGCGCCGGGTGGGCGGTTGCTCACCCGGCGCCGTTTGCGCATGACGCGTGGTTCTCACACGTCACAGCAATCACGGCAATCACAACGTGTCAGGCGCTCCTCGGCGTCACCGCCGCTGCGTGCTGCACCTTGACGCGCGGCATCATCAACGTAACCAACCCGCCGACGATCAACGCCCCCGCGATCAGCACCAGCCCGAAGGTCACGCTATGCGTCGCATCTTTGACGATGCCGAGCACATACGGGCTCACATAGCCGGCAAGGTTCGCAATCGAGTTGATCACGGCGATGCCGGCCACGGCTGCGGAGCCTTGCAGGAACGTGGTGGACATCGACCAGAAAATCCCGAAGCCCGCCAGAATGCCGATGTAGGCGATCGACAAACCAGTGACGGCGAGCGGAATCGAATTGGTCACCGAGGCGCTGCCGAGCAGGCCCGCCGCGCCGATGAAGCAGCATACGGCGTAATGCCAGCGCCGTTCGCCTGTGATATCCGACGAGCGGCCGATCAGAATCATGCCGATGCCCGCCGCGAGATAAGGAATCGCGGTGACGAAGCCGTTCGTAACGAGATTCGTGACGCCGAGGTCTTTGACGATCTGTGGCAGCCAGAACGAGAAGCCCGCATTGCCGGTGACGAGGCAGAAGTAGATCAGCGTCAGCAGCCAGAAGCGGCCCGAGCGCAAGGCAACCGCCAGACTCTGCTCGGCGCCGGCTGCCGCAGCGGCCGTGTTTTCACGCGAGAGGCGGGTGAGGATCACGCGCTTTTCGTCGTCGGTAAGCCAGGCGGCTTCGGCGGGCGTGTTGCGCAACACGGCGAGCGCCCAGAAGCCGGCGAGGATCGACGGAATACCTTCGATCAGGAACATCCACTGCCAGCCGCGCAAGCCGTGAGCTTCATGCAGCGCCGACATCAGAAAGCCCGACAACGGCGCGCCGATGATCCCTGCCACCGGAATCGCCGCCATGAACACGGCGACCATCCGCGCGCGCCGGTCGGACGGAAACCAGAAGGTCAGATACAGCACCACGCCCGGCACCAGTCCGGCCTCGGCGACGCCGAGGAAAAAGCGCAGCACGTAGAACATCGTTTCCGAGCGTACGAACATCATCAGACACGACAGCAGCCCCCACAGCATCGTGATGCGGGCGATGGTGGCGCGCGCGCCGAACTTCTTCAGCAGCAGATTGCTCGGTACCTCGAACACGAAATAGCCGAAGAAGAAGATCCCCGCGCCGAGTCCGTAAGCCGCGTTCGAAAGCCCGAGGTCGCCGGTGAACTGCAGCTTCGCGTACCCGATGTTGACGCGGTCCAGATACGACAGCACGTAGACGAGAAACAGGAACGGCATGATGCGCCAGGTGATCTTGCGCAGGGCGGCGGCTTCGAGCCACGCGTCGGAAGACGCGTCGGCGTTGGCGGATAGCGAAGGGGGATTCATGGGTGCCTCATTCGACGATAGGTAGCGCGTGCACGCGGTAAGCGTGGCGCAGCGTGCGGTTCAGGATGGGGTCGTGCAGTTCGAGTTCGAGCGCGTCGCCGTCGGCCATCCCGACGATGCCGCCTTGTACCGCCAGCGTGCCGCAGAACATCGCGGCGCCATCCGCTACGGGCGCGCGTTCCAGCAGATCGGCGGCCGGCAGCAGCGACGCGACGGTGCCTTGCTGGTAGACGCGCCGCTCGCCGTTCTTTGTCACGGCGAAAGCACGCAATTCGAGCTGATCCCAGTGCCCGGCGACATCGTCGAAACGCCATGCGTCGCGTGCGAGCGGTTTCGGGCAGACCTGTTTGGAGACGGTGACGCCGTAGGCCTCGACTTCGCGGTCAGTATGGTCGGAGCCGACGGTGACGAAGAGCCCCGCCTTCGAGCGCACCAGCACGCACTCGGCTTCACCGCTCGACTTCACACCAACCACGTCGATCTGTTCGGCCTGCGTCAGCAGCTCGGCGCCGAGGCGGTAGAAGCAGGGTGTGGTCGACGGCCGCTTCACGCCGAGTTCCGCCAGTTCGGCGATGTGATGCTCGATCGCCGCCTGATCGCGCCCGGCCCAACCGGCGATCGTCAGTCGATTCACTTCGACGATATCGGCGCGACTGTCGCCGGAACGATTTACGACATTGAAGGACACCTGCATCACCCGACTCCCAAGAAAATATGCGGCAAATATTATTGTGATATTTCACTGGCGTCCAGCGTGTCAAAAAAGTTTCGGGCCTACGGTCCGGTTGCTAGGCCCCTGATCCGGCCAATCCCACGCCCTTTCGACGTTTGCGCGATTCGGCGCGTCGTGCGGGTGCGTTACACTGCGTTTTTGAGACATTACTTTTTGTAAGGGACGCATCAATGCATCATGGCATCGGCTTCATTCAGGATCTGGCGGTCGTGATGGCGCTTGCCGGCGTCGTCACCGTGCTGTTCCATCGCCTGAAGCAGCCGGTGGTGCTGGGCTACATCGCCGCGGGCGTGATCATCGGGCCGTACACGCCGCCGTTCCAACTGATTCACGACGAGCAGACCATCCAGACGCTCGGTGAACTCGGCGTGGTGTTCCTGATGTTTTCGCTCGGACTCGAATTCAGCCTGCGCAAGCTGTTCAAGGTCGGCGCGACGGCGATCGTCGCGGCGCTCTCCGAAATCGTGCTGATGCTTTGGATCGGCTATGAGATCGGCAGCGCGTTCGGCTGGAGTTCGATGGACTCGCTGTTCCTCGGCGCGATTCTCGCGATCTCGTCGACGACCATCATCGTCAAGGCGCTCTCCGAGCTGGGCCTGAAGCGCGAGGGCTTCGCGCAACTGGTGTTCGGGATTCTGATCGTCGAGGATATTCTCGCCATCGCGATGCTGGTGCTGCTCTCCGGCATTGCGCAGACAGGGCAGTTGAGCGCGGGTGTCGCCGTCGTGACGCTCGGCAAGTTGCTGCTCTTCATGACGGTGTCGTTAGTGGTGGGCATTCTGGTCGTGCCGCGCGCGCTGAACTACGTGGCGCGCGCCAAGAGCGACGAAATGCTGCTGGTGTCGGTGCTCGGCTTCTGCTTCGGCTTCTGTCTGCTGGTGGTGAAGCTCGATTACAGCATTGCGCTTGGCGCTTTCCTGATCGGCGCGATCATGGCCGAGTCGCGCCATCTGCATCGGATCGAGCACCTGATCGCGCCACTGCGCGACGCCTTTTCCGCGATCTTCTTCGTGACGATCGGCCTGATGCTGAACCCGGCCGTGCTGGTCGACTATGCCTGGCCGATTGCGGTGATTACGGTGGCGGTGATCGTCGGCAAGATCGTGTCGTGCGGGCTCGGCACTTTTCTCGCGGGCAAGGATGGGCGCACGGCGATGCGGGTCGGCATGACCGTTTCGCAGATCGGCGAGTTCTCGTTCATCATTGCGTCGCTCGGTTTGACCTTGAAGGTGACGAGCGCGTTTCTGTATCCGATAGCGGTGGCCGTCTCCGCTTTGACCACGCTTTTCACGCCTTACCTGATTCGTGCCGCCGATCCGCTGACGCAGCGTCTCGGGCAGGCGATGCCACGCACGCTCGTCAACGTGTTCGGCATGTACGGGCAGTGGCTGCGTAGTTTGAGCACGGGAACCGGCGAGCCGACGCTGTTCAGCATGACGCGGCGGATCATTTTGCAGATTGCCGTCAATCTCGCGCTGGTCGCGGCGATCTTCCTGATCGTGTCGTATAGCGCGCCTTATACCAGCACCTTGCTCGGGCAGTGGATGAATTCCGAGCCGATGCAGCGCGTCGTGCTGTGGAGCATCGCGCTGGTGCTGTCGATGCCGTTCCTGGTCGCGGTCTATCGCAAGACCAAGTCGCTTGCGTTGTTGCTCGCCGAGGTGAGCGTGCAGCCGGCGACAGCGGGGCGCTTCACCAGTGCGATTCGTTACGCGATCTCCGACCTGGTGCCGGTGGTCTCGATGGTCGGCGTGTTTCTGCTGGTCGCGGCGCTCTCCAGCAGCATCTTGCCGCCGACGGGTCTCCTGACTGTGGTGCTGGTGTGCGCTGCGCTACTGCTGGCGCTGGTGTGGCGCTGGTGCGTGAAAATCCATGCGGCGATGCAGATCGCTCTGCGCGAAACGTTCGAAGAACAGCCGGATCCCTGAGTTGGACGACCTGCGTTATGAACCGCAACAATGTGAGTAATTGTGTGCGGGTTTGCCGGGCTTGCCGCGCTAGCGGATAATCAGGGCATATTCATTCGTTCGCGTGGAAGGGGCCTGTCTGACTGTCATGAGCGAAAACAAACCTGAAAACACCGGTAAGCCCGGCAGCCCATCGTCGCCTTCGGCGACGCCAGCGTCCTCAACGCCCTTAAGGCCTTCCACGTCGTCCGGCGCAACTCCCGGCGCGTCGAAACCCGACGTTTTGCCGCCTGAGCCGGCGGCCTCGTTACCGCTTTCCCACGAAGATTCCATCCAGTCCCCGATCAAGGACGTGGTCGCGCCGTCGGCTGCATTGCCGGCTGCCGGGGAGGCCGCGGCGAGATCGTCGACCGACGACCCTGACAGCGCATCCACTGTCACCCCCACCGATGCGCAGACGGCGCGGCAACGCGACGCGGCTGAAGCACGCAGTTCAGCGGCTGCGTCGACCGCACAGCAGGAGGCCGAGGTTCACGAGCGGGCGGCACGCAAGGCGGGACAGGCCTACAAGAGTCCAGCCACACCTCCTGGCACGCTCGAGAGCAGCGAACCGCTCACCGGCGAATTGAGCGCTCCGGCCGACGAAGCTGCCCTCACCGGAAACGAGGAAAAAGCGCAAGAAGCGGCCGCTTCCGCCCGCCGGGCCGGCTCGCCGCCGCCGGGTTTCGGCGCCGCGCCTGACTTCACCGCAACGAACCCGCCGCCGCCGAATGCGTTGCCGCCGTCGCCGCCGCGCTATCTGCGGCAAAGCGATTCGGCGTGGACCGTGTTCGGCCGCATCATCGCGGCGCGCGCGCGTCAGTTATTCGATCGCGCTGGCCAACGGATCACGCAGCGCACGCTGCGCATCGGCGTGTCGGCGCGCATCTTTCACCCGGAACCGGGTGCGAAGGGGCTGCGGGGCAAGACGCTGCAATACCTCGAGGAATCGATTGCGCACTGGGTGATGTCGCGCGACGTGCTGGTGTTCATGATTCCGACGGTTGGCCATCAGGGCATGCTGCACCCGAGCAATATCCGTTTGCGCGACTACGCGAAGCATCTCGACGGTCTGCTGCTGCAAGGCGGCGCGGACGTCTCGCCGCAATCGTACGCGGAACAGGCGACGAGCCCCGAGTGGCCGGGCGACCGCGTGCGCGACATGTACGAACTTGAACTGCTGCATGAGTTCATCGAGTCGGGCAAGCCGGTGCTCGGCGTGTGCCGCGGTTGCCAGTTGATCAACGTGGCGTTCGGCGGCACCTTGTACCAGGATATCGCCACCGAAGTGCCGACCGCCGGCACTCACGTCAACGAGCACTACGATCAGCATCGGCACGGCATTCACTTCCCGGACGGCTCGACGCTGGCCAATATGTTTCCGGGCCGGCGCGAGGCAATCGTCAACTCGATTCACCATCAGGCGGTCAAAACCATCGGCCGCGATCTGAATATCGAGGCGGTGTCGGCGTCGGACGGCATCATCGAGGCCGTGCGCTATCGGCGTGCGCCGTTTGTGATGGGCGTGCAGTGGCACCCGGAGTTTCATCGCGCGGGCGGTCCGGAGTTGCTCGATTGCACGCCGTTGCTCGACACCTTCCTGCGAGTGGCGCGCGAAACGCGGTTTTAAGGCCACACCTTTAAACCGCGCTTTCGAGTTTCGAGTCCGGTCTTTCAAGCACGATTGTCACGGGCCGCCGCCATGTTTGGCGGCGGCGCCCCGTGAGGTTGTTTTCCCACTGCGGCTTTCCGTTCGTCTTCGCTTCGCTATCAGGGCCTTTACGGGTTATGCGGGTGATGCACCGGTCATCGTCGGTGGCTTATCAAGCTGCTGCCTATCTCCATATTGCAGCTCTGCTTGATGTTGGATTCGCGCGAACGCCATGCAGATTGGGAAACGTCCGCATGAGTCATGCGCGAGTCAAATTGTTGCGTTTTCGTCTTATCTGAAATCTTTTATTTCGCGACGGGTACGTCCATCCGACCGAATCATTCGCTATCGATTTATCTCGATTTAAAGTCCGTCAGCGCGACGCTTGAGTGCTTCGCTTAACGACTAATCCGCGCGATAATCCAAGGCTGTTTTGGATTCGCATGGAGCATGCACGTATGAAGTACCCCTTAATTGTACGGCGCGCCATGTTGCTCGCGGCCTCGTGTGCGCTGTTGCAGCATGGTGGTTTCGTACTGGCGGCGCAAAGCGGCGAGACCGCGCCTCTGGTCGGCACGCGGCCGGCCATCAATACGCTCACGCCGCAACCGGTCGCCGCCGCACTGCGTAGTGCGGCATCAACCACGCCGCCGGCTACTGCCGGTGACGCGCAAGGCAACGTCGCCGAACTGATGGAGATGATTCACGACGTCAGGCTGAGCGAACTGCGCACCACATATAACGGTAGTTACGGCGCGAGTCTGTTTTTCTATCCGCAAGAAATGACGTACTACGTCGCGCTTTTTCAAGACAAGCATTTCTGGCGCGTGATCAAGTCGGAGGACATAGGTCGTGCGGAAGCGGTCTATGCAGGTTTTGTTCAGCAGACGGCGCAACTCGCGGACGTCGAAATTCGCCGCACGCAGTTGCAGGCGCAGAAAGCGTATATCGAAGACATCATCGCATTGTCGGAAGATCGTGCTAAGCGCTTACAGGCCGACCTCGACGTCGCGCGTACGCAGCAGGCCAAGGTCAACGACTATCAGCGGCAGACGCAAGGCGAGGCGGTTGCGCTGCACGCGGAAAAGGAAAAGGCGCAGGCGCAATTGCGTCAGGTGCAGGGTGAAGTGATGCAGTTGCAGCGGCAGACCGAGTTCGGATTGCCAACGCAGAAGTAGGCGGACGAGCGTAAAAAACCAGGCCATTCATGGCCGGGCTTGGTCTGCTGATCAACCCCACGCTTTTCGGAGCGTGGGGTTTTGTTTATTTGCGGCCCGTTTTTGCAATCACGACGCGGTTACTTCGCGAATTCATCGGGAACCTCGGTCACGCGACGTTGCGATACGTGATTGATCCATTCTGTCCCACCGGTTTCAGGCGGATTGATCGTCGAAGCAGGGCGCGATGGCGGCGCAATATCGCGCAGGTGTGTGCGAGCTGACAGGGTCATTGATCCGTATTCGTCGGTGCCGAGTTGCGAAGGCGCGAGTGGCGAGTAGGCTCCCGCCGACGAGGGTTTCGGTGAAGCTCGTTGTGGATTCGCCGACAGTGGAATCTGCGGCACTTCGTAGTTCGTCGGCGAGATGCGTGACACCTGCGCTAGCGACTGCATCGCGATGGTGGTCTGCGAACTGCGGCCGCTTCTTTTATACTGGTTCGGGGCGCTTTCGCGTAGCTTATCCCGGCGACGCGATAGGTTTTGACCGGCTATAGCGCGCGCCGGTGTTGCCGTGACGGGCGTGACGATTTCCGTCGTGGCGCTCGGCGCAATCACCGCTGGACGAGTATCAGCAACTGCGTAGGGTGTAACAGCAGCATCAGGCGAGTGACGATTCGCCGACTGCGCCTCCTGACGGATCGGGACCTTGCCCGCCGGTTTGGCATCGCTAATCGTGTGACGCTGCGCCAGATGACCGAACCCAATCCAGGCAAGCATCGCGGCGCCGCCGAGTGCGCAGGCGCCGCCCGCTAGCGCACGCCAATGCAACGACCCGCCGCGCGGCGAGGCCGGAACCGGCGAGAAAGGTACGGCTTCGGCGGACGTTCGCAAAGATTCGTCGGCCGGTGTGTCGAACACGGTTGTTGAGCTGGCAGGCGAGGTGAAGCCTGAGGACACAGCCGGCGGCAAGCGCCACGACTCCCACTGGCAGAGCGCGCGGATGGTGTCCGCATCCAGACAAAAGGTACGTAAGACGGCCGCATAGAGCGCCTTGAGCTCCGCACGCAAACTGTGTCCTGGCGGCAGCAGCGCCCAGTCGCGGCCGAATGGCGGGGGCAGCAGGCGGCCCAGGGGCGACAGGCTCGGCAGCGCCATGGAGCCTTCGATGAGGGTGAGGGGGACAGTGGTCGACATCGGTTTCTTCGCAGCGCCTCGTAAAAGGGCCGCGGCTGGCGGCTCAGGGGCTCTGGCTTCGGAGCGATGCGTATGAAAACGCTGTACACAACGCCATATGGAAACGCCGTACTCAGGTCGAGCACGCCGCCGCATGAGCGGTTACTGTGAAGCCATCGGGATGCGGAAGATGATGCCAGGAAGTGGCTGAACTAACGATCGGATTGTTCCGAAAAAGACGCGCCGGTCCGTCCTGAGTCGGACGAGTTCTGGACGATGATCAAACCGGGCACGCCAGTCTCATCGATCCAGCCGGTACACGTAGCGCAACGCAGTAATATCCACGCCGCCCATGTGATCCGGTTCGGCGCCGACGAACTGCCAGCCTTGCCTTTCATAAAAGCCGATCGCCGGTGTGTTGCCTTCGAGCACGTAGAGATACAACTGCGTCTCGCCTTGCGCGCGCGCCCAGTCTTCGGCAGCACGCATCAACAGCTTGCCTGCGCCGATACCCTGGTGCGCAGGCAGTGCATGCAGGTTGTCGAGCAAGACACCCCACGCGGACTCCGGCTGCCGTTCGACGCAGACGAAACCGATCGGCTCGCCCGCGAGCTCGGCGATCAGAACGATGCGGCGCTCGCCGCCTGGTGCGCGCAAGCGCGCTTCCCAATAGGCGGCGCGCTCCTGCGTCACCTCGCCGTCGAGGAACGCGTCCGGCAGCAGGCCGCGATAGGTGGCCTGCCAACTGGCGCTATGGATCGAAGCGATTAGCGCCGCGTCCGCGAGGGTCGCAGGCCGCAGTGAAAGTGCGTGGGAGGTTTGCATCGGGATGGTGGTCAACGGGAATGGCCTGTCTGCGAAAAGTCTACCGCAAGGGTGAGCAGATGTTGTCTGTAATGAAACTGTATGGAATGCGCGACAGCGCCAGGAACGGTAACATTGCATGTTGCGGGTTCCGGGTATTTCACAACGTTTACCCTGATACCGCGCAAATGTGTTCAGTATGAAAATGCGGCGCCCCCGGCGCGTTCTAATAATTGAGTTGCCCGCGGCATCCGCTTGCCGAACGCAGTGGATCGTTTCAACCGCCTGAGCGCCGCCCGTCTGCGTGGCGACAGGTTTATCAGAGAATGTCATGTCTACCGCGTCACACGCCGCTTCCTCATCCGAAGAATCCAAGTTCAAGACAGTTTTCCGCGTGGTTAGCGGCAACTTTCTTGAGATGTACGACTTCATGGTCTACGGCTATTACGCGTCCGCGATTGCCAAGACCTATTTCCCGAGCGGTAACGAATTCGCCTCGCTGATGCTGTCGCTGTCGGTATTCGGTGCGGGCTTCCTGATGCGGCCGCTTGGCGCAATCGTGCTGGGTGCTTACATCGACCATCACGGCCGGCGCAAAGGCCTGATCCTTACCCTCGGCCTGATGGCGCTCGGCACCCTCACGGTCGCGTCGATACCAGGCTACGCGACCATCGGCGTGCTCGCACCCGTGCTAGTGCTGGGCGGCCGGCTGCTGCAAGGCTTCTCCGCCGGGGTCGAACTGGGCGGCGTGTCGGTCTATCTGTCGGAGATCGCCACCAAGGGCAACAAGGGCTTCTATTGCGCGTGGCAGTCCGGCAGCCAGCAGGTTGCCGTGGTGTTCGCCGCACTGATCGGCGTGTTCCTGAACAAGTGGTTGCCGGCTGACCAGATGACCGCCTGGGGCTGGCGCGTGCCGTTCCTGATCGGTTGCCTGATCGTGCCGTTCCTGTTCCTGATCCGCCGTTCGTTGCAGGAAACCGAGGAATTCAAGGCGCGCAAGCATCGTCCGAGCATGGGCGAGATCATGAAGACGATGGCCGCCAACTGGGGCATCGTGCTGGGCGGTATGGGCATGGTCATCATGACCACCGTGTCGTTCTACATGATCACGGCCTACACGCCGACCTTCGGCAAGGAAGTGCTGAAGCTGTCGTCGATCGATACGCTCGTCGTCACCGTCTGTATCGGTTTGTCGAACCTGATCTGGCTGCCGCTCGCGGGCGCGTTGTCGGACCGCATCGGCCGCCGTCCGGTGCTGATTGCGTTCACTATCCTGACGATCATCACCGCATACCCGGCCCTGCAATGGCTGGTCGCTGAGCCGTCGTTCGCTCGCCTTCTGGCGGTCGAGCTGTGGTTGTCGTTCCTGTACGGCAGCTACAACGGGGCCATGGTGGTGGCGCTGACCGAAGTGATGCCGGTCGAAGTGCGGACCGCCGGCTTCTCGCTGGCCTACAGTCTGGCTACGACGATTGGCGGCTTCACGCCGGCCATTTCCACGTTGCTCATTCACACCACTGGCAACAAGGCAGCGCCTGGACTGTTCCTGGGCGTGGCGGCGATTTGCGGGCTGATCGCGACGCTGGTGCTGTATCGCACGCCGGAGTCGCGCAATCAGTATCGAGCGGCTTAAGCGTCGCCGTTCATCCGGACAAACAAAAACCCCGCGCTTCACACGAGCGCGGGGTTTTTTCTTGAGCGTTGCGTCGGCGACCGATTTCGGTGAGTTCGGCTCAGTTAGCCGCGGCGCAATTCGTGAGCCACTGCCTCCACCACATCGCCCCACGCGCCGGGCTGTGGCTGGCGCAGCAGCGTTGCGCCCGGATACCACGGACTGCGCGTCTCGTCGACGAACCAGCGCCAATCCGCGGCGAACGGCAGCATAAGCCATAGCGGCTTTTTCAGTGCGCCGGCGAGGTGAGCGATCGATGTATCGATCGACACGACTGCGTCGAGCCGCTCGATGATCGCCGCAGTATCCGCAAAATCGCCGATCCGCCTATCGAAGCGATGAATCGACGCCGCGCGCGGATGCGCGTCGAGCGCCGCGTGTTCCTCGGCGCCCAGTTCAGGTTGCAGCACGATCCAGTCGATCCCTTCGAGCGCGAACAGCGGAGCGAGCGCGGCGAGCGGCATCGAACGGGTTTCGTTCTGCTGGATGCGTCCTGACCACGCGATGCCGATCTTGCGCTTCGCGTGACCGCCGAGCGAGCCGCGCCATTTGCGGCCGTAAGCCGGAGGTACGCTGAGGTAGGGCGTGCGGTCGGGAATCGTGTCGTAGGTTGTGCCGAGCGCGAGTGGCAAGCTCAGCAGCGGGCATTGCAGATCCGCCGCTGGACGCGGTGTGCCCTGGGCGATCAGCGTGACGCGCCACACTTGCGCGGCCGGTGCAAGCAGCGGCAGCAGTTGCGGCTGCACTTCGAGCACAACGCGCGCGGCACGCTGCGCGGCCAGTGGCACGAAGCGGACGAATTGCAGCGTATCGCCGAAACCCTGCTCGGCATGAACGAGAAGCGTGCGTTGTTCGATCGGCTCGCCATGCCAGCGCGGCAACGTCTGAATGACCGGCTGCGCGGTGGTTTGCAGCCGCCATTCGTATTCCGGCAGCCCGCGCGCGAAATCGCGCAACGCGAGCCAGGCAAGCGCGCGGTTCATGTGCGCGGACGCTAGATCGGGGCGCAAGCGCAGCGCCTGATCGAAGGCACGCACTGCCGCGGCATGCGCGCCCAGTGCCTGGTGTGCAGTGCCGAGACTCAGCCATGCGAGCGCGAACTGCGGATCGAGACCCACCGCGCGCTCGAGATACGGCAGCGCTTGCGCATGGCGTCCCAGCGCCGCGAGCGCGTTGCCGAGCCCGAAGATGGTGGGCGGCAGGTTCGGCTGCAAGGCGAGCGCCGCCTGGAAAGAGGCGACCGCTTCTGCGTGGCGGCCGGTGGCGTCGAGCGTATTGGCGAGATTGAAATGTGCGGCGACGAAACGCGGTTCGGCTGCCAGTGCCGCCTGGAAGCGCGGGATCGCCTCGTTCGCGCGGTCAAGCGCGTTCAGCGACATGCCCATGTTGTTGAGCGCACCCGCATGCCCAGGGCGCAGTTCGAGCGCGCGCTGGAACGACGCGATCGCCTCCGTATGCCGGCCGAGCGCGTGCAATGCATTGCCCAGATTGTTATGCGACGAGGCGTCGTTCGGTTGCAGGCGCAGCGACTTCTCGAAGGCGTCGGCGGCGTCTTCGTGGCGGCCCACCGACGCGTATGCATTGCCCAGGTTGTAGTGCGCCATCGGGAAAGACGGCGCAAGCGTAAGCGCATTGCGGAACTGTTCGATGGCGTCGTCGATCTGGCCGAGCGCCTTCAGCGCATTGCCGAGGTTCAACTGCAGCGCGGCGTCTTCCGGGCGCAGGTTCACCGCGCGCCGTACGAGCTCGGCGGCTTCGGCGTGCTGGCCCTGCTGGTGGCGCAGGACGCCCAGCAGGTGCAACGCATCGACGTGCACGGGGTTGCCCTCGAGCGTCGCGCGGTAGCCGCGTTCGGCGTCGTCGAGGCGGCCGTCACGATGCGCCGCGAAAGCGCGGTCAAATACTTGTTGCATGACGGAGGGATGGCATTCGGGTGAGGCAGAGGCCGCATTTTCCCACACTCGCCGGGCCGCCCTCCAATTTGACCTGTCACCTCGATATCTATAACATATGAATACCTGTTCATATGTATGTCAATGATGCCGCTTGCCATGGCTTCCGCTATCTCGCCTGTCAGTTTCGAAGACCGCCCGGTGGAGACGATTGTGCCGCTGGCCGACCTGTTTCGCCTGCTTGGCGATCCGACGCGTTTGCGCATCGTGCTCGCGTGCGTCGACGAGCGGCGCGCGGTCGGCGCGATCGCCCAGGGGCTGGGCCTGTCGCCGTCGCTGGTGAGCCACCATTTGCGGCTGCTGCGCGCGGCTCGGATCGTGCGCGCGGAGCGGCAGGGCAAGCAGGTGTTCTATCTTGCCGCCGACCGCCACATCAGCGCGATGCTGGCCGGCATGCTCGAGCATGTCGCTGAGCCGGCCGGCGAATTTTCTTTGGACCCGTCATGAAGAAAATTACCGCCCCGAACCGGGCCGCCGAAGAGCGCGAGGACGACCACGCGCCGGTGTGGCTCGAGGGGGAATTCGATGGCATCGATGGGGAAGATGCGCAGGGCGGGGGGCAGGAAGGCGATGCTCGCGATCAGGGCGAGCTTCGGCACGGCGCGGTTCGTCCTGAGGTCGACGATGCAGGTGGGAGCGGCACGGAGGGGCACGGCACGCAGGGGCACGAAGCGCATGAGCGCGAGGCGAGCACGCACGGTATGTGTAAGCAGATCGCGCATGATCACGGCGCGGACCATAACCGCAGCGCCGACAGTCATAGCAGCCACGTCGACCACAACCACGGCAGTCACGCCGACCATAGTCACAGCGACCACAACCACGGCAGCCACGCCGGCCACAGCCACAGCGCCCACAATCACGCTGGCCACAGCCACAGCGGCCACAGCCACGCCCACGCACCCGCCCCAGGCCACGGCCGTGCCTTCGCGCTCGCCGTCGGGCTGAACGTAGCGATCGTGCTGGTTCAAGCCGTCTACGGCGTGATCGCGCATTCCACCGCGCTGCTCGCCGACGCCGGCCACAATCTCTCCGACGTGCTCGGCCTGCTGCTCGCCTGGGGCGCAACGTGGCTCGCCGCGCGTCGTCCGTCGGCGCGCTATACCTTCGGCTACGGCAGTTCGTCGATCCTGGCGTCGCTCGCCAACGCGGGGTTGTTGCTGTTCGCGTGCGGCGTGATCGTCGCGGAGGCGATCGGTCGCCTGATGAACCCGGCACCCGTCGCGGGACTGGTGGTGTTCGTCGTCGCGGCGGTCGGCGTGGTCGTGAACGGCTTCTCGGCGTGGCTCTTCATGCGCGGCCAGAAGGAAGATCTGAACATTCGCGGCGCGTTCCTGCATATGGCCGCGGACGCCGCCATCTCGGCCGCGGTCGCGATCAGCGGTCTCGTGATTCTCTATACCAACTTGACGTGGCTCGATCCGGTGATGAGCCTGTTCGTGGTCGCGGTTGTGGTGGTTGGCACGTGGGGTCTGCTGCGCGATTCGGTGCGCATGGCGCTCGACGCCGTGCCGCCCGGCGTCAGTCTGCAGGATATCCGCGACTATCTCGCCGAACAGCCCGGCGTCACCGACGTGCACGACCTGCACGTCTGGGCGCTGTCGACCACCGGCAATGCGCTCAGCGCGCATCTGGTGATGCCGGCAGGCCATCCCGGCGACGAGTCGATCGACGCCATCGTCGTCACACTGCGCGAACGTTTTTCGATGCAGCACGCCACGCTGCAAGTCGATCTCGGCACCACCGAGCATCGATGCGCGATGGATCATCCCCACGATTGATGCAGCGCACCGTTGAGCGGGTTATCGGCGGCGTACACTAGAACGATCTGTTGTCTCCGGAGTCCCGCATGGACGCTGCCGCACACGATGCGTCGCCGGTGCTGATCGTTGGGGCGGGTCCGACCGGGCTCGCCGCGGCAATGAGTCTGGCGCGTGCCCACATCCCCGTGCGTCTGATCGACAAAGCGCTGCAACCGAACCCGCATTCACGGGCCATCGGCATTCAGGCACGCACGCTCGAACTGTTTGAACAGCACCGCCTGATTGAGCCGTTTCTCGAACTCGGTCATCGCGCGCGCATCGCCAATCTTTTTTCCAATGGCATGCGTCTCGCGCGCCTCGATTTCGATCCGTTGCGCACGCGCTATCCCTATCTGCTGTTTCTCGATCAATCCGTAACCGAACGGTTGCTGACGGAGCATCTCGCGACGCTCGGCGTGACCGTCGAACGCGGCGTTGAACTGATGATGTTCGTGCAGGGTTCCGCCAGCATTCAGGTGACGCTGCGTCGCGCGGACGGCCGTACCGAGACCCTGCGCCCGTCGTACGTCATCGCGGCTGACGGCGCGCACAGCACGATCCGCCACCGGCTCGGCGTGAGCTTTGCGGGCAGCACCTTCGAACAGACGTTCCTGCTGGCCGATGTGCATGCCGAAACCGATTGGCCCGAGGACGAATTCCATATCTTCGCGTCGGGCGAGGGTCTCGTCGCACTGTTTCCGATGGGTCATGGCCGTCACCGTCTGATTGCGGACCATCCGGTCGAACCGACCCCGGTCCCGGCGCCGGTCACGCCCGCTGTGCTCGGCGAGCCGCCACTCAATCACGTCTCGCCGCCGTCGCTCGCCGAATGCAAGGCGCTGATTACCCGGCGCGTGCGGGAACGTGTCGACGTGTCGGAGCTGGCATGGTCGTCGTATTTCCATCTGAACAGCAGAATGGTGGAGCGGCTGCGCGTCGGCCGCATCTTCCTCGCGGGGGATGCGGCTCACGTACACAGCCCGGCCGGCGCGCAAGGGATGAACACGGGCATTCAGGAAGCGTTCAATCTGGGCTGGAAGATCGCGCGCGTTCTGAAAGGCGCGGCGCCTGACCGTCTGCTCGACACGTATCACAGTGAACGGCATCCGATCGAACGCGACGTGCTGCGGCAAACGGGCTTCATCACGCATATGGCCGAGGCCGATCATGGACCGCTGAAGCTGCTACGCGAGCGCGTGATGCCGGTGCTGGCCGCGCTCGGTCCGCTGCGCGATGCGGCGCGTATGACGATCAGCGAGTTGTCGGTCCAGTATCGGCGCAGTCCGCTGACGCTCGAACGCCTGCTCGACGGCGGCCCGCGTGCCGGCGAGCGCGCGCCGGATGCGCTGGTGCACGTAGTGGATGGGCCGCTTGGCCGCGCGCCGGGCGTCGGTTGCATTTTCGATCTGCACGATCCGGCGTTCTTCTCGTTGTTCCTGCTGGTCCCGCCGCTGGCCGTCGACGACACGCCGCTCGATCCGGCCGCGAAGCACGCACCGCCGCCGGACCCGGAACTGGAGCGGCTGGCTGCGGAAGTCGAGAGATTGTTGCCGGGCGCGGTGCGCATCTGGCGCGTGACCGATACGAGCGGCGAGGGCGGCCCGGCGCTGTCCGAATCGTATGGACGCACGCGGCCGTCGTTCTATCTGGTGCGGCCGGACGGCTACATCAGCGCGCGCGGACGCACGGGGTCCGACCTGCACGGCTTGCTGCGGCACTGCGAAGCATGGTTCGCAGTGGGTGGCGTGATACCGGAGCAGACGGCGCTGTGAGGAGGCGCTGACACGAACGCGCCTCGCGCGCGTCGTATCCGCTGGCTGACCGGCCTTCGCTTACACCGCAGCCGCAGCCGCCGGCGTCAACCCGTCACGATGCTTGACGAGCGCTTCCCTGACGATGCCCGACATTTCGATACCGCTTGCATCCGGCTCATCGAGCGCCGCCAGTAAAGCGCGCCGCATGCGCGGCTCCCAGAAGCGGCGGATATGATCGGCGATACCGGCGAGTGCTTCCTCACGGTCCGGCATCGAATCGAAAAAGTCGCCGATCCGGTTCGCCATGTCGATCAGATTCTGATTGTCCATGGCTTGCCTCACTTACCCGATGTTGCGTTGGCCAGCTCGCGCTGCTTCAGCAGATCGAGCTGCTCCGTGTTGAAGCGCGAATAGTCCTGCTGCCATTGCGACGGCTGTTCGACCGGCATCACCTGCACCGCGGTCACCTTGTACTCGGGACAGTTCGTCGCCCAGTCCGAGCTATCGGTGGTGATCACGTTCGCGCCCGATTCGGGGAAGTGGAACGTCGTGTAGACGACGCCCGGTTGCATCCGCTCGGTCACCTTCGCGCGCAATACGGTTTGTCCGGCACGGGATTCGATGCCGACCCAATCGTCATTCCTGATGCCGCGTTCTTCCGCATCGTGCGGGTGGATTTCGAGACGATCTTCGTCATGCCAGCGCGAATTTTCGGTGCGGCGTGTCTGTGCGCCGACGTTGTACTGCGACAGGATGCGGCCCGTAGTAAGCAGCAGCGGGAACTTGCGCGTGACCTTTTCCGGCGTTGCGATGAACTTCGTAATCACGAACTTGCCCTTGCCGCGCACGAAGGTGTCGATGTGCATGGTCGGCGTACCGTCTGGAGCGTCCTCGTTGCACGGCCACTGGATGCTGCCGAGCTCGTCCAGCTTCCTGTACGACACGCCGTGGAAAGTCGGCGTGAGACGTGCGATCTCGTCCATGATCTGCGACGGATGCGCGTAGTCCATTTCATAACCGAGCGCGCGCGCGAGCATCACCGTGACCTCCCAGTCGGCGTAACCCGGCACCGGCGGCATCACCTTGCGCACGCGCGAGATGCGGCGTTCCGCGTTGGTGAAGGTGCCGTCCTTTTCGAGGAACGACGAACCCGGTAGCAGGACGTGAGCGTACTTTGCGGTTTCGTTGAGGAAAATGTCCTGCACGACGATGCATTCCATCGCAGACAATGCCGCCGACACGTGGTGCGTGTTCGGATCGGATTGCACGATGTCTTCGCCCTGGCAGTACAGGCCCTTGAAGGTGCCGTGCACGGCGGCGTCGAACATGTTCGGAATGCGCAGGCCCGGTTCGGGCTGCAGCGTGACGTTCCATGCTTCCTCGAACAACGCGCGCGTGATCGAATCGCTGATATGCCGATAGCCCGGCAGTTCGTGCGGGAACGAGCCCATGTCGCACGAACCCTGCACGTTGTTCTGGCCACGCAACGGATTCACGCCGACACCTTCGCGGCCGATGTTGCCGGTCGCCATCGCCAGATTCGCGATACCCATCACCATCGTCGAGCCTTGCGCGTGTTCGGTGACGCCGAGGCCGTAATAGATCGCGGCGTTGCCGCCGGTGGCATAGATGCGGGCGGCTTCGCGGATGGATGCGGCGGGCACGCCGGTGAGTTCCTCGGTCGCTTCCGGCGCGTTCTCGGGCAGGGCGACGAACGCACGCCATTGCTCGAACGCGCGCGTTTCGCAGCGCTCGGCGATGAACGCTTCGTTCAGCAAGCCTTCGGTCACGATCACATGCGCGAGGGCATTGACCACGGCGACGTTGGTGCCCGGACGTAATTGCAGATGATGCGAGGCCTTCACGTGCGGCGTATCGACGATATCGATGCGGCGCGGATCGACCACGATCAGCTTCGCGCCCTCGCGGATGCGGCGCTTCATACGCGAGCCGAACACCGGGTGGCCGTCGGTCGGATTGGCGCCGATGACCATGATGACGTCGGCCTTGTCGACCGAGGCGAAGGTTTGCGTGCCGGCCGATTCGCCGAGCGTGGTCTTAAGGCCATAGCCGGTCGGCGAGTGGCAAACACGCGCGCAGGTGTCGACGTTATTGTTGCCGAAGGCGGCGCGCACGAGCTTCTGTACCAGATACGTTTCTTCGTTCGTGCAGCGCGACGACGTAATGCCGCCGATCGAATCGCGGCCGTGCTTCGCCTGAATGCGGCGGAATTCCGACGCCGCGTACGTGAGCGCTTCTTCCCAGCTGACTTCACGCCACGGATCCGTGATTTTCGCGCGGATCATCGGCTTGGTGATGCGGTCCTTGTGCGTCGCGTAGCCCCAGGCGAAGCGGCCCTTCACGCACGCGTGGCCTTCGTTGGCCTGGCCGTTCTTGTGCGGCACCATCCGCA
>NZ_VOSW01000001.1 GCF_009690905.1 Paraburkholderia madseniana
GTTCAAACCTGTTACTGTTTTTCGGTTCAGTTAAGAACCGGTCGCTCACTCAACGTACTGACGAATGATTAACCTGCCGGCGTGAATCCACCCCGACAGGAAAACCTTCCTTTAATACTCGTGTGAGACTTGATACTTTCGCTTCCGGCAGACCCCGAAGAGTCCACCGGCGCGTCGCGCATCAAGCGCCCACACTTATCGGCTGTTAATTTTTAAAGATCGAGTACGCACTCACTACCGGAACAGCGCCGCGCGAGGTTGACATCAACCGTCAACATCACAACCACCCGGCACCGCTTCGTTCTGCGTCGCTGCATCAGCAGCAGAGAAACGAGATTATGAAGAACGACCGACAGGTCGTCAACCCCCTTTTGTGAATTTTCTTTTGACCAAGTGCGATTTGACGCCGAAACATGCACCCCACTATATGGAGCAAGATCGACGAAAAGTCATCCGGTCGTGCGGGAGTGGCCGACATAGCCTATAGTGAAGAGCCTGCATACGCGCACGACGAGCAGTTGAAGTGCTGCCTTCTGCCCCCACCTGAACTTACGGATGACAGGCGATGAAGGGACCCTGCGACAAGAGCGCATGACAAATTGGTGTGCTCATAATGCGCGCGAAGGCGCAAGCTCGTATATAATGCGAGCCGCGCGAATTTCGCACATTTCTATCGGCCCGCTTCGCGCGGGCTCATCTTTTTTGCTCCCCAGAGCACAGCCAAACAACCGCGTTGAGTCACTCAGGTGATGTTGAGCCATGCTCGAAACGCCTGACGGTAGCGTCTTGCGTCTCATAGCGAAGCCTCTAGAGGAGAATACGTGAACCCTTTTGATCGCGAAGATTCGCAACACGAAACTGCCGGATACACCGCCAAGGCACCCGCTGGCCGTACAGCCAAGGGCAAAGGCGCAGGCAAAGCGATCCCCGTAGCGGCTGAACTGCCGCCGCAACAGGCTGAAGAACGCCAGCGCCAGATGCGCGCGCTGATCCAGTTGGGCAAGGAGCAAGGCTACCTGACCCACGCGCAGATCAACGACCACCTGCCCGACAACTTCGCGCAGACGGCGGCGATCGACAGCATCGTCAGCGCCTTCAACGACATGGGCGTGCAGGTCTACGAGCAGGCTCCGGATGCGGAAACCCTGCTGCTCAACTCGAACGCCCCCGCCGTGGTGTCGGACGATCAGGCAGACGAGGAAACCGAAGTCGCGTTGTCGACCGTCGATTCCGAGTTCGGCCGCACGACCGATCCCGTGCGCATGTACATGCGCGAAATGGGCGCAACTGAGCTGCTGACCCGCGCCGGCGAAATCGCGATTGCGAAGCGCATTGAAGACGGTCTTCACGAAATGGTGCAGGCGATTGCCGCTTGCCCGCTCGCGATCTCCGCCATTCTGGCAAGCGCCCAACAGGTCGCGGACGGCGAACTGCGTATCGACGAGCTCGTCGACGGTCTGAATGAAGAAACGGTTGCGGCGGAAGACGCCAGCGCGAGCGCGGACGCCGCAGCGGACGTCGACGCCGACGCGACCGACGATGACGACAGCGATAGCGAAGACGACGACGATGCCGGTCCGGCCGACTCCTCGGCAGCGGACGAAGCACGCCTGAAGCAACTCACCAGCGATTGCCTGGAAATCTTCGCGCAAGTCGGCATTCTGTCCGACCAGCAGAACGCCTCACACACGCGCGGCGACGTCAGCTCGAAGGCTTACCTGCGCGCCCGCGAAGAGATTCAGCAGCACCTCGCCAAGATCCGCTTCACGGCACGCACCATCGACCGTCTGTGCGGCGACGTGCAACACCAGGTCGCGCAAGTTCGTGCGATCGAACGCCGCATTCTGCAAATCGTCGTGACGAAGAGCGGCATGCCGCGCGAACAGTTCATCGAATCGTTCTCGGGTCATGAAGCCGATCTGGGCTGGACCGAGCGCGCCGCGCGCGGTGCGTCGACGTTCGGCGCGGCACTGGAGCGCCATCTGCCGGCAATCCAGTCGGAACAGCAGAAGCTGATCGACATCGAAGCAACCGTTTCGCTGCCGCTCAAGCATCTGAAAGAGATCAATCGTCAGATGGTCGCGGCCGAGTCGAAGATGCGCAAGGCCAAGAGCGAAATGATCGAGGCAAATCTGCGTCTCGTGATCTCGATCGCGAAGAAGTACGTCAACCGCGGCATGCTGTTCCTCGACCTGATCCAGGAAGGCAACATCGGTCTGATGAAGGCGGTGGACAAGTTCGAATACCGCCGCGGCTGGAAGTTTTCGACGTATGCAACGTGGTGGGTTCGTCAGGCTGTGACGCGCTCGCTCGCCGATCAGGCGCGCACGATTCGCGTGCCGGTGCACATGATCGAAACGATCAACAAGCTCAACCGCATTTCGCGCGAGATCCTGCAGCAGACCGGTCAGGAAGCCCATCCGTCGGTGCTGGCAGAACGCATGGAACTGTCGGAAGAGAAGGTGCGCGGCATTCTGAAGATCGCCAAGCAGCCGGTGTCGATGGAAACGCCGGTCGGTGACGACGGCGACGCCACGCTCGGCGACATGATCGAAGATTCGGCAGCTTCCTCGCCGGCCGACGCAGCAATGCAGGCCGACTTGCGCGCCGCCATCGACGACGCGCTCGACTCACTGTCGCCGCGCGAAGCGAAGGTGCTGCGTATGCGTTACGGCATCAACACGAAGTCGGACCACACGCTCGAAGAAGTCGGCAAGCAGTTCGACGTCACGCGCGAGCGGATTCGTCAAATCGAAAGCAAGGCCATGCGTAAGCTGATGCATCCGAGCCGTGCAGATCGTCTGAAGTCGTTCCTCGACCGCTAAGCCAAGCCGGTCGTTGCGCTTGTCGTGCGTCATGCACGACAAGCGCATCTCTCTCCCATTTCAAGCAAGCAACGAGATGATCCCGCCAATGGTGATTCCCGCTGCCAGCCAACGCCCAGCCGTGTAGAACGCATTACGCTCTTCATGAGGCTGATCCGGGCGTTCGAGACCCAGCGTACCGTATGCAAACGCCTTGACCGCCGAGACGTCGGTTGTCGATGCGCCCTCTCCCGCTGAATCGCTTACCGCACCATCCTGAACCGTATTGCCCTCTTGCGCCGCCGTCGCTGCGCCTTCGGCGGAGATATGGACGGCGTCGTCCTGCCCGGATGTATTTGACGCTGTAGTCTGCGTGGCCGTGTCGTCCGTTGCGGACCGGCTCTTCGTTGTCGCGCGATCCGATTCCGGCAGTGTCGACGACAGCGCACTGTCGATTTGCATGGCAACCTCCGTTTATTTCGCCCAACGCATGCGCCGCCTCCGGTTCGCTGTGGCAATGCAAACAGACCCATTACGCTCGCACACGGCGGTTCGACGCACGACCGCTTACAGGACCTATCGACGGCAGCAAGCCAAAACTTGAGCGCCGGAAAGAAGCGGTAAGCTCCATCGGATGGCATTGCGCCATCACACGCCGATCACTCGACGAGCCTGCCAGAAATGTATACGACGACTGCGCAACACGCGGTTCTACAGAACGGATTCCATAGTTCGATTTGTCCACAGAAACTGTTCAGAAGCCTGTGGATATCCTGAGCAAGAGTCACCCAACTCGTTGAGCGCATTGGTTTTCACATCTACGCTTCCGACACGACAGGTCGCACGGCTCACGACTTCCCGCACATTGCCCGAACCGCCGCCCACTGCTGCGCCGTCAACGCACTCTCGCCGACCGGCGATCCCTGATTCCGTGCTTCCCGGTCGAGCGTACGCGGATGATCCGACAGAAACTCGATCGCACCGCTGGCGCTGGCGCTACGCTTCTCCGTCAACGCAAAAAATGCCGCGAGCCCATCACTGCGCAATCCGCTCGCTTGCAGATAGGCAACGCCGTTCGCATCGGCGAGACGTTCCATGTCACGGCTATACGACAAACCCACTAATCGCCCCGCCAGCGAAGAAACGTCTGCGAAACCCAGATGGATACCCAAGGTTGTGCTGATCAGAGTGATACCGGCGCTGCGAAACATCGACAGAAACGCCTCGCTCCAGCGCAGCATTGCCACGTGAGGCGCGGCTGTATGGCCATCGTAATAGCATGCGCCGATCGGCACTGAAGGTTCCACAACCGCGTCAGAACGCGCCGCCATGATCGAGCAGGTTCAGCATGCCTTCGCCCGTGCGCGGCGGTTGCTGATCGCTTTGACCGAGCGTCTGCGGGTCGAGTTGACCGGACACCTGCAGCGTATCGGCTGCGAAGCGCATCACGCGATGCAACACGATCGGAAAACCCAGACCCAGCGTAAAGACGATGATCGCCAGATTGCCCAGCATCATGCCGAGCAGACGCCCGGCGGTAATGCTGCTGCCGAAGCGCAGTTGCGTGCCAAGCGTCGTATTACCCATGACATGGCGCGTCACCAACGCCAGATAGAAGCACTGGATCAGCAACGCACCGACGATGAACAGCACGTAGAACAGGAATATCGAGCCGAATGCGGCGAACGCGGCAGGATCATGGGCCTTCAGCGGTGCATGCCCGATGGGCAGCAACGCCATGATGCTCTTGAGGAAAACTGCCCCGAGCACGACGAACAGCGCGACGACGCCCAAAAACGTGCCGACGAACGCGCCATACAGCGCACGCGCGCGGCCTTCAAAATGAAACGGCAGGCTGCCGAAACTGCTCGCGTTGATGCGTCGCTCCGCAAGGCGCATGGACACCCACGGCACCATCTGTCCAAGCGTGACGATGCACAGCAGGCCATACAGCAATGCGTACGCGCCGTAGACCCACGACGAGCCGGTCATGCCGCCGCGAATCCCACACCATTGGGTGCGGCTCAAGCGGTAACGCTGCGCGCTGAAATACGCCCCTGCTGCGATCACCGCGATCACGATGTAGAGCACAATGATCGGCACGAGAGCCAGTGCAGCGCTCCCTGTGATCGCGCGCAGAATCGCGCTAAGAATGCCAGCACCGACAATCGCGCCAAAGATAATCGCAATCGCCAGTAGAAAACCTTTGAACAGTTCGCCGCCCGTTCCGGTGTACTCAAATCGCTCACCTTGAAAACGCATGCGCGACCAGATATATCGGCGGGTATTCGTGGTGGCCCAAAAACGATAAATGCCAAGCGTGATGATCTGCAGCAACAGATTCTTGATGAATATCCCGTACAGCTCTCCAACCTTGCCGTCATAGCTCAACAGCGGTTGCTTCTGGTCGAGTGAGTTCATTTTTTCTTCCCCCGGCTGGCAAATATACGTTTTTGAGGCCCGCATGCGCATAAGCGCATATGCACGGCGGGCGGGTGGTCTTTCCTTCGCAAAACTGACTACGACAGCGTGAAAATTTGAAATCTGGCCCGCAAGAGAGCAACTGTTTTACGGCATCACGAATGTTTTCACGAGCGTCAGCTCGCCCGGCTTACGCATCGGCACCCGAATGGTTTCGCTCTTCTCGTTCGGCGTGTTCTCGTTCGTGATGATCGTCACCTGCGCGACGGTCATATCGCTGCCGCTGTTCCCGTTACCGTAGTAATTCACATAGACGAGATACGTGCCCTTCAACGGCGCCGCCGAAGAGTAAATCTCCGGGCCGTAGCCGGTCGTCACGTCGACGTCGAGTGCGCCGCCGTTCGGCGCGACCCGGTCGCCATACCACGTATGCACGCCGTCCGGCGACACCACGTGCAAGTCCAGATCGGTGCCATCGGTGTCCCATGCGAGCACCACGCGCAACTTGGGTTGCGTCTTGCCGCTGTAGGCGTCGTAAAACTGCACGCGCTTGCGCGAGCCATCCGGCGCCCGCAGTTCCACGCTGTTGCTGCCGGACGGAAACGCGTAAGGCCGCGAAAACTTGCCGTCTTCCTCCACCCGCTGCGGCAACGGCGTGCCGTCGACCACCAGCGTGCCCACCGTGGTGCTTTTCTTCTTCGGCGTGTTGCGGATCTGCCCTTCGATCAACGCGAACTTCGACTGCCCTTCCGGTGTCGATACCGACACCGCCGGATAGTGCACGTCCTGCGTATAGCGCTCGCTGTCACCGCTGGTGTTGCGCCAGCCGTTCAACGGCGCGCCGAAGTCGATATCGCTCGCGTGCGCCACCGTCGCAGCCTGCAAACAGGCGA
Organism: Paraburkholderia madseniana; assembly: GCF_009690905.1. Lineage (GTDB taxonomy): Bacteria > Pseudomonadota > Gammaproteobacteria > Burkholderiales > Burkholderiaceae > Paraburkholderia > Paraburkholderia madseniana. Next base: position 6,119 of record NZ_VOSW01000001.1, read on the forward strand.
CGACGAGCATCATCCAGCCAGCCTTCATCCAACCCGTCGTCTTGACCTTCATCGTCACTGCTCCCATCCCGCTGTCAGAGTCGCTCGCTTTTCACGAGCTGCAGGTCGCCGATCTTACGCAGCGGCACGACCATCGTTTCACGCCGCTCGTTCGGCGTGTTTTCATTGAACACCAGCGTCAACGTCGCGGTAATCACGTCGCGCTCGTGCGCGGCGGCGTCGAAGTTGTAGCCGATCGAATCGAAGTTGCCCCAGTAGTTCAGAAAGAACAGCCATGTACCGTGCTCGGGTGCCGCCGACGAAAATATCCCCGGCCCCGCGCCGTCCACCGAATCGACATCGAAGCCGCTGCCGTCTTCGAGAGTCGGATTGGCGAAGAACGCGTGCAGACCGTCCGGCGTGATCACGTGCAGATCCACCTGCGCTTTCGGATCATCCCACGTGACGATCGCGCGCAGCTTCGCCTGCGGCTTGCTGCGGTCGGCTTCGTAGAACTGCATGCGCTGGCGCTGCTTGCCGTCGGCGGAAATCAACTCGATGCTGTTCGAGCCTGCGCCGAATGCCCACGGGCGTGCGAATGCGCCTTCGTCGTCGGTATAGAGCGGCGTTGGATTGCCGTTGACGACCAGCGTGGGCGGCTTGCGCGCGTGTTTGTCGATGTGCTTCAGGCACCCTTCGATCAGCGTGCGATAGCGTTGCGCGCCACGGTCGACCGGCGGCCGGGGATACGCCGCGACGAAGTGCTCGCCTTCGTTCGTCAGCCCACTGTGGCGCCAGCCGCCGAACGCGCCGGTGAGGTCGGCGAGCGCTCCGCCATTGCCGTCCGCGCCGGCGGCTTGCACGTTCGTCACCATACTCGCCGCCAACGCAGCCGAGGCCACAGCAATTGCCATGTGAAAACGAACACCGCGCGCAAGAGGTGGCAAGGTAACAGCCACGCGAACGCAAACTCGAACGCACTGCATAAGAGGCGCCAAGGCAATGGCCGCAGGAATTCGAACGTGGCGCATCACAGGAAGCGCGCGGAACACGGCGGAAAGCGAGCGCGAGACGGTGTTCATTGGATCGGATTGTCGGTACGGATCAGCGTGCGCGCGGTACGTTCGACGAATTCTTCATCGAGCCCACGCGGATGATGCTGGAACGCGAGGTGAATATATTCATGCGCCAGCGCGATACGGTCTTCTTCGGTCTGCAAGCGATACACGTACACGCGATTGCGCTGCGCATCGGCATACGGCCGACCTTCGCGCACCGCGCACACAGCAGGCAGATCGGGCGTCTCGTAGCCGGGCGCGCCGTCCATACGCCGCGCCCACAACGGCGCGTTGCGTTGCAGCCATTGCTGGGCGCCAGCCACCTGGATGCAATCGCCGGACAAGGGGCTCTCGAACGACGTCAAGGTCGCTTGCGGCCAGGTGCGCGAGAGAATGGTGTCGAACGTGAGGCCGGTTTGCGCGGACGCCTTCGCGGCGAGCCAGCTCATCTGACCGGGCGCGGCCTTGTCGTGGTGATACTGGACCGGCACGCCGGTGAGCACCAGCGCATCGGTCAGATCCGCGGCACGACGCGCGGCGGCAGTCGGCACGCGCGGCAGGACGCGCTGCGTGTTGCTGCTGTCATCGATACGGAAACAGCCATGATCGTGATTGCCGTGCTGCACGACGTAGGACCGCGCCGCTACCGCCAACGCCTTGGCCGCTTCCGGTTGGCTCGTGTCGCCCTCCCGCTCGACCACTCGCGCGACGTAGTCGTTCATACCGAAACGGCCGACTACTTGCGGTGCGCCTGCAGCGTCGCGATCGAGCCGCAGTTCGCCTCGACTTTCCACACGTGCCCAGTTGCCATTGACGAAGCCGATCCGGAACTCGCCACGCAACGGGCCGTCCGGTACCGCAGCCGGACCTTTGTCGCCGAGCACCTGGCGAATCGGATAACGGCTGAAGAAGTCGACCAGCACGCACGCGTTGTCGTCCGGTACAGCGACTTGTGTGAGCAACGGCGCGATGCGCGGCGCGGCGGCCGCCAGCACGCGCGCGCTGCCGCCGGCGCCGCCGAGCCACACCGGCGTGCCATCGGCGAGCCAGCCTGCCGCGCCGCCGATCGAGGCGCCGGGCCGCGCGGGATCCGGCATCGTCCAGGTTTTGGCGCGCAGCAGGCTGCCATATAGCGACACGGTGCCTTCGCCGCGCCCGCTCGTCAGCACCGACACCAGCGTACTCGCCGCCGCTTCGCGCGGCTTGGCTGGCATCGCCTGCAATGCAGCGAGCAGGTCGGTCACGGGCACGCGGTGCGTCGGTGTCATCGCGTGAAGGTCGCGTAGCCACGCGGGTGCATGCGCGGCGGTCCAATACTTGCGCCAATCGGCGGGATCGAGTTGCAGGCGTGCGGGCTCGAAAAAACGTCCGCATGATTGCACCAGCGCATGTTCGCGGTCGATGTGCCCGCCCGTCATGCAGCAATACACTTCTTCAGGATCGCCGCCGCTGCAGGTGTAATCCGGCGTAGCGATATTGCGATCGACCAGATAACCGTAGACGAACAGCTTCCACACGCTGCCGAGCGGCGTTTCCAGCGTCGCCGGCAACGGACTCGCCGACTGCGGCACGAGGCCGTCCGCGCCGCCGCCGGCGTTGAATTGCCAAAGCAGCGATTGACCGTCGCGCAACCAGGCGAAGCGCAGCATGTTTACCGGTGGTGCGGCTGACGGCGAGGTTGGCGATATGGTTGACGCCGATCCTGGCAATGAGCTTGGCGACGACGTTGACGGCACATTTAGCGATGAGCTCGTCGCCGACCTTGACGACGCGTTCGGCGCCGAGCTTGCCACCGCAGCTAGTGACGCAGTCGACAATGCCATCGCCGCAGTCGCTGCCACACCCGCGCCACTCAAAACACACCCCACTCCCACGGCGAGCGCAATCCGCAGCGTAGCTGCCAGACGATCGCGCGAGTGCCGAAGAGCGGAGAACATAGCGGTCTCGCTTACTGAATACGCAGAGTCGTCATGCGATCGCTCTTGCCGCCTTCGAACGCCTTGGCGTCCGGCTGATACATGCGGAAGTAGCGCGCAGGCGGCAACGCGAACGTACCCGGCAATGCAAAGCGCACCAGTTGCCGCAGCCTCACTGGACGATCGAGCAAAGGCACCGGCTGGTGATAGGCCAGCTCGCCCATCTCATACGAAGCGGCACGCGCAAACGGCTGCGGACCGCTTACCCCTTCCTTCTCGCCCGGCAACCCGTCAATCGACACGCCCCAGCTTGTCGCCTCCACATCGCCGCCCGGCGGCAGCGGCGCGTCGAGCAGACCGTAGTGGTATGCATTGCCGGAGCGCGGTGTGAGCGTGACTTCGTCGACGTACAGCGCATTGCTGTCGATCGCATCGCCTGGCTTTACCAGGCGCGCAGTAAATGCCGAGCGACCCAGTTGGCTCTCGGCGCCACCCGCCTTCTTCGGATCGACCTTCACTTCGAGCGGCTCCAGCTTGTAGAAACGACGTTCGACGGTGATGTTCAGTCGGCTGTCCTCGCTCGTATGACTGCGGAACGCAACCAGCGCGTTCACGTCGGTGCGCGCGCTGCCTGCATCGAGCGTGGCAGGCAAAGCAGCGCCGGTCCACTTCCACAGCGGCGTGCCAGTCGGCGTCGCAGCGCGCGTCCAACCCGCACCTTGCAGCAACGGCAACGAAGCCGGCGCCGTGTCGCCACCTAGCGCTTTACGCACCCACAGCAACGTCAGTGCGCGATCGAGCGTCGGGTAGTCGGCGCTGCTCTTCGCGAGCAAGGCCGATGCATCGATCGCCGCGCCGCCGTCGCCACCTGTCATGTAAAGCAGGCTTTGCACGAGCGGTGCGGGATCGTTGACCAATGCCGTGCGTGCGGCACTCGCCGCTGCATCAAAGCCGTCCGGCAGTTGAGCACTCGTGCTACGCGCCATATTGGCGACCAGCAGCGTCGCCATCTGCTTGCCACGCGGCGAATCGGCTTGCGCGAACACGATGCTGTCCGACGCGCCATACGTGCCGTTGCGCGCAGGAGTGGAAGCATTGGCCGAGGCCGCTGCATCGCTCTGCAAGTCCGCCGCAACACCCGACACCGGCGTCGCGACCGGCAGGCCCATCTGCTGCATGAACCACAGCGCCAACGCGCGATGCAGCAGCGGCTCTTTCGCACCGGCATCGCGATAGACGTCCATTGCATGCTGCCAGTTGTCGGCGGGCAGCGTAATGCCGAGGCTGCGGCTCGCGAGCCAGTCCGCGTAGTACGCGTAGGTCGTGATCAGCGAACTGCCGCCGGTCGTATCGCCCCACCAGCCGAACGTGCCGCCGACACCCGCCAACATCGCCAGACGTTGCCGCTGATTGCGCAACAGCGCTTCGAGCCCCTGCGTCGAACTGGCGCCGCTGTCACCACCGAGGCCGCGGCCGATCGCATCGTGTGCGAGCGCCAAAGGAATCAGGCGGCTCGACGTCTGCTCGGCGCATCCGTACGGATAGTTGATCAGATCGTCGGCGACACGTGCAAATTGGCTCGCGGCACTGCCGATGAAGCGCACGCTGACGTCCTGCGCATCTTGCGGCAGATTGAGCGGCTTGTTCGAGCCGTCGAGCGCCACTGTGTTCTGATGCAGATCGAGCCAGCCGCTCGCATCGAGCCGGATGGTGGTCTGCAAGCGATCCACATCCTTACCCGCCCGACGCAAGCTCGCGTTGATCACACCCGCCTTCAACGCACCGGTCGGCAAACGCAGGTAGTTCGCGCCGCGCTTGAGCGTGACCTTCTGGTTCAACGAGAGACCGCCGCCGTCGACCACCCACTCGGCGTCCATATCCGCGTCGGTCTGATTGAAGGCGATCATGTCGATGGCCGGCTGATCGTTGACGCGGAAATGCGAAGGCCCACTCCACTTGAGATACAGCGCCTTGTCCGAACGAACATACGCGGTACGTTGTCCGACCATGCCGTCCGGCGCCGCCGCGCGCACGGTGACGCGCCAGCGGGCCAGCGAGTCCGGCATCTTGAAGGTCATGGTGGCGTGGCCATTCGCGTCGGTCTTCAGCGTACCTTCCCACGCGGCTGTGTCCTGATCGTCACGACGCGGCCGTTCGAGCACCTTCACGCCGCGCTCGTTGTAGTTGGCGCGTTGCGGCCCGCCCGGCGCACCCTTCAACGGCGAGCGCGCGAGGTCGTACGTAATGAACGACAGACTCGACGATGTCCGCACATTGTTGCGACGCGGATGATAGAAAAAGTCGACGATATTCGGTGCGATCTCCGGCTGCAGCACGTAGACCATTTCATCGACCACGCTGACCGTCAGATTCGCTGCTTCCGGCTTGCCGTTCAGCGTGCTGTCGAAGTTGAGCGTGACCGTATCGCCCGGACCGTACACCGGCTTGCCGCTCTTCACGTTCAATTCGATCTGCGGTTGCGCGACCACGATGCCCGCGTTCTGGAACACGTATTCGCCGGCATGCACGTACAGCACCGAGAACGTCATGTTCGGCGCGAATGCTTCTCCGACCTTGATACGCGCCTTCCATTGCGACGGCGCCACGCGTTGCAACTGCAGCCAGTCGCCGCCGGCTGTCAGCAACGCGCGATGTTCGACGTTGTCGCGCTCCAGTGTCAGGAGGGCATCGTCGACCGGCATCGGGAAGGTAATCAGCGCCTCGGCGGTATCGCCGATCTTGTACCTGTCGCGATCGAACACGATCTCGACGCTGCCCGGAATCGCCTTCAGGCCATCGCCCGCCACCCAGTGGCTCGCTGCTGCAAGCAGATTGCCTGTGTCGTCCTTGACCGACAGCATGTACGAACCCGGTTCGTCGAATTGCACCGGGAACGACAGCTTGCCGCCCGCCGTTGCTCCCTTGATTGCGCCTTCTCCATGAGTCTGCGATTCAAGGCGTGTCCATTCCCACTTGGCCGGCGCACGCGAAGACGGATCGATCGTGCCGAGCGCCTGCAGATCGAACTTGACCGCTTCCTTCGGCTGCGAAAACGACTTGGCCGTTGACAAGCGATAAGGCGTCGCGCCGCGCGCGATCAGCACCTCACGCGTCACACGTACCTTGTAGGCCGCGCCGTCCTGCGCGAACAGGGTCAACGCATAACGGCTCGGTTCTTTTGCAGCGGGCAGCGTGAGGCTTGCATTGCCGTCGCTATCGGTTGTGAGTTCCTGCTGTTCCAGCTTGACCGGAAACAGCCCTGCGTAGCGCAGTTCACCATCGACGATCGTCACTTTCTGCGCACGCAGCGTGACCGAGACCTTGCTGTCGCGAACCGGTTTGCCGTCCGGATAGCGCAACTGGATCTTGCCCTTCAGTTGCTCGCCCGTCGCATAGTCGGTTTTATCCATCGACAGGTTGACGTCGAAATGCGGCTTCACATATTCGGCGACGCGAAATGCGCTGCCGTATACATCGCCGTTGTAATCGAAGCGCAGCGTATAGCCACCGGCGGTAGCATCGGCGGGCAACGTGAAGGACGCGTCCGCGCCCGTATCGGAAGCAAAATGCACCTTGCTGGTCGCCACCGGTGCGCCGTTCGGATCGAGCACGTCGAGCTTGATATCGGCTTCTGCAGGCGCGGTGGATTGCGTCGCGTTCTGGAACGTGCGGCCGATGAACTTCACATGCACTGCGTCGCCCGGCCGGTACATCGGACGATCGGTCACCGCGTAGATCTTGGTGTTGTAGATCTCGCTGTCGTAGTAGAAATTCTCCGAAACGAATACGCCGCCTTGCGGATCGGTGCCGAGCACGTAACTGCGCTCAGGGCTCACGTGTTGCAGCACCAGTGCGCCGTCGCTGCCGGTGGCGCCGCTTTGCAGCACACCTACGCCGTCGGTCCAGTTCACGTCAGTATTCGCCACCGGCTTGCCGTTATCGCGCCGGGTGGTCCACACCAGCATGCCACTCGATGCCGCTTTCACAACCGCAACCGTGTCCGATACGAACAGCAAGGTATGCGCGCGATAGTTGCCGATCACCGCCTCGACGATATACAGCCCCGGCGGCAGCTTGCCCACCGGAATCATCACGTTGCCCGAACTCGCTTCGATGAAGTTACTGCTGCTGCCTTCGAGATTGACACCCTTCGGCGGCTCGATCACCTTCGCGTCCCAAATCGGATAGCGAAAGCGCGCGACCATGTCATAGCCCTTCAGCGGCGCGAACTGCGAGTTCCGCTGGAATTGCGTCTGTTTGCCGGTCTGCTCGCCGAGCTTGAATTGAGGCTCGGCTTCGGTTGCCTTGCTTCGCGTCGCGAACGACAGCACACGTTGCCAGGCGCGGCGCGCTTCGGTGAACCAGCGGTCCCACAGATAGGCCAGCGTATTTGCCAGCCCTTCGCCCTGATAATTCGGCGCGACGTTCAGGCGATGCAGATTCTTCTGCGCCTTCAAAAAGTCCAGCGGCTTCGGCACGCGATACACGACGATATCCGCACCGCCATACGCTTGCAGCGCATCCTTGAACTCGCGCCCGGGCGCTTCGAGACGCACCTGCGCCAACTGATCGCTGCCGAAGCTCGCATCCGAGAGCAGGAAGAACGGCTGGCCGTCGACCTTCTGCGACGCGAAGTTGCTCGATGGCGCTGTCTGCAGCGTCGGGTTCGCGGCGATGTTGGTGTCGGCGGCGCTGCTCGAGGCGACGTCGTCGGCATAGGCCGTTGGTGCGATGGCGAGCGTCAGGGCCGCAAAGAGCGCGACCACGGTGAAGCCTGCGCGGCGTTTCAGGTTGCCGAGCCAGGCGCGCGACGCGGTGACGGAGTTCATTCGGGTCATGGTGTGAGAAAGTCCAAACGAAACACGCCAACGAAATTCGGATTGCCGTCGAGCGGCTGCCAGCGGGAATCTTTCCATTGCATCAGGTCGGAGACGGCCACGGCGCGCAGACCGGTATCGGTCGGCGTAACGGTGCCTGTGTGATAAGCGATGTAGCGATCCAGCCAGATCATCAGATGCTGGTCGTCGCCCTGGTCGAAGAACAACAGGTCGCCAGGCAGCGCCTGGTTCACGTCCTTCGAAACAAAACGGCTATTGCGTTGAATCAGTGCGATCGCCGACGCATACGCGCCGGTGGACCCGTCGAGCCGCGTCCAACGATTCGCGATTCCGCGTTGCGACGTGGACAGTTGCAATTCGGGCGGCATGCTGCTGGTGTCCGTGAGACTGGTCATGCCGTTCGCGCGCAACCATTTGGTGTCATGCGGCTTGAGCGTCTCGCCGACGGCAAAGCGCACGAGGCCTGCGCAATCGCGTTGCGTCCAGCGCGGCGTCGGACCGCGGCGCATTTGCTGGTCGACGATGCGCACGAACCACGCGCGAAATGCGGCGGATTGCTGCGGGGAGAGCGCGTCGGGGTCGGGCGATGCGGTTGTGCTGGTGAGCGCGTTCGCGTACGGCGCGAGGCTAGCCATGACGAGCGCTGAAGCAGCGCGCGCGAGCCAGATGCGGCGTGCCGTGCGGGCATTCGTCGCGAATGCCACGTCGGGGACGTGAAGGCAGCGCACTTAGTCGCCCTCGGTGCCGGGCTGATCTGCAGGCGAGTCTGCTACTCCCGCGGTGGCGCCGGCATCCGCACCCGCCTTCGCGCGATCGAACCACCACTCCACCGGGACCCAACTCGTCGACCCCGGCAAGCTCTGCGGCAGCGTCAACGAAACCGGCGGGTAGTGTGCCAGCGCATGCAGCTTCGGCACGAGATGGGTGCGCGACGCATTGCGGAACACCGCTTCCTGATCCGCCGGCAATGCCGCGCCCGCTTCGCGTTCGATCAACGCAGCCGCGGAGGAAGGTGTCAGCGTGAGAATCGTGCGCGGCAGACGCTGCGGCGCGAGCGTATCGGCCAGCGCCGGATAACGCTTGTCGAGCACGGCGAGCGTGTCGTCGACTAGACGTGAATCAGGGGAGAAAATTAGATAACCATGCGCCAGCGCGAGCGTCACCGGGAAATAGCGCTCCGCCGACAGTTGCGATGCGAACGACGCCTTGCTGGACAGCGCCGTACCGGAGAGCGCGCTGACCTGCCGTTGCCACACGGTAACGCCGGCGCCCTGGTCGTGCTTCGTGACCGGCAAGCGGCGATAGCCCGAATCAGCCTCGCCGGATTTAGCGGCCTTCGCCTCGTACGCGCCGATCACGTCGCCAAAGGTCTTACCGAGTGCGCTCTGCAGCGCAGCGATGCTCGCCGCGTCCTGTGTCTTCACGCGAGCAACGAACACCGGCGCAACCAACGTGGACTTCGCATACCAGCAGACGGCCGCGGGACCGGTGAGCTGATCGCCGATCGCAGCAGCGCCATCCGCGCCCACATCGGCCACCTTGCCCAACAGGCCCGACGCTTCTTTCCAGTCCGCCGGCAAGCTCGTGCACGCAGCCGGATTGGCCGGCAACGCGCGCCACAAGTCGGCGCTATTCCACGCTTGCGGCAACTTGCCCGGCTCGATCAAAGCGGCAGTCTGCCAGTTCGCCGCAGCGCTGCCGTTCGGCGAAAAATCGAATCGCAGTGCGTCGATGCCGGAGAAAAATGCCTGATAACCAAACGACAAATAATTGGCCGACACCACCAACCGGTGGCCCTTCGGCGCATCGCCCGGCGCGTCCAGCTGATAGGCGCGCGTCGCATCGTCGCGGCCGGAAGAAAGCATCTCGGACACGGCGTCAGCCCGCTCGCCCAGCAAGCTGCCTTTCGCGTCGAGCAGCACGCCCGGGGCGGACATCACCACAAGGCGGTCGTCCTTCGTGGCAAACAGAATCGTGCGGCCAACCGCCAGCTTCAACGCGTACACTGGTACGTCGCCGGAGAGTTTGGCGACCTGGCTCAACTGCGAGTCGCTCGCGGCGACGTTGCCGAAGCCTTGCAGCAGCTTCGCCAGGCCGTTACGGTGCATCGACATCACCCAGTAACCGAGGCGGCCGTCCGGCGAGCGCCACAGCAGCACATGCGCGGGTTCGTCGAATACGCGGCGGATCAGTTCATCGCGCCAGTCGAGTTGATGTTCGAACGCGAGACGGCGCAGCGCGCCTTCTGTGGACAAGCGTGTGTCGTTTGATTCGTAATAGTCGACGAAGTCTTGAGTCAGCACGTCGTGTAACAGCGGCACACGTAAAATGTCGCGCGGCAAACGTGAGAGCGCTTCGCTGTCGATCACCGCATCCGGGTGATGAATATCAAGCACGATTTCGCTGGTCCCGGCGGCTTTGCGATGCCCGAATGGACGCCACACCGCCTGAATGACGATGCCGGCCACGACCAGAAGACCGACTACCAGGATTGCAATCTTTTTTCGCGACATCTTCATCTGATTTTTTCTGGTTCGATGCGACGGTATTAACGTGGATGGCCGATGAATTAACTCACCGAAATCATTCGCCGAAGGCAGCGATGATAACCGATATTTTTAGCCCAAAACCAGCGGGACTCTCCATTTAACATTCAGCCATGTTTCAGGAGTTTGACGGAAATATTGAACAAGCGAAATTAAATCTTTAGAAAGCGGGCTCGTTTGAAGCAGCGGCTTGAGTTAAACGGTGGCTGAAAGCGGCGGCATACAAAGGAAGGGATGCTTGCGCCCGCTGCCGGCTTGAACAGCGCAAAAGAGAGCCCGCTGGCGTAGTCCGGCTAGGCGTGGCCTGATGCCTCTTTACCGGATCGGGATGGTTATGCTAAATCTCAGCGACTTAGCACCTGCATAAAAAAACCCGGCTACGCACAACGTGCTCACCGGGTTATTTCATGTATTGCCCTTACTGCTTTACCGCCAATATTATGTTAGCCGCGTTAGCTGTCATCAAAACAGTGCGAGCGCCTGCTTCATTCTCTGCACGCCGGTTTCGATTTCGGCGACACCGGGCGCTGCAAATGACAGGCGCAGTGCCGTCAAATCGATATTGTCTTTATAGAAAGCGACGCCCGGCACGAACATGACATTGCGCTCGATACAGGCGCGCAGCGTGTCGGACGCATTCTGACCGCCCTTCAATCGCGCCCACACGAACATGCCGCCGGCAGGACGATGAAACGCGATGGCGTCACCCAGATGCTCATCGAGCGCATCGCACAGCGTGCGGCACTTCACGGCATACGCGTCGATGATCCTCGGCAGATGACGCTCCAGCGCTCCACTCGCGAGGTATTCGGCGGCGATCGCCTGGGTCCACGGCGAACTGCACAGGTCGACGGTCTGCTTGGCGACCACGCAACGGCGCAAAATTTCCGCATGCGCGATCATCCAGCCGACCCGCAAACCCGGCGCGACGATCTTCGACAGACTCGAAAAATGCACGACCCAGTCGCGTGAACCGGGCACCTGATCGCTCAACGCGAGCAGCGACGGCAGCGCCGCGCCGCTGAAACGCAGATCGCCATAGGGATCGTCTTCGACGATCAGAAAATGATGACGCGCCGCGAGCTTCAACAACGCCATGCGGCGTTCGAGCGACAAGGTCGCGCCAGTCGGATTGGCAAAGGTCGGGACGGTGTAGAGCAGCTTCGGTGGGCGAGCTAATGTGCCCGCTTCGAGCAACGCGGCAAGCGCGGCGACATCGAGTCCGTCCTGATCGACCGGCACCGTCACCACGTCCGCCTCCTGCAGCTTCAATGCCTGCAAGGTCGCCGGATAGGCAGGCTGTTCGACCAGCACCACGTCGCCCGGCGCGACCATCACGCGCAACAGCAGATCGAAGCCTTGCTGCGAACCCGTCGTGACGAGCAATTCCTGCGGCGTGCAAGGCGTACCGCGCCGCGTCATCAAAAGCGCGAGTTGGTCCTTGAGGACAGCGAGGCCATCAGTCGGCCCATATTGCAGGCAGAGCGTGGGCTGCTGCGACGCACGCGCGGCGGCCGCATCCAAACCCTCGCGATCGAACAGATCGCTCGCCGGATAGCCGCCGGCAAACGAAATCATGCCGGGTTGCGCCAGATACTTGAACAGCTCGCGGATCGGCGAACCGGTCGGCGCTTCGAATGCAGGATTGAACTTGAACATGGTGACGGGCCGCTTATTTCATCGATGGAAGATCCGCGTCGATTGTGGCCATCGTCCGGGTGGGCGGCAAACGATATCTACGCACTACGTATTGCGTTTTCCGCATCACCTCGAACGCGCGCGCTAAACCACGTTCTTCTCGACGATCGGCCGGTTTTCGAGCACACGAGTGAAACTCAGCGAACCAAGATCAAGCGTCGTATAGCGGCCATGAAGGATCAATTCGCTGACACCGCGGCCGGTTGCCGGGCCCTGCTGCAAACCGTGCCCGCTAAAGCCATTGGCAAAAATGCAGTTATCGACGTCCGGGTGGTAGCCGATGATTGCGTTCTGATCGAGCACGTTGTATTCGTAGTAGCCGGACCAGCAGTTCTGCACGCGCAGCGCCTCGAATTGCGGTACGCGATGCGCGAGCGTCGGCCAGATCACGTCGTCGAATAGTGCGTGATCGACTTCGTCGAGCGGCAAATCGTCGGGATCGTTATCCGCTGACGGCGATGTACCGCAAATGAACGAGTTGCCCTCAGGCCGGAAATACACGCCGCTGGGATCGATCAGCAAAGGACAGTGTTCGAGTCGCGCAGGCGACGTGACATTGAAAATACTGCGCCGTCGCGCGAACACCGGAAGATCGATGTCGGCCATCTGCGCGACTTTGCGCGACCAGGCGCCCGCCGCATTCACTACGAAATCGCAGGCGTAGACCTCACCATCCGCGGTTCGCACTTGCGTGACATGCTTGCCGTCGCGATGCAGCGCGGTCACGTCGGCGGCAATGTAGCGCGCGCCGAGCGCCTGCGCTTTCTTGCGCAGCGCCTGCACGAGGCCGTAACCATCGAACCAGCCCTCACCGCTTTCGCCGAAAGCGCCGGCAACGAGGTCGTCGGTATTGAGCCAGGGAAAGCGCGCTTGCAACGCGTCTTTATCGAGCAAACTGATATCGGCGCCAAGACGCTTTTGCAGCGCGTGATTCTCACGCAGCGTCGCCTCACCGGCGGGCGTGGCGAGAAACAGATAGCCGCCTTCGTGCAGATCGATCGAGGGCTTCGAGCCGTCGATTTCGAGCCGCTCGCCGATCGAGCGCAGAAACTCGATGCCAAATAGCGACATCTGAATGGAAAGCGGTGTAGAGAATTGCTGGCGAATGGATGCCGCCGATAACGCCGACGACGAACGCGCATACGTCGGATCGCGTTCGATCACCGTGACGCTGACCGACGGATCATTAAGCCGCAGAAAATACGCAATCGAGCTGCCGATCACCCCACCGCCGACGATCACGACTTTGGAACTCACGTCTCACTCCACGAGTAGCGTGGCCGCTCTGAAACGGCGGGCGGCGCAAACGAATTGCTGAAAGAAGTTGTGAACAGCGGCGCGTGGATGCGCCGCTGCTTTCTGCTGAATGCTCTACTGATCGACTGCTTTATCGCTGTATCGCTACTGGCCGGATCAGTCGATATTGAAGTCGATGCCCTGCGCGAGCGGCAACGCCGACGAGTAGTTGACCGTATTGGTCGCGCGGCGCATATAGGCCTTCCACGCATCCGAACCCGACTCACGACCGCCGCCGGTTTCCTTCTCGCCACCGAACGCGCCGCCGATTTCCGCACCGCTCGGTCCGATGTTCACGTTAGCGATACCGCAGTCGCTGCCCGAGTCGGACAGGAAACGTTCAGCTTCGCGCAGATCGGTCGTGAACACGCACGACGACAAACCGTGCACCGCCGCATTGTTTGCATCGACCGCATCTGCGAAATCCGAATAGCGCAGCACGTAAAGAATCGGGGCGAAGGTTTCTTTCAGCACCACTGCCGTTTGCGACGGCATTTCGACGATCGCCGGACGCACGTAGTAACCGCCTTCATGGCCCTTCACCTCGACGCGCTCGCCGCCGAACACCTTGCCACCTTCGGCCGTAGCCTGCTGCAGCGCTTCCTGCATGCGAGCGTACGATTGCTTGTCGATCAGCGGTCCCATCAGCGTGCCCTTTTCGAGCGGATTGCCGATCGGCACCTTGCTATACAACTGCTTCAGACGTTCGATGGTCTTGTCGTACACGCTCTCGTGCACGAACAGACGCCGCAGCGACGTGCAACGCTGCCCCGCCGTACCCACTGCCGAGAACAGGATGCCGCGCATCGCGAGTTCGTGATCCGCCGTTTGCGCGACGATGCCCGCGTTGTTGCCACCGAGCTCGAGCAGCGAGCGGCCGAAGCGCTTCGCCACTTCAACACCGACCGTACGGCCCATTTCCGTGCTGCCCGTTGCACTGACGATCGATGCGCGCGGGTCGGCCACCAACTTCGCGCCGACATCGCGGCCACCGTTGATCAGTGCGGTCAGGCCGGCCGGCGCGTCGCCGAATTCCTTCAGTGTTTCGCTGAGAATCTGGTTGACGGCAAGCGCGGTCAACGGCGTCTTTTCCGACGGCTTCCAGATCACTGCGTTGCCGCACACCAGCGCCAGCGCCGCGTTCCACGACCACACCGCGGCCGGAAAGTTGAACGCCGAGATCACGACGCACGTACCCATCGGATGCCAGGTTTCAGCCATACGATGGCCCGGGCGTTCCGAGGCGATCGTCAGACCGTACAACTGGCGCGACAGACCGACCGCGAAGTCGCAGATGTCGATCATTTCCTGCACTTCGCCCAAGCCTTCCTGCAGGATCTTGCCGGTTTCGAGCGTGATGATGCTGCCAAGTGCGTGCTTCTTTTCACGCAGACGGTTGCCGAGCAGGCGCACCAGTTCGCCGCGGCGCGGCGCCGGAACGTTGCGCCAGGCCGTGTATGCCTCTTTCGCATTGGCGAGGGCCGCGTCGACTTCCGCCACTGTGTTGCTGGCCACACGGCCGATGAGTTCGCCGGTAATGGGCGAATGAACCGCGATGTCGCCGGCTTGCGCCGCGTGGGCGATGCCGAGGTCGGCGAGGATGGTGGAAGCGTCCATGAGAATCCCTTTAATTTCCGATGCGAAACAAGAGTAAGTTCGGAAACTATACACGCGGGATTTTGCGGCGGCAAGGGTATTTGCCCCGGGGTTGGGTGGCGGATCGGGCTGGATGGGCTTGTGAGCTTGGTGCGCCGTAGAGATGGCGGGGCGTCGGGCGGTGTCGTGGGCCAGTGCTGCCGACACCCCGGCAGCGCGGTATGGCTTGTTCAGTCGTTTCTTATTGGAAATTCGCAAACGACCTTCACGCCTCGGTATCCCACTGCACGAGCAGCTCCGGCGGGATTGCCTGCACCACCTCGGCGTAGCGCTTGCCCACGAACTGCTCTGCGCGCCGTAGCAGCACCGGAATTGGGCTGCTGGGCTCGTGGGTTTCGAACCAATGCCGTGCCTCGCGCATTTTCTCCAGAGCCATCAGTCGATCAGTCGCGGACGTGCAGGCGCTCCGCATGGGCTGGCCCGGCTCGGCTGCATGCGGCGTTGTCGCAACCTGTACGGTAGTTGTAACGTCGAGTGGCGCACCCATATCGCCGACCTGCGTTACACAAGCGGCTGCGTCTTCCAGAACGCCGTCGTGCGCGGCCAGGCTTTCAATTGGCCGCGCAAACAGCCGCAGCACGTTACCGAGCGCGGACAGATCCGGGGCAAATGAATGCAGATGCAGTTCGGACCATGTCTCGATGCCCTCGAAACTCGCCAGCGCCTGATCGAATCCACTCAACACTGCGCAAGTCTGCGCGCGCAGATCGTCCAGTTGCTGTCGCACCGAGTCCTGCGAAAGCGCGTCGGCTGGGCGTGGTCGGGCAAATGCACGTTCCACGTCCCGGACCTGCAGGCGCGTAGCGGTCGACTTGACGAGGAATATTTCCCGCAGATCCGACAGCAGGCCATCGACGTCGGTTAGCGCCTGGAGTGCGTTCGATCGTATCTCTAACGCAGCATCGCGATCCGCATCCACCGCGAGTTGTGGATGGATCGTGTCGGGGTAGAGGTCGAGCCAGCTTGCCAGCAAAGCCATGCCCTCCGCGAAACCAGCACTGCCGGCCAGCTTTGTCCGGCTCCGAGCGAACAGCACGGCGAGCCGGATGGCGTTACAAAACGCTTCCAGGCGCAACCGAGCCCGTGCAGGGGCCGAGTCTGGCGCCGTTCGAGCGTGCGAAGGCCATCAGGGATGTGTTTTTCACAGACCCAGGACAGAAGAAACTAGCCTGGAAAGCCGATATCACCATCCCTGAACTCGACCCGACGATCACCGGACTCGTGCTCGACATTGACGGTCAGAGCGAGCAATACCAGCATGGCCCCGTCCGGCCGTTTTCCATAACTTGGCCCGGGCCACGTGGCGGTGCGCATGCGGAAATTACAGCGAACCCGCGCATTCGTCCGGATACCTCAACGATTTCGACCGACGGCCCGTGGGCGCTGTTGCGTCTGCTAAGCAAAGGGACGCTGATCAATACGGCGACCCGTGGCCGCACACGCGTTGAGTTCGATTTCGACGGACGCAAGGCCGTGCTCGATATTGCGAGTGCGGGCAGTGTCGCCAATCCACTGACGGGCGATGTGCTGAGGGGATTTCAATGCCCCAGTTCCATGGCGATGTTCAGTTTGCCGGATAGCGGACCGCCGGTGGGGTTGCCGCCAGGGTTGCCGGTCACCCAGGCGGTGAATTGACAGGGGAAAGGACCGCCAAGGTTATCGAAGAGCAGTTCATTGGTCTCATGATTGCCCCTCAAATCTCCTGGGCCAATCCTGCCGCGTAGTTCGCGCAAACAACTCTCCCAGAGTTCAAGCAAGCGCGGCCGTAGCCCGCATAGTCAGATAACCTTCGTGGTCTTTGGCCCACAAGTCGACGGTCCTACCGTCGGCAGCCGGTTTGCCGCATACCGTAAAAGGCTGGCCAGCGAAGGTAGGCCGCAACGCCTTGAACGCAAAGCTCTGCACCACCGCGTCCGGTTGTTCACGACGCACCAGATCAACCAGGAGTGTCGCGATCAGCGGCCCGTGCACGATCAGCCCGGGATAGCCTTCCACCTCGGTCACATACGGGTAGTCGTAGTGAATGCGATGGCCGTTGAAGGTCAACGCGGAGTAGCGGAACAACATCACAGCGTCCGCATCGATCGTACGAGTCCACGTTTCGCCCTCGGGTGCGAGCGCCGCTTGCGGTGGCCGGGCGCCCTCTTGTGGCGCATCGCGATAGACAATGTCGTGCTCTTCTTCGAGCTTCAGTTCACCACCAACTTCGATCGCGTGCTGCACCGTCACGAACACGAGACGGCCCGAGCGGCCGGTCTTGTCTTCGATATTGGCGATGGTCGACGTACGTTTCGCATGCTCGCCGACTTTGAGCTGCGCATGGAACGTCAGGCGGCCACCGGCCCACATTCGGCGCGGCAACGGCACCGGTGGCAAAAAGTCACCGCGCTTCGGATGACCGTCCGGACCGACCTCGGACAGCGGCGCGATCGGCAGAAAGTACAGCCAGTGCCAGAGAGGTGGCACCGTATCGCCACTTTCTTCCCGGTCCAGGGTGGCAGCCATTGCCGTCAGCGGAAACGCGGTGATGTCGTCTTCGGTCACCGCTTCCTTGTTGAGCCAGTCGTCGAGTTTCTCTAGGGAAGCAGACATGGGCAAAGTCTCCAAACACACTGATTGGACGAAATAGGTCTTACGATAAACCTTGCGGCAGGTTTCGCGAAGTTTGCATTTTCGAACCGGGCCTTCGCTTTTGCTTAAGACGCTCCGGACACCCACGCGGCGGATTGGAGCGGCTCGGCCATAACGATGCGGGAATTGGAGAGCAAGAGTCGGAGTGCGTGGCCTTGGGCGTGTGCTTACACTCGGTCATGGTTCGATGAATCGCCTTACGGAGAATGCTCATGAATACGGTCGCGAAGGATCTGCACTCACAGTCGCCGGAGTTGGAACTGGAACTGGGGTTCGAGCCCGATCTGAAACACGCTGGCGCATGGGAGTCAGGCTCCAGCACCGTCACCGGTTCGCTTACGCAGCGCGTCGACGCGATCGACTGGTTCGATGTCGAAGAAGAACTGAACGGATATGGCTGCGCGATGCTGCGCAATCTGCTCAGTGCGCAGGAATGCGACGCGCTGACAGCGCTCTATCCGCGCGACGATCTGTACCGCAGCCGCGTCGTGATGGCGCGCCATGGCTTCGGTCGTGGTGAATACAAGTACTTTGCGTATCCGCTGCCGCAGCTGGTGGCGAAGTTGCGCGCCGAGCTTTATCCGCGCCTCGCGCCGGTCGCGAATCGCTGGAACGAGGCGATGAATATCGATGTCCGCTATCCGGTCGCCCACGGCGAATTTATCGAGCGCTGTCACGCCGCCGGCCAGCTGCGTCCAACGCCCCTGATTCTTCAATACGCCAAGGACGACTACAACCGCCTGCATCAGGATCTATACGGCGAACACGTGTTCCCGCTTCAGGTCGCGATTCTGCTTTCGGAGCCAGGCCAGGATTTCACGGGCGGCGAGTTCGTCATGACGGAGCAGCGTCCGCGGATGCAGTCGCGCACGGAAGTCGTGCCGCTCGGCAAGGGCGACGCAGTGGTGTTTGCGGTTCATCACCGGCCGGTGCAGGGCACGCGCGGCGTGTATCGGGTGAATCTGCGACACGGCGTGAGCCGCCTGCGGTCGGGTCACCGGCACACGCTCGGGGTGATTTTCCACGACGCGACCTGATTGCGCTCCACACGATGACCACCCGTCCCGGCTGGACGCGCCGCCAAGCCACGGACCGGTCCCGCGTTCAATTGGGCGCTTAGGCGTAGGAGCGCGTAAGCGGCGATGGGATTCGGATTCTGTTTGCCCACGGCGTTAAGGGACGGTAGCTGTTGTGAACTTGTCCACAGAAAATGTTCGCAAGCCTGTGGATAACAACCCCACAACAGCACCAACTACTTGATCCACTTAACTTCCTAAGCGCTGCACGCTGCGCGCCGAAAGGCGATTCCCCTCATCCCGCGACGATCTCGAACCACGCGCCATGCGTGCGATCACGGTCGAGCACTCGCGACTGCGCTTTACCATCAGCGCGCAAAGCGACACCCAACACCCCTTCCCCACGCGTGGCGAGTTGCCGGCGCAACGCCGCGCCTTCGGGGGTAACACTCGCGGCATCGACATGCACGGGGCTCAGCAACACAACCGACGCATCACCAATCGACACCGTCGCCGACGCTGCCCCCAGCCCCGGCAAAGCCACCGTCCGCGCGTCCGCAAAACCAAGCAACGCCCGATACCGCTGCAAACTCGCCTTCAAATCCTCCACAGCGACCGTCAAGCTCGCCACCCCTCGCACACCGTTCGCATGTTCACGCACTGCGCCTTCAGCCACACGCAGATCACGCGGCGTGATATCCCCGCACAGGAATGGCAAGTCGCTGGTTTGCGGGCGGCCGGTCTGCCACTCGAGCCGCGCGCCGTCCGGGCGGACGCGCCCACCTGCCTGTGGCCCGTCGTATTGCAAGCCCCGCCCATGCGCGGCGTCAATCACAGCACCCACGCTCGACGGCAACAACGCGTAATCAACAAATCCATCGCCATGACGCTGCCCCACATCCCACCAGCGACGCTGCGGCGCCGCCTGCAAGAAAGCGATCAGCTCGATGTAACTGCCGTCGGCGAAACCGATTAGCGCGTTGTGCGTCACGCCATCGGCATGGGTACCGCCTTGCTGCACGGTGAAACCGAGCGCCGTGAAATCTTCAATGGTCTGCGTCAGGTCGTGGACGCGAATCACAATGTGGTCGAGTAAAAGGCTCATGGCACAAAAGACGTGAATGTTGTGAATGTTCGGAGCGTTCGACATACAGCGAAATACCTACTTCTGGGCAACCGTCGCCTTACTCTCAAGCAACGCCCACTTGTCGTTCTTCACCACCACGTTGATGTTTTTCACGCCGATCACACGACGCGTCGCCGGATCGAAATTGGCCTTGCCGAACACGACGCTCGGAATGTCATGCAGCTTCGGCAGCGCATCGCGCACGGCTTTGCGGTCGGGGCCGCCGGCGCGCAGCGCATAGGCGGCGATGATGACAGCGTCATACGCATAAGCATTGAAAGCGTCCGGCTCACGGTGGTATTTCGCCTCGAAGCGTTTGACGAAGCTTTGCACTTCAGGCCCGGATTCACCAGGGAAGAAGCTGGTGTTCGTCGCCACACAGTTGACAGCCGTCCCGCCGAGTTCGAGGAATTTCGGCGAATACACGGAACTGGCTGCGGCGATCGGCAGGTTGATACCGCTTGTGCGCGCCTGGCGGGCGATCTGCGCGCCGTCGGAGTAGTATGAGATCAACACGATGCCATCCGGATTCGCAGCGCTCACGCGCACCAGCGTCGCGCGGAAATCTTTCTCGGCCGACTGATAGCCCTCTGCCGCCACGACTTGCGCACCGCGTTCGTTGGCGGCTTTGACGAAGACGTCCTTGCTGGTGCGTCCCCAGTCGGTGTTCAGATAGAGCACGGCGATGCGCTTGAGGCCGAGCGTTTTCACGGCGAGGTCGGCAAGCAGCGGCTGGGCGTCGGCCTGGCTGACTGACGGGCTCCAGATGTAGTCGCCGCCTTTGGTGAAGTCAGGATGCGAGTTGGTGAAACCGAGTTGCACGAGGCCGGCATGCTGATAAGTCGGCGAGGCGGCCATCGAAGCCGGACTGGAGAAGTCGCCGAGTTCGATCAGGATGCGCGGGTCGTTGACGAATTTCTGCGCGATCGTGATGGACTGGCGCGGGTCGCTCTGGCTGTCCTCGAAGACGTAGTTCAGCGGGCGGCCGTTGATGCCGTTGTGGCTGTTGATCTCATCCAATGCAAGATCGAAGCCGGCTTTCCATTGCGCGCCGTACTGAGCGTTCTGTCCGGTCAGCGGGCCGCTGACGCCTATCAGGATCGGATCGCCCGAAGGTGGCGCTGCGATTGCCGTTGTCGTCGTTATTGCCGATGCGGCCAGCAGCAGAAGTGTCGTGATGCGAGTGGCCCATGATGGGCGCAGGTTTGATGTATTCGACATGGCTCCAGGCTCGGTTTGCATGAGATTGGAGTGAGTGTCGGATTTGCCCCGGCTTCGGGCAACCAAGCGATTCGCATAACGTTATGCGGCCATGGAACTTGTCCACAGAAAATGTTCGCAAGCCTGTGGATAACATTCCTGCAAACGCGCCAAGTACTTGATGTATTTAACTTCTCTCGCGCTGCACGCCGGCGTGACCGCGGCTCGCGCGGTCACACCATTCACATCAAAGGTAAGCGGACTTCGCGGCGCTGCGGCTCGCGGGAGCCAGCAATTTGCTTCGCTCGACGAGGGCGCCGAACAGCAGCCCAACTGTCGTCCACATAACCACCTGCATGCCGATGGCCGCGACGCGGAACTTCCACAGCAGCACCGCCGGGAAAGCCGCCGGCACTTCGTTGATCGTCGGCATCGACAGTTGCACGGCAGCAATGATCACGACGAACACCAGGCCCGCCACAATCGAGCCATTCCACGCGCCCAGCTTCAGCGCCGCGCGGCGCCGAACCTTCAGCGAGAACACCATTGCGGCCAGCGAGATCGCGATCATCAGGAAGAACAAGCCGGTCCGCGTCCCGATCGTCTCGGGGTCGCCCACCGAAGGGGGATTCGCCGGGTACTTGATGTTCGGAACGATCACCAGCGCAATAAACGCGCCAAGCGCGAGCCATGCGGACAACGCGCGCGCACTCAGCGCGCCGACGCGGCCATACGCATACGCGAACACCAGCGAGAACAGGCCACCGAACGCGGCGCCGTACGTGACCACGCCAGTCAACAATCCCAGGCCCGCCTGGGTGCCGCGGCTCACCAGTTCGGATTCGGGCGCTTCGCCTTTGGCGGCGTCGGCCTTTTCCTCGAAGGAAATCGCCTGGTCGACCTGCGGTTCGCCCACCAATCTCGCGAAGCCGAACGTGAGCAATCCCGCGGCGATGCCTGCAAGCATCCCGCGTACCAACAATTTACCAACCATGTTCGACTCCGTTAGTGGCAGGGAAAGCCGAGCAGATGGCGGCCGTCGTGCACGAATTCATGCACATACATGCCAGGCACCAGCGACGTGGCACCCTGTTCCGCACCAACGAAATACAGCGCGAGCAACAGCAGCAAGCCGCCAAACACGACCCAAGGCAGCAATTCACGCAGCGGAATCGGCGTGGGTTGGGCGACAGGCTGTGTCGTGGAATCGAAAACAGCGTTGGTCATAATTGACATCTCCTGGGGGTAACGCGCCCCGATAGTCGATTGAAGAGGGATGGTGCGAAGCTCAGGTCTGGCTTTCGGCTCGTGAATGCCGATTACAGTGGCGCGACCGCGCCGGGCTCTCACCGGCTTCCGTGCTTCGCAGTGACGCTATTCTACGCGCTAAACTTTGCCTCCCGGCAACGTAAAGCATGCACGCGGCGTCCCGCTTTAGTCCGGTCTTTATGGAAATCAACTGAATGGACACACGGCTGTTACTGATCAGCCACGCATCGACCGCGGCGATGCGCGCGGGCCGCTTCCCCGCCGACGACCCGCTCGATGCACGTGGCCTCGCCGAAGCGGCCGCCGCACGAGCACGCCTGTCGATTCCGGACGACGCGGCGGTTTTCGTCAGCCCGGCCGTTTGTGCGCGCGACACGGCGTCGGCCCTGGGGCTCGGTGCCGCGGCATTGGGCCAAGGCACATCGGTCGACAAAGGACTGGCGGATATGCACTACGGCCTGTGGCATGGCCGCCGCCTTGCCGATCTCGCGCTCGAAGCATCGCACGACCTCGCCACTTGGACACATGATCCCGACGCAGCCGCGCACGGCGGCGAGTCATTCAGTCAACTCGTGAAGCGGGTGGGACAGTGGCTCGATGCGCTAAACGGTGCGTTGAGCGAGGGCGTCATACTAGGCAACACGCAAAACGTGGTCGCCGTCACGCACGCGCCTGTGATCCGGGCCGCGATCGTTCATGCGCTTGGAGCGCCGCCGGCCGTGTTTCCACGCATCGAGATCGCGCCGCTCTCGATGGTCGAGTTGCGACGCTCGCGACGCGGCTGGACATGGTGGCCGGCGTCGCAATAAGGGCCGCGCGCGGACAGCCCGAAACGCATCTGCCCACTCATTTGCCCGATACAACCAGCCGCAACTTGCTCGAATCAGCCCGCGTCAATGTGATATCGGTCCGTTTGGCGCGCGTGCCCAGATAAAAATGCTGACGTCCGGGTGAATTCTGGTCATGCGTCGCGTCCGGCAGGCACGAGGCGATGTCCGCCGCGACGCCCTGCAGCGCGTCCGCACTCGAACCGGCGTCGTGATGCGGCGTCCACGTGCATTGATAACTCCCGCGGCTCGCCGAACACTGGGCGTCATCGCCGTAGGGTTGCGCGACGCCCTTGCCGTCTTCCGGTGTCAGTGAAGCCAGGCCGTCCGGCGCAGCCGCAACGATCCGTTTGAGCGATGCGCACGGGCTAGGCGCATCGTCGGCATTCGCGCTGCACGGCAGCAAGGCGCTAAGCGATACAGCGGCGATCGTGGCCGCGAGGATTCGGGTCTTGTTCATGTCGGCACAGTCCTTTGAAAGCTGGCCTTATCGCAGTAGCACGCTTCATGCCTTGCCGAACAACGCCGCCAGCCCCTGCACCGATGCAAAAATCCCCTTCGCATCGTGCCCAACGCCGTCGATCACAAACGTACGATGCTTCGCCGCCCCTTCCGGATGCCTCGACGCCATATAGCGCGCGTAAGCCAGTCCGCGCCCCAGTCGATGCTCACCTTGCGTCTGCGCAGCGCATGAACGGTCGAGTGCCGGATGCTGCGGATCGCAATCCGCGCCGCCGAGCAGCACAGTGACATCACGACGCACATAGCGCGATTCGAGCGCATCAGCCGAGCCCGCCTCACGGTCACTCGAAGCATAGGCCGGCAACTCCTCGAGCCCGTACTTCCAGCGATTGAACGACGGACACGCCGCCGCATCGAACGCCGCGAATGCACCGGACGCGGTCGGCCGCATCGCATCGAAGTACACATACGACGAAGGATTCGCGACCACATAGCGCAGCGCGATTCCGCGCGCGACGAGCGGCGCCTCACCCCGCGTCACCACGGCATAGCGCTGCACCACCTGACCACCACCCGAATGCCCGGCGATCACCACCTCGGTTAGCGACGCAAACTGCTCGCGCGACGCCAGCGTCTGCAGGATGGCGTCGAGTACATCGAACGAACTGAGCGGCGCCGGACCTTCGGCGTTGTCGCCACCCATCCAGCCAGCCCATTCCCAATGCAGCGTGGATGACGGCAACACATGCGCGCTAACGTCGGCACTCGCGAGGAATTGCGGCACGATCAGCAGCGTATCGGCTGCATCGCCACCAGCAATTGCGCACGCGCGCTCCGCCAGATGGAAGTACGTGTCCGCGTTGCGCAGGCGTCCGTGAATCAGAATCACGGCACGCTTGACGTCACACGTCGGCGCAAGCCAGTCGCCGTTCGCGAACACCGGCACGGTGCCGCTGCCCGCAGGCGTCGCGACACTCAGGTGCCGGCTGGCGACGACAGCGACCGGACGTTCATTCGGTGCGCGTTCGTCATCTGTTATCAAAGGCTGGGTCATGCAATAAGCTCGTGGGTCATCTAATCAGTCTGGCTAGTGGCGGTTAACGCGTGACGAACTTCGCCGTTGCGCCGCCCGGCTCACGTCCCGAGCGCGTGAAATACACCATCGCGAGCGACACGCAACCGGCAAAAATCAGGTAGAACGCCGGCGTCAGACTGCTGCCGGTCAGATGCGTCAGGCCGGTGATGGTGAGCGGCGCCATGCCGCCGAACAGCGTCACCGCAATGTTGTACGACAGCGCCACGCCCGCCGAACGGCTGCGCACCGGAAACAGCGTCGCGAGCATGCCGGGGTGCGAACCGGACATGGCGGCGAGGAACACCGTCGCGACCATCTGCGCGATGAACAGATGCCCCGGCGTGGGATTCGTCACGACGAAGTGATAAAGCGGATATACGCAGACCATCCACGTGATTACGATCGGATAGAACAGCCGGTACGCGCCGTAACGATCGGCAAGCTTGCCGGACAGCGGAAACAGGAACAGATTCAGCACGCCCGACACAAACGCGCCGAGCAGCGCGGTGGACAGCGGCAGATGCAATTGCCGCTCGACATAGACCGACAAATACGAGTGCCACACATAATTGGTCGCCGCGCCGATGATGATCACGCCCATCGCGCAAATCGCCGCGTCTCCGTTATCGTGGAAGAACTGGCGCACCGTTGCGCGCGGCGGCTTATCCTTTTGATCGAGCAAGCGCTCGAACTCCGGCGATTCCGCCACGCGATGCCGGATGTAGAAACCGAACGGCCCCGCCAACGCGCCGAACAGAAACGGCAGGCGCCAGCCCCACGCCACCAGTTGCTCATGCGTGAGCTGCGTGGTCAGCAGATAGCCGACGCCTGACGAAAGCAGCAACGCGAACGCCTGCGCCGACATATTGAAGCTGCCGTAGAACATCTTCTTGTGCGGCGGCGCGTACTCGACCAGCATCGCCGATGCCGTCGCGAACTGCCCGCCCACCGAGAGCCCTTGCAACAGCCGCGCGAGCACCACGAGCAACGGCGCCGCGATGCCGATGCTGGCATAACCCGGCGTGAGGCCCATCAACAGCGTGCTCGCCGCCATCGAAATGATCAGCAGCGAGAGCGCTTTGCGCCGCCCCGCCCGGTCCGCGTAAATACCGAACAGAATGCCGCCGATCGGTCGCACGATAAAGCCGACGGCGAACGTGGCGAGCGTCAGCATGATCGACACGAAGCCACTGCCGCCGGGAAAGAACACCAGCGCGATGATCTTCGCGAAGTAGCCGTAGATCAGAAAATCGAACCATTCGAGCCCGTTGCCGAGCACCGAGGCAAAGATCGCGCGCCGCACCATCGCCGGGCTCAGTCCGTTCGATGCCTCCGTAGCGGACGCCGCATCGTCACGCTGATTCAAGCTCGCCCCGCTCATTGCTCGCATCCTTGGGTGTCGAACATTGCCGACAATGCGCAGACCGACGTCAGCATGCGCGCGCCGTTGTGACCCACACCCGGCACGATATGAAAGCTCTGCTTCAGCCCTTCCGGGTGACGCGACTGGAGGTACCGGTAATACGCCTCGGCACGCGCGACACGCTGCGGACCTTGCGCTTCGGCGGCACAGCTTCTATCGAGCGCGCTTTGCTGTGGATCGTCGTCCGCGCCGCCGACCAGGTAGTCAATACGGCGCGAGGCATAAGTCGCTTCGAGTTGTGCGGGCGAGCGGTCGTCGAGGTATGGCGGCCGATTGTCCATGCCGTATTTCCATTGATTGAAATCGGCGCATTGCGCGGCATCGAACGGCGCTGCTACACCTTGCGTGGTCGGCCGTTGTGCATCGAAATACGCATACGTCGACGGACTCGCCACCACGTAGCGCACATCGATGCCCTCATTCGTCAGCACGTCGATGTTATGCGCCGCCACCGCGTAACGCTGCACGACCTGCCCGCCACCTGAATGCCCCGCGAATACGACGTGCCGCAGATTCGGAAACAGCTTGCGATCCGCAAGGCGCGTGACGATCGCGTCGAGCACCGCATACGAACTGATGGGCTGCGGAGCCCGCGCCGCTTCGCCGCCCATCCACGCGTCGCCGGTCCAGCGCAGCAGATCGGCCGGTTCGTGATGCACGCGAACGTCGAGCGTGGCAAGGAATTGCGGCGCGATCAGAAGCGTGCTGTCGGGATCCGCGTGGGCGGCGTCGCGTGCATTCTGTGCCGTACGGAAGTACACGTCCGCGTTGCGCAATTTGCCGTGAATCACGATCACCGCGCGCGTTACCTGCGGTTGCGCGACGCTCCAGTCCTTCGACAGGTACAGCGGAAATTCAGCTTGCCCTTGCGGCGTGTCGATCACGAACCGTGTATCCGAGATCGTCGCCACCGGCTTCAGATGCGACTCGTAGGCATGCACCGCGAATGCCGGTTGCGTGAGCAATGCCAGCAAGGCGGTACCCACTGCCGCGCACCCCATCGCCAGACGTCGGGAAAGATTCAATGTCATGCAGCTTGCTCCTGATCACCGTGCACTGTCTTGAACGCGGTGCATAGTCAGATCCGTCGTTGGAAAGCTCAAAAACTCAGAACTGGTGGCGGATACCGAGCGTCACGCGGAAGGTCAGTTTGGCATGACTATCACTATCGTCTCCAGTCGATTTAGTTTTATGTCGCGGGACGCTCGAGCCTGCTTGCCGTGAGCAACGCGGGCCTCGATCGATGCGATAGACGAGATCGTAGGATTGGGCATGGTAAATGTAAAATACCTGTTTTATGCACCATCCATATTTATACGATATGGCAATGCACAGAACACAAGGCACGACCGAGGAGACAGGACACGATGGAGCTTCGCCACTTGCGCTACTTCCTGGCGGTTGCCGAGGAAGGCCAATTCACGCGTGCTGCCGAGCGGCTGGCCATGCAACAGCCGCCCCTCTCGCAGCAGATTCGAACGCTGGAGGAAGAGATCGGCTTCGAACTATTTGTGCGCATGCCGCGCGGCGTAAGCTTGACGCCCGCGGGGCAGGCCTTTGCGGAAGACGCACAACGCTTGCTGCAGGACCTGCAACAGTCGGTGGACAGGGCGCACCGGATTGCGCGCGGCGAGCTCGGCACGATCTCGATCGGCCTCACCAGTTCGGCGGCGTTCCATCCTTTTACGACGGAGACGATCCGGGCTTTTCGCGCGGTGTGTCCCGAGGTCGCCGTGGAGCTTGCCGAACTCAATGCGGCGGAGATTATCGAGCGTTTGGCCGCGGGGCAGATTCAGGCCGCGTTTCTCCGCAAGCCGGTCGATGTGCGCGAGGGCGTGGCGTTCGAGTTGTTGCTCGACGAGCCGATGGTGGTGGTATTGCCGGTCGGGCATCCGTTGCTGAAAGGAGCGGGCAAGAAACGGCCGCAGGTGTCGTTGAAGGCATTGGCGCACGAGGACTTCATTCTGGTGCGCCGGCCGGGCGCACCCGGCATGTATGCGGATATCCTGGCAGCATGCAGACAAGCCGGGTTCGTCCCGCGGATTGCGCGCGAGGTGCCGCGCATGGTGTCGGGGATCAATCTGGTCGCAGCAGGGTTGGGGGTGACGCTGGTGCCGGCGTCGATGCAACGTTACGACCAGGTTGGCACCGTCTATTGCACATTGACGAATCCCGCGAAGTTAAGTGCTCCGCTGCATCTTGCTTACCCTGCGGGACTGCGCAATAGCGCGGCGACCCGCTTTATCGAACTGGTGAAGGAGCGCGTTTACGGCTAAATGAGCCGGGCTTTTGCGACAGCGGCACGAAAGCCGCGCTTCACAAAAAATTCCGATTCAATAGCTTGCTAACGAATATTTAGGAAATACAATAGCGGCCATGTCGAATCTCGATACCTTGCGCCGCACCGTCAGCAGCACCCTGGTCGTCGCTGCCAGAAAATGGCGACGCACGAGCCATGGCGTGCTCGCGGCCGACGCAGCGGCGCCGCCCAATCCCCGGGATGCCGGGTAACGGGTTATGGTCTATCCCTCCGTCCGCGACTGGCTGTTCTCCGTCAAGACGTTTGCCGCGGCGATGATCGCGCTTTACATCGGTCTCTCGCTCGAATTGCCGCGCCCGTACTGGGCGATGGCCACCGTCTACATCGTGTCGAATCCGTTTGTAGGCGCGACCCGCTCCAAGGCGCTTTATCGTGCGCTCGGCACCATGCTGGGCGCGTCGGCCGCGGTGCTGCTGGTGCCGCCGTTCGTCGAATCGCCGTATCTGTTCAGCGTGATCGTCGCGTTGTGGATCGGCACGCTGCTGTATCTGGCGGTGGCCGATCGCACTGCGCGCAGCTACGTCTTCATGCTGGCGGCCTACACCATGCCGATCATTGCGCTGCCTTCGGTGACCAATCCAGGCGGCGTGTTCGATCTGGCAATCAGCCGCACCGAGGAGATCCTGCTCGGCATCGTGTGCGCGAGCATTGTCGGCAGTTCGCTGTTTCCCAGCCGGCTCGCACCCACCATCATCGAGCGGACCGACGCGTGGTTTCGCGACGCTGCGTTCTATGCGACCGAAACGCTGTCCGGGCGCATTGCGGGCTCGGCGATTTCGGGGGCCCGCCAGCGCATCGCGAGCACGATCAACGGGCTGGAACTGCTGCTGAGCCAGCTTGCCTACGACCACACCCGGCCGGACATCCTGGCGCGTGCTCACGAGTTGCGCGGGCGCATGCAGTTGCTGCTGCCGATCATGTCGGCGCTGGCCGATCCGCTGATCGCCCTCTACAACAGCGGCCGCCAGACATGGCCCGAGGGTCTCGAAACGTTGCTCAACGACGTCATCAAATGGTTCCATGCGCCGCTTCCTGAAGCCAGCGAAGGCTATCACCCCGACCCGGAAGCCAACGCATTGCGCGAGCGCATCGCCGCGATGCAGCCGCTGCCGGCCGCGCTGGCGACCTGGGACGGCGCGCTGCTTTCGAACGCGCTGTGGCGCATGAAACAGGTCATCGATATCTGGCAGGACTGCCGCTCGCTGCGCATCATCATCACGCGCGAAGAAGGCTCGTGGCGGCCACGTTTTCGCAATTGGCGGCTCGGTGGCACCGAGCAGTTTTTCGACCGCGGCATCATGCTGTTTTCGACGGTTTCAGCGGGCGCCGCCGTGATCATCGCGTGCAGTCTGTGGATCGGCTCAGGCTGGGCGGACGGCGCCAGCGCGGTGACGCTGGCCGCCATCGCGTGCTGCTTCTTCGCCGCGCTCGACGAACCCGCGCCCATGGTGTTCAAGTTCTTCGTCGCCACGGCGATCGCCGTGGTGGCCGCCGGTATCTATCTGTTCGCCGTGCTGCCTCACGTGCACGATTTCCCGATGCTGGTCGTCCTGTTCGCCGGGCCGTTCATCCTTGTGGGCACGCTAATTCCGCGTCCGCAGTTCAGCATGGTGACGGTGCTCGTGGCCGTCAATACGGCCACCTTCATCAGCATTCAGGATGCCTACTCGGCCGACTTCCTGATCTTCCTGAACAGCAATCTCGCGGGCCTTGCCGGCTTGCTGTATGCGTATCTGTGGACCCGCGCGACGCGGCCGTTTGGCGCCGAACTCGCGGCCTCGCGGCTGTTGCGCTCGAGCTGGGCCGACGTGGTGCTGACTGCGTCCACCCGGACGATCGAAGACCCGCGCAATCTCGCCGCGCGCATGCTCGACCGCCTGATGCAATTGATCCCGCGTCTTGCGGCCACGGACGACCACCGCCATCCGTCGATCGAAAGCTTCCGCGACCTGCGCATCGCCTTCAACGCGCTCGATCTGCGCCGCCTGACCGGCAAGCTCGGCGGCGAAGCGCCGGCCGCGATCGATCATGTCCTCGACGACGTGCGCGAATACTTCGAATGGTGCATCGACCAGCGCGCGCGCCAACCGGTGCCCGAGAGCCTGATGTCGTCGATCGATGCAGCCGTGGCGCGCGTCACCGCACAAGGCCTCGCCAATGCCGGTGCGCCGGGCCCGACCGCGCAAACCTCGGCGCGCAGATTGCGCGAGGCGCTGCACGCGCTGGTCGGCTTGCGTCTTTCGCTGTTTCCGGCCACGCTAATCACACCCACGCCGCCCGAACCGGAGGCCGCTGCCTGATGCGCCCGTCCCGCAACCCAATCCTCTCCCTGGCCCGTTCCCGCGATGATCGGTGAAATCGATATTTTCGGCGTGTTCGTGCCGGCCGTGCTGGTGCTGATGTTGATCGCCTATCTGATCAACCTGGCCATTCGCACGGTGTTCGAACGCGTCGGCTTTTACCGCTTCGTCTGGCATCGCTCCATCTTCGATCTCGGCATCTATGTGCTGGTGCTGGGCCTTGTCGTCGTCGTTTCGCACAGACTAATAACGTGAAAAAAACCTGGTTCTCCGTCGGTCAAATTCTGCTGACCCTGATCGTCGTCGTGGTTGCAGCCTTCGTGCTGTGGAAACTGGTTGCCTATTACATGTTCGCGCCGTGGACTCGCGACGGCCACGTGCGCGCCGACGTGATCCAGGTCGCGCCGGATATCTCGGGGCTGATCTCATCGGTCGAGGTGGTGGACAACCAGCAGGTCAAACAAGGCCAGGTGCTGTTCGTGATCGATCAGGCCCGCTATGCGCTCGCACTGCGCCAGGCGCAGGCCACCGCGCAGCAACGCCGCGCTACCCTCGATCAGGCGCGCCGCGAAGACGCGCGCAATCGCCAGCTCGGCAACCTGGTCGCGGCGGAAGTCGCCGAAGAAAGCCGTTCGCGTGTCGAAACAGCGGAAGCCGCGCTCGCCGATGCGAACGTGGCAATCGATACCGCCAAACTGAATTTGCAACGCACTACCATCGTGAGTCCGGTCGACGGTTATCTGAACGACCGCGCGCCACGTGCCGGCGAATTCGTCTCGGCGGGCCGTGCCGTGCTGGCGGTGGTGGATATGCATTCGTTCCGCGTCGACGGTTACTTTGAAGAGACCAAGCTGCGCGGCATCGACATCGGCCAGCGGGTCGACATCCAGGTGATGGGCGAGCCGAACGTGCTGCGCGGCCACGTGCAAAGCATCGTCGCGGGGATTGAAGACCGCGACCGCACGCAAGGATCGAACCTGCTGCCGAACGTGAACCCGGCATTCAGCTGGGTGCGGCTCGCGCAACGGATTCCGGTGCGCGTTGCGCTCGACGAGGTGCCTGCCGACTTCCGCATGATCGCCGGACGCACCGCGACCGTGTCGGTGCGCGATCTGTCGCCGACCGGCAAGCCGCGTCCGGCTGCAGGCGCTTCGGGTACGGTGGATGCCTCGGCGGCTTCGGCTTCGGCTTCGGCTGCTGTTCCGGCTGCCTCCGCTACTTCTACTGCGCAACCGGCGTCTGCTGCCGTCATGTCGGGCGCGTCGCAATGAAGCTGTCACGCGCCCTTCCCTTATTGCCGCTGCTGCCACTATTGCCGTTGAGCATCGCGCTCAACGGCTGCGTGAATGTCGGCCCCGATTACGCGCTGCCGAAGCAGGCGCTGGTCAACGCGCCGCTTGCGAATGCGCCGATCGAGGGCGCCGATGCCAAACTGACCACACGGCAGAACGTGCCTGTGATCTGGTGGAAGCTCTACGACGATCCGGTGCTGAACAACCTCGTCGACGAAGCGCTGGAGTCGAATACCGACTTGCGCGTCGCGGCGGCGAACCTCGCGCGTTCGCGTGAAGCGCTGGGCGTCGCGCAGGCTCAAGGCGGCTTCTCAGGAAAGACGTCGGCGGTCGTCGAGCGGGCGCAGGAATCGGCCGAACAGTATCTGCTCTTCAACAAACTGCCGGTCACTAACGAAGGCGATATCGGCATCAGCATCTCGTACGAAATCGATCTGTTCGGCAAGCTGCGCCGTGGTGTCGAAGCGGCGGCAGCGGATACGGAATCCGTGCAGGCGGCCGCCGATCTCGCGCGGATCACGGTGGTCGCGGATGTGGTGCGCTCGTATGTCGATCAATGCTCGGCCGCCGAGGAACTCAGGATCGCGCAGCAATCGCTGGCCTTGCAGAAGGAGCGTGTGGACGTATCGCGCCGATTGCGCGACGCGGGTCGCGGCAATCAGCCCGATGTGACGCGCGGACAAACCCAGGTCGATACGCTGGCGGCGGATATTCCGCGCTATACGGCGCGCCGCCAGATTGCGCAATACCGGCTCGCGGCGCTGCTCGCACGCGCGCCGTCCGATTTGCCGCCAGCCGTGCTGGCCTGCAGCACGTTGCCGCAGATCCGTCAGCCGATTCCGGTCGGCGACGGCGCCGCGCTGCTCAAGCGCCGCCCGGACGTGCGCGAGGCCGAGCGCCAACTGGCAGCGTCGACGGCGCGCATCGGCGTCGCGACGGGCGCGTTGTATCCGACGGTGAGCATCGGTGCGTCGGCGGGTTTGACGGGGATTCTGGAGGACCTCGGCACCTCGCCGACGGCACGCTGGGCCTTCGGTCCACTGATCAGTTGGACCTTCCCCACGAATGGCGCGCGGGGCCGTGTGCGTGAAGCGCAAGCGTCAAGCAATGTTGCGCTGGCAAAGTTCGACGGCGTGGTGCTGACCGCGTTGCGCGAAACTGAAACCAGCCTCGCGACCTATGCGTCCGACTATGCCCGCGCCGACGCCTTGCGTGCTGCGCTGAAGTCGGCCACCGCGTCGGCGGATGAAACGCATCGGCTGTATCGCGCCGGACGCGAGTCGTTCATTTCGGATCTGGATGCGACGCGCACGCTGACTTCGACGAAGTCTCAGGTTGCGGCAGCGGAGGGGCAGGTGGCGATCGATCAGGTCAACCTGTTCCTCGCGCTGGGCGGTGGGTGGGAGACTGATGCGCAGACGGCGCCTGGGACAGCAGCGTCTAACACCGCGACTCCCGCTGCTGCGGCGCCGGCTAAGGCGGCCATGCCGACGGCGGCCACCAAAGCGCCCTAACCCTCCCGCCTCGTCTCATCCGGGTAAATCGCTATTATTGACAAGCTTTCTTTTACCTTTCAATTCAGGTTAAATACGAGCCTCAACATCACACGGTACGGGGTCACGTATGTCGCAATTCATGCAAGGCGCAGCCACACTGGGTGGTTGTATCGGCGTTTTCACGGTAGTGGTGGCGGTCGTGGAGATGCTGGCGAACTGAGCCCGCCGGGCTCGTGATCGGCTCACCCAGGCGTCTCTGTCTGCGGTGATGCCGGCCTTAAGCGGGCCGCCGTTTCGCAGCCGCCTGGTGAATCGCCGCCCTTACCCTCGGATACGTGCCGCAACGGCACACGATGTTGGACATCGCCGCGTCGATGTCCGCATCGGTGGGATTGGGCTTCTGCTTGAGCAGCGCGCAGGCCGCCATTAGCTGCGCGCTCTGACAATACCCGCACTGCACCACGTCGAGATCGATCCACGCCGCTTTTAGCGCCTGCGCTTCGGCGCCCTGCACGCCTTCGATCGTCGTGATCTTCTGCGAGTGCAAGCTCGACATCGGCGTCTGGCAGGCAAGGCCCGCCTTGCCGTCCAGGTGGATCGTGCACGCGCCGCAAATGCCCACGCCGCAGCCGAACTTGGTGCCGGTCATGCCGAGGTCGCAGCGCAGCACCCACAGGAGCGGCATATCCGGTTCAGCTTGCACAGCAACCACGCGGCCGTTGATGTTTAGCGATCCCATGTTTTCTCCGTCAATCTGAAGCGTTTCACGCAACCCTCAACGGCAACGCGCGCAAGCGCTGGCCGGTCAGCGCGAATACCGCGTTGGCCACCGCCGGGGCAACCGGCGGCACGCCCGGTTCGCCGACGCCCTGCGGGTGCATCTGGCTCGGCATGATGTCGACTTCGATCACCGGACAGTCGTTCATCCGCACAACCGGGAAATCGACGAAGTTCTTCTGCGTCACCTGCCCGCCGACGATGGTGATTTCGTCCTGCAACGCAGTCGAGAGGCCGAATACGATGCCACCCTCCATCTGCTGACGAATCAGGTTTGGATTCACCGGCAGTCCGCAATCGATCACGCAGACCACCCGATGCACGCGAATCTGCTTGTTCGCACCGACCGATACTTCCGCCACCTGCGCGACGACACTGCCGAACGCTTCGTGCAGCGCGACGCCGCGTGCCCGCTTTGTGCCATCGGCAGCATGTGTCAAGGGATGTCCCCAATCCGATAAAGCTGCAACGCGCCTCAACACCGCCAGATGGCGCGGATGCTGCGCGAGCAGCGCCGCGCGAAACGCAATCGGGTCCTGACCGGCGGCTACGGCGAGTTCGTCGGTAAAACCTTCGGTGAAAAACGCCTGATGCGAATGGCCGACCGAGCGCCAGAATCCAATCGGGATCGGTAGTTCGACGATCTTGTGCGCCACGCGCACAGTGGGCCATTCGTAGGGCTGATCGAATGCGCCTTCGCAAGTGGTCTTGTCGATGGGGATGCGCGGCACGCCGTAGTAACGCGCAAGCGATTCCGGCACGATCGCCTGACTCGCTGAAGTGGCTTGCCACGCGACGAGCTTGCCGTCTTTGTCGAGACCGGCCTTGAGTCGCGACACGCACGCCGGACGATAGAAATCGTGGGTGAAATCCTCCGCACGCGACCAGATCGTTTGCACCGGACGACCACCGCCTTCGCGCGCAATCGCCGCGGCTTGCGCGATGAAATCGAGTTCGAGACGGCGCCCGAAAGCACCGCCGAGCAATTGCGTTTGCACGTCGACCTTGTCGGCGTCGATGTCCAGCACTTTCGCGACGTGCTGCCGCGCGAGCGCCGGCATTTGCGTGGAGACCCAAACGGTGGCCGCGCCGTCCGCAACCTGCACCGTGCAATTCACCGGCTCGACCGCGCCATGTGCGAGATACGGTGCGTGGTACTCGGCGCTGATCGTTCGCGCCGCGCCGCTCAATGCAGCGTCGACGTCACCGCGGTGGTAGTAGGCGTGGCCGTTGCTGTCGTCCAGTGCTTGCGTAAGCTGGGTGTCCACGTCTGCGCTCGACAGCGTGGCTGCGGGGCCGTCATTCCACACCACGTCGATCGCACTCACCGCGTTCATCGCGCGGAAAGGGTTGTCGGCGATTACCGCGACGCCGCCGCTGCCACCAGCGTAGGGCTTCAGCGAAAACGCCTTGATGAAGCCGGGCATGCTCTTGGCAGGCGAAGCGTCGAAATGCGCCACCGTGCCGCCTAATGTGGGACACATGACCACGCTTGCGTAGATGAGACCATCGGGCAGCGCGTCAATGCCGAAGCGCGCCGTGCCGTTGATTTTCGACGCGGCTTCGATACGCCGCATCGGCTTGCCGATCAGTTTGAACTCAGCGGGATCTTTCAACGCGACCTTGCGTGGCAGCGGTTGCTGTGCGGCCATCGTGGACAGCTCGCCGAAGCTCGCCTTGTGGCCTGCTGCGTGCACTACGTAGCCGCTTTCCGTATGGCACTCGCCGGGTGACACCTTCCATTGCGCGGCCGCCGCGCCGATCAGCATCGCGCGCGCCGAGGCGCCGGCTTCACGCATCGGCGTCCATAGATCGTTCATGCTCGATGAACCGCCCGTCATCATCGTGCCGGCGTCGCGCACCAGCTTGCGGGTCATCCAGACCGTGGCGCGCTTGACCGTGCTGTCGTCGTCCGGGCGAAACGGCAGATCGTCGACGATGTTCTGCACGCTGTTGTAGATCTTGTCGATCGGCGAGTTTTCCACTCGAACCTGCGACCAGTCGGCGTCGAGTTCTTCGGCCAGCAGCATCGCAAGGCCGGTGTGGATACCCTGCCCCATTTCCGCTTTGCACACCACGATCGTCACGGTGTTGTCCGCGGCGATTTTGACCCAGCCGTTGAGCGCGACCTGGTTGCCTTCCGCCGGCAGTGGCGTGGAGGGTGTCAGACGTTGGCCCGGCGGCAGCACCGACCAGCCGACCAGCAGCACGCCGAGCGCGCCGGCGCCGCCTAGCAGGAAGGTTCTGCGCTTTAACATCGTATGGCTCGATCAGCTTGCACGGTGGCGGGGACGCTGTGAAAGCGCGGGCTGGCGCGGGAATTTGTTTCGTCGGAACAGTAGTAAGACGGGAAAGTGGGTGGGGGACTGAAAGCTAAGGGGTTTCAGCCGACCTGCACAGTGCTGGCGGATGCCCTTCGAGGAAAGGGCGAATGCAAGCCGTGTGTCAGTTCATTAAATGTTATTCGTCGCGTGGTGGCACGCTGCAGCGCAACTGGCTTGAACGGCGGAAAAATGCGAGAGGTGGCGGATTTTTGCTTTCACCCGCCCTCCCGAATCATCTCAATCAACGCCCGCAACCCCGCCGGCACATGACGCCGCCCAGGATAATAAAGACATAGCCCGTCGAACGCCGGCGTCCAATCTTCCAGCACACGCTGCAGCGTGCCCGCTTCCAGATCGGCCGCCACGTTCCATTCGGTCATATACGCCAGTCCGAAACCCTCGCGGGCCGCCTCCATGATGAGCAACGGCTCATCGAGCGTCAGCATGTCCTGCACATCCACGCTGAAAGCCTCGCCGCGTCGCTCGAACTCCCAGTGATAAATACGTCCGCTCGGCATGCGCATCCGGATACAACGGTGTGCACGCAGATCGTCCGGCTTGCGCGGCTTCGGATTTTCGGCGAAATAGGCGGGACTCCCAACAACTGCAAATCGCTGCGGCCGGTTGAACGGCACAGCGATCATGTCCTGCGGCACAATCTCAGCCAACCGAATGCCGGCATCAAAACCCTCCACCACGATGTCGATCATGCGCCCCTCGGTGACGAGATCCAGCTTCATCTCCGGATAACGCCGCAGGTATTCCAGCAACAAGGGCATCACCTGGCGCGCCGCGCCCGTCGATGTGTTGATGCGCAGCGTGCCAGCGGGCGTGTCGCGATAGCTGCCGGCCTGCTCGATGGCCACGCGGATGGTCGACAACGCCGGCGCCACACTGTCGACGAATTGCGCGCCCGCTTCGGACAACGACACGCTGCGTGTCGTCCGATTAAAGAGCCGCACGCCGATGCGCGCTTCCAACGCCGCGATCGCATGGCTCAGCGCCGATGTCGACACGCCAAGTTCCGTCGCCGCCGCGCGGAAGCTGCGATGGCGCGCCACCGCAAGCACGCCTTCCAGTTCGCTCAAACCCGGCGTCTTCATTATCCCATCCTGCTCAACGAATCATCCTTGATTATATGGCTAGTCGGCTTAATCGATTGAGCCTATCTTTGAGGCAACAACTTTCTGGGTAGGAGCTTTCATGCAGCAAATCGACAAGATTTATATCGACGGCGCGTTCGTCACGCCGCACGGCGAGGAGTGGTTCGATCTTCACAACCCGGCTAAGGAAACGGTGATCGGCAAGGTGCGTCTGGCCGACGCGGAAGACGCCCGCCGCGCGATCGCGGCCGCCAAACGCGCCTTCCCGGCGTTTTCCCGCACCAGCAAGGAGGAGCGAATCGCGCTGCTCGAACGCATGCACGCCGCGGTTCAAGCGAGAGAAGACGAGCTGTACGAAGCAATCGTCGAGGAATACGGTGCGCCGGTGTCACGCGCGCGCTGGATGGCGAAATACCCGGCGGACGTGCTGGCGGAAGTCGTCAAGGTCTTGCAGACCTATGATTTCACGCGCCGCGCCGGCACGGCCGACGTCGTCATGCAGCCGCTCGGCGTCGCCGGACTGATTACGCCGTGGAATAGCAATGGCGGCTTTATCTGCGGGAAACTGGCTGCGGCGATTGCAGCGGGCTGCACGGCCGTCATCAAGCCGAGCGAAATGAGCGCGATCCAGACACGCATCATCACCGAGGCGCTGCACGAGGCCGGCTTGCCTGCGGGCGTGTTCAATATCGTCACGG
The DNA here is from genome assembly GCF_009690905.1 of Paraburkholderia madseniana. Lineage (GTDB taxonomy): Bacteria > Pseudomonadota > Gammaproteobacteria > Burkholderiales > Burkholderiaceae > Paraburkholderia > Paraburkholderia madseniana. The sequence continues at coordinate 44,445 of NZ_VOSW01000001.1, forward strand.
GCCGGGGCGACACGGTGGGGGCGGAAATCAGCGCGCATCCGGACGTGGCGAAGATTTCCTTCACCGGATCGACGGCTGTCGGCAAGACGATTCTGCGCACCGGCGCGGAGACATTGAAACGCGTCACGTTGGAGTTGGGCGGCAAATCGCCGGTGGTCATACTCGACGACGCCGATTTCGCGGAAGCGGTGCCGTTGGCGCTCCAGGCAGGGTTCATGAACAGCGGTCAGGCGTGTATCGCCGGTACGCGGATTCTTGTGCCGCAGAGCCGCCTTGCGGAATTCGAAGAGCGGGTGCGCTTTGAAGTCGCTCGCACGCAAGCCGGTGATCCGCGCGATCCGGCTACGCAGATCGGCCCGATGGTCAGCCGCAAGCAGTGGGAGCGCGTGCAGCGCTACATCGGCATCGGCATCGATGAAGGTGCGAGATTGATTGCCGGTGGCGAGGGCCGACCGGAGGGAGTGGAGCATGGCTGGTTCGTGCGTCCGACCGTATTTAGCGGTGTCAGCAACGACATGACGATTGCCCGTGAGGAGATTTTTGGGCCGGTGCTGTCGATCATTGCGTATCGCGATACCGAGGAAGCGATTGCAATCGCCAATGACACAAGCTACGGGCTGCAAGCCTACGTGCTCTCGGCCGATGCAGCGCGGGCTCGCGCAGTCGCCACTCGCATCGACGCAGGGCGTGTATTGATCAACACGTTGGCACACGAGCCGGCCGCACCGTTCGGCGGCTTCAAGCAATCGGGCATCGGGCGGGAATATGGCACGTTCGGGTTGGAAGCCTTCATGGAACCGAAGTCGTTGCTCGGCGTAAACTAAAGCGTTTGATCCCTCAGAAGGCGGTGCGTCAGCATTTGCATGACGCACCGCCTGCTGTTTCACCGCCGGTTCGATCCCGACACCACATCGATCCACACCGCCAGCACGAGAATGCTGCCCTTCACGATCATCTGCCAGTACGCGTCGACATCCAGCATCGACATGCCGTTGTCCAAACTCGCCATCACCAGCGCACCGATCAACGCACCGTAGACCGTTCCGGACCCGCCGCGCATCGACGTCCCGCCGATAAAGCACGCGGCGATCGCGTCGAGTTCGCCCATCGATCCCGCCGACGGTGAGCCGGCCGCGAGTCGCGCCGTATTGACGATCCCCGCGAACGCACACATCAGTCCCATCAGTGCGAAGATGGCCAGCTTCACACGGTTGGTATTCACGCCGGAGAGGCGCGTTGCTTCCAGGTTCGAACCCACCGCGTAAATACGCCGCCCGAACACGGTCTGTGTAGCGATCCACGTAAAAATACCCAGCAGCGCGAGCAGCAGCAGAACCGGCACAGGAATCCCGCCATAACGATCGAGCGTGGCAACAAACGCGGCCAGAATCACGCCCGCCCCGACCACCTTCGCGACGTCCTGCCAGATCGGCACCACCCGCAACTTATAACGCTCGCGGTTGCTTCGTTGTCGCACGGTCAGAAAGGCCAGCACGACAAACAGCACGACGGCAAGCGTATCGCCCGCAAAACGCGGCAAATACCCCTGACCGACAAACACAAACCCATCGGAGACCGGTGCAATCGTCGAACCGCCGGTGACACCAAGCAGAATGCCGCGATACGCCAGCATGCCACCCAGGCCGACAATGAACGAAGGCACACGCCGGTACGTCGACCACCATCCGTTGAACATGCCGACGAGCACGCCAAGCAGCATTACCACAGGCACGGTGACGCCAATCGGCCAACGCCGGTTCACATCGAGAATCGCCGCGACGCCGCCGAGCAAACCCAGCAGTGACCCGACCGACAGATCGATCTCGCCCGCGATGATCACGAACACCATGCCGCACGCGAGCATGCCCGTAATCGACATCTGCCGCAGCAGATTCGACAGATTGCGCGGCGTCACGAACGCGCCGTGCGTCAGAAAGGAGAAGAAAAGCCAGATCGCGGCCACGGCGATCAGCAACGCGAGAATCTTGTAGCGCGCGAACAGTTGCTGAATGCGCTGCGGGCCACCGAATACGCCTCGCGACGCAGCGCCGTCGGCGGGTTGGGAAGTGACGTCGGGAGTCATGCGGCACTCGCTTCGGTTGGTGCGGTCGGGTTGAGGGATCGCTGCACAGGACGGATTGCGGCGCTGAGAATGTCCTCTTGCGTGAGGCCGTCGTTGACGAAATCGCCGCGCAATTCGCCTTCGCCGATGACCAGCACGCGATCGCTGATGCCAAGCACTTCAGGCAATTCGGACGACACCATCACGATCGACATGCCGCGCTGTGCCAGTTGAAAAATCAGTTTGTAGATTTCGAACTTCGCGCCGACATCGACGCCTCGCGTCGGTTCGTCGAGGATCAGTACTTTCGGGTCGGTCAGCAGCATGCGCGTCAGCACGGCCTTCTGCTGATTGCCGCCCGATAGACTCGCAATCGAGAGCATCGGATGCGCCGCGCGCACCGAAAGCCGCTTCATCTCCGTGTGAATCGTGTCGAGTTCGGCCGCGGAATCAATGCGACCGCCCTTCGCGAAACGTTGCAACACCGCAAGCGTGATGTTGTGGCCGACACTCAGACCCGGCACGATACCGTGGCGCTTTCGATCTTCCGGCACCATACCGATGCCGGCGCGAATCGCATCGACAGGGGCGCGAATTTTCACCGGCTTGCCGTCCATCACCACGGTCGCCTCGCTCACACCGGGATACGCGCCGAAGATCGCCTGCATCAGTTCCGTACGCCCCGCGCCGACCAAACCGGCAACACCGAGAATTTCGCCACGCCGCAGCGCAAACGACACATCGTTCACGCGCTTTCGGCGCGGATTGTTGACGTCAAAACAGGTCACGTGGCGCGCTTCGAAGATCACGTCGCCAATCGGATGCGGTTCACGCGGAAACAGGTTCTTGATCTCGCGGCCCACCATCAGGGAGATGATGCGATCAGTGGTCAGCGCGCGCATGGGTTCGGTCGCGACGTGGCGGCCGTCGCGAATCACGCTGATCGTGTCGCATACGGCCGCTACTTCGTCGAGCTTGTGCGAGATGTAAACGCAAGCAACTCCGCGCCGCTTCAGATCGCGCACGATATCCAGCAGGATGTGTATCTCCGTAGCCGTCAGCGACGACGACGGTTCATCGAGGATCAACAATTTCGCGCGCTTGTTCAGCGCCTTCGCGATCTCGATCAACTGCTGGTGGCCGCCACCGTAATTCATCACTGGTTGCGCGGAGTTGATTCCGCTTATGCCGAGCTCGCGCAGCAGTTCGTCGGCGCGCTGATACATCGCGGCGTAATTCATTCTGCCGCCGGGCAGCGTGATTTCGTTGCCGAGAAAGATGTTCTCCGCAACCGAGAGCTCCGGCACCAGCATCAACTCCTGATGGATGATGATGATGCCCGCGCGTTCCGTGTCTCTTATGCTCGCGGCCTTCAGCGGCTCGCCTTCCCAGATGATTTCGCCGTCCCACGTACCGTGAGGATAGACGCCGGACAACACTTTCATCAGCGTCGATTTGCCCGCGCCGTTCTCGCCGCACAAGCCCACACACTCGCCTGGCGCCACCGTCAGGTCGATGCCGTCGAGCGCCTTCACGCCGGAAAACGCTTTGACGATGCCGCGCATCGTCAGTAATGGTTCACTCATTCGCTATGCCTCGCTGCAGGGCGCGCGGTCGCGCCGATGTGCCTGACGCATACCAGGCACATCGGCTTGAACTACGCACACGTTACGCTCATTGGCTCGCGAGCTGGGCCTGGGTGTAGAAGCCGTCCTTGACGACCACATCAACATTGCTCTTGGTGAGCAACGTGGGTTGCAGAAGCACCGTGTCGACCTTCTTCTTGCCGTTGTCGTACTGTGCATTAAAGGCCGGCTTCTCGCCCTTCGCAAGCGCGACGGAGAGTTTCGCCGCTTCGCCTGCGATCAGCTTCAACGGTTTGTACACGGTCATCGTCTGCGTGCCGGCGATTACGCGTTTCACAGCAGCCAGATCAGCGTCTTGTCCCGACACCGGCACCTTGCCTGCCATGTGCTGTGCGGCAAGCGCCTGGATCGCGCCGCCTGCGGTGCCGTCGTTCGAAGCGACGATTGCGTCGATCTTGTTGTTGTTCGCCGTGAGCGCATCTTCAACAATGCGCAGCGCCGTCGACGCGCTCCATTCCGGTACCCATTGCTGACCGACGATCTTGATGTCGCCCTTGTCTATCGCGGGCTTCAACACTTTGAGCTGGCCTTCACGCAGCATCTTGGCATTGTTGTCGGTCGGCGCGCCGCCGAGCATGAAGTAGTTGCCCTTCGGTTGTGCGTTGAAGACACCTTGTGCCTGCAGCTCGCCAACCTTCTCGTTGTCGAACGAGATATAGGCATCCACGTCGGCGTCGAGAATCAGGCGGTCGTACGAGACGACCTTGATGCCTGCTTTCTTGGCTTCGGCGACCACATTGCCGAGCGTCTTCGAATTAAACGGCACGATCACGATTACGTCGACGCCGCGCGAGATCAGGTTTTCAATCTGCGAAATCTGTCGCTCTTCGCTCGCATCGGCGGATTGCACCGATACTTTGGCGCCGAGTTTTTCTGCCGCTGCAACGAAATAGTCACGATCGCGCGACCAACGCTCGACACGCAGATCGTCAATACAGAAGCCAATTTCCGGGTGGTCCTTGCTTGCGTGCGCGAGCGGCGCGACAAGCGACAGGCTGGCGAGCATCGCTCCACACACGAGCGAACTCAGTACGGTACGACGCGTTGCGAATTTCATGTCTCACTCCTTGTTCTGATAGCCGGAATACCGGATTGGACGGTCTGCGCTGCGAGCCGCAGAACCGGACAAGCGACAACCCAAAGCTTCTTTTATTCGCGCGGTCAACGTGGCCGCGCGGTTTTTATGTCTTACTGCGTGCCCTTTTTCGGGCGGTTACTTCATGACTGCCTTTTTAGCGTCGGCTGTATATCGCCTGATTTATAACGTTTTCCAGTTGCTCCTGTCTGCCACTCACATGCTGCGGATTCAGGCCGCGCGTCATTGCATCCGCAGCCAGCGTCGAGAGTGAATAGTCGCCCTTCAGAATCTTGCGCCCGAACTCCGACTCCCAGCCCGCGTAACGCTGACGTTTGAACGCTTCGAGCCGGTCGTTTTCGATCAGTGTTGCAGCACGCTCGACGGCGAGCGCCAGGTTATCGATTGCACCGATATGACCGAAGAACAGATCTTCCGCATCGACGCTCTGCCGCCGCACTTTAGCGTCGAAGTTCATACCGCCGGTGGTGAAGCCGCCGTGCTTGAGGATTTCGTAGAAAGCGAGAGTCAATTCTTCGACGCTGTTCGGAAACTGGTCCGTGTCCCAGCCGTTTTGTTGATCGCCGCGATTCGCGTCGACGCTGCCGAAAATACCCAGCGCGTAGGCCGTGGCGATTTCGTGATGAAACGAGTGGCCAGCAAGCGTGGCGTGATTGGCTTCGATGTTCACGCGAATTTCTTTTTCGAGTCCGTATTGCAGCAGGAAACCGTGTACGGTCGCCACGTCATAGTCGAATTGATGCTTGGTCGGCTCCTGCGGCTTCGGCTCGATTAGCAATGCGCCTTTGAAGCCGATCTTGTGCTTGTGCTCAACGACCATGTTCAGGAAGCGGGCAAGCTGATCACGTTCGCGCACGAGATCGGTATTGAGCAGTGTGTCGTAGCCCTCACGGCCGCCCCACAACACATAATTTTCGCCACCGAGCCGTTGAGTCGCGTCGAGCGCATGACGAACCTGCGTCGCAGCGAACGCGAAAATCTCGGGATCAGGACTGGTCGCCGCACCTGCTGCATAACGCGGATGCGAGAACAGATTGGCCGTGCCCCACAAGAGTTTGACGCCGGTATCCTGCTGCTTGCGCGCCAGATAGTCGGCGATGCGGGTGAAGTTCTCGCTATAGGCTTTCAGGCTGTCACCTTCCGGTGCAACGTCGGTATCGTGAAACGTGTAATACGGCGTGCCGAGCTTCGAGAAGAACTCGAACGCGGAATCCGCCTTTTGCTGCGCCCGTTCCATGGCGTCGCCGGCTTGCTGCCATGGACGCCGAAACGTCCCTTGCCCGAAAATATCGACGCCCGGCCAGACAAACGTATGCCAGTAGCACACAGCGATGCGAAGATGTTCTTCGAGTGTCTTGCCGAGCACCCGCTTACTCTTGTCGTAATGGCGATACGCAAGCGGGTTATCCGATTGCGGGCCCTCGTAGCGGATCTCGGGAATGTGTTCAAAGTAGGACATTAGCTTCTCCTGTGTCGACCTGAGTTAGCGCTTTAGCGCTTACTCAGGTCCCATGCTGCACTGCAACCCGTGCGGTATCGCCGCGCCGGTCGACAAGGTGACGCCATGCTGCCGCTTGCAAGGTGCATCGGCAATTGCGAAATTGCGCAGCGTGCTTGATGTTTCTTACCGCCCATGCGTTTGTTTCACACTGGCGCGATGTTCGCGGCCTAGAATAACCAGACGCTTAAAAACGGTGCTGCCTTCAGAGCGCATCCAACAGGAGACGAAGGCGCTGCGAATCTTGACGATCCGCACGCCACCCACTGCCATGACCCGTCCGCAAACACCACAGACGACCCATCGGATCGCGCTGCTGTTCAACGCGAACAAGGTGTATGACCGCGAGATCATCACCGGCATCGGCAATTACCTGCTGTCGACGCGCGTGGCGTGGGATCTCTTCCTTGAAGAAGATTTCCGCTGCCGGTTGACGGGTATCGAGCGTTTCGACGGCGACGGCATCATCGCGGATTTCGACGATCCCGCTGTGGGTGAAGCGCTGAGAGACTGTCCGTTGCCGGTGGTGGCAGTCGGTTCATCGTTCGAAGATCCGGCGCACTACCCCCCGGACTTACCCTATATCGCGACCGATAACGCCAAGCTCGTTTCGCTCGCCTACACGCATCTGATCGGCGCGGGACTCGAGCACTTCGCCCTGTATAGCCTGCCGCAAGCGCAGGAGAATCGCTGGGCGCAACAACGTGAGTTGGCATTCGCTCACCTGCGCAGCACGGACGGCCATAGCGCCGAGCAGATCGGCACCGAGATCTATCGTGGCCTGTCGACCAGCGCGCCGTCGTGGAATCAGGCAACCGAGCAGCTCACCGCTTGGCTCGCCCAGTTGCCGAAGCCGGTCGGCATCATCGCCGTCACCGACGCCCGCGCTCGGCATCTGCTGCAGGCATGCTTGATCGCGGGTATTCCCGTGCCTGAAGAAGTGGCGATCATCGGCATCGACAACGACCCGCTCACGCGTACGCTGACCCGTATTCCGCTTTCCTCCGTGATTCAAGGCACCGAGGAAATGGGCCGCACCGCCGCTCACTTGCTGCATCAAATGCTGCACGGCGCGCGTTTTCCGGGGCGGCGCATTCTCGTGCCACCGGTCGGCATCAATGTGCTCGAATCGACGAAACACCAGCCGCTCGCGAGTCCGTATGTGATGCGCGCACGGCACTTCATCCGCCAGTATGCGTGCCAGGGCATCCGCACCGAACAGGTTGCCGATTACGTGGGCGTGTCGCGTTCGTCGCTCGAAGAGTACTTTCGGCGCGAACGGCAGTGCACCGTGCATCAGGAAATCCTGCGCCATAAACTCGATGTCGCGAAAGCGCTGCTGGCGAAGCGCGATGCGTCGAGTGCCGAGGTGGCGATCCGTTGCGGCTTCACGTCGCTGCAATACATGTACGCGGTGTTTCGCCGCGAACTCGGCTGTACGCCGCGCGAATACCAGGATCGTGTGAATTCGACCGCAACGCCCGGCTGAGCATGCCTTTCACCTTTTCTTTCCACCGACGACATGATCAGCATCGCACCACTTTCCTCTGAGCCATGGGGCACACTGCCCGGCGGCGATCCTGTGCGGCTCTTCACGCTGCGCAATGCGCACGGCATGAAGGTCGCCATCAGCGACCTGGGCGCGACGCTGGTCTCGTGGCATGCGCCGGACCGCACGGGTCGTCTCGGCGACATCCTGCTCGGCCACGACACGCCCGCCGAATACGTTGCGGCCACAACCTACATGGGCGGATTGATCGGCCGTTGGGCGAACCGCATTGCCGATGCGCGTTTCACGCTCGACGGCATCGAGTACACGCTCGATCGCAATGAAGGCGCGAATCTGCTGCATGGCGGCACGCAGGGTTTTCATCGCGCACTGTGGGACGTGACCGAAGACAACGGTGCGCTGGTTATGCGTCTGGAATCGCCCGAAGGCGACGCCGGTTTTCCGGGCAACGTCACGGTGCAAGTGCGTTACTCACTCGACGACGACGGCACCTTGACGATCGCCTATGAAGCGATCACGGACGCCCCTACGCCACTCAATCTGACGAGCCATCCGTATTTCAACCTGACGGGTCGGCGGGGTGCCGACATTCGCGGACATGTGCTGTCGATCAATGCTGACCGGTTCTTCGAAGTCGATGCGTCGATGATTCCTTGCGAGCTTGCCGAAGTGGCAGGCAATGCGTTCGACTTCAGACAGAGCGCGCCCATCGGTGCACGGCTCGATTGGCCGCATGCGCAGCTTGCGAGGGCCGGTGGCTTCGACCACTGCTATGTACTGCGTGACGCGCCTGACGCCACGATGGCCGGACGCGAACCGCAGGTACGCCAGGTTGCATGCGCCTATGACCCCGGCAGCGGACGCGAACTGACCGTCTCGACCGATCAGCGCGGCTTACAGTTCTACACCGGCAATTTCCTGAAAGGCGACACGGGACGCGGCGGCATCGCCTACCAGGCGTACTCCGGACTGTGTCTCGAAGCGAGTGGCTTTCCGAATGAAGTCAATATGGCCGAGCAGGATCAGGTCATCGTGCGGCCTGGCAGCGCATACCGGCAGGTGACGGCGTACCGCGTAGGTGTACGTTCTGGAGTCTGAAGCAATTCTTCAAATCTTAGGAAGAGCATTACATAACGCCGACTTATCATTTGCTGCAAGACTGAATTACGGGTTTAGGGGTTTGCCCTAGATCGCCCGCTTCCTAGAATCCCTCCATAGGCCGCCGAACACATGTTGCGGCGCCGAATAAAACATCCTCGGAGGGACGCATCATGAAATCGCTGATCAAAGCAGTCGCACTGGTCGTTGTACTCGCAGCCCCGGTCGCTTCGTTCGCACAGTCCGAGCAACCGCTGACCCGCGCGGAGGTCAAGGCGCAACTGATCCAGATTGAACAGGCCGGCTACAACCCCGCCGCTGCAACCGACTCGACCTACCCCGCGGACATTCAGGCAGCCGAAGCACGCGTAGCCGCACAGCATGACGCCACCGGTTATGGTTCTTCGGCAAACGGCTCATCGCAAACCGGCACACCCGTACCCGCTGCGCCTGCGGTTCAGCCCGAACCGATGGGCGGCCAGTAAAACGCTAACGTTGTCTGTTGTTGCGTAGTTCGATGCGAGCCATGCTTGTTGAAGCATGCGCTCGCATGAACGCGTTCCACTGCGCATGACGATGACAGCGCAGTGTCAGAAAATCCTTTGACGAAAATAATGGCTCATATATCCTAGGGCGGCAGTTTGGTGGTTCTCGCAGCGCGGTCTATTTGCATCAGCGAGGACTTCTACTCAACGTCGCTTCGGGTTCCATCGTGAAAGTCCGTGGTCCATTGGTGAGATATCAGCCTGGTCGGGAAAGAACCTTCCTGTCCGGCTGTTCGATCGCTCATCAGGGGAGCAACTGCGCTTCGCCATCCCGCCCCCTGTCCATCGATACCGTGTTGTCGCGTCGATCCGTCCGTCGACACAACGTCATTGCAGCACCCGCAGCTATCGGGGTGCGCACCGACGAAATCGCGTCGCTTCTGCCTTAGCCCCCTTCTCTTTTCGCGAGCAAGTGTTGCATGCGATCAGGCCGCTTTATCTAGCGGTCGAACGTCTGCAATGCGTTTGTCTGTCCGCGCTTTGCATTTGTCTTGCTAGCGTTGGCCGGCTTATAGCGCTCGCCTCTCTGCGTCCCTTTTAGCTCTGCTGTGCGCTTGCGCTGCGGCAGGCGGCGTCACGTCCTTTACTCGTCCGCATTCGTGCGGAACGTATGGACGTGTGGATCGTCACGCTCGTGCATCGGTACCTGCGCTGCGGCGAAAACTGAAGATCGAAACCAAGGAGATAGTCGAATGAAGATCCGTCATGCCAAGCTTCTCTCGCTCACCGGCACGATGCTGTGCTCGTTGACCGCTTTAACCCCGATGAACGCTGCACACGCAGCGGATACGACGATCAACGTCTACAACTGGTCGGACTACATCGCCAAAGACACGATTACCGGCTTCGAAAAGCAATCCGGCATCACGGTGAAATACGACAGCTACGATAGCGACGACACGTTGCAGGCGAAACTACTGGCAGGCAGTTCCGGGTATGACATCGTTGTGCCCACATCGAGTTATATGGCGCGCCAGATCGAGGCCGGCGTGTATCAGAAGATCGACAAATCGAAGATGCCGAACCTCGCGAACCTCGATCCGGGTTTGATGAAACTGATTGCCGATGCGGACCCCGGCAATCAATACGGCGTACCTTGGGCGTGGGGCACGGACGGTGTCGGCTATAACGTTCAGGCCGTGAAAAAAGCACTCGGCGCCGATGCGCCGGTTGATAGTTGGTCGCTGTTGTTCGACCCGCAGAATCTTTCGAAGCTGAAGAGTTGTGGCGTGTCTTTCCTCGACGCAGCGGCGGATGTTTTCCCGGCCGTGCTTCAGTACATGCATAAGGACCCGAACAGCACCAATCCCGGCGATTACCAGGCCGCATACGAAGTGCTGAAGAAAGTGCGACCGTATATCACGCAGTTCAATTCGTCCGGCTACATCAACGATCTGGCGAACAACGATATCTGTGTGGCGTTGGGCTATTCGGGCGATGTGGGAATTGCCCGGCGACGTGCGTCGGAAGCGAAGCGTTCGTACGACGTTCGGTTCTCGAATATCAAGGACGCGGGCCTGCTTTGGATGGACGTGATGGTGATTCCGAAAGATGCCCCGCATCCGGAAGCGGCGATGAAGTGGATGAACTACATCGAAGATCCGAAGGTAAGCGCGGCGATTACGAACGAAGTGTTTTATCCGACTGCGAATCGCGCGGCGAGGCAGTTTGTGACGCCGGCGATCGAGCAGGATGCGAATGTGTATCCGCCTGAAGCTGTGCTGAACAAGATGACGTTGATGCGGCCGCAGCCTGCGCCGATCATGCGGCTTGAAAACCGGCTGTGGGCGCAGTTGAAGTCGGGGAGTTGAGTTCGGTTTAGCTGGTGTAGTCTGCTGACGATAGGTGTCACCTTTTGCGCGTGGCGCATGCAGTGGGTGTGTGCGCTACGCCCTTTTTGAAGCTCTGCTTTTTTAACTCTGTTTGCATCGAACCATTATGAGCATTATGAATATCGTAGATTTTGCGCAGCCTGCCAAGGAAAGCGTTGAGTACATGCCGAAGGCGGAAGCAGTGCTTTCCGGCAATCCTTCGCAGCTTGTTCACACGCATTTTTCCAGTCCCTGTGGGCAGCTCGCGGCTGGCGTTTGGGAGGGAGCTTGCGGGCAATGGACGGTGAACTTCACCGAGAGTGAGTATTGCGAAATACTCGAGGGCGTGTCCGTGATTCGGGATGCGCATGGGACAAGCAAGACTGTGCGGGCTGGGGATCGGTTTTTTATTCCGGCCGGGTTTAAGGGGACGTGGGAAGTGGTTGAGCCGTGTAAGAAGATTTTTGTTTCGGTGGAGTTTAAGGCGTAGGTTGCGGTGGTGCTGCTTTCAGGCTTCGCTGTTGATCGCGCATCACGGGTGGAGTCTGGTCGATCGCATTCCTCGCTTTTCTGGTGACCTATCAATTCATGTTCTGGATACCGACTTTGCTCGTGTCGTACGGATTTTCGCCAGCGAGCGCGGCGTTGGGCTCCGCGGCGAGCGCAATCGGCGGCATTCTACTAACGCTTGGGTTTTCGCCGCAGCGAATCGTGTTGTTCAACTGCTTGCCGATTTTCCTGATTATTGCCTTGCTCGCGATCTCGCAGCTCTACCCGCGACGGTCGCGAGCTGGTCAGGTGCGTACCGATTGACGGCGGCAAGGTCAGGAGTGTTCGTCGATCCACGCCTCGTGCAACACTTGAGATGTTGAGACAGGATGCGACCCTATCCCCGACAGATCTCACGAAATCAAACGGGTAAGTTCGTCGTGAAGCTCCTTTGAAAGCGACACGCCGTGCTCAACGCTGCGCTGTCGCGCATCGAATCGTCGCTGAGAGGGCAGACGCGCGCCCTGACCTACGATTCCTTCAAACAGAGTCTCGGCGCGCTGCAGGTTGTCCGTAGGGGCAGCGCCGGCGAAGACTGCAGGGTCGAAAGCGATGACGATTTCACCATGACAGGGGGCCGCGCCTACGTCTTCGTCAAAAGCCAGCGATTCCGGGCTGAGCATATCGCCAATTAACGGACCAGCCAGCAACTCAACCATCGCTGAGAGCGCGGAACCCTTATAGCCTCCGAATGTAAGCATGGCACCCCTCAATGCTTTATCGGGATCATCGGTAGCTTGACCGTTTTCGTCGATCGCCCAGTCACTCGGGATCTTCGAGCCAGACCGCTTATGCAGCTCGATGTCGCCACGGGCGATTCTGCTCGTAGCCATGTCGAACACAAACGGAAAGGGGCCTGGACGTGGCCAGGCGAACGCGATCGGGTTGGTTCCAAATAGCGGCTTGTTTCCGCCAGCAGGTGCTACACAGCTATGGGTCGGTGTCATGGCCAGTGCGGCTACGCCTTCAGCAGCAATTGCCTCGACCTCCGGCCACAAAGCGCTGAAGTGAAAGCAGTTGTTGATTGCCAGGGCCGCGATACCAGATCTCTTCGCCTTTTCAACGAGTACTCGACTCCCCAGTTCAAAAGCAAGCGGAGAGAATCCGAACCGAGCATCGACTTTAACAAGCGAAGGCGAGACATCGTTTATCTGCGGTTCGGCATCAGCATTGATTTTGCCCATCTTCAGCGTTTTTACGCATCCAATAAGGCGCCATACACCGTGTGAGTGGCAATCGTCCCGTTGACCCGCAACGAGTACCTTCGCCATCGCGTCCGATTGACGCGCGCTGAGTCCATTGGATGCCAATACTTCAAAGGCCAACTTGTGCAGGTGATCAAGTGAAAGAACTATTTCTGCCATGTCTTCTGAAGTCCGTCTTTTATTAGTGGCCGCGCGGCCACGCGCATTCGATTTGTATCCAGCGTCTGGTGATGATCATCGGGGACATCGCTACTGCGATCTCTTTGTCGACGATGGTGGAGTGTTCGCGGCCAGCTAATTGATCAGGCCGGCTTTACTTGGGCGCAATATCCCGTCGCACCCGCTTGATATGCTGCTCCACGTAAAACCCTGCTGCGTCACCATCGCCGCTCACGATTGACTCGTAAATAAGCCGATGCTCGGACGCATACAGGCGTATCCGTAGCGGATCGTAAATCGCGTCGTCCTTTAGCCGCTTCCACAATGGTTGATCCATTGTTTTCGCTACCTCGTCTGCGATCTTGACGAGCAGAGCGTCACCCGTCATGACCGCCAATTGCCGGTGGAACAATCTATCGCTGTTATTCCACAGCGCACGCTCTTCGAGATTGGTGATATCGTGAATTGTCTCCATCTCTGCAAGATATTGCTCAGCCAGGCGATCGCGCTTGCCTCGTGCGGCGGCTCGACGTGCGATTGCAGGTTCGAGGATGAATCGCGTTTCGAGCGTTCCCGTTGGACTGAAATCTGGCTCCGCGTTCTGAGTTCCATGATTGCCGTCGACGTTAAGCAAACGCTCAGAAGCTGCCGAGGAGACGTAGGTACCGGAATTCCGTTTCGTCACAACGAGGCCTTCATTCTGAAGAGCCCCTATTGCCTCTCGAACCGCAGGTCGGCCGACGCCATAGAGCGCTGCAAGTTCGCGTTCCGATGGCAGCCGGGACTCGGCCGCGAACCGTCCCGTGCGGATTTCTTCCTTGATCTTCTCCTCGACCTGCTCATAAATCTGCAGTGGTCTGAAATTCGATTCGAGATCCTGCCGTGTCGTACCCATCTCACTTCCTTTCATTTCCTGACGCCCGATGCGCGGGAGTTCACCTGTCATTGACGGATAATTATCATACGTCGTGGCGACATGATGCCATCTCCTGATGCGACCACGCATGAAGTGTTCCCCGTGGCTCGCACAAGGCAAAAAGGGCGGCGGCATCCCATTTCAGAATGCGCCGCGAAGGCACCAAGGAGATGGGCCAAAAGGTGTCACGCCAGTGCGGCAGTTGCCGTCGAAGCAGCGCCTGTAATCTGCGCTCTCTACCGCACCAGGAACCCGTAGGTCAAAGGATCGCGCTCGTCGATCAACCACGTTCCGTAGCCGCAGATAAACGCATTCCCTTCGATCTCAGGAATCACTGCATCGAATTCACCGCATGTCGTCTCACTCAGCACGCGGCCCTTGAAGATCGTTCCGATGATCGACTCGTTCACGAGCGTCCCATCCGGGGGTAGCTTGCCACGCTGGTAGAGCTGGGCAACGCGTCCTGCGGTGCCGGACCCTGTTGGCGATCGGTCAACCTCGCGATCGGCGAAGATGCAGCAGTTCGCCTGAGTCGATCCCGGATGGCGGGGCGTATTCGAAATGATCGTGCCGTAGAGCCCTCTGATTTCTGGAATCTCCGGATGAACGATGTCAAACGCTGCGTTAGTTGCCTGGGTGATCTCGTCGCCGAACTGCTTCAGTCGATCAACGTTGTTTTCGCCTACCGCCATATCGTACTGTGCGCCATCGACGTAGAAATAGAACGCGCCTCCGTAAGCGATGTCTCCGGACACGGGGCCGAACGTTGGCGTATTGACGGTGACGTCCTTTTTCCAGACGAATGACGGCACATTCACAAAACGCACATTCCCTGCATTTTCGCCGTCCCACTGGACGAAAGCTTCGAGGAATCCGCAAGGCGCATCGATACCCACACGCGTTTCTGGCGACGTGCGCTCAATCCACCCCAGTTCAACCGCTGCGGTGGCCAGCGCAATGGTCCCGTGGCCGCAATGGGGGCTGTAGTCCTTATTCTGCGTAAAGATGATGCCGAAATCCGCGCCTTCGGTCACCGGCTCAGTGAGGAAGCCTCCGTACATATCGGCATGGCCTCGAGGCTCCAGCATCATGGCGCTCCGCAACTCATCCGCATGCTTCTGGATCCACTCCCGCCGCTCCACGATGGTTTTCCCCGCGAGACGCGGGAAACCATTGGTGATGATGCGAAACGGCTCACCACCGGTGTGCATTTCGATCGTGTTAAGTGTTCTGGTAATTCGCATAGATACTCCGTCTTGCTTACTATTTTCGTTGAGACCTTAGTTGCCGTACGTTACGACGGCGCCATCCTTGAATGTGTACACGGTCGTCGCCGAGCTTTTCAGATCATGATGTACGTCGAACGAGTACTCGCCGGCCACGCCGGTGTAGGCGGACTTGGCGAGTTGCGCACCAATTTTGGCGCGGTCGGATGTCGTGCCAGCCTTCACCATCGCGTCAGCCAACAGCTTCATGCCGTCGTAATAGCTCACGCCATACACCTGCGTATCGACGTTGAAGGTTGTCTTGTACTTTTTGAGGAACGCGCTACCTGCTGGCGTCTTGTCCAGCGAGACCCCGCCTTGGGAGCAATACGCATTCGTCGCTGCGGGACCTGCGATTTTGGCCATATCAGACGTACAGATTCCGTCGCCACCCAACAGCTTCGCCCGCAAGCCGAGCTGACGCATCTGTTTGACAAGCGGGCCGCTTTGCGACGCGTAGCCACCATAGAAGATGACGTCGGGATTCGTCGCCTTGATCTGAGAGAGGACACCCTTGAAATCGACGGCCTGACCATTCGTGTATTGCTGGTCGATAATCTTCAGCCCGCGTGCCTTGGCCACGCTCATGAACTCTTCGGCCACGCCTTGCCCGTAGGCCGACCGGTCATCCATGACTGCCGCTGTTTTCGCTTTAAGCGTATCGACGGCGAAATTCGCCATCGCACCGCCGAGTTGCCCGTCACTAGCTCCGATACGAAAGACTTCGTTAAAGCCTTGGAGAGTCAACGCCGGGTTTGACGCAACCGAAAGCATCGGGATGCCAGCGTTCTGGTAGAGCCTGGAGGCCGGAATCGCGACTCCGGAATTGTATGGGCCCAGAACTGCGGCCACCTTGGCGTCGACCAGCTTCTGCGCGACCTGCACCCCGATCCGGGGATCCGCCTGGTCATCTTGCGATACCAATTTGAATGTTACGCTTTTGCCGGAAATCGTTGTTCCGGCGCTATTCAGCTCGTCAACCGCCATGCGCGCACCATTCTCGTTGTCTTTCCCCTCCGACGCCTGGGGGCCGGTCAAAGGCCCGGAAACTCCAACAAGAACAACCTCTTGGGCGCTTGCGCTGCCGAAGACGAGAACTGCAGCGACCGTCATTGCCGAATAGACCAATTTTTTCATCGCACACCCCAAGTGGTTAAAGTACACTGGACTCGATAGTGACCACTTTTGGTTCTATTTGCAACCATTGCAAAATAAAATCTCACAGGGGGTTTCCCCTGGCCGTAGGCGGTCGCAGAGCAGCGCCTGGGACCACGACCAAGAATGATTGATCATTTGACTATGACTACTTCAGACTCCCAAACTCCCGCGATCATCGGCTATGCAACCCCGTGGAGCGCACACGCTGGTCAGGAACTGGCGTTCAAAATCAGTTCGCGCGGCGCTCGCGCCTTTACGGCGACTGTTGAGCGCATAGATTGTTGTGACCCAAACCCCGATGGGCCTGGGATGAAACTGGTCCCGATCGATGTCCGGCTGCAAAGCACCTACCCAGGACAGGAGCAGCCAGTATTTCCCGGCTCCTGCGCTTACGGCCCGATGCCGGCTCTGGAGAACATTCAGCACATCAAGCTCTACCTGACGGTTCAACCCACGCTTGAAGACGCTTCCCTCCAGACATTGGTCGCTCTTCAGAACCACGATGGAACGCATGGTGTAACGATCGCTCTCACTCGCGGCGAACTTGTTTTCCAGAGCCTCGCGAACGGGGAGCTGATCACAACAGGCGTACCTGTCGCAGCCGATCTGTGGACAAATCTGCAGATATCGATCGACCGTGACGGGCACATCCGGGCGATTAGCTCCGGTACAAACGCACGCGAAGAGGCATTCAGGAACGTGGCGGACTTTGAAGTGCCGTTCTCTGCCGCCTCGTTCGACGCTACTTCCGTGTGCTTTGCGGCTGTCTGGACAGGACACCCGGAGCACGCCTTCAACGGCTTCATCGAAAGCCCGGAGTTGCGCGCGCCCAGCAACGATGCACGCGGCGATCAGCGCGAGGACATCCTGTTGGCACATTGGGACTTCACGCCAACGCTTGCTCACACGAGCGTACCGAACTGCCTTGATAGCGGAGCCCCGTTGACGCTTGTGAACGCACCAATGAGGGCAGTTCGGTCGTCGGGGTGGACCGGACGCGAGCTGGACTGGAAGCATGCACCGAATGAATACGCCGCGATCCGGTTCCACGCTGACGACCTGTCGGACTGTGGCTGGCAAACGTCGGTACATCTGAAAATTCCGGCCGACATGGCATCGGGTGTCTATGGACTGCGCGTGGACAATGGAGAAGGGGTCGATACGATTCCGTTTTACGTCACGGTTGCGCCGGAGGGGAAGCATGCGCGCATCGCGTTTCTTGCACCCACGCTGACTTACTTGGCCTACGCCAACAACGCTCGCGGAAATTTTTCGGGCGCGCTTGCCGATCGCGTGGACAAATGGGGCGGCTATCCTCACAACCCGGACGTCGTAACTGCATTTGGTACATCAACATACAACTCCCACAGTGATGGCTCAGGTATAAGCCTCTCCTCCCGCCTGCGCCCGATTCTCACAATGCGTCCAGGTTATCTGACGTTCCTTGACGAGCATGGCTCAGGTCTGCGCCACTTCTCCGCGGACTCCCATCTGACCAACTGGTTAAGGGAAAAAGGATTCGAGTTTGATGTCGTTACGGACGAGGATCTCGATGAGCGAGGCGTCGACGCGTTGAAGCACTATGACGTCGTCCTGACCGGCTCTCACCCCGAATACCATACCCGCCGAATGCTCGATGCGTTCCTCGCCTATCGGTCTGCGGGTGGAAGCCTGATGTACCTTGGCGGAAACGGGTTCTACTGGAAAATCGGGCGCGCAGCGTCTGCACCGCATCTGCTCGAAATTCGTCGAGCCGAGGCGGGCATGCGGGTATGGGAAAGTCAGCCCGGTGAGTACTACAACCAGTTGGATGGCGAGTATGGGGGGATGTGGCGTCGAAACGGATTGCCGCCGCAAAAAGTTGCGGGAGTCGGGTTTACGGCGGAGGGAGATTTTCGGGGCACATTCTATCGCCGCACGCCGGCCTCGTTTGCCACCGAACATTCCTGGCTGTTCGCGGGGGTTAAAGCAGGAGCAGGAGAACCACTTGGAAACTTCGGCTTGTCTGGCGGCGGCGCTGCGGGCTTTGAAATTGATCAAACTGCGGCCGACCTCGGCACGCCCGCCTACGTGACAGTGGTCGCGTACTCCGACAATCACGACGCCAGTTTCGTGACCGTTCCCGAGGAGCTTCTCTTCAATCGAATGGTCGGCAAACCTAGAGTGCATAGCGGCATTCGAGCCCACATGATCTGCGGCTTCGGCCCGAGCGGCGGCGGACTATTCGCAGTCGGCTCAATCTCGTTTCTCGGAAGTCTCTACTGCGCCGGTTATGACAACGACGTCTCGCAAATCGTCGAGAACTGTTTGCGCCGCTTTCTGGCCGTCTCCCACAGCTCCCGCAAGTTGCCCTTAAAGCAAGTTTGAAAGGCGCGGTTTTCCGCGCCCTGGTTTGCTTATCCAAACTTGACGAAATTGTGCACCGGCAGCGGGCCGCCCGGAATTTGAACTAACTTGCCCCCGGCTTCGAGCGACCCCAGGTCAATGCCGAAGAAACCGAACTGCTCGATCAATCCGCTCACCGCCGCTTTCGCCTGCGCGTCGTCTCCCGCGAAGAACAACACGCGGCGTCCGCCTTCGGCCTGCGGATCCTTCGAGAGAAGATGTGCCGGAAGATGGTTGAACGCCTTCACGACGCGTGCGCCCGGCACGAGTTCCGCGAAGATTCCGCTCGACGTCCGGCCATGCAATTCGGCCGGTTTGAACAGCGGCGGCTCGATCGGGTTGTTCGCGTCAATCACGATGCGTCCGCCGAAGTCCGGCAGCCCGGCCAGGGCGGTCGGCAGCTTCGTCCAGTTGACGGCGACAAGGACGATGTCCTGCGCGGCCGCCTGTTCGCGCGTTCCCGGCGTGATCGAGGGGCCGAGCTCGCGTGCGAGGTCGGCGAGTGAGGCCGGGCCTCGGCTGTTCGCGATGACGGCTTTGAGGCCTTTGCCCGCCAGCGCTCTCGCGAACGCGGACCCGATGGCGCCTGCTCCGATGATACCGATGGTGCTCATAACGATGCTCCTGGTGAAGAGTGATCAATCAAGTGATAAGCCGGCAAGGAGAGGGACATCTGAGGTTCACTCCCGGGGCTAGGTGACTGAATGTTGCCGCCTTTATTGCTTGATGATTAGCTGTGAATCGCTTGAATTATTTTCAAGCAATGCTTTAAGATTGCTGGATGGAAACCCTCGCCAACCTCGAGTCGTTTGTCCGCAGCGCCGAAACGGGCAGCTTCTCCGCGGCCGCGCGGCGTCTTGCGCTGACGCCCGCCGCGGTCAGCCGGAACGTTGCGCTGCTCGAACGCAATCTTGGCGTGCGGCTGTTCCAGCGCTCGACGCGCAAGCTCACGCTGACCGAGGCAGGCGAGCGCTTTCTCGTGGAAATCGGCGGCAATCTGGATGCGCTGCAGGCGGCAATCGCGTCCGTGTCGAACGATCGCAGCGAGCCGGCCGGCGTGCTGAAAGTCAGCATGGCGCCAACGTTCGGCATCACGTACGTCATGCCGCTGCTGCCGGCGTTCCTCGCACGCTATCCAATGATTCGTCCGGATTGGCACTTCGAGAACCGGCCGGTTGACCTGATTGAAGAGGGATACGATGCCGCGCTGGGTGGTGGCTTCGATCTCGCCCCGGGCGTCGTGTCGCGCGCATTGGCGCCTGCGCATCTCGTGGCGGTCGCGTCTCCGGCATACATGGCCGGCCGCATCACACCGGCCGATCCCGGCGATCTTGCGGACCTCGACGGCATCGTGATGCGCTCTAGCCGCACGGGCCGCGTGCGCCACCGGACGATGCGCGACGCAGTGGGCAATGAGATGCCCGCACAGCTTGGCGAGACCATCATGGTCAATGACCCGGCAGCGATGCGCGAGGCAGCGATTCTCGGACTGGGCGTGACGCTGCTGGCCGTGTCGGACGTGCTGTCGTCGATTGAACGGGGGGAACTCGTGCGATTGCTACCGCGCTGGTACGCGGACGCCGGGGCGATCTCGATCTACTACGCGACGCGAGCGCTGCTGCCGGCGAAAACACGGGTGTTTGTCGATTTCGTTGTCGAGGCGTTCGAGCGGGAGCGGTTGGCTGAGAGGTTTGCGGGCAACATCGGGTGAGTCGCGCCGCGCAGGCACGCTCCCTTCTTCCCCACGAAATGCACCGTTCCTGAACGCGTTCGCCGGTAACACGCGCAGGCGCACGGAACCGGTGCGCCGACGACGGCCGCGCCTCCGTTAAAGACCAGCCCGCGTCTCCCTCACAGCCGCACCAGACCTACATCACGGCGCGCTCACCCACCTCCTCGTTTCCTTGGCTCGGATCCTGCTTATGCAGGAATTATTGTTGAACAATATTTTTTCTATTGTTCAACAATGTATATTACCTCCACCCCGACGAGCGAGAACTCCATGAAAGCCCAACCTGATCTGAAAACTGTCATGCCCTCCCTGCCGCGGGTCGCGAAGTGCGCCGCCGCGCTCGCGCTGTTCGCCGCGTCTCACGCGTTCGCCTCGAGCGGCGCGCCGACCGTGGCGCCCGGCAAGCTGACGATCGGCGCGGATCTGACGTATCCGCCCTACGACTACGTGCAGGACGCTGATCCCGCCGGCTTCGATCCCGCGTTCATGACGAAGCTCGCCGGGCACCTGAAGCTCCAGCCCGGCTTCGTCGACACCCGTTTCGCGAATCTGATCCTCGGCGTGAACGCCAATCGCTTCGACGTAATCGCGTCGGCGCTCTATGTGACGCCGGAGCGCGCGAAACAGATCGACTTCGTGCCCTACCTGAAAACCGGCGGGTCGCTGCTCGCCTTGAGCCACACCGGCTTTGAGCCGAAGAAGCCCGAAGATCTGTGTGGCAAGCGCGTGAGCTCGATCAAGGGTGCGTCGTGGATTCCGAAACTCAACGACGTGTCGAAGCAGGTCTGTACGCCTGCCGGCCGCGGCGCAATCGACGTGCGCGAGTTCGAGACTTCGCCGGAAGCGGCCCAGGCCGTCCTCTCGCACGCCGTCGACGCGCAATTCGAAGACTCGGCCGTCGCGCAGATGACCGTCAACAAGCTCGGCGGACGCGTGGCGATTACGTCGACGACCCCGCTCTATCCGGTCGTCATCGGGCTCGGCATCAAGAAAGGCAATGACGCGCTTCTCGCCCAATTGAAGAGCGCGTTTGCGTCGATGAAGCAGCTCGGCGAATACCAGGCGCTCCTCAAGCAGTACAACGTCGCCGAGCCGACCGGCAATGACATTGCCCAGGCGCTCGGTACGGCATCGAACTAACTGCACGTTGCGCGCTCAGCCTGAGGCCGGGCACTCGCCCGCGCCCTCGTGGCTGCGCGTCGTAAGGGGAAGCACATGGTATT
Organism: Paraburkholderia madseniana; assembly: GCF_009690905.1. Taxonomy (GTDB): domain Bacteria; phylum Pseudomonadota; class Gammaproteobacteria; order Burkholderiales; family Burkholderiaceae; genus Paraburkholderia; species Paraburkholderia madseniana. Next base: position 66,303 of record NZ_VOSW01000001.1, read on the forward strand.
CGACTGGCACTACACGGCTTCGCTGTTGTTCGACGCCGCCTTCTGGAAAGCCACCTGGCTCGTCGTCGAACTGAGCGCCGCGACCTGGCTGATCGGCATTGTCGCGGGCTTCGCACTCGCCCTCGGCAAACAGTCTGCGTTCATGCCGCTACGCGTGGCGTGCAGCACCTACATCTGGCTCTTTCGCAGCCTGCCGCTGCTGGTGCTGCTGATCTTTGTCTATAACCTGCCGCAGGTGCTGCCCTGGACGGGCGGCCTGTTGTCCGACCCGTTCTGGGCCGGCCTGCTGGCGCTTTCGATCAGCGAAGCGGCCTACATCGCCGAGATCCATCGGGGCGGCCTGCTGTCGCTCCACAAGGGCCAGCTCGAAGCGGGCAAGGCGCTCGGTATCCGCTTCGTCGGCCTGCAACGGCTGATCGTGCTGCCGCAGGCGTTTCGCGTCGCGCTGCCCTCGCTCATTAACGAGTACGTTACGATCGTCAAACTGACGTCGCTCGTGTCCGTCATTTCGCTCGCGGAAATCCTGCTGGTTGGCGAACGCCTGTATACGCAGAACTTCAAGGTGCTGGAGACGATGCTGGCCGTCTCGTTCTACTATGTGCTGATCGTCACGGTGTTCGGCCAGGCGCTGAAGATGCTCGAAAAGCACCTTGATGTCACGCTCCGCACGCGAGCTGCAAATGCCGTCATTCCTGTGGAAACACCGCGGCCCGTGCAGGCAGCAAAGGACGTTCGTACCGCGCGAGCAAGCAGCGCGACGCGTTCGCTGGAAGCCATCGGCATCCGCAAGCGCTACGGCGATCATGAAGTGCTCAAGGGGATCGACTTGACCGTGCGCGCAGGAGAGGTGGTGTCGATCATCGGCCCGTCGGGTTCGGGCAAGACTTCGCTGATCCGCACGCTGAATGGCCTCGAGACGCTCGACGGCGGCGAAGTGCGCCTGCATGACAAGGCGTTCCTGTGGCCGCCGCGTGCGAGGCATGGCAAGGTGCCGCATGCGAAGTACATGCGCGGCATCCTCGATATCGGCATGGTGTTTCAGAGCTTCAACCTGTTTCCGCATAAAACGGTGCTGCAGAATGTGACGCTTGCGCCTCGCTACCACGGGCGTCTGAACGGGGCCCCGCTCGACGAATCCGGCATGCGCCTGCTGGCAAAGGTAGGCATGGCTGCGCATGCGCACAAGTATCCGCATCAGTTGTCCGGCGGTCAGCAGCAGCGCGTCGCGATTGCGCGGGCACTGGCGATGCAGCCCTCGATTGTTCTGTTCGACGAACCGACGTCGGCGCTCGATCCGGAACTGGTCAACGAAGTACTGAAGGTCATCGAGGGACTTGCCCAGGAAGGCATGACCATGATCATCGTCACACACGAAATCAACTTTGCGTTCCGTATTTCAGACCGTATCGTGTTCATGGAAGCGGGCACGATCGTGAGCGATGCGCCGCCGCGCGAACTGGCGACGCTCGACAAGACTTCGCGTATCGCCAGCTTCCTCAAAGACGTCCACCTTGCATAAAACACCGTATGCCCACCTCGCAATCAACTGTTACCCCCCTCGCTGGGCAGGAGCCCGAGCAATCGGTCACGGACCGGATTCTGTCGACGATCCGCAACGAGATCATTGAAGGCAAATTACCGCCGGGCACCGCACTCGTCGAGAACGACCTCACCCAGGCGCACGACGTCTCGCGCAACACGCTGCGTGAAGCGCTGCGTCTCTTGTGCCGTGAAGGGCTCGCGGTGCATTACCGGCATCGCGGCGTGATCGTGCGCACCCTGACGCGCCACGATGTGCGCGACATCTATCGGGTGCGGCGCACGCTCGAACTGCAGGCCCTGATGCGCGAGGACCCGATTGAGGAAGATGAAATCGCCGCGATGCGCGACGCAGTCGTGCACGCGCAAGCGGCGGCGGACGAAGGCGACTGGCGCAGCGTCGGCACCTACAGTCTGCTATTTCACCGGCGCATCGTGCAGTTGTTCGGCAGCCCGCTGTTCGACACATTCTTCACGACGATACTGGCACAACTGCGCCTCGTGTTTGCCTCGGCCCCCGACGAGCGGCGCTTCCAGCGTCCCTGGATTGCGAAGGATCAGGAGATTCTCGAACTGATCGCGAGTGGGCGCACCGCCGAGGCGAGCGCCGCGCTCGCCGGTTACCTGAAGCAATCGGAGCACGCCCTGCTCGATTACCTTTGATTCGTTGCCTCTCATTCCGGCTTAGTCCACCGATTCACGGCTACTGCTCAAACAGGCGACAGTGCGTGACAAGCGCAGCCTGTCCGTGTGCTTTATCAAGGAGTCTCCATCATGTTGAATTACCCCGCCGCCTATCAATCCACCACGGGATCCGCGCTCGACCCCGACAAGGCGTTTTATGGTCGCATCGCCTCCGAACACGATACGCGCACACTGGTCGAATCGATCGTCGTGCCCATCCGCTCGGGTCAGGCATGGACCGTACCGGCTGGCCATGTGTTTCGGATCGTCACGATTGAAGGTCCGCAAGTGGCCGACCTGAACATGTGGAATCTGCACAACCCGCGCGAGCGCATGTGGGCCTCGCGCACGCGCCAGTTGCAGCAGGCACATGTGAGCACCTTCGACCGTTTGTGGTCGACGCTACCCTTCCTGCGTCCCATGGTGACGATCACCGACGACAGCCTCGCCGACTACGGCGTCGACGAGCATGGCGGCCGCGTTCACGACCTGCTCGGCACGCGTTGCGATCCGTACGTGAACCGCATGCTGACGGGTGAGGATTTCCATTTCCACTGCCACTCGAACCTGACGCGCGCAATCGCTCCGTATGGCTTGACCGAATACGACGTGCACGACGTGCTGAACGTGTTCCAGTGCACGGGGCTGAATCTCGAAGACAAGTACTTCATGAAAGCCTGTCCCGCGAAGAAGGGGGATTACCTCGAATTTTTCGCGGAAATCGACCTGCTTTGCGCGTTGTCGACGTGCCCGGGCGGCGATCTCTCGTTGCCGATGTGGGGGCCGGACGCGCGCGATCCGCTGGAGGTATGCCGTCCGCTTGGCATCGAGATCTACCGGCTCGCTCCGCAGATGCTGGAGGGATGGACCTCGCCCGCGGTCGCCGCGTACAAGGGGCAGCATGGGATGACGTTGCAGCAGCCGCAGTGGAAGTGTGGGTGTTGAGGATTCCGCATCAGCGCGAGGCTTGCAAGCTCGCGTGGCAAACGCAAAGCGCCGATCTAACTTCGCGCTGATGACAGCGCGATGCGCTTGCCATGCAGGAACCGGCGCACGGCCGGATCACGCTCGAGTCCGATCGCGAGATCGTACGCGCCGAGCGCTTCGGTCGTTGCGCCGGCACGCGCGAGCAGATCGGCGCGCGCGGCCCAGTACGGCTGGTAGTCGGCCAGCCGCGGATCGTCCGCATACGGCGCGAGCGCGTCGAGCGCCGCCTGCGGACCGTCCCGTTCCGCCAGGGCGAGCGCGCGGTTCACCGCAACCACCGGCGACGCCGCAATCGCGAGCAGCGCATCGTAGAGCTGCACGATCTCGTCCCAGTTCGACCGATGCGTCTGGCAGCGGTAAATGTGCGCTGACTGCAGCGCGGCCTCGAGCTGAAAGCGTCCGATTGCGTTGAATGTGCTTGCGCGCCGCAGCAATGCGTTGGCTGCGTCGATCATCGGCGTGTTCCATGTCGCCGGATCCTGAGCCGAAAGCGGCACGTAGTCGCCGGCCGCATCGCGTCGCGCATCGCGCCTCGCCTGCGCATACAGCATTAGCGCGAGCAGACCCAGTGCCTCGGGCTCCTCGGGCAGCAGCTCGATGAGCAGTTGTGCAAGAAACAGCGCCTCGCCGACAAGATCGCGCCGCTCGGTATCGCCGCCGACCGGATCGGTCCATCCTTCCGCGTACGCCGCATAGACCGCTTCCAGCACGGCAGCGAGCCGGCCGGGCAACTCCTCGCGCTCCGGTACGCTGAACGGAATGCCCGCTTCGCGGATCTTGTTCTTCGCCCGCGCGAGGCGCTTGCTCATCGCGGCGGGCGACATCAGGAACGCGGACGCAATCGTCTTCGCTTCGAGCCCCAGCACCACCTGCAGCATCAGCGGCGTGCGAATCGCGGCCTCGAGCGCAGGGTGCGTGCACGCGAACAGCAGCGCAAGCCGCCGGTCAGGCAACACGCCTGCTTCATGCTCGTCGATCTCGTCGGCGAGGATCGTGAGCTGGTTCACCACTTCGTCGCCGACATGTCGATGGCGCGCGCCATCGATCGCCCGGCGGCGCGCAACCGTCATCAGCCACGCTTCGGGATTCGCGGGGCAGCCGCGCTCGGGCCAGTCCGCGAGCGCGGCTGCAAACGCGTCGGCGAGCGCGTCCTCGGCGGCGGCGACGTCGCGCGTGCGCATCGCCAGCAGCGCGACGAGCTTGCCGTAACTGCGGCGAGCGACCGCCTCGGCAATCGAATGCGCAGCGCCGTCGGCGTCACGCCCGCCGCCGCCGGACGGACTCATGCAGCAGATGGCGCGTCGTAGGGGGCAGTCCAGACCGGGCGCACTTCCATGAGGCCGTGCGCCGCGCCGGGACAACGCGACGCCCACGCGATCGCCGCGTCCAGGTTGGGCACGTCGATCAGGTAGTAGCCGGCGAGCTGCTCCTTCGAATCGGAATACGGCCCGTCAAGCACCTGCGGCTTGCCGTCGACGAGCCGCACCGTGGTGGCCGTGTTGGTGTTCTGCAGCCGGTTGGCGCCCACCAGCACCTCCGCTTTTTTCAACGATTCGGTGTACGCGTGATACGCGGCGACGCCTTGCTGCCGCTCGCTGTCGGTCATCTGGTTCCAGCCGTTTTCTTCCGAATAGATCATCAATAGGTATTGCATATGAGCCTCCGTCATGGGGTTAGGGCGGGTGAACATATCGGGCCGCCATGACAATGACGCTCGGGCGGCATGCTAACGGACAGGTGGTGGCGAAAAATTCAGAGTGGCACGCGCGATCTGCTCCTGTCAAACGCCGTGCGCCGGCACCGCGCGCGTCACATGCGCCAGCAAATTGTCGACATCCTCAATCGTGGTGGAGAAGGAAGTCACGAACCGCACAACGTTTTGTTCCCAACGATCGTGATAGAACCCGAATCCCGCCTGAAGCAGCGATTGGATGGCCACGGAAGGCAATCGACAGAAGATAATGTTGGCCCCAGTCGCGCCGAGCACCTCAACGCCGCTCAACCCCGCGAGTCCTCGGCTCAGGTGCTGCGCGGCGTCGTTGGCCTGGCGTGCGTTGCGCAACCAGAGATCGTCGGTCAAGTACGCGTCGATCTGCGCCGAAAGAAAGCGCATCTTCGAGAACAGATGGCCCGCACGCTTGCGACGGTAGCCCATTTCGGGTGCAAGGGATGCATCGAACAGCACGATCGCTTCCGCTGCGAACACACCATTCTTGGTCGCGCCGAACGACAAGGCATGGACCCCGGCCTTCCATGTCATCTCTGCAGGCGAGCAGCCGAGAGACACCAGCGCATTGGCAAATCGTGAGCCATCCATATGAAGTTTGATGGAGGATGCCTTGCAGACGTCCCCCAGCGCTTCGATCTCGGCCAGTGTGTACACGCCACCCTCTTCCGTCGCCTGCGTGATGCTCGCGCACGAGGGCTGCGTCGAATGTACGTCGCCCACCTTCACGCGAGCCGCGCTATGAAGTTTCGCGGGGTCTATCTTCGCTGATTGCCCGTCCACGGTGACCAGCTTCGCGCCATTCGTGTACCACGCGGGCGCGCCGCATTCGTCGTTGTTGATATGGCTCGACGGATGGCAATAGATGTTGCCCCAGGGCGGCGTCATCGCGCTCAGGCACAAGGAGTTGGCGGCGGTGCCGGTCGGCACGAGAAACACGTCGACTTCGCGCTCGAAGATTTCGCTCAGTTTGCGTTCGACGCGGGCAGTGAACTCATCTCCTCCATATGGGCTCGCCTGCCCGACGCTGCTCGCCGCGATGGCTTCAATTACCTCTGGCGACGCGCCCGCGATGTTATCGCTCGTAAAACCCAGAGCCGGCGCCCTGGCAACGTGTGATCGATTACTGCTGTCCATTGTCCTATCCTCAACTCGACGGGAGGAGCACTTCCCCCCGGATTGACGCATCCTATGTCGAGTGAAGCCGCCGGACTTGTAAAAAATTGATCAGTCGCGCAGCCACAGGGCGAGATGGCGCTGAACCTCGTGCTCTGCCGCCAACTGCGCGGCTTACGCCCTGTAGCACGACGGCGCGACGCCGTATGCCTGCCGGAAAGCGCGGTTGAAGTGACTTTGATCGTAGAACCCGACTTCCTGAGCGACTGTTGCAATCGCTTGCGAGCTTCGCGACAAAAGCGCACAAGCCCGCTCGAGACGAAGACGGAGCAACCACGCGTGAGGCGTCATCCCCACGGTCTGCTTGAATTGCTTGAGGAACTGGAACCTGCCGAGTGAGCACAACGCGGCCAATTCGTCCAACGTGATCTTGTCGCTGAGATGACTGAAGCAGTAGTCTCTGACGCGTTCCCACTGAATGCGCGAAAGCGAGCCCTGAACCGTTTCAGGCACGATCGCACGCGATTGACTCAGCAGGCACTCCAGCAACGTGAGCCATTCCGTCTGCATCTCAAGACTGCTCACGGCGTCGCAGCGCCGCATCGCATCGTGCAGTCGAAGAAGATGGCCCGCGAGCAACGGGTCCTCAAGCAAGGCTCCGGCGAATTCCGGCTCGCGATGAAGGCCGCTGATCTCCTCCGCCACGCTTGCGACGAGTTCTCGCGACAGGCGGAAAGTCTTGAGCGTGGATTGGTTTCCATCCACCACGGTTCCATCGTGAATCTCGCCTGGCGGCATCAGAACGACAGTCCCGGGTGCGTGCAGTACGGTCTTTCCGTTAACTCTCTGGCGCTGCACCCCGTCCGTCACCAACCCGACGTGGAAATCGAGGTGAAAATGGCGGTCGAAACTGAAATCCGCAAAGTGTGCGGTACTCAGCACCAGGCCGGGTATCTCGGACACTTGCTGGAACTGGACATTTTCAGTCATGGAACAGGGGGTGATGGCACGTGTTGGCGGACGTCAGCAAAGTATAGCGCTGCCGAAATCGAGCGGCTTCGTGTTCAATCACCGATCGCTCGCGAATCTTGCCCCGTATCCGCCTGCTCACGCATCAGCAGGAGCAGCGCGATAAGCACAAGCACTATCGTCAAGCCAACGAAGAGCAACGTCGCGCGTTGAATGTCGGCGAGCTGCACGGCGATACCAAGGCCGATCACAGGTAGTGAGATCGCCACATAAAGCACGACGAAAAAGCTGGACGTTACTTCCGCTCGCCTGTGCGCCGGCGCCGCGGACGCGATCTCGCCCAACCCCGCACGGAAGCTGATGCCCTGCCCGATCCCAGCCAGGGCGGTGCCGAGCAAAAGCGCGCCGAGCGAGCGCTCCGGCACGCACAGACCAACACATATCAGTCCCACGACGAGTCCAACGCAGCCGGCCGCTTGCCTCCATCGGGCAGCAATGACCGTCTGCACGATTTGCCCGAGTGCGGAGCACGCGAACAGCAGGAACACGATCGCGCCAGTCACGATACCGCTGTGAAAGCCGAGTACGACCCGAATCAGTTGCGGGGCGACAGCCGCAAAGAAGCCCACCACGACGAAACCGGCAAACCCCGCCAACGCGGCAGGCATAAACGCACGGCGTACTTCGGCAGGAAGCGAAATTTTCTGGATGCCGAGCTTCACGCGCGCAGGAATCGTAGCGGTCTCCGGCACGCCAAGAACGACCAGCGCGGCGACACCCACCAACGCGAGATGCGCGGCATAGGGCAAGCGCATCGGCCAGGGGAATAATTCGACGAGGATGCCGCTTAGCAAAGGACCACAACCCAGCCCGAGCATATTGGACGCCGTAGCCGCGAGCATGGCTTTGCCGCGCCACGCAGGCGGCGCGAGTTCGATCACAGCTACGGTGGCGGTTCCTGTGAAGATGCCGGCGGAGATTCCCGACAGCAGGCGGCCGAGCATCAGAAGCGCCAACCCGTCGCTGAGCAGAAACATCAGCGCTGACGCGGCCGACGCAAACAGTCCGGCCAGTAGCATGCGACGACGGCCGAGCTGATCGGACCAGTTGCCGACCAGTAGCAGTGCACCCAGCACCCCGATTGCATACGAGGCATAGATCACCGTGATGATGGTCGGGGTAAAACCATACTGCAGTTGGTAGTACCGATAGATTGCCGTCGGTAGCGTTGTGCCCATCATGTTGATCGCGAACGCCAACGCGACAGCCAGAAATGCGATCGGGGATCGCGGTGTGACAGAAGCTGCTTTCATGAAACGTCCCAACGGTTGCTCGAAGACTGCGCGCAATTATGGGCAATTTCTCACGGCCTTGCTGGCGGCTCGACAGTGGCGGTCAGCTTCGACCTCGCATTACGACGGCGGCGCTAAGCGATCGGCACATCACGCGGGCGCAGGTGATCGACCCGCTTTTCGCCGTGGTCGAACTCGCGCCGCGCCAATTCCATTTCGCTCATATGGACTTCGACCCAATCCCATATCCCGCAGATCTTGTCGAGCAGGCTCCGCCCCAGCGGCGTCAGCTGATAGTCGACCCGCGGCGGGATCACCGGATGCACGTAGCGCGTGACGAGGCCGTCACGCTCAAGCTGTCGCAATGTCTTGGTGAGCATTTTCTGGCTCACGCCCTCCACCACTTCGCGCAGCCGCGAAAAACGCATCTCGCCGTGCGTACCGAGCGCGTCGATGACGAGGATCGTCCACTTGTCCGCGATCTGCTCGATGATGTTCCGCGCCAGGTCATCAGTTTTTTTTTGCGGATTGTCGTGCGCGTAAGCGCCGTCGCAGCAATTAGTTTCCATGGGGAAAGTATGAAACCGTCAGGTGCCTTCTTGTGATCGCCGGATGCCGCTGAAATAATCGGCTCACCTGCCCGTCCGATGGGCATGTCGCCGTTAGTCAGATCGCATTCGACCCGGATGCGGTGCTTTACGTAGTGCTTTGATTAGAGAGCTTCACATGACTATTGAAACAATCGCAATTGAAGGTTTAACGACCCCCGTCTCACGCATCGGCCTTGGCACTTGGGCGATCGGCGGATGGATGTGGGGCGGCACCGATGAGAAAGACTCGATCGCGGTGATCCGCCGGGCGCTCGACAGCGGGGTCAATCTGATCGACACAGCGCCGGTGTACGGCTTCGGCGCATCGGAGGAGATTGTCGGCAAGGCGTTGGCCGATGGATATCGGCACAAGGCGGTCATCGCGACCAAGGTCGCATTGGAATGGCACGACGGTGCGGTGTTCCGCAATTCGTCGCCAGAGCGCATTCGTCAAGAAGTAGAGGATACGCTTCGGCGCTTGCGGACAGATTACATCGATCTGTATCAGGTCCACTGGCCCGATCCGCTGGTGCCGATCGAAGAAACCGCCGCGGTACTCGACGATCTGCGCAAGGAAGGCAAGGTACGGGCGCTGGGCGTCAGCAACTTCTCGCCTGCGCAAATGGATGCGTTCCGGCGCGTGGCGCCGCTGTCGACCACGCAACCGCCGTACAACCTGTTCGAGCGCGATATCGATCGTGATGTGCTGCCGTACGCAAAACAGCATGGGCTCGTCGCGCTTGCCTATGGGGCATTATGCCGCGGGCTGCTGGCGGGGCGCATCGGTGTCGAGACGCGTTTCGAGGGCGACGATCTGCGCCAGCGCGACCCGAAGTTTCGCGAGCCGCGTCGCGAGCAGTATGTCGCGGCCGTGAAAGCGCTGAACGTGTTCGCGCGCGATAACTTCGACAAGTCGGTGCTCGCACTGGCGGTGCGCTGGGTGCTCGATCGCGGCCCGACGATCGCGCTGTGGGGCGCACGTCGTCCGGCGCAGTTGGACGGGATCGAAGATGTGTTCGGCTGGCGCCTCGACGAGAAGGCGTTCGAGCAAATTGACGCGATTGTCGCGCAGTTCGTCAAGGATCCCGTTGGGCCGGAATTCATGGCGCCCCCGGAACGTGTGCTCGTAGCGTGACAGGGAGCCATCGAACATGCGAACCCATCGACGCACCTTCATGCTCCATTCAATCGGCGCGGCGGCGCTCGCGATTACGGGGCGCCCCGTCTGGGCAGGCAAGAGCATGAACGGCGTGCGCAGGTAGGCGATGCCAGGCAGCGCCGACGGTGGATAGTGCGTTGTTGAAGCGGGCGTGATCGGCGCTTTATCCGCCACGTCTCATTGTGTCGCGCCGGCGTGCCGCAATGCATCCTCCGCAGCCGGGTTGTGCTGTGCGATCGCCATTTGCAACGCGGTCCCGCCGCGCGCATCGACATGATTCGCGTTGGCGCCGTGCGCGACAAGCACCGGAATCATATCTAGTCGGCCGAATAGCGCGGCAAACGACAATGCCGTTTCCCCCGCGTTGTTGGTTTGATCGATGTCGCAATGCGTGTCGAGCAACATCGTTGCGATATTCGTCTCGCCTTTGAAGAGCGCCCCCATCAGTGCCGTGTTGCCATGCCGGTCGGCGGCGCAAGCGTTGGCGTCGGCAGAAAGAAGCGCCTTCAATGTCTCAGGGTGGTTGTCATACGCGCTAAGGATCAGCGCGGTATAGCCTTCGGGCGTTGTTGTCTCGAGCGGGAAATGCGCGTCTATCAACGCCTGAACGATATCCGTGCGTCCCGCACGCGCCGCGGCAAACCAGTCTTCGGTGTAACGCGGCGTGTCCGTCACGGCCGAATACGTTCCCGGCTGATACACATGCTGTGCGCAACTCGCCGTCAACAGTGCGGCCAGGGTGGCGACCGCCACGGTCCGAACAAGGCGCCGGGCAGTGAAAGAGCATTGCATTACGTTCTCCGTAAGAAAGCGTGTCTAGTCATTTGTTGGGAAGCCTGCTTGCGCAGGCTCCCGTACATGCATCAGTTATCGCTCAGGTGTGCGGCCGCATCCTTCACACGGGTGACATCCGCGTTGGTCGCACGCGCGAGACGGGTACCGTAGTCGGCATCAGCCTTATAGAAGTACGAGAGCATTGCGTACTTGTTCGCGTCGTTGGTCACGCGCCCAAGGTCGCCAGACAGCGCCGTGATCAGATCGGTCTTGCCGGTCTCGGACAGCGTCCGGTAATACTCGCCGGCCTGACGGAAGTCGAGCGTCTTGTGGATCGCTCTTTGCTGGGTTGTCCCCTTCAGCGGCGTCTGCACGGACTTGTACTTGTCCTGCTGTGAGATTTCGGCGACTCCGGATGGCTCGTAGTTCACTTCGCCCTTTCGCTCCCCCTCATTCATGAAGCCGTCCTGGTTGTTGTTGTAGACCGGGACGATCGGGCGATTGATCGGCAACTGGTTGTAGTTCGGGCCGAGGCGATACATCTGCGTATCGGCATAGGAGAACAGGCGACCCTGCAACATCCGGTCCTCGGAAGGCTCGATCCCCGGCACGAGCCGCGACGGCGCGAAAGCCGATTCTTCCGTGGACTCGAAATAGTTGTCCGGAACGCGGTTGAGCGTCATCGTGCCCACCTTCTGCTCTGGGATGGAGGACGGCCACACCTTCGTGTCATCCAGCGCATCGAAATCGAATTTGTCCAGGTCCTTCGGCGAGAGCACCTGAATGTATAGGTCCCACTGTGGATACGAACGCGCCTTGACCGAGTTGTACAGGTCATTGGTCATCAGATTCCAGTCCGCGCCGATCGAATGCGGGATATCCTGGGGACGAATGCCTTCGACACCCTGACGGCTCTTCCAGTGAAACTTCACGTAGTGAACTTCGCCTTTTGAATTGACGAACTTGAAGGCGTGCACGCCGTAGCCGTCCATGTGGCGATACGAATCCGGCATGCCCTCGTCCGTGTAGAGGTGCGTCAGCATGTTCGTCGCTTCGGGCGAATGGGCGAAAAAGTCGAACGCCAGATTCGGATCCTGCACGCCAGTCACCGCCGATGGTTTGTTCGCATGCACGAAGTCAGGAAACTTGATGGCGTCCCGAATGAAGAAGATCGGCCAGTTGATGCCGACCATGTCCCAGTTGCCTTGCTGCGTGTAGAACTTGATAGCGAAACCGCGCGGGTCTCGTGCCTGCTCGGGCGAGCCGCGATAGCCCATCACCGTCGAGAATCGAACGAAGACCGGAGTCTTCGATCCAGGCGTGAACACCTGGGCAGAGGTGAGGGAGCTGATGTCTGTAGTCGGCACGAACTCGCCATAGATACCTGTGCCACGCGCATGCACGACGCGCTCGGGTATGCGCTCGCGGTCGAAGCGCTGCAGTTTCTCGATGAGATGAGAGTCCTGCAAAAGCACCGGACCTTCGGGGCCCGCCGTCTGGGAGTTCTGGTTGTCGCCGACAGGCGACCCGCTATCCTGGGTCATATCTACGGCATACGCCGGTTGAGCGATCGCCATTGCCGAGACGATCGAGAAAATGCTTGCTGCAATCTGTGTCTTCAGTATTTTCACGTTGTATTCCTGGTTCAGGGGGGAAACCGGAGTAATCCTATTACTCAGACATTCGATTATCCAATCTCTTTTTCCTATCATTTCAATAGCCACTGAATTCCTTATGAAAATAAAAATTACAAAAATAAAATTGACTGAAAACACGAATTGTTCTGCGGAGCGATTGCAAACCCCATGACGAAAAAATGAAATAAAAAATTATTCGAAATTTTGAAGAGAGAATCCGCCATGGGCCTTGCTGCATTGCCGTTTTCTCAACAATGACTCCGCATCGCGCGTGTGGTGGCCCGCGTAGGCGCCGTGCGTGGTGGTGCTGTGTACGCTTTATTCATCTCGAGTAATTTCAACTGCATTTATTATTTTTACGCATACCCTTATGATTGATATGTTTTTATCCAGCATATCTACAAGACATTTAATTGTTTTATAAATGACCTTAACTTAACCTTATCATTGCACGGAATAGCGATAATTAAATCAGGAACGCAGGCATGCGCGCCAATAGTTGGAGATGCCTTTCCTGATTTCGCCACTTGCCTCGAATGTGAATTGAGGCGTTATCGATAATCATTCCTGCAACAAAGCTCTGGCCGAGTCGTTTTCGATAGAGGGGGATGCAGAGTATCGAGTTCCTGCTTGCCGATTGTGTCGGCTCCCATTGCCAGTGGTATAGACCGCCCCTGGCCAGAATCGGGGCCCGTTTGACCTCAAATCGACCCTCTTGTGGCTTGTCCGCCGTGACGGTGTAGCCCAAACTGCTGCTCTCGTGAGAGCCTCTCCCCAATAAAGGATTGCACCGTCCGTGACTCGCTCCGATCCACTTCAAGGTCTTCCTGACATCCTTGAACCAGGTTTGTCGGTGGTATTTTGCGGAATCAATCCGGGCGTTCTTGCGGCATCGACCGGCCGCCACTTTGCCGGCAGAGGCAATCGGTTCTGGCGGGTCGTTCATCTGGCGGGCTTCACGCCTGAACAGATTTCTCCTGACGACGATCACACGCTCCTGCAGTATGGTTGTGGCCTCACAACCGTGGTCTCGCGTCCAACCGCACGAGCGGACGAACTATCACCCGGGGAGTTCAAAGCGGCTGCGACGGAATTCGAGCAGAAGATTGAACGCTATGCGCCGCAATGTGTTGCCTTCCTGGGGAAGATGGCGCTCTCCGCCATGTCGGGCACACGCGACATCCATTGGGGTCCACAACCGACAACGTTCGGCGGCGCCCACACATGGGTGTTGCCGAATCCCAGCGGACTGAATCGCACATTCAGCCTCGACGCGCTAGTGTCCGCCTACCGGGAACTTCGTCTTGCCGTCGCGCCTGCCGGGGGCGCGCTTCCTCCTTCAACGCGTGGCCCCGTTCCCTCATCGCGACTCGAATAATTTCAACAAGCTTTCATCGCGCACTCCCGCTCGCTGCGACCGCGGCCCAAAGAAAACCCCCACGATCAACCGTTCGTTGGCGCAAGCTACGGGCCGAAACACACCCGACGGAGTGTTTCATATCCCAACATGTATCACTCCGGTAACTCAAGCCTTGCGCGCCCCGGGTAGATTGACGCCATGCTTGGTCTCAATGGTTGTCCACCGGCTTCCACCAAGGCGAACATGAGCAACACACGGTCTGTCAGCAAGGCCCTCGTGGCCGTCGGCGATTCGCCGCACGCGCTATTCCTCCGGCCCACCTTGATAAAACATTACCGCCAATTACGAAGCGCATTCATCGTCACGGATCCAGTCACCAGGCCATAACATCGCCCTGTGCCAATCACGACGCTATACATTTTGCGCAGTCCGCTTTGCTTGCAATTAGCTAACAGCATGCCAAACGGTTGTTGGGTTGTGACAAGGCACGAGAACCATGGCATGGTCCCAACATCCCGGCAGAGAATAACTCCCCATCCGACTATCAACGGCAGCATCTGTTTTCGGAGATACCTATGAGCGAAGCCGTGTCCAAGCAACCCAAGCGCTCCCGACGCGGGCTCATTCTGTTTGCGGTTGTCGTGCTGGCGCTAGTTGCGCTTGTCGTTGTCCATTTGTTGACCCAGAAGAAACCCACGCGCGACGTCGCACCCATCGTCGTCACTGTAGCGAGCGCTACACTCGGTTCAATGCCAGTCACGTTGAGCGAACTCGGCACGGTCACGCCGACCGCCACCGTGACCGTGCTGCCACAGCTAAGCGGCTACCTCACGGCCGTCGGTTATCACGAAGGCCAGGAAGTACAGAAAGGCCAGTTCCTCGCCCAGATCGATCCGCGCCAGTATCAGATCAGCAAGCAGCAGGCTCAGGCAACACTCGCCAAAGACCGCGCGACGCTGGCCCAGGCGCGTGCCGATCTGGTCCGCTTCACGCAGTTGAACGAGCGCAAGTCGATCGCCCAGCAGACCTTTGCGGATCAGCAATTCCTGGTGCAGCAGGACGAGGCCGCAGTCCAGGTCGATCTCGCCAACATCGCCCAGTTCGACCTCGACCTGATCTATTGCCGGATCACCGCGCCGGTCGCCGGCAAGGTCGGTCTGCGCCTCGTCGACCCTGGCAACTACGTGACGGCGTCATCGTCGACGGGGATTGTCGTCATCACCACCATCAAGCCGACTACCGTGCAGTTCACGGTGCCGCAAGACGCGCTGGCCTCCATCGTGCAGCGCCTGAATGGCGGCGCGACCTTGCCGGTCACCGCGTATTCCAGCGACAACGCGCGCGAGGTTGCCACAGGCGCGCTTTACGCCGTCAGCAACCAGATGGCCACGTCGACCGGCACCGTCACCTTACGCGCTACTTTCGCCAACGAGGACGAAGCGCTGTTCCCCAACGAGTTCGTCAACGTCAAGCTGCTGGTCGATACGATGCAGAATGCCGTGCTGGTGCCGACCCCCGCCGTGCAAACCGGCGCGCCGGGTGACTTCGTCTATCTGGTCAACGCCAACAACACCGTCTCCGTGCACAAGGTCAAGCTCGGTCCGAGCGACGGCAAGAACACGGTCATCCTGTCCGGCCTTTCGCAGGGCAACCAGGTGGTCACGGACGGCACAGACCGTCTGAACGACGGCGCCAAAATCCAGCCGGCCAAGTCAAAGCCTGCGGCGGCTGGTCCATCGGCCAGCGGCGCCGCCGCGGAGCCTGCCGCCTCCGAACCCGCTGCGGCGTCCGCGCCAGCAGCGGCGTCGGCCAATGCTGCTTCGTCGTAGCAGGCTCACGCGCCGATGAACATTTCCCGTCTGTTTATTCTTCGACCGGTAGCCACGCTGCTGCTGATGATCGCCCTCGTGCTGGTGGGCCTCGTCGCCATGCGCGTGCTGCCGGTTTCATCGCTGCCCAACGTCGACTATCCGACCATCCAGGTGCAGACGTTCTATCCGGGCGCGAGCCCGGACGTGATGGCCACCACGGTCACGGCGCCGCTCGAAGTGCAGTTGGGCGAGATCCCCGGCTTGCAACAGATGACCTCGTATAGCTCGGACGGCGCGTCGGTCATCACGCTGCAGTTCGATCTGTCGCTGAACCTCGACATCGCCGAGCAGAACGTCCAGCAGGCCATCAACGCCTCCAACAGCTATCTGCCCTCCGGTCTGCCGGCGCCGCCGACGTATGCCAAGGTCAATCCGGCCGACCAGCCGATCCTGACGCTCGCGGTCACGTCGAAATCGATGTCGCTGACCCAGCTTGAAGACATCGCCAACAACCGTCTCGGCACCAAGATTTCCGAAGTGTCGGGCGTGGGCGTGGTCACGACGAGCGGCGGCAATGTGCCGGCCATCCGCGTCGAAGCGGACCCGCACAAGCTGGCTGCCTACGGCCTGAACATCGACGATCTGCGCACGCTGCTCAGCTATGTCAACGTCAGTCAGCCGAAGGGCAATTTCGACGGCCCTGACCTCGATTACACGATCAACGGCAACGATCAGATCACCGATCCGAAGGACTATCTGGACACGGTGATCGCCTACCAGAATGGCGCCCCGGTATTCATGCGCGACGTCGCGCGGGTCAGTCAGGCCGCTCAGGACGTCGAGCGCGGCGCCTGGTACAACGGCTCGCCGGCGATCGTGCTCAACGTGCAACGGCAACCGGGCGCGAACGTGATCGCGACCGTCAACCAGATCATGAAGCAACTGCCGCAGCTCGAGTCCACGCTGCCGGCCGGCATGAAAGTGACGGTGGTGTCGGACACCACGGGCGTGATCCGCTCGTCGGTCTCCGAAGCGGCATTCGAACTGATTCTCGCCATCGCGCTGGTGGTCGCGGTGATCTTCGTATTCCTGCGCAACGTGCCCGCCACGCTCATTCCGAGCATATCGGTGCCGGTGTCGCTGATCGGCACGCTGGCGGTGATGTACCAGTTGAACTACTCGATCGACAACCTCTCGCTGATGGCGCTCATCATCGCCACCGGCTTCGTGGTCGACGACTCGATCGTGATGATCGAGAACATCGTGCGTTATCTGGAGGAAGGCAAGACACCGCTCGAAGCCGCACTGGAAGGCGCGGGTCAGATCGGCTTCACGATCCTGTCGCTGACCATCTCGCTGATTGCCGTGCTAATTCCGCTGCTCTTCATGGGCGGCGTGATCGGGCGTCTGTTCAGCGAGTTCGCGGTGACGCTTGCCGTCACCATCGTGATCTCGGCAATCGTGTCGCTGACCGTGGTGCCGATGCTCTGTGCGCGCATGTTGCGCGCACAGGCCGACCGTCATCCGAGCCGCTTTGAGCGGATCAGCGAGGGCCTGTTCGACAAAACGCTCGGCGCCTATGAGCGCGGGCTGCGCTGGGTGCTGGATCACCAGGTGCTGACGCTCGTGGTGGCCGTCGGTACCGTCGTGCTGACCGGCATCCTGTACGTGGTGATTCCGAAGGGCCTCTTTCCGGTGCAGGACGTCGGCGTGATCGAGGGTATTAGCGTGGCCGACAACTCGGTGTCGTACGCCGCGATGGTGAAACGCCAGGGCGCGCTCGCCGATGCGATCCTGAAAGACCCGGAGGTCACCTCGCTGACCTCCTACGTGGGTATCGACGGCACGAACTCGACGCTGAACAATGGCCGCTTCCTGATCAATCTTCGCGACCGCGACAAGCGTTCCGACACGGCGCAAGAAGTGGCCCGGCGTCTGCAACAGGAAGTCGCCAACGTGCCGGGCGTCAGGCTCTACATGCAGCCCGAGCAGGATCTGACGCTCGACACGACAGTCTCGCCGAACCAGTACAGCTTCGTGCTGCGCGGACCGAGCCAGCAGGCGTTCCAGAAGTACGTGCCGGAACTGATAGCGAAGCTGAAGCAGATTCCTTCGCTTGCCGACGTGCAAAGCGACATGAATACCGACGGCCTCAGCGTGAACGTCGAGGTTAACCGGCAACTGGCGGCGCGCTTCGGCATTACGCCCGCGACGATCGACAACGCGCTGTACGACGCGCTCGGCCAGCGGATCGTCTCGACAATCTTCGAGCAGTCGAACCAGTACCGCGTGATTCTCGTCGCCAAACCGGAATCGCTGCCGAACGTGCAGTCGATCGGCAACCTGTACCTGCCAAGTCAGACCAGCAGCACGGGCCAGGTGCCGCTGTCGGGCATCGCGAAGATCCAGATCACGAAGTCGCCGCTCGTGATCAGCCATCTGGCGCAGTTCCCATCGGTCACCATCTCGTTCAACCTCGCGAAAGATGCGTCGTTGAGCACCGCCGTCACGGCCATCCATCAAGCCGAACAGTCGGTGAACCTGCCGCCTTCGATCACCTCGTCGCTGCAGGGCGCGGCCCAGGCATTCGAAGATTCGCTGTCGAGCGAAGTCTATCTGCTGATCGCGGCGCTGGTCGCGGTGTATATCGTGCTCGGCGTGCTGTACGAGAGCTTCATCCATCCGGTCACGATTCTGTCCACGCTGCCCTCGGCGGGTATCGGCGCGCTGCTCGCGCTGATGATCGCCGGCAGCGACCTGGATGTGATCGGCATTATCGGTATCGTGCTGCTCATTGGTATCGTCAAGAAGAACGCCATCATGATGGTGGACTTCGCGCTGGATGCCGAACGCAATCACGGCAAGCCGCCGCGCGAGGCGATCTTCGAGGCTTCGCTGCTGCGTTTCCGCCCGATCCTGATGACCACGCTCGCCGCCATGCTCGGCGCCCTGCCGATGCTGCTCGGCAGCGGCACGGGTTCGGAATTGCGCCGGCCGCTAGGTCTCGCGATCATCGGCGGTCTGACGCTGAGCCAGATCCTGACGCTCTTCACCACGCCCGTGATCTATCTGTTCTTCGACAGAATGGCCGAGCGTACGAGACGCTGGCGCAACCGCAATAAACCGGAGAGTTCGCCTGGCGGCGGTGCGGAGGAAACGCCTTGAACATCTCGGCGCTATTCATCCGGCGGCCTGTCGCGACCACGCTTCTGGCCGTAGCGATCCTGATCTCCGGGGCGCTCGCCTACTTCCGGCTGCCGGTTGCGCCGTTGCCGAACATCGCCTTTCCGGTCATCGTGGTGCAGGCGAACATGGCGGGCGCGAGCCCGGACATCATGGGGACCACAGTGGCCGAGCCACTCGAGCGGCGGCTCGCCACGATTGCCGACGTTGAAGAACTGACTTCGATCAGCTCCGTCGGCTCGTCGGTGATCGTAGTCGAGTTCGGCCTGAAGCGCGACATCAACGGCGCCGCGCGCGACGTCGAAGCGGCTATCCAGGCGGCGCGCGCCGACTTGCCGACCACGCTGCGCAGCAACCCGAGCTATCGCCAGTACAACCCGGCGGATGCGCCGATCATGGTGCTCTCGCTGACGTCGGACACGCTCACCAAGGCACAGCTCTACGACTCGGCGGACTCGGTGATCCAGCAGCAACTCTCGCAAGTCCAGGGGGTGGGCCAGATCACGCTTGGCGGCGGCGCGTTGCCCTCGGTACGCGTGGAATTGCAACCGGGCAAACTGAACAGCTACGGCATCGGTCTGGAAGACGTGCGCGCGGCGATCAGCGCCGCCAACGCCGACAGCGCGAAGGGCCATCTCGACGAGGGCGACCAGCGCTACGTGGTCACGTCCAACGACCAGATCACGCATGCTGCGCCGTATCGCGACCTGGTGGTCGCCTACCGCAACGGCGCGCCGGTCCAGTTGCGCGACGTGGCCCAGGTTAGGGATTCGAACGAAAATATCCGCAACGCCGGGCTCTTCAATGGCAAGTCCGCCATCCTCGTGATCGTGTATCCAATGCCGGGCAGCAATATTGTGAGCACCGTCGCGCAGATTCGCAAAGTCCTGCCGTCAATCGAGGCGACGCTGCCAAGCAGCGTGCACGTGGGCATCGCCATCGACCGCTCGGAGTCGGTCAGATCGTCGGTGGGCGACACCGAGCGCACGCTGTTCATCGCCGTGCTGCTCGTAGTGGGCGTCGTGTTCATTTTCCTGCAATCGCCGCGCGCCACGCTGGTGCCGGCCGTCGCGCTGCCGCTGTCGATCGTGGGCAGCTTCGGGCCGATGTACCTGCTCGGCTACAGCATCGACAACCTTTCGCTGATGGCGCTGACAATCGGCACCGGCTTCGTGGTCGACGATGCGGTGGTGGTGCTGGAAAACATCGTGCGTCACATGGAGTTGGGGCTCAGCCCGAAAGAGGCCGCCTTGAAAGGCAGCGGCGAAGTGGGCTTCACGGTGATCTCGATGAGCCTGTCGCTGATCGCGGTGTTCCTCCCCATCATGCTGATGCCGGGCGTCGTCGGCCTGCTGTTCCATGAGTTCGCGGTCACGCTCTCCGTCGCCATCCTGATCTCGCTGGTGATTTCGCTGACGGTCACGCCGGCCATGTGCGCCTACGTGCTGAGCCGCGACAACGCCGGGCATTCGAAAGCCCGTTGGGCGATATGGGTCGAAAAGCAGTTCGATCGCTTCAAGAATGCCTACGCGCGCTCGCTCACGGCCGTACTGGACCATGCGCTGCTGGTCATCCTGCTGTTGATCGGTCTGCTGGTGGCCAACGTGTTTCTGTTCAAGCTGGTGCCGGCCACCTTCTTTCCCGAGCAGGACACGGGCATCCTGATTGGACAGATCATCGCCGACCAGAGCATCTCCTTTCCGGCGATGCAAAAGAAGCTCACGCAATTGCAGGAGATCGTGCAGAAGGATCCGGCAGTGGCCTCGGTAGCGGGCTTTACGGGCGGCCGCGCGCTCAATACCGCCAACGTGTTCATCGAACTCAAGCCGCTGGCGGAACGCCACGCCTCGGCCACCGAGGTCGTGAACCGCCTGCGGCCCAAGCTCAATGCGGTCTCGGGCGCCCGGCTCTTTATCCAGGCACAGCAGGATCTGCGAATCGGCGGACGGCAATCCGCCGCCGAGTATCAGTACACGCTCACCAGCGACGATTCCGCCGCGCTGTTCAAATGGACACCGCTACTCGTTGCCGCGCTCGCCAAGGAGCACGCGCAGTTGCTCGACGTGAACTCGGACTTGCAGCAAAACGGTCTGCAGACCTACGTCACCGTCAATCGCTCGACGGCGGCGCGCTACGGCTTTGCGCCGAACCAGGTCGACAACGTGCTGTATGACGCGTTTGGCCAACGGACGGTATCGACCATCTACAACCCGCTCAACCAGTATTTCGTGGTGATGGAGGTAGCGCCTGATTACTGGCAGTACCCGCAAGCGCTCAACCAGATTTACCTGAGCAGGGCGTCGGGCAACCCCACCGGCACGGCGGGCACGCAGATGCCGGGTGCCACGGTGTCGGGCGTGACTGTGGCGACCGAAGCCAGTGCGACCACGAACGCACTCAACTCGAACGCGCAAGCCAACGCGACCACCAACAGCATTGCCAATAGCAAGGGCGGCAGTTCGACCGGCAGCGCGGACAGCACGGCAGCCGAAACCATGGTGCCGCTGGCGGCGCTGGCTTCGTTCTCGAACAGCCATACGTCGACACAGGTGAACCACCAGAGCGGCCTCGTGGCCGCGACGATTTCGTTCAACCTGCCGGCGGGCGGTTCGTTGAGCAAGGCGGGCGTGGCGATCAACAACACGATCCGCGAGATCGGCATGCCCGCCAGCATCCACGGCTCGTTCGCCGGCGCGGCGGCGGCCTACTCGCAGTCCATGGGGACGGTGCCGCTGCTAATCCTGGCGGCGCTCGGCGTGGTGTATATCGTGCTCGGCGTGTTGTATGAAAGCTCGATCCACCCGCTGACCATCCTGTCGACGCTGCCGTCCGCGGGAATCGGCGCGACACTGGCCTTGCTGATTTTCGGCACACCGTTCTCGGTGATCGCGTTGATCGGCATCATCCTGCTGATCGGTATCGTCAAGAAGAACGGCATCATGATGGTCGACGTCGCGATCCATTTGCAGCGCGCCGAAGGCATGCCAGCGAGGGACGCGATTCACTCGGCCGCCGTGGTCCGTCTGCGGCCGATCATGATGACCACCTTCGCGGCCGTGCTCGGCGCGGTACCGTTGGCCATCGGCATTGGCCAGGGCGCGTCGCTGCGGCAACCGCTCGGTATCACGGTGATGGGCGGCCTGATCCTGAGTCAGGTCTTTACCTTGTACACGACGCCGGTGATCTACCTCTACCTCGACCGCTTGCGTTTCAAGCTGGTCAGATGGTCCGCCAACCTGCCATGGAATCGCGACGCGCAGCAACCCGGACAACCGGATACGAGGGCATGACGATGAAGATTTCCCGTAACCGCTTTGGTCGCTTTGGTCGCTTTGGCCCCCTTCGGCCGCTGGCCGTCGCGGCGCTGGCCCTGCTGGCCAGCGGTTGCATGGTCGGCCCGGACTACCACCGGCCGCAAGTCAATGTGGCCGCCACCTACTCGGAGTTGCCGGGCTGGACGCAAGCCGAGCCCGCGGCGGACAAACCGAAGGGCGACTGGTGGACAGCCTTCAACGATCCGCTGATGGACCAGCTCGAACCGCTGGTGTCGGTGTCGAACCAGACCGTGCGCGCGGACTACGCGAACTATCAGCAAGCGCTGGCAGAAGTGCGGGCGGCGCGTGCCGGCCTGTTCCCGACCATCGATGCAACCGGTTCGGGCACCAAGGCGCGTAGCTCGGTCGGCAATGCCGCCAGAGTGGTCAACTCGGCCTCGCTGGAAGGCAACGTCAGCTGGGCGCCGGATCTGTGGGGCCAGGTGCGGCGCACGATCGAAGAAAACGCCGCGACGGCGCAATCGAGCGAAGCGACGCTCGCCAATGCGACGCTCTCCGAGCAGGTGGCGCTGGCCACGGCAATCATCCAACTGCGCACCAGCGACGCCAATATCGACCTTCTGCAAAGGACGGTCGTGGCCTACCAGCACTTTCTGGACGTCGTGTCCGACCAGGATCAGGCGGGCACCATCCCGCCGTCCAACGTGATTAGTGCCCGTGCCCAGCTCGAGACGGCGCAGTCCAATCTGATCGCTCTTGGCGTGGCGCGCGCCCAAGACGCGCACGCGATCGCCGTGCTGGTGGGCAAGAATCCGGAAGAGCTTTCGATTACGCACAGCACCACGATGCCGACGCTGCCGGGTGTGCCCGTCGGCGTGCCGTCGACGCTGCTCGAACGCCGGCCCGATATCGCCGCCGCCGAGCGCAAGATGGCTGCGCAAAACGCGGCAATCGGCGTGGCGGTGTCGGCGTACTACCCGGCGATTTCCCTTTCCGGGTTGGCCGGGCTCACGCAGTCGCCGTTGTCCGGTCTGTTCAATGTGGGCAACTACGTCTGGTCGCTGGGCGGCAGCGCCACCGAAACGCTTTTCGACGGCGGCTTGCGCAGCGCCGACGTCGACGCGGCAAAGGCAGCCTACGACGCGGCCGTCGCCAACTACCGGGGCACGGTGTTGACGGCGTTCCAGAACGTTGAAGACGACTTGTCCGGATTGCGAATCTTGGCCGAGCAATCGGTCGTTCTGGATACGGCTGTACAAGATGCAACCCGCGGCGCCGAGATCGCTTTCAACGAGTACGAGGCCGGCACGGTGGACTACACGACCGTGGCGACCGCGCAGGCCACACAGTTGGCCACTCAGCAGACCGCGCTGAGTGTTCAGGAGACGCGCTTGCTGGACTCGGCGTCGCTATTCGGCGATCTGGGCGGCGGCTGGTCGGCGGACCAGTTGCATGATCCGCGGCATCCGGATAGGCAGGCAGCGTCGCAGTGAGCACCTGACAGCAGGGCCACCATTCACGGCATCTCCAATGCCAGATGCTCCTGATGACGCAGCGACTCCAGAAAGTCACGCGCGCCGAAGGCTTCGCCGGCGGTGAAGACGCCTGCTCCGTGGACCCGCCCACTGACGACACGCCTGACCGCCTCAACCACCAGAGGCGCGCTGATTGCGTAGATATCCTGACCGCTTGCCGATGCACGGCGTTCGTTGCCCCCCGACCGTACGACAACGTCGACCAGGAAGGTTTGCGCGGAGCGTCCGTTTTCGTCGACCGCGACAGGTGGCGACTCATCCGGCTCCAACAGGTCTTTAACCGCCACGGCCGTCATGTACGAGCGTATCTCGGGTGTCTCCAGATGGCGCGCGATCGTCACCGTATCTGCCATCGTGAATTCTCCAATGACCGGCTGCGTGCCGAGCGGTGCAGGGAACTGCCATTCGCCAACCGGCGCTGCGTCCGTGCGGAACGCCATCTGCCCTTTCGTAAAGACAAGGCGCCGCCCCTCTCTACGCTGCCGCGACACCTGGCCTGCCGCCCTTGTGCCGAGCGTCGGCTTCCAGCTACTGAGCCCATAGGCGATGCAGATTTCGTCCGCTGCCGTCCAATCGCCCATTGCCGCCGTGGCAAGGAGATCGCCCAAGCCGCCGAAAAATGCCATCCCCGGCACGATCACGATGCCCGCCTCGCGCGCCCGTTCAGCGTAATGCTTGAACGTATCCAGATTGGCCTCTAACTCCGCCGCGACGTCCAGATACGGAATCCGTGCACGCAACGCGGCTTCGATCACCGGCGCGGACGTACTGGCGAAAGGGCCGGCGCAATTGATCACAGCGGCCGCACCTGCAAGCGCCCGGTCGAGAGAATCCGGGTCATCTACCGACGCGGGCCGAATGTCCAGCCCGGGGTAAGCGGCGCCGAGGGCGTTCAGCTTGCTGGCATCGCGCCCGGAAAGGATAGGTCTCCAGTCACGCCTGACCAGTTCAGACACCACGAAGCGGCCGGTGTGGCCATAGGCGCCGAAGACGACCACGGTTTGATTCGACGTCATTGCAGACCTCCAGTTGTTATGGTGTTTCTTCGAACGGGGAGACAGCAGTTTGGCAAGACAACAACGCTACAGATCTGTATCTTTTTTTGAAGAGTAGAGTACAGATCTGTAGCGTGTCAAGAGATATGTTGGTACAGTAATCGGTAAGCAGAAAGTTTCCGTCTCTCAAGAGGACTTGTCATGAGCAGAGGCACACCTACCACCGCAAAAGAGGCCGGGACCACCAGTTCCGCCAGCGTCCGGGAACGCATACTCGATACGGCGGCTGAGTTGTTCTATCGGGAAGGCGTCAGAGCAGTCGGCGTCGATCTCGTCGTCGAACGCTCAGGGGTTGCGAAGACCAGTCTCTATCGTCACTTCACGACCAAGGACGATCTTGTCGCTGCGGTGCTCGAGCGGGACGACGCGAATTATTGGGCCGATTGGGACAAGACCGCGACACGCCACCGGAACGCCCCCAGAGATGAGCTCACGGCTCACCTCAAGTGGATCGCTCGTGATATCGCCGCACCGAAATACCGCGGCTGCCCTTTTCTCAACGTGGCAACCGAGTTTCCGGCGCCGGATCATCCCGCGCGAGTGGTGGCCCTCAGGCATAAGGTCGAGTTGCGCCGCCGTCTTGGTACGCTAGCGAAGCAAATCGGCGTTGCCCGGCCGGACAATCTGGCTAACCAGATCGCACTTCTTATCGACGGCGCCTACGTCTACGGACAGTTGGCAAACAAGGAGGCAGCGCAGCCGCTCGTGCCGGCGGCGCTTGCTCTGATCTCGGTCGCGGACAATCGTGGCTGATCCGTGCGGGAGGCTTGGGAGAGGGGCATCAGCAATCCGAAATAGCTCACATCTGATTCTGGCGTTGGCATGCTCTCAGAATCTGTTGAACCGCAAATTCGTCTCTCACGCTCTGCACATTCTGCAGGACACACACGTGATACGATTTTTCGCGAGGTAAGAGCAACTCGCCGTTTCTGTAAAGCGCGTCGCACGAGCGTCTGATCGCGTCTGCCGCCACGCTGCTTTGGCTGTTCCTCAGCGATTGCAAGATACATTGATCGTAGTCTGGATTGTTCATGCCGAACGCCTGGGCCGAGAGCGGCGAGGCGAGCGTGATCGAGAGAAGCAGATAGGCGAGGTTGCGCATGGATTCTGGACGAGCCGCAGAGATGAAGGCGAATAATCGTACCATCGCATTTCGATGTTCTCGACGTAATGATCGGCCGAAATCGACCTCCGAATTCACGTAGTACTGAGCCGCGTTCGGAAGTCGTTCAGCAGTTCAGTCGCGTGTGCGGCGAGCCGATGTATATCGTCGCTGGCGAGCGTGCGTTCGAAGTGCGCGCGTAATCAATGGTAGGTCGTCGTAGACGACTGCAGCTTCGTCAGCACGCCGCGCTTGAATCGGAACCAGCCTTGCGAGCTTTGCATTACGACTTCATCGCTTTGCCAGAACACGCGCTTGACCGTCATGCGCTCACCCAGGCGCTGCACAAGCGGCGGATGGTGACGAAAGTCGTACAGCACCGGGCCTGAATCAGTTTGCACGAGCATACGCGTGACGGTGTCATTTGCACTGTCGATATCATCGAAGTGCGCGAGCGTGTTCGCACCGAAGCGATCGAAAATCTCTTTGTCGAGCATCCCCACGAAATCACGGTCGACGCGCTCGAACTGCAGTTTGCCCGCGGGCGTGACGAGCGGTCCGGATTCGTTGCTTTGCGCATGAACGCAAGTCGCGAAAGAGGTGGCTGCGAGTGCAGCGAGGAATAGTCGTTTCATGCTTCCTTTTGGGTTCGGCGGCGTCTCCGACAACGGAGCACAATCCGCAATTTTTCTTGGGAGCATTGTCGTCAATTTTGGTCGACATGTCGAACGCTCGCATCTGGTCGAACCCAGTCCGACGGGGCGCCCCTAACCCACGCAAATACCTGGTACTGCGACCTTCTGGAACAGGTGCGGAGAAGCGATCGCCGATGAGGGATACGCGGTGAGCTTCGCCTTGAATTCCGGATGAGTGAACGCCGCCCGGAAGTGGGCGGTGGACTCCCACACTGCATAGTTCAGGTACGTCGGACTTTCACCGACTGCGCGGTGAAGTTGTGTCGAAATGAAGCCGGGCTGCTGCTTCATAAACGCCGCATCGTCCTGCCAGACCTGAAGAAAAATCTGCTCGTCAGCCTTGTCTAGGGTGAAAACGTTGACAAGAACGACAGGGGCGGCGTCAGTGGCGAGTTGACGTTCGATCGGGAAAGAAGGGTCGAGTGGACGCAATTGCGGCATAGTAGCTCCATCAGTTTGGTTGCATAATGTCAACTTGACATGATTGATTTATAGTGCATTGACACTATGATGTCAACTTACTTCAATGGTGACAGATGCGTAAGACAAAGAGAACGCCAGCCGGCGAGACCCTGACGAGCTTCATACTCGATTTTTTCAGGCTGAATAGCCGACTTCTGACCGCGGGCGATCGCCTGGTTGCGGAACTCGGGCTCACGAGCGCCCGCTGGCAGATCCTTGGCGCAATCACCGCGGCGCAGCAGCCTCAGCCAGTCGCGTGGATCGCTCGGGACCTGGGCGCCAATCGCCAAAACGTGCAGCGAATAGTCAATGACCTGGAAGAGGAAGGGTTAGTTAGATTCGAGGTCAACCCCCACCATCGCCGCGCGCAACTTGTCGTTTTGACGGACAAGGGGAGGCAAGCATTTGACGCTGCCATGGGCCTTCAGGTCGCTTGGGTCAACCGCCTCTCTGACGGGTTATCTGTCGAGGACATCGAGGCAGCAAGCCGCGTCATGATGAGACTGCGAAAAAATCTGGAGGACAGTATGGACCCAGAAAATCTGGAGTGATTGCGCGGAGGTCTTGGCGGCTGACGCATCGAGCCGTGACGACGGAGGCCGGCGTGAGCGCTTCACTAGCGAGTTATCACTGCCGCCGCATCACGTCTTCTGCTTATCCGCGACATCGTCCGCCAACACAGCGCGCGAGGTGTCGCCCAACAGATATCGCGGACCGCTTCCCCGCCGTCGGGCAACATCGTCGGGATTGTAGAGAGAACAGGACTTCAGCGAAAGGCACCCGCAACCTACGCAGGATGCAAGCTGATCGCGCAATGCAATAAGACCGTCGATGCGTTCCTGAAGCAGAGGCTGCCAGGCGCGAGAGAGACGCTGCCAATCCTGCCTGGTCGGCGTGCGTTGCCCGGGCAACGTCTCAAGGGCAGAACGAATCTCCGAAAGGTTCAATCCGACAGCCTGTGCGGCGCGGATGAACCCTACGCGACGGAGGACCTCCCTTCGATACTGCCGATGACCACCTTCTGTTCGGGTACTGCTGATCAGCCCCTGTTCCTCATAGAAGCGGATCGCACTCGCGGCTACGCCCGAGCGTCTGGCAAGTTCACCAATTGTAATCGTCGTCTCGTTCATGACGTTTCCACGAATTCTCTCTTGACTTCAAGTTTACTTGAACTTTCACAATGGATTCGTTCCTTTGATCGAGAGACGACAATATGCGCAAGGACCCCGTTAAGCTCAAATTGAACGAGCTTCTGGATGCAAACGCTCGCTTCGACCTGATGGCCAGAGGTACAACCAACCATTGTCCGATGGCGCTTGTCGCGTTGGCCGGGATGGGGGCGTCGCCTGCTCGACTGCAGGAATTCTTCGATATGTGGGAGCGCGAATATGCATTAAGCGCGGCGCCTGTCGACACAATCGTCAGCCGTCACGAATGGTCGCGGCAACTCGGCAATGCCCCCGCATTCGGCGCCTTGCGCCTGTGTTTTCTAGACTGGATCGTCGAAGCCGGCGCCGTCCCGGTCATCGCGGCAGTGCTGGAAGAGGTGCCGTTCGCACCGGCAACGCAGGCCTTTCACGCGCTTATCCGCTTGGCATACGGCATCGAGGCGGTGCATCCCGGCGAAATCGCCTCCGGCCTGGCCGCGTTAATCTCGTCGCATCTGCCGATTGACGCCTGTTTCGACGGGTCCCGCACAGCAAAAAACGTCGATGCCGGGTTTGACAGCGTCGTACGTGCAATAGACGACAGTGTTGTACAGGGCGACTCGATCACGTCACGCTTGCGCGCCGTTGCATGCGATGTGCGGTTCAGGCAGGCTGTGCTTGCGCCTCCGGTTACTGTGTCCTTACTCGACGACCTGGCGCGGGCGACGATTAGCGCCTACTGGCGCTCGCCGGACTTCACGGTGCTTCACACGGTTACTGCGACACACGCGGCTCGGATCCTCCTGGCACAATTGTCTGACGCGTTGGCGGAACAATTGCTGCCCGGCTTGTGGATTGCGCTGTGCGCGGCGTATGCAACGGTTCGCAGGCCCGCGAACGTTGAAATAGAGTCGCCTGACGTTGTCGTTGGCTGGGACGACGTGTGCCGGATGGCCGTGGCGTCAAACGACGATCATGTGATCAAGTTGGCGTACACGTGTCTTTGCGAGAACCGTCGCAATCCATCACCTCTTTACCTGGCGTCAGCGGCGCGCATAGTTACAGGGTTGTCTGGCTGAACGCAGTCAGTTGTCGAACTATTCCGTGCGACGAAAACGTCACCGGGAGTGCAAGTGCGTGTAAATTCGAATCCAGTGGTTTTCGACCCGCCACTGGTCTTCGAATCGGTCGTCATCGGCGTTGGTCTTATGGACTTACAGGAGCCGGTATGAGCACGAAGCACAACAAAAAAGATCATCTTGAAGCCGCCGCGTCACATCACGAGCAGGCAGCGCGATTTCACCGCGGGGCGTCGCGGCATTTCGAGGCGGGTAAAGACTATGCCCACGCCGCACATCAGGCGATGATGGCCCATGGCCATACCTTGCACGCGATCGATCAGGCACACGACGCCGGCGCACACAGCGCGAACACGCCGCCGGTCGCACCGGCATCGACCGGCTCTGGCGCAGATAACACGAACGCCGCAAAACAGCACGCAATGGCGGCCGAGCTTCACGATCAGGCGGCCCAGCATATGCGCCACGCCGTCAAGCTCTTCGATCAGGACCGTAGTGCGGTCGCCCACGATGCGCAGCTAGCGCTCACCCTTGCACTGCGCGCTTTGTCGCACGGCAACGAAGCAGCGAAACTATTTATCAAGCTCGCTCCCGTCGATGCGCCGTGAGTGATGTCGACCTTCGCTGCGCCGGCACCGGCGCTGATCAACACCCTGTTGTCGCGTCGCGCGGAACTACGGTCATGGGCCAGCCGTCAGGAGCCGCGCACGGTGTGCGCGGCTGAATCCAGCGTTGCGCTCGGGACTAGGCCTTTCGGTCCAGCAAGTCTGCCGCAATAGACTTCGCATGCGCGACAGCCTGGTTCGGGTCTGGGAATACACCGAGCTGTTCCCAGTGTTCTTCGACCGCGTAAGTCCCTTTCATACCGAGTGCCCTTTGCACGCGCAATTGCGCCGCGTACTTGCCGTCCTCCAGCGGTCGAGCCGTTGCAATCACCTTGTGCGGGAGACCGGATCTCTCCGGTTGAACCAACTCAACGTGACCGCCCGGCTCACCGATATCCTTTAACGCGTTCCTCGTTTTGCAGTCTGGGCAGTAGAAGCACCACCCCGCGTCCTCGTGAATGGATCTAACCTGCCCGCGGGCCAGCACGGCGCGACATTCAACGTTTTCGCAGATGAACGGCATAGCAGTCTCCGGAGTTGTTTGCGAGAAATCCTAGCATGACCGGCGACGGCCAACCATAAGCATTGTTGCCGTGCCTGTTCCGCGCGCCAGAGGCCGGGAGCCGCCCCCACCGGCGCGCCAGGAAAACCTTCAGGCACGGGTCGGCGCGATCGCTGCACGCGGCCGCAGCGTGGCCATGATCAGGTACATGCCGCCGCCGATCACCACGCCGAAGAACCATCCATAGGTATTCCACCAGACCGGCAGCAGATTGGTGAAGTTTGGCAGGAAGGTCGAAAACACGCTGCCGACCGCCGCGGAGACCAGTGCGTTGACGTTCCAGCCACCTTCGTAGCGATACTCGCCGTGCTCCTGATAGAGCGCTGCAACATTGATATTGCCTTTGGCCACCAGGTAGTAGTCCACCAGAATGATCCCCAGCAGCGGGCCCATCGTGGCGCCGATGGCATTGACGAAATGCGCGGCGTTGCCTTCCCACGGCGCGAAAGGATAGAGCACCAGCGCGATGGCCGCGGCGATGTAGCCCCCCCTTTTGAAGCTGATCCGTTTGGGGAACGTGTTGGAGATGTCGAACGCCGCCGAGACGAAATTGGCCACCACGTTAATCCCCAGCGTGGCGACCGCGAAGGTCAGTGCCGCGATAAGCGCCAGCACCCAACTGTCGAACTTGGCCGAAATCTGTTCGGGGTGAAGCAGCACCTCGCCGTACACCTTGAAGGCGGCGATGGTGGTCACGCCGGCGACCAGCGAGAACGCGATCAGGTTGACCGGCAGGCCCCACAAATTTCCTTTTTTCACTGCGTCGCGATTTTTCGCGTAGCGCGAGAAGTCGCAAAAGTTCAGGTAGAGCGCTGCGAAGTAGGTGATCCAGGTCGCGCCCACGGCCATCAGCGCCCAGAACGAGCCGGGCTCGCCGCTGACGCCGGCGTCGCCGGTCTTCTGGAGCAGTACGTCCATCGGAATGCCATGGGTGAACGAGAAGCCGCCGGCCTTCACACACAGGCCGATCGCAAGAATCAGCATCGCGACCCACACCGCCGGACCGGCCCAGTCCTGGAACTTGCGCACCGTTTCCATGCCCTTCTGGATGATGAGTAGCTGCAGCGCCCAGATGATCACGTAGCAGATCACCTCCAGCCCTGAGTGGCCCAGTACCTGCGTGCCCTTGTGGAACGCCATCAGGCCGTCGCTGCGAATCAGCAACGCGACCATCGCGCCCGACGCGGCCGCCGTCTGCGCGCCGTACCAGAAGCAGGCCACCACGGCGCGCACCATGGCTGCCAGATTGGCGCCCCACACGCCAAAGGAGGCGCGCGCCAGCACCGGATAAGGCACGCCGGTTTTCTCGCCGGCGTAGCCGATCAGGTTCATGAGCGCGAAGATCACCAGCGAGCCGAGCCCGATCGCCAGCACGAAGTTGATAAAGCTGCCGCACAGCAGGAACAGGCTGGCGGCGAGGTAGTAGCCCCAGAGGCTGTGCACGTCCGAAGTCCAGACGTTGAAGATGCTGAACGCACCCCAGTTGCGCTGCCTGGCGGGTGCGAGATCTTCGTTGTAGAGGCCGGGGGAAGGATCGCGGATTTCCATCTGTCATCTCCTTTGATCTCGTGGAACCAAGGAAACACCGCCGGACACGCCGGGCGGAGATCTACCCGCGTCTGAAGCCTGCTGGTATGTCAGAACTGTATGTGCTTTGCCGCCTCGTTTCGAATGGGTTAACCCTGGTCGAGATGCGTGCTGGCGCAAGCCTGCTGATCATCTAACCGCGACCGAAACGAAACTGCGGGCGTGATTGCGCTGGATCAGCACGGCGACCTGTTTCCCTGCCTTTGCTTCCAGCGCGGCCACGTCCGCCTGCGTTTCGACCAGCGTGTCATTGAGCGACAGGACGATATCGCCAGGCTGGATGCCGGCGCTTGCCGCCGGCCCATCAACGCCGTCCACCATCAGACCAACGGCCAGGTCGCTCGCGCGCCGCTCGTCTTCAGTCAGCGGATGCATGCTCAAACCCAGGCGATCCCCTGAACCTGAGCCGCCTTCGACTGGTCGAGCTTTGGGGCTTTCCGCGGACGCGCCGACCATGACTGTGAGTGTCATCGGCCTTCGATTGCGGATCAGCTTGAGTGTGGTTTTCGTCCCGGGCGGCAAAGCGGCTGCATCCTCGCCGAGTTCGGTCGAGCGATCAATCGGCTTGTCGCCGATCCGGACGATCACGTCGCCTGGCTTGAGGCCGCTCGCGGCGGCCGTTGTGCCGGGCGCGACGGAATTGACCAGCGCACCTGCCGGTCGCGGCAGGCCAAAGGCCACGGCGAGTCCAGGGCCGACGTCCTGCACCTCCACGCCAAGACCGCCAGGAGAGGTCGCTTTCGCGGCTTGCACCTGCGATCGCACCTTGGC
The DNA here is from genome assembly GCF_009690905.1 of Paraburkholderia madseniana. Taxonomy (GTDB): domain Bacteria; phylum Pseudomonadota; class Gammaproteobacteria; order Burkholderiales; family Burkholderiaceae; genus Paraburkholderia; species Paraburkholderia madseniana. The sequence continues at coordinate 99,006 of NZ_VOSW01000001.1, forward strand.
CGCCATGTTGATCGGAATGGCAAAGGCCAGGCTGGGGGACCTGTCCGAGTCCGCGTAAATCTGCACATCGATGCCGACCACCTCGCCGGCACGGTTAAACAGTGGGCCGCCCGAATTGTCCGGATTGGCAGCGATATCGGTTTGGAAAAAGGGAAAACTGCTCCCGTCCTGGAGCGTGCGAGACGTGGCACTGACAATGCCGGCTGCAACGGTATTCGCGAAGCTGTCGGGCGAGCCGATCGCCAGGACCGATTCGCCGACGCGCACCCGTGACGAGTCGCCAAGTTTGACGGTCGGAAGCTTCGTGGCATCGATCTGAATCAACGCGACATCGCTCTGGGCGTCGACCGCCAAGACCTTCGCCTTGAACTCGCGTCGATCGGTGAGTCTGACCGTCACTTCGTCGGCTTGATCCACCACGTGGGCGGTGGTCAGAATGAGGCCGTCGGGGCTGACGATAAAACCGGAGCCCATACCCGTCATGGCGCGTGCTGAACCGTCCTGAGACGCCTGCGATTTCGGCGTCACATGCTTGACGAAGGCAAGAATGGGATCGTCCGCATCGATTGCTGCGGGAGCGGGTATCGACGATGACTGCTCAGACGCCGTCGCGCTGATATTCACGACGGCGGGCCCATATCGCTCCACGATGGTAGGGAAGTCGACCGATGCTGAAGCGCTGGCCGGTGGAACCCGCTTCTCCTTGGCAGGCGGCGGAGCGACGGTCGCGGCATTCGCCGCCGGAGGCAGGCACAGATAGCCGGAGAGAAACGCCGCTATCAGGGCAGCTTGGAGCAACGTGCGCGCAAGAGTCGGGGCAAACACAGTGCACCTCCATGGCGGTGTGATGCCAGGGACAGGCGCGCGATCACAGGCCGGTCGATACATGAATGCATCGACCGTGCCGGTACGACAATACGCAGCCCTCCCCTACTATGATTTATAGCGGAGAGGCGGGGAAATTAAAGGGAGTGCTAATCCTGGGGTACGGTCACGGCCGGCACAGCGAGTCGCGGCAGCGCCGCGATCCAGCGTTTTGCGCGTGTCGGCTATCCAGTTCACGTGACGGATATCGGTGAGGCGGCGAGGTGCGCCGCCCGCGCCTTAGAACGTCTGCCGGATACCCACTCGAACGAGTGTTTGCACATTGTTCGCCGACGAAATTCCGTTCCCCACGTCGCCGACCGAGGCCGTCGCGTTGACCGTATTGCCGAATGCGTCGAGCGTCTTGCCGCTCGCCTTCTGGTAACCGACCAGTCCGTAAAGTGCCGTGCGCTTGGACAGGAAATAATACGAGGCGAGGTTGAACTGGTTGTACTTCGGCGCCGACTCGCCTTTGATAGAACTGCCCTGCGTGTAGTCGTAACCCGCGGCGATGCGCAGCGCCGACGTCGCCTGCCAGGACACCGTCGCGCCCGCCGAGTTGAACGTCTCTTTGCCGGAGAACAACGAGAAGCTGCCGGCCTGGTATTGCGTATTGCTGTACGACACACCGAGCGTCACCGAGCCGATCTGATACGTGCTTGCAGCGGCAATGATCTGCTGGTTCTTTGCCGACGCAAAGCCTTCGTTGATCGACGAAGCGAATGTGCCGTCATACGCGCTGGTCCAGGCGCCGCCATTGGCCCCGTAAGCGTTGGTCGCCTGCATGTAGGCCGCGCCGATGGCGAACGGACCGCGGGTATATTGGCCGCCCAAACTCCACGTGCTCTGATTCTTGACGCTGCCCGCCTGACCGCCGAAACCGTACAGTGCGCCGAACTGAAGCCCCGAAAATACCGGGCTCGTGTACTTGATCGAGTTGCTCTCGCGCGCCTGATTGTCGATGTTATCCAGATAGCCGGGGTGCGCGCCCATGCCCGTCAGAAAGGTCCCCGCGCTGATGCTGCCGACGAAGTCGACGATCGGATCGTACTGGCGACCCAGCGTGAGCTTGCCGAGTTTCGTGCTCGACAATCCCATCCATGCCTGACGACCGAACTCGCGGCCGCCCTGACCGAGCTGCCCCGTACCGATGTTAAAGCCGTTCTCCAACTGGAACACCGCCGACAGGCCGTCACCCAGGTCTTCGTTGCCCTTCAGCCCCCAGCGATCGCCTGACCAGGTGCCGCTCGCAAACCCATAGCTCGATCCGTTACTGTAGACGGCCGGCTTGCCTGCCGCGCCCTTGATCTGCAAGACGCGTTGGCCGCTCGTATAGCCAAGACCTGCGTCGACAATCCCGTACAGGGTCACGCTGCTCTGTGCGTGTGCGGTGAGCGACAGGCTGCTCATCGCGAGCAATGTCACGGCGGTTTTTTTCATCATGATAAGGATGCCTATTTATTAGAGAGAAGTGATTAAACTGATTTGAATACCTGTTACATCAGAGCCTCGGACGCGAGTCGGTGACTCGCGCCCGCATTCCGTTTCACTCTTTGGCTGTTTGCGTCTGTCTCGCGGTTACAAGCCAGTTCGCCACGCTGACGACGAGCGTATCAACATCGTCGAACACCTCGGCCCCCCGTACCAAAGGTGCACCTAGCAGCGTGAAGACGGGCTTGTTCCACTGCAGGCCAAGCGCCATCTCCGACAACGTGCCCAACCCGCCTCCTATCGCGATGAGGCAGAGCGAAGCGCGCGCAATCAACGCATTTCTTGTGATGCCCAATCCGGTTGGCAGCGCCACCGTAAGAAACGGGTTAGCCTCGTTCGCATCGTCCTCGGGCAGCAGGCCGATCACGATGCCGCCCGCGCGTTTTGCGCCGAACGCGGCCGCTTCCATCACCCCGCCTTTGCCGCCGCAGAGAATCGTCATGCCGGTGCCCGCTAACGCGTAGCTCAGGTTTCTCGCCGCCTGCAGTTGTTCCAGTGTGGCCTCCCTAGGACCGATCAATCCGACCGGCATCGCATGCCGCATTGGCCCCGTCTGGTGAACTGCCAATCTCTGCAGCGCCAGATACGCTGCGTTGGACCATTCAGTGTCGTCGTTGCCGTGCAAGGCATTCTCCTAGTGCCAGAACGCACGTACAGACCGCCATCAACACCAGCGAAAGCGCGGCTGCCTGCGGAAAATCCGTCTGTCCGTCTGAAAGTTTCAGGTACATCAGTAGCGGCACGATATTGATCTGCGTCCCGGCGAGCGCGAGTGCGGTACCGTAGGTTCCCAGTGCAATCGATGTGACGAGACACCAGGCCGCGGCGACCGATGGCCACAGTTCCCGCAACGCCACGTCAAAGAGCGCTCGCAGAGGTGACGCGCCCAGTGTCAGCGCGGCCTCGATCGGACGGCGGTCCAGGTTGGCAATCGCCGGATAGAGCATCAGCGCCACGCGTGGAATCAGGTAGTACGCGTAGGCCGCGACCAGACCCGCGGTCGTATAGATCAGCGCCCCGACCGTGGCCGGGTCGGCGCCGAGGCGGGCGAGGACGCTCGTCACGAAGCCGGCGCGGCCGAAGGCGAGAATGAACCCGTACGCAATCACCAGGCCGGAAAACGCCAACGGCACGCCGAGCAACGCGAGCAACCAGCCGCGCCGCTGCGGCGGCTGTCCGGCCAGCACCATCGCAAGCGGCAGCCCCACCGCCAGCGACACGGTGCCGGCGGCGAGCGCCAGCGCGAGCGAGTGACCGAGCGCACTGACCACCAGCGGATCATGAGCGAGGCGCACGAAGGCCTCGCCGTTCCCCTCAGCCGCCGAAACCAGCAATGCGCCGAGCGGCAGCGCAAAGAACAGGGCGAGAAGGAGGCCCGCCGGAACCGCGCCGAAACGCCGCGCGAGCCCTTCGTTCATCGAGGAAGTTCCCATCTGCCGCCCCTTATTTCGCGAGCGCTGCCTGCGCCCACAACTGGTCGACTTCCGCTTTCTTCGCCGCGGCCTTGACCACGTCGAGCGGATGCATCTGCGGCACGTCGGGCATCTTCGCGCGGATGTCCGCCGAGAGCTGCACGTCAGGCACCGCGGGACGCACGTAGCCTTGCGCGAACAGCGCCTGGCCGACGTCGCTCATAACCAGGTTCAACCACAGACGCGCCGCGTTCGGATTCGGGCCGTCCTTCACGAGGCTGATGGCGTACGGTGCGGACACCGTCGCTTCCTTCGGGATCACGACCTCGACGGCGTCGCCCATGCCGTCGGCGTACTTCGCCTTGAGGCCGTCGTTTTCGTAGCCGATCAGGATCGGAATCTCGCCCTTGACGAACTTCGCGTACGGAGTGGTGCCTTCGACGCGCATCACGTTGCCCGCTTCGCGCAACTTGCCGAAAAAGTCGGCACCCGGCTTCGGATTGTCGACGCTGCCGCCGAACGCATAAGCCGCAGCGAAGACCGCGACCTGTCCCTGTCCGGTCGAACGCGGATCCAGATAGACCACCGAGTTACGGTACTCGGGCTTGAGCAGATCGGCCCAACCCTGCGGGACGTCCTTGATCAGTTTCCGGTTGACCAGCAGGGCGATGTTCAGCGAATGGACCGTAAACCAGCGGCCGTCGCGCTCGCGAAACACCGGCGGCAGCTTGTCGAAATTGAGCGGCTTGAACGGCGCCACCACGTCCTTGTTGACGGCGTCCAGTGCGGAGGCTGCAAAGTAGTACGCAGTGTCGGCCTGCGGACGTCGGCGCGACTTGTCGAGCGCCACCACCGTCGCGGCCGAGCCGATATCGTTGTACGTAATCTCGACCTTCGGATAGCGCTTTCTGAACTCGGCGAACAGCGCCTTCCAGTTGGCCCATTCGGGACCGGTGTCGAACGACACGACGAGTCCTTCATCCGCGGCCTTCGCGTACAACGCGTCTTCTCCGGGGTAAAGCGGCGCGGCCGGCGCGGCATGTGCGCCAGACGCGGCGGTCAGTATCGACAATGCACAAACGACTCCGGCGATACGGCGGACTCGCGACAAAAGACTAAGCCCTGCAAACATTCTGGTTCTCCGTCAAACAAGGTGAATTAGCAAAATTGACCGGTCGGCGCGGGCAGCACGCGCAAGTGTTCGGGGTCGATGGCGATGGCGTGTTCGGCAAGACGGCGTCCTTCGCACAGAAGCGGTTTTTGCGTGGAATCCGGAACGAAGTCATAGCGGCACGTCGCCCCGAAGTAGCGCACCTCGGCGCGGCGACCGGCGAGCCGGTTAACCGCGTTCGCCGGCGGATCGGGCTGCACGTGCTCGGGACGAAGCAGGACCTCCACCTGATCGCCAGGGCGGAAAGCACGGGTATCGGCGGACAGCAGCGCAAAGGAAACGTCGACCGTGCCGTTCGCAATCACGCGCCCCGGCATCACGCTCGAATGACCGACGAAGCGCGCGACCTGGGTCGATACCGGCTGCTCGTAGAGACGTTCAGGCGTATCCACCTGCAAGACACGCCCGCCGTCGACCACGGCCACGCGGTCCGCAAGACTCAACGCTTCGTCCTGATCGTGCGTGACCAGCAGGGTAGTGGCGCCGCATGCGCGCTGCAGCGTGCGAATCTCGTCGCGTAGCTGCTGACGAATGCCTGCGTCGAGCGCGGCAAGCGGTTCGTCGAGCAGCAGCACCTTCGGCTCGAACGCCAGCGCGCGAGCCAGCGCGACGCGTTGCTGTTGCCCGCCCGACAGCAAGGTCGTACGCCGCCCGGCATGCTCGGCAAGACCGACCCGTTCGAGCATGTCGAGCGCGCGAGCCCGGCGTTTCGCGGCATCGATGCCGCGCATCCGCAGCCCGTAGGCCACGTTGTCCAGCACGTTCAGATGCGGAAAAAGTGCGTATTGTTGGAACACCATGCCGACCTCGCGGCGCCACACCGGAACACCCGCCACGTCGCGCCCGTCGATCGCGATCCGTCCTCGATAGCCGTCCAGCAGACCCGCAGTCAGCCGCAGGATCGTCGACTTGCCGGAACCGCTGCGGCCCATCACGGCGAGCAGTTCGCCCGGCGTGACCGACAGCGTGACGGCTTCGATACCGTGTTGCGCGCCGGGATAAGTAAAGCTCACGTTGTCGAACTGGAGGCTCATCGTTTTACTTCAGTCGTTGAACAGTGTTGATCGATACCAGGGTCGCGATCACCGCGAGGCAAAGCAGCACCACGGTGGCGGCACACGCCATGCCGGTCGCGCCGTAAAACGCCTGCAACAGCACGACCGGATAGTTCCGGTAGCGAAAGCCGGCGATCAGGTTGGACACCTGAAATTCCCCGATCGACAGTGCGGCCACCATGACGAGTCCCGAGAACAGGCTCTGCCGGAGGTTGGGCAAAACGATCGTGAAGAACTGCCGAAGCGGCGTGGCGCCAAGCGTCGCAGCACACGCTTCGAGGCGCGCGATGCCGAGGTGGCGCAAGTCGCTAAGCAGCGTTTGCGTGAGGTAGGGCAAGGTCAGCACCGTATGGGCGGCAATCAGCAACGGCAACGATCCGAGCCAGGGCAGCGTGTCGCCGCTGAAGATGGCGATGTAACCGAAACCCAGCGTGAGCGCGGGCACCCCGACCGGCAGCAACGCGACCAGCCGCGCGGTCATGCCGCGCCCGGAGAGCGAGCGGTAGTGCAGCGCATACGCGAGCGGCAAACCGATCACGGCAGCCGCGCAGCAACACGCCAATGCGACCATCAGGCTCACGCCGAAAGCGCGCCGGAAACTCGTGTTGACGGCGAGGTCGGCGAACCAGTGTCCGGTGACGCCGGTCGGCAGCAAGGTGTTGGTCCACGTTTCACCGAACGCGCCGATCAGCAGCAGAGCGATCGGCAGCAGCATGTAGATCGCGAAGAGCACCACCACGGCATGAAGCGCGACGCGCTGGATCGACGCAAAGCCCCCGCTGCTGTGACGAGCGGGAACATGGGGCTGGATGACCGGTGCGGCAGGCGTTTGCATGCAAGCTTTCCTCGTGAAACGGACTGAAATCTGCGCGCCCTGACTGGACTGGGGCGCAAGATTTCGATTTGCTTGCAAGTGTGCGGATGCGACATGGCGTCGTCATGAAAGAAACGTACAAAACACGCATTGCGCTGTGCGCATCCGGAATACTTCGACGCCAGACCAATGAAACACCTTTACCCGAACGTCACCGAATTACTCGCCTTCACAAGCTCCGCCAAACATCTGAACTTCTCCAGGGCGGCGCGTGAACTGGGACTGACGCCCAGCGCGGTCAGCCGGCAGATCGCCAGCCTTGAAGATTCATTCGGCGTGCAGTTATTCATTCGGGACGGCCGCAACCTTGCGCTCACCCGGGCGGGCAGCCTTTACCTCGCGCGCGTGGCCACCCCGTTGCGCGACCTGGGCAACGCGTCGCTCGAGCTCATGAGCGCCGCCGGGCAGAGCGACGTGCTGACGATCGCGAGCGTGCCGACATTCACGACCAAATGGCTGATTCCCCGCCTACCGGAATTCCTGTCAAGCACCCCGGGACTCACGATCAGCTTCAGCCGGCACCTCGCGCACGGCGATCCGTTTCCGCTGGATCTGGACGCGGCTATCCGCTATGGCGATGGAAGTTGGGAGGGCGTCCAATGCGATTACATCGACGGGCGTACTTTTCTGCTGGTCTGCGCGCCCGAATGTCAGCAAAGGTATGCGTTACGACGGTTGCAGGATGCCGCGCGTGTGCCCCGGCTATTGCACAGCCAGGCTGAACAGGTATGGAGTCAATGGGCCGAGTTCTACGATGTCCGCGATATGCATGTGCTTGCAGGCCCGCGTTTCGAGCAATACTCCGTGCTGATCCAGGCAGCTCAGGCCGGTTTGGGACTGGCGCTCATCCCAGCCTTTCTCGTGCGCGACAACCTCGCGGCCGGCACCCTCGTTGAGCCGCTGACGGCTCCGATCGACGTCGATCATGGACACTATCTCTGCTATTTCCCGGGGCGCATCGAAACACAACCGGGGTTGAAGCGTTTCCGGGAATGGATGTTGTCCAAGGTCTGAGACTCAATGCGCCAGAACACGCGTTGTCGGCCTCAGCGGGCGCCAGTGCGCCGCTTTGCGGGTGCCCGCGTTGAGCCTAAACTACCCGCATCCCGTCGGCCCTCCCGGAACTCATGCCCCTTCGCGAAGACCATCACGCCCAGCCGCTTGCCTCGTCCCCCACACCGGTCGGCGCGGACGCGTTGCAAGACCCGGCCCTGCTGCGCCGACTGCTACGCGCCAAAGACCGCATGGACGCCGCCTCGCACGAAGCCTGGCCCGTCAAGCGCCTCGCCGAGGTCAGCGGCGTCTCTGAAGCCCATTTCGCACGTTCCTTCAAGCGGGCCTTCGGCCTCCCACCGCACCGCTACCTGCTGACACGGCGCATCGAACAGGCCACCACCCTCCTGCGCGACACCGAGCTCAGCATCACGGAAATTGCCTTCGCCACCGGCTGGGAGAGCCTGGGCACCTTCGGCCGCATCTTCCGCGACATCACCGGCCAAAGCCCCAGCGCCCTGCGCCTCGAGGCTCAGGCCAACATGCCTCAACTCGACCGTGTGCCCGCCTGCGTCCTCAAGGCCGCGCAGCGACCCGACCTCAACATCGCAGTTTTGGAGAAGCGCCGCCGCGTGGCCAAAGATACATTCTGACCATCAACCAGGGAGGTGCCATGAACCAAGGTGTAAATGTTGTGGGCTTGTACGTCGATAACCAGGACGAAGCGCTCACGTTCTACGTCGACAAGCTCGGATTCCGCGTCCACACGGACGTGCGCAACGGTCCCTACCGCTGGCTCACGGTCCAGCATCCGGATCAGCCCTCGTTCCAGCTCGGCCTGTTCACACCGGGGCCACCCATCCACGACGACGCCACTGCGCAAACCTTGCGCGCCATGGTCGCCAAGGGGGCCATGCCGCCCCTGGTTCTCTCTGTGACCGACTGCCGCGCCAGCTACGCCAAGCTGAAAGCCCGCGGCGTGGAATTCACCCAGGAGCCGGTAGACCGCTTCGGCAGCGTCGATGCCGGATTCCGCGACCCCGCCGGCAACGGCTGGAAGATGATCCAGGCCCCGAGGAGCGCGACATGAATACCAGCAGCTGGATTCGTCGGTCTCACCGGTGGGTATCCATCGCCTTCACGCTGACGGTTATCGCCAACTTTGTCGCTATGGCCCAGGGTAACGGCGTCCCGCCACCCTGGATCACTTACGCGCCGCTGGTGCCGCTGGCCCTTCTGTTGTTCTCGGGGCTCTACCTGTTTGCGCTGCCCTACTTCGGCCGCTACAGCAGCCGTCATAGCTCACAGCGTTCTGTCGGCGACCAGGAGGCGCCGCTCGCATGAACAACGCCCCTATCGTGCGAGCTGAGCCTGCCTGGGCGTTGGTGACAGTCTAGCGGGTCGAGAACACTGAGATGCCGCCGTTGGGGAATCCTGCCGCGCCGGCCTGGAACGGCACATACACTTGCCCAAGCGAACTGTCGATGGCGACCGAATGCGCGCCTGTGCCCACGGGAATCTTAAATAGCAACTGCCGTGACGCGCCATCGATTACCCCCATCTGCGGGCTAAACCCTGAGGCGGCAGCAGTACCGCTGGTGACATAGTGCCGGGCCGGCAGGAAATAGCGATTGGAGGCCGGATCGTAATTGACCTGGTCCACCCCGCCAAATGGCAGGCTGGCTTGAATTGCGCCACTTGTACGATCGAGGATCAGCGTGATGAGGGGATTGCCGGCGGGTGGATCGCATCCAATGAGCACGTCGTTATTCGGACCGAGCACGATGCCCGTCGGTCCGCATTTCCCTAATGGAAACGACTTGCTGACAGCAGGACTTCCCGCCGCCGCGGAGCTGGCAGTGATGACATCGAGTTCGCCATCGGGATTGGCAGCGGTCCCGTCGTTGTTGATCAAAAAGCTTTTCGAGGCTGGATCATATGTGCATGCTTCCAGCCCCGACGAACCGTTGAAAGGAAGCTTTACCAGCACCGTTTGTGTCAGCGTGGAAATGAACGTGACGAACGGCGGCGAGTCTCCAGGGCTCGCGTACATCACGAGATGATCGTCAGGATCGTAGCAACCCTCATCGACGCGCTGTCCGGAATTACTGATGGTGATGGTGTTGACCGTCTTTTGCGCAGCCGTATCGATCACCTTGACCGAGTCGACGTCGCCGGCATAGATCGTGTTCGTGCCGGTGATACCTACAATACCGTCGGGACCGGACTCGTTTGTCGTGGCGCCGGCACCGATGAATGGACCCGGAATCTGGGCGATCAACGTGTTCGATTTGGTGTCTACGACATCGACTGCTTTGTTGTTGCGGTCGGTGAGAAAGTACTTGCCGGCCTCGACGTAGCCGATGTCGAAACTGAATGGCGGGCTCGAAGCATTGGGCACGGCGATGTTCGTCAGTAGCTTTGGCGATGTCGGTGTGCTGATGTTGTCTCCACCTCCACAGCCGGCCAATGCGGCCGCAGCGAGTAATATCCAGGCCATCCGGCGCTTTTCCATCGATTCGTCTCCTTTCCATTTATGGGCTTGACCGCTGGTCCACGGATTGGCCTGAGTATTTGAATTTCCCGCCGCTCTCGATCGACGAGCCATTTCTTAAGGAATCTTAAGAAATGGCTATCTGTACAGATAGCCCTATTCCCCATCGATGCGGCTGTATGGCTCACACAATGGCGGCGCGGCGGAAAATCGGAAAGTAAAACTTATTTATGGTCTGTATTCAGTGAACGCCATACCTGTAATGGATCTGAAACATTCAGTGGCGTTCGCTCATCTCGCCGATATCCGTGTTTTCAGACGGCCGTTCACCCAATACGCCGAAAGAAGTAACCAACGATGGCTTGTGAGACCCGCGAGCTTCAGTGACCGAAATAGATCGAGTGAGTAGTTGCGGTTGCCGTCGGCGCACCCGCCTGCGATGAGCCATCCGACGTTCCGCCTACATCCGTGCTCCCCTGCGCCGCAACATTCTGCGCGTGGACACGCGCCTCTGCTGCCTGGATATCGTCTGGGTAGTGCACATCTTTGGCGGCCGGCCGGTACCCGGCCTGTTCTAGTCGAATCAGATCCGCGCGTACTTCCGCCCGCGTCAGCGGAGCCGCAGCCTCCTGCGCGAAAGAGGCAACTGGAGCGGCGAATACGCCGGCAATCAACGCTGCATAGATAAGGGTCTTCATGATGAAATATCTCCCGAACTTAAGTTTGGTCAGCTTCACGCCACTATGACTGAAGCCTCCGATCTCACCACCTCGTGGAAGCGGGAGTGAGTGTTCCTTATTCTGTACGGCGAAGATGGATGCACGCTGACGCTCACATTACAGTGATGTCATATTCGCTTCAGCAGCCCCCCGTTTCTTGCTGCAAGAGTGAAGATCAAGGGGTTATCCTTCGACACTCACGGCGATACAGGCACGTCGATCGTTGACAGTTATTCGCCTGGCATTTTTTGAGCACGAACTTTGCACTTGCCACAACTACTCCGTTGTTTCACGCGGGAAATATAGCCATGGATTATTTTGCCGCGGTACGGGCCTTCATTAACGCTGCAGAACTGCAGAGCTTCAGTAAGACGGCCCATGAAATGGCAGTCAAGACCTCGACCATCTCGCGCTACGTAAGCGAGCTCGAAAAGGATCTGGGCATTGCCCTGTTCAACCGGTCGACGCGAGGGCTAGTCCTGACAGAGGGCGGCAGACTGTTTCGCGAACACGCCATGATTGCCCTGCAGGCGCTCGACGACGCACGCCAGGTCACGTCATCGCTGAATCTCACACCGCAGGGCGTGCTGCGCGTCACGATGCCGTCGGCATTCGGGCGCCGGCATATCGTGCCGCATCTGCCGGCGTTCATGACGCGCTACCCCGACATCGGCCTCGATATCGTGTCGACCGATGAAACGCTCAACATGATCGAAGCCGGCATTGACGTGGCAATCCGTATCGGCGTGTTGCCCGACTCTTCGTTAATGGCCAAACGCATTGCGCCGCATCGTCGTATCGTCTGCGGCAGCCCGGCATATTTCCAACGCAGCGGGATACCTCGTATCCCTGAAGATCTGGCCGCGCACGATACGCTTCGCTTGTCCCTGCTGCCGGACGACAAATGGTCTTTCACGCGCGTCGCGGATGCACAGGCGTCGCCGGAACAGGTGCTGGTGGAATTGCAAGGGCGCTTGCGCGCAGACGACTCCGAAGCCGTGTTGGAACTCGCTGTGGCCGGCTGCGGCCTGGCTCTTCTGCCGACGTGGCTCGCGTCTACGGCCTTGCGCGAAGGGCACCTTCAGCACGTGCTGCCTGAATGGGAGGCGCGCACGGGGCGGGCCGAACCAGCGGTCTGGGCGGTCTACCCGCCGAAGAAAATCGTCTCGTCGAAGGTGCGCGCGTTCGTGGATTTCTACGCCGAGATGTTTGGCGAGCCGCCGTACTGGGACGACGGACCCGCATTGGCGCTTAAGCCTTAACGGGCGAAGCGGATGTCGAGCGTGCGCAGCCAGGTCTGCAAGCCGGCATCCTGGATCGGGATCACATAAGCGTTTTCGTTCGTTTCATTGAAATGCGCATGCCAGTATCCCGGCGGCGTAACAAACGCCATCCCGGCTTCCCAATCGACGCGTATCGGATTCGCGATATTGCCGCTCTCATCCAGTTCGGTACCGACCAACGTATAGACGCCTGGCTTGCCCCCGGCGATAAAGTCGAGTGCAATCGACTGGTGACGGTGCGGCTTCTGAATTGAGTTGGGCGGCACAATGCCGAACATGGCCCACAACACATGCGTGACCGTTCGCGTCTGCGGGAAGTTAGCGTTGCCCATCAGCACGCTGATGCGGTTGCGGCGGCCTGCATTGGCTTCTTCCGAGACCTTGCGCAATTCCGCCTGCGCCTGGGCGGCCGGATAGAGCGTCGCCGCAAAACGCGCGCGGACGCCGGTCGTGCCGAGATACGTGAGCAGCGGCGCATCGTTGACGTAATAGAGCGTGGCCGTCGCGTCGGCGGACAGCACCCCGGCATCGCCGCCCGGCAGCGTGAAGAAATCGCCCTGCGCGAATGGGAAGCGGGTTTCGGCCTGCGTCACGTTGCCGGTCCCACTAATGACGTAGCAGACCTGCGAGGTCGCGTTCGGGGCAAGCGTCAACGCGTCGCCTGCGTTGATGCGCAGGAAATTGGCGCTCAAGCCGGGACCGGTCGCGGGGCCGGGGCAACCCAACTCCGCGGAGAGGTCGAGCGGCACGACCCGGGTCGCGCCATCCGCGTACAACGAAGGCGGGAAATTGCGGAAAGGCACGCGCGAGATGAGCTTCGCGCCGATCGGATTGGCGGACGACGTGTACTCGAAGTATTGCGCGTCCAGGGTCGCAGTAGCGGGTTCGGCGAGAAGCGCCGGGGACGTCCTGGTCAACATGGTCTGCTCCTTTGGGTTAGGCGGGCTTCGTCCGGGTCCCCTCATGAAGTTGGGGTTAGCGTCCGAAAGCTGACCTGACTATAGGTGCGGGCCGCTGGCCTCAGAAGTGCCGGAAATCGAAATCACTTTTGCGCAAAGGGGTATACCGTGCCGGGCCGCATTTGAAAGCGCGCGTGGATCACGCCCAACTCGAATGCTCACGCACGTAGCAGTCCGGTGTCAGTTTGTCGTTGCCCGCATTGCCCGATATTCGCGTCGAACGATATCCATCAGTTCCTCGACGGACGTGCTGGCTGCTTCTCGCTGGTAAGTGACACGTCCGCGCTGCATCAGCATCACGCGGTCCGCGATATCGAGCGTCTGAGCGTAGTTATGCATGATCATGACGATGGACAGACCACCTTTATTCTTGAGTCGAAGGATCAGATCGATGATCAGTCCGGCCTCGCGGGCACCCATTGCGGCGAGCGGCTCGTCAAGCAGCAATATCCTGGCATTTGAATTGACCGCGCGAGCGACTGCGATTGCCTGTCGCTGCCCGCCGGAAAGTTGTTCGACCGGCAGATCGACCGAAGGCACGTGCACGCCGATCTCCTCAAGACACTCCGCGGCACGAATACGCATGGCGCGATTGTTCAAGAGGCGAAACGGGCCTCGACGTATGATTTCCCGATTCAGGAACATGTTGTGATAGATGCTCAGCGAATTGGCGAGCGCCAGATCCTGGTAGACGCATTCAATGCCGAGTGAACGGGCGTGATCGACCGAGCGAAGCATGGTTTCCTCGCCACCTACAAAAAGCTTGCCGCTGGTCTGCTGATGAAACCCGGTCAGAATCTTGATCAACGTCGATTTGCCCGCGCCATTGTCGCCGAGCACGCCAAGGATCTCGCCTTGCCTTAGCGTCAGCGACACGCCATCGAGCGCGGTAACCGCACCGAAGCGCTTGACAATATCTTCGCCGCGCAGCGCCTCCAGCACCTCGGACATCACAACTCCCCTTTGCGCGCGAGACGAACCACGTGGATGTTGAAGATCATAGCCCCGAGGATCGCCGCGCCGAGAATCATGTTGAAGGTGAAAGCGTTGATGCCGATCAGCGTGAAACCGTCGTTGAGAATGCCAAGCACCGCCGCACCGATCAACCCACCGATGATCGTGCCCGATCCGCCGGCGAGCGGCGTGCCGCCAATCACGGCTGCGGCAACGGCAAGAAACATGATCTGATTCCCGCCCGCTTGCGGATCGATCGACGTGATCCGAAAACCCTCCAGAATCCCGGTCAAGCCGGCTAGTAGCGCGGCAAGAATAAAGTTGCCGAGCTTCAGCCGTCTGACCTGTATCCCTGCTTCGCTCGCGCCCAGCGGATTCGCTCCCGACGCGATCGTATGCAAACCCCAGCGCGTATGGCGAAGCAGCACGTGCATGACCGCGGCAATGGCCAGCGTCCAGATGATCTCGCTGTATCCCCATCCTCCCATGACCGCCGCGAATACGGAATCCTCCGGTGGCGAAACCGGCGTGCCTCGCGAGATCGTCAGCGTGAGGCCGTTTACGAAGAACAACGTACCGAGCGTCGTCACAAAGGATGGGATGCGCAGGTAGACCGTCACGGCGCCGTTAATGAGCCCGACGAGGCCTGCCGCAATAACGCCGGTAAACATCGCAAGCCATGCGGGCAGGCCGGCCTCGAGGGAAAAATGCATGATGAAAGGCGCAAACGCAAAAACCATCCCGGCGGAAAGATCGATCTCTCCCCCGATCATCAGCATGATTTCACCAAAGGCAATGATCGCCACCGGGGCGATGAACTGCGAGAGATTCTGCAGACTCGCGCCGGTCAGCAAGAAGTCGTGGTTGACCGTCTCGAAGTAGATGCAAAGAATGAGTGCGACGGCAAGGATGCGAATCTCACTGGAACGCCCGAGCGCGCTTGACCAGCGCCTCGGACGTGCAGCGGGTTGTGGGGCGTCCGGCACGGCAGAGGTCACCCTTTGATCGCGCCTGTGCGTGGCACGATCTGGGCTTTCGTGCTTTTGCCTTCATAGCGCGTCGAGGTGTTCAGGTAAGGATCGACGGTGCCCTTGGTGACGAATTTCAGACCCGTGTTGATATTGGCCGGCCCAACGAGGCCGCCGGATGAAAGAAAGATGAAGGCCTCCAGCACCGTATAAAAACCCTGTACATAAGGTTGCTGGTCGATCGTGAAGTCCAGGAAACCTTCGTGGATCAGATCGACCGTGCGCGGCAACAGATCAAAGCCGCCGCCGTGCACACCTTTGGCGGGCAGGTTGGATTCTTTCATCACCTCGGCAACGCCCTGGGTGCTGCCCGCATCGACGGCAAACATGCCTTTGAGATCCTGGTGGCCGAGAAAGAAGGACTTGATCTTCGAGAGTTCTTCGTTGACGGTCGCGCCGGTTGCGATGGTCTGCACGTCGATCTTCTTGCCCGATTTCTTGATTGCGGCCGCTGCGCCGTCAAGCCGGGGCTGAATGTTGAGCTGGCCTGGCGTGGCGATAAAGAGCGCGACGAGACCGCTGTCGATCAGGCTGACGATTCGCTCACCCATCTGGTAGCCGGACAGATAAAGATCCTGGCCGATATAGGCAAGGCGCGGATTCGTCGAACCCGAGGGCGCATCGGCGTTATAGGCGAACACGGGGATGCCGGCGTCGAGCGCGGCCTGGATCGGCTTGTCGAACGCCTTGGGATCGACGATCGGCACCGCAATTGCGTCAGCTTTCCCGGCAATCGCCGCGTTGACCGCATTCACCATTTCGCCGATGTCGGCATTGGCCGACCCGGTCCATTGATAGTCCATGCCCAGCAACGCGGTCGCATCCTGAATGCCGTATTGCGTGGGAACGAAAAACGGATTCGTTGTGACGTGGTTGACGAATACGATCTTCCACCGTTTGTGCGCCGGGAACGATCCGGCTTCCGCCGCCTGCGCCGGCGTGATCATTCCACCCATTAGCGCCAGTGCTGCGGACAGGCCCGCGCCCTGCAGCAAGCCGCGACGCATGCCTTGCACTTCGTCCTTTTCTTCCTTACCTTCCTTCGCTTGCGCCATCTCAGTCTCCCGTCTCTCAGTTGTTGAACACTTCAATGTCCATGACGGCGCAAGCAGGAAAAGCCCCGGCAAGAACAGCACCGGAGCCGGGAATCATTCCTTTCATGAAACCCACGTGCACGCGCGTACGCATGACTACCCTCCAGAAAATGCTATATCACGCCCTTTTGCCTACTAATCGATGTATACCCTTAACTAGTCCGACTAATTAATTTTTTGCGGTGCAGCGCGGCGCTCCGTATTCGCGTCCCACCGTGCAGCGCAACACGATGATGGGACAGGTCCGGATCGCTGGCCGCAGGTCGTGCGTTGTCGAAATGATCTGCACAATATGCAGCTTTAATAGTATGACTATCGACTTGGCGCCCGGAAAGCAAGGGACGTGAAGAACAGTAAGCGCCCGCTGCGCTCTGCCCGGGGGTTCGACTCAGCCAACCCGTTCGCATCAGGGTTGTGTCTGAAACTGGCTACCGGTTTCCAGAACGCGCTCGGCGTCCGCGCGTGCATTGTCGAGCTGGACCAGACTTGCATGCCGCGCGCCCAACGGGTCACGACTCTGGATTGCAGTGAGAATCGCCTTGTGCCGCGGCAACGAAAGCGCGTGTGTGTCGGGATGACGGCTCGTCAGCTTGATCGATTCCGTCAGGGCAAGTGACAGCATGTTGCCGATATAGGCCAGCAGGTCGTTGTGAGTGGCCGCCATGATTGCGCGATGAAACTCGAGGTCAGGATCCAGTAGCGCGCTTGCGGTTTCCGCACGCTCCATCTGGTCGTAAGCCGATGCAATGCGCGCAAGATCGTCGCTTGTTGCAGCCGTGGCGGCAAGTGCCGCCGCCGCGGGTTCGATAACGCGGCGCACGGTCAGGAGCGAGCTGAAGAACTCGCCTTCCGGAACACTGTTGATCGTCCAGAACAGGACATCGGGGTCAAGCATGTGCCACTCCGCGCGAGGCTTCACAACACTGCCTACACGCGGTTTCGACACGACCAGCCCTTTCGCCACGAGCACACGGGTGGCCTCGCGCAGCACGGGGCGGCTAACGCCATAGCGCTCGCATAAGTCGGCCTCAGCAGGCAAGCGCTGGCCCGGCTGTACCCTGCCGCCGACGATATCCATGCCGAGCTCCTGCACAATGCGGCCGTGCAAGCTCTTGCGCTGCTGCAGATGACGATAGTCCATGGTCAACGATCGCAGTCGTGTCCGGCTCGGTTTTGCGCCGACCGGTGCGGCGTTCTGGATGGCACTTACCTCGTCGTCGACACGGATAGCGGTGGGTAGCGCGGAGATACTTGCCGGTCCAAGCATAGCACGCGACATTTGGCGCTAATACTGTTCGATTTGCCCTGCTGCAATGTCCTCGAGCGATCTTCCGCGTGTCGGCACCCCCATGAGTACCACGGCCATCGCACCGGTCAGCAGCACAAGCGTTGTCGCACCGAACACCCCGCCAAAACCAAGCTTCGGATAGACGTACCCGACAAGAATAGGCGCTGCAATCGCGCCCAGCCGGCCAATTGACGAAGCGAGCCCCGTGCCCGTTGCGCGCACGTCGGTGGGAAACACCTCCGGGGTATAGGCGTAAACGCCGGCATAGGTGCCGTTCATGAAGAACGACAGCAGGATGCCCGACACCATGATGCCGGCATCCGTACGCGTCAATGCAAGCCCAAGCGCCGATACGCCGCCCAATATCATGTATGACGCGATCGTCGCCTGCCGGCCGATCTTCTCGTTGAGCCACGCACCTGAAAAGTATCCCGGGATCTGTGCAATGTAAATCACGAGCGAATACGAAAAGCTTCGCGTGATCGTCATTCCGTTCTGAACCAGCAAGCCGGGAATCCACGTGAAAAAAGCGTAATAGCTGAACGTGATGGATAGCCACATCAACCACGTCATGGCTGTGATGCGCGCGAGTTTCGTCGCCCACAACGCCTTGACGTTCGCGACGATCGAGGCTCGTCCGGCTGCGAGCGGAACGGTTCCGTCACGCACCGGAGACAGCGGCTCCAACTGCACGCCCGCTTGGGTGACCTCCGCCTCCATCCTCGACACGATCGCATCGGCCTCCGCGTGCCGGTCGCGCGCCTCCAGCCAGCGCGGTGACTCGGGCAACGCGCGGCGCCACCACAGCAGCATCAGAATAGGCAGCGCGGTAATGACCATCACGGCGCGCCATGCATTGGGTGCGAGCGGGATCACCAGATAGCCGAGCAATGCAGCCGCTACGAAGCCGAAGGAGAAAAAACCCGCGAGGCTGCCCGTGAAACTCCCGCGATACCGCCGCGCCACGAACTCCGAGAGAAACGGCGCGACGATGGCGCTTTCCGCTCCCGTTCCTAACCCGGCGACAATCCGCGTCGCGAGAAAAAATCCCCAGTCGTTCGCCAATGCACTGGCAAGCGACGCGACACAGTAAATCACGAGCGCATACATCATGACCTTGCGTCGGCCGATGATATCGCCGAGCATGCCCGCCAGCATCGCGCCGAAGAAATAGCCCATGAACGTGCCGCTTCCCAGTACGCCCGTCTGTACGCTCGTCAGCCCCCATTGCGTGCGCAACACCGGCAGCAGGAAAGCGAGCACGGCGGCGTCCATCGCATCGAAGGTGTAGCCGAGGCCGCCCATCAATAGCAGACGGCGGTGAAAAGCTGAAAACGGCAGGCGCTCGATGCGGGCGGAAATCATCGTCATAGACAGGCTCCGACAGGGGCTGCGGGGCGCCGCGGACGCAGCGTCAAACGGTCAAACTCTTTCGAGTTCGTTGACGAAGAGCCGGCCATCCTTCATCACGAGCGGAATATGCTCACCCTGACCCAGCAGACAATCGACGGACTTCAGAGGATTGCCATCGACCACCAGCACATCGGCATGGGCATCCGGCATGATTCTGCCGAGCTTGTCCTGCATGCCCAGCACTTCCGCGCCAACGAGGGTCGCGCTTGCGATCACCTCGGCCGGTGACAGAACCTCGGCCAGGATCCGGAATTCATCGCTTTGCAGACGTTGGGCCTCGCCGAGCAAGTCGGTGCCAAAGCCCATCTTCACCCCGGCGCGCTTCATGATTTCAATCGAGTGCATGCCGGCGCCGTGCACGTCCGCGACCTTGGCAATACTTTCGGGCGGCAAACCATATTTCTCGCCTTCGCTTGCAAGGGCATCGTAAGTAACAAGGGTCGGCACGACATACGCGCCATGCTCCGCGACGAGGCGGGCGGTCTCATCGTCAATCAGATTGCCGTGCTCGATCGTGCGCACGCCACAGCGCACCGCGCGCGCGATCGCTGCAGCCGTATAGGCATGCGCGAGCACATAGGTGCCGCGCCCCTGAGCTTCCGCTACGATCGCGCGGATCTCATCTTCGGAGTAACCGAATGCGCCGACCGGATCGGTCGGTGAAGCAACGCCGCCCGAGGCCATGATCTTGATCTGGTCGGCGCCCATCTGCAGTTCCTCGCGCACGGCCCGGCGCACTTCATCGACGCCGTCCGCCACGCGGCCAAGCGCCCCCACGCGCACGCAGCATCCGCAGGGTGAATCGGGCGGCATGTAGTCGGAGCGGGCGCGAGGATCGGCGTGACCACCGGTCTGGCTTAACGCGCGGCCGGATACGAAGAGGCGCGGACCTTCGATCAGCCCTGACTCGACCGCCTGCTTGAATGGATACCCGGCACCCCCTGCGTCACGCACGGTGGTGAAGCCGCGGCGCAGCATTGCACGCATGATCGGCACGGCGCGCAGCGTCACCAGCACGTTGGGTAGCGTCGCAACGCGCGGCAGGTTGAACTCGATCGCAACGACGTGCACATGCAGATCGATCAACCCCGGCATGATCGTTTTGCCTTTCACATCAATTACGTGCGCGCTGCCGCTTTTTATCGGCTTGTCGGAAACCTCGCGGATGAAACCGTCCTCGATGAGGACTTCGAAGCCTTCTAGCAGATCAGGATGGGTAGGGTCGAGAAGTGCGCCGTTACGTAGGAGGAAGGTGGTCAACGGTTGTCTCCTTCAGGTTTCAATCGCAGCGCCCGGCATCCGGAACTCACCTCGAGTATGCAGACGGGCGTATGGAAGCGCTGCCAGAATAGTCACCGGGATCAGTGTGACACGCATCACGTCTGTGCGCTGACGAACACGTTGTGCGAAGCGGCACGCGATTGCCGGTCAACGGGTCGTGCTGCGCCGCGACGGATTCACGAAGGTGCCGTAAAAATGCTGAAAAAGTTTTTTCCCACATATTGATCTATTGGACAACTCAGCATTAAGATGAGTGCCATGGCGCGCGACATGCCACCTGAACGTGAGGTGACAGCCTGCAGCAGCCATCCCCGAATTGATCCTGCTCGCGTAGCGAGGCCAACGGATCACGTTCCCAGCAAAGCAGGTTTAGCCAGGAGACGGCGATGCTCAGTCCGCATGAATTCGCGACCCTCATGCTACTCAAGGATGCGCCGGATTGGCTGAATCTGGACGGTGCCGATCTGGAAGCGCTTCTAGACCGTCAGCTCGTCACGCTGGAGAACCTCCCTTCCGGGCAACAGCGCCCGCTCATTACCCACGACGGACAGATGTTCCTGAAGGCTGCCGCTCGTATCCTGAACGACGAATGACACGTATCGCTTGATCAGTTTCACAGTCAAGGAGTGTTCCGTGGCCGAATCGTGGACAGGAATCGTCGTGGGGCTGTGTGGGTTGAGCGCCGCCGTGCTGCTGGTCGCCGTTCACTATTGGCGCGAAATGACGCGGCGGCGGAAACTCAGCCGGATGGACCATCGCGATTGCTGGGAAGTGATGCGCCACAGGCGCTGATGGCAAGCGCACGTCGCTAACGAAAGATGTACGCACACCCGTTGCCCGGAATCCCAGAATATTAGAGGTCGAAGGTGCCTCGATACTTCTCGTCGGCATCCGAACGGGTATTGAATTCGACGAGGACGCCGCCCGGTACTTCACAGAAGAATCGCGAGCCGCGTTCATGCTTGAACACGCCGGTTTTCATCACGACGTCTGCTGCAACCATCTCGTCATAGAGCGTGCGCCGCGACGGCCACGTCCTCTTGCGGTGGCAAACCGTCACGCGCGAGGACTTCCAATAACACGCTGCGCACCGATCCGGTGCTGGCCAGCGCCACGCGCAGTTGCGGCCTGCTCTCCTCGACGTCGAGTAGCCGTGCAAGCGTAGGTCTCGCGAACTGCTGCCGCACTGAGACGCCGATCAGATGCCTGAGCGCGATCGGTCCAAGTGGCGTGCCGCGCTTCGGATGACTTCATCTGTCTGCATGCGTCGTCATGCACGCCATTCATGTCGTTCATTTTTGTCCTGAATTTGACCGCCTTTTGCCTCGGCCATATTGTGCGGACATGCCTGCCCCGTTCGCATCGTCGTACCTGCCGATCTGTGTTGTCGAGAGGCGGGATCTCCAACACTGTGATCTGCGAAATGCCATGAATCCTGACGCAACAGCTACGCTTGCTCCCCTATCCGACCTGCGTCCGACCAGCAAGGTTCGCCGCGCGGTGACGACTGCAGTGCTCGGCCAGATTCTCGAGTGGTACGACTTTTTTCTCTATGGAACCGCCGCCGCGCTGGTGTTCGGCCACCTGTTCTTCCCCATCGGCACCGATCCACTGACTGGGACGATTGCGGCGTTCGGCGGCTTTACGGTTGGCTTCATCGCCCGCCCGATTGGCGGCGTGCTCTGCGGCCATATCGGGGACCGGTACGGCCGCAAGACGGTCATGATGCTCACGCTGTTGATGATGGGCAGCGCGACCGTCTGCATGGGTCTCTTGCCGACTTATCAGCAAATCGGCATCGCGGCCCCCATTTTTCTGGTCCTGCTGCGCATCGTGCAGGGTCTGGCTGCGGGTGGGGAATGGAGCGGCAGTATTCTGCTCATCCATGAAAACGCGCCTGCATCGAAACGCGGTGCACTCGCTGCATGGAGTCCCTGCGGCGCAGCATTCGGCTTCGTTCTCTCCACCGTTGCGTTCCTGCTCGTCCAGACGCTGTCGTCTTCCGACTTTCTGAGTTGGGGCTGGCGCGTGCCGTTCCTGTGCAGCGCCGTGTTAGTCGCGCTCGGACTGTGGATGCGCCGCTCCGTGGACGAAAGTGCCGAGTTCGCCGAGGTCAAGGCCACGCACCGTGGCAGCCGCATGCCGATTATCGAAGTGCTTCGCCAATGTCCACGTCAGGTGCTGACCGTTTTCGGCCTGCGCTTTGGCGAAGGCGCTGCGTCGTACATCTTCTTCGCTTTTTCGATTGCCTACGGCCGGTTTGTCGGCCTGCCATCGAGCTGGATTCTGGGTGGATTGACGGTGTCGATGCTGTTGATGATCCCCGTTTCGCTCGTAATGGGTCACGTGACGGACAAAATCGGCCGCAAGCCGGTGTATCTCGCCGGAGCAATCGCTATGGTGCTGGTCGCCTACCCTTACTTCGTGTTGCTCGGCTCGGGCGTGCTGTGGAAAGTCATCCTGGCGCTCGTCCTCGCCAACAGCATGACACTGGGTATCCTCGAAGGCGCTCAGCCTGCTTTCATCAGCGAATTGTTGCCTGTTCATCTACGTTTCTCGGGTCTTGGCATTGGCCGCGAGATGTCGTCGGTACTCGGCGGCGGTCTGTCGCCGATGATCGCGACCGCGCTGCTCGCTCACTACCGTAGCGCCACGCCAGTCGTCATTTACCTCGTTGTTCTCGGACTGATCACCGTGCTCGCGACCTGTCTTGCGCCCGAGACTTTCCCGAAGGCTTTGAGACTTCAGGCGAAAGAAAGCGCCTAACATCGTCAAGCGGAGGCGCTGAGTCGCCGCCGCACCAGACGGATCGATTATTCAATTCCTACACCCTGCCATCATGCAAAGCCTTCAAAGTGCCAGCCTTCCGACGCACGCCTATGAACCTCGCGTCATCGATCAAGCCGACCTGTATCCGGAGTACGCGGGTCCTCTTACCCTCGATGTTCTGATCGAGGAAATAGAGCGTCGAAGAGACGAGTTCGATCAGTTGTCGCATGTTCCGCGCGACGTGATCGCGAAGATGAAACGCGCGGGCATCTTTCGCGCAAGCACGCCGCGCCGCTTCGGTGGAGACGCGCTGCCGCCGCCGCGATTTCTGCGCATACTCGAGCGCATCGCGATCGCCGACGGGTCGACCGCCTGGGTCGCCGCGTTTGGGTCGGCGAATACCTATCTCGCGTCGCTCCCAATCGAAACGCAACAGCACATTTATGCAAAAGGACCCGACCAGGTTTTTGCCGGCGGACTCTATCCATTGCAGCCAGCCGCCAAAGTGCCGGGTGGCTTCATGGTCAGCGGACAATGGCGATTTGCAAGCGGCTGCAAGGGCGCGGACTGGATCGGCGTAGGGATCGGCGGCACGCCCGCCAATTCGGGCGACACTGGCGCAGGAAAACCGTTCACCGCCGTATTCCCGGCGCACGAGGTCGAAATCGTCGAGAACTGGAACGTCGTCGGTATGCAGGGCACCGGCAGCCATGATCTGCGGCTTCGCGACAAATTCGTCGACGCACAATGGACATTCGTTCGCGGCGGCCAGGCGCTGATCGACGAGCCGCTCTATCGCTATCCTGCCGTTGCGTACCAGGCGCAAGTGCACGCGGCCGTCAACGTCGGCCTCGCGCGTGCAGCGCTCGATCTGCTGACCGACATGTCCGGATCGACTAAAACCACAACCGGCGCCCCGCGTCTTGCAGATCGCGGTTACTACCGCTCCGGTCTTGCGAAAGCGGAGGCCAACTGGCGCAGTGCTCGTGCGTTCTTCTACGAGTCCGCCGAGTCGGCATGGCAAACCATCATCGCCGGCGATCCTGCGACACAGCATCAAGCCAATCTGATGCGCCTCAGCGCGACTCACGCCGCACAAGTGTGCGCCGAGGTCGTGATGCAGGCGTATCAGTTGGCAGGCATCGCCGCGATCTACCGCGAGAATCGGCTGCAGCGATTGGTGCGCGACTCGATTGTCGTGACGCAGCACGCGTTCCTTGGAGAAGGCACCTACGACGCATCGGGCGCACTGTTTGCCGGCATCGCGCCGGTAACGCCGTATCCCTGATGAGGGCCATGCCACATGAAAGCGACAGGACAATCATGACGATCGACGACACCAAACGGCGTTTCCGCGATGCGATGGCGTGCCTGCCCGCGGCCGTCAACATCATCACCACGGATGGCCCGAGCGGACGTTGCGGGATTACCGCAAGCGCAGTCTGTTCCGTGACGGATGAGCCGCCGACAATGCTCGTTTGTATCAACCAGGCCAGTTACGTACACGATGTTCTGCATCACAACCGGAACGTGTGCATCAATGTGCTGGCTGCGGAATGTCAGGACGTCGCGCGTGATTTCGCGGGCATGACAGCCTGTTCGATGGACGAGCGGTTTGCACGTCATGCATGGACGATCGGGCATCAGTCGGCCCCGGTCCTCTCGCATGCGATTGCAAGTCTCGAAGGCGAGATAGTCGACCTCAAGAGTGTTGGATCGCATTCGGTCATGTTTGTAGAAATCGGGCATATCTCGACCAGATCGGAGGGCGACGGACTGATCTATTTTGGTCGGCAGTTCCACCGCCTTGTGCGGCCAGAAGCAACGGCGCAATCCGTCGTAGCAAGTGCTCCGAGGTGAACGTGGAAGTCTGTCTGTTTCTTATCGGCTACCGCAATGACATGCATCGGGAGCCGCGCGACATCGATATATCGCTCATTCAGGCGGTGTCCCAGAACGTAGAAGGACTGCGGCGCTTCGTAATCCATCGCTCTGTCGAGTCGGCGAATGGCGACCCTCATTCAAACGAACATGCTTTGAAGCCACGCTGGGTGCTGCAGTGGTATTTCGACGATCTCAATCCTGCCGAAGCGGCGCTTCAACGCGGCGGTGCCACACATACGATCGTGGAGCAAGCGATCGACGCCGTCCAGGACCGCCTTGCATTCGCGCAGCAACTCATGGCGGTGAGAAAATTTGCTACGCCGAATGCCCCCGACATTGACGATCCGTCTGAGAAATGCACGTATCTCGTCGGCTATGAAGGAGAAGCCCAGAATTTCAATGCGTGGTTGACGCACTATCTGAAGCATCATCCCCCGCTCATGGCACAGCTGCCCCACATTCGTGAGCTGGAAATCTATACGCGGGTCGACTATCGGACCGGTTTAGATATTCCGCAAGCAACCGCCATGCAGCGGAACAAAGTGGTCTTCGACGATTCCGCGGCGCTGGCCGCAGCGCTGGCCTCGCCGGTACGTGCGCAAATGAAGCAGGATTTCGACGCATTCCCGCCATACAGCGGACCGGCCTCGCATTTCCCTATGCACAGCATTTACGGTAACCTGCAGCGGAGGTAAGGCCGGACGCGGATGGCCCCAACCGATCGGCCGCTGTCACGTCCCGCTCTGCGAACCGGATACTGTCGCATCGAAAGTTGCGCGTCCGTTTTAACAGCCAGAGTCTGACGCAACGCGATCGTCAGACTCCTTCACTGCCGCGATCCGAACGTCATGACAAAGTCGCACTCTGGCATTACGGATTTGAATCTGCTACGCGTGTTTCTGGCCATTTCGGATCTACGCAGCCTGACCGCCGCGGGCGAACGCCTCGGGCTCACGCAACCTGCCGTTAGCCACGCGCTCCGTCGGCTGCGTGGGTTATTCGACGATCCGCTCTTCGTTCGCACACCCAGCGGCATGGTGCCCACGGATGCGGCACTGCGTTTGCACGCACCGCTCACGCAGGCGTTCGAAATCATCAACGGGGCAGTGCAGCAGCTCGCGAAATTCGACCCCGCTACGACGACGCGCGTATTCCGCGTGTCGATGTCGGATATGTCGGAGTACTTTTTCCTGCCGCCGCTGCTCTCGATGCTCGACCGTACTGCACGCGGCATCCGGATCGAGATCGCCAATGTCTCCGTCGACTCAGTGAGTGCCGCGATGCGCAGCGGTGAAATCGATCTCGCGCTCGGTTACGTTCCGGGTCTGGATTCAGGTTGCGTGAGCAGGACGCTATTCTTCGACGAACACGTTTGCGTTGTGCGAGCGGGGCACCCCTTGCGCAAACTGAAACCAACCAAGGAAGACCTCGCAGGCTTGCGCTACGTCTATGCGAGTACAAACGCAACCGGACACCGGATGGTCGAGCAATGGCTGGAGGAATTGAACCTGCGCCGGGATATCGTGCTGCGTCTGCCTCATTTTGTCGTTGCGCCCGAGATCGTTCAGAACACGGATCTCGCCGTCATTTTCCCCAGAAGCATCGCGCAGCGCTTTAACCGCAACAAGTCCTTCCGCATCCTCCCGTTGCCTTTCTCGTTGCCACCCATTGAAATTCAGGTCCATTGTCACGCCCAGTTCTCGGCGGACCCGGGAATCGCCTGGCTGGTCGACTCCATTTACGATATGTTTCATCAGGCCGGTTGACCGGATTTGCCCGGACGGCGCTAGTGTCCCGCGCGCAATCTTGCCGACGCCGATTCGAGATCACGCCAGGCCGGCTGCCCTGGCGCGTAGCGCGCGCGGATATACGACGCGAGTTCGGCCATCTGCTTGTCGTCGAATACATCTCCGAATCCGGGCATGTAGCCCAGCGATTCCGTTGCGGGCTGATCGATCCCGTGTTGCAACACATGCAGAAGATTGTCCGGTGAAGCCTGTGCAACGCTCGTGTTCAGCCCCATCAACGGACGCACGCCGAAATGGCCGACGCCGCCCGATTCCGCATGACACACCGCGCACGATGCTTCGAAAATGCGACGGCCGTTTTCGAAGCCAAGTGTCGTCGTCGAACCCGCGTCCGTAGCAATCGCATGCGCGGCCGCGGCACGGGCGGACACCTCCGCGTCAACGGGTGGCGACAACGACGCGACGTAGTGAGCCATTGCGCGCACGTCGGATTCCGGCAGCGTAGCGAGCCCGGCGACGACAGGTGCCATCGGTCCCGCCGCCACACCGTGTTCTGCAGAAAAGCCCGTGCGCAAATAGTCGAATAGCGCAGCCTCGGACCACGGCACCGGCGACGCACGCGAAGCCACCAGCGACGGCGCGTCCCAGCCTTCCGCACTCCCGCCCGACAGATACGCAAAACCGCCCTTCTCCGCGCCGATCGCATTGCGCGGTGTATGACACGCGCCGCAATGCCCCGCGCCGTCGACCAGATACTTGCCGCGATTCCATTGCGCCGAGCGCGTCTCGTCAGGGACGAACGCACGCGTGTCATGAAACAGCCAATTCCAGCCGGCCACCAGCCGTCTTTGATTGAGCGGGAATGGCAAGTTCGTTTTCGGTGGCGCGTTTTTGACCGGCGCTTGCGACATCAGATACGCGTAGAGCGCCATCATGTCGGACTCGCTCATCCTGGCGAACGCGATGTACGGAAACGCCGGGTAAAGATGCGAGCCGTCGCGCGAAACACCTTCGCGCATCGCCCGCGCGAACGCTTCGTACGACCAGGTTCCGATGCCAGTCTGCGCATCGGGCGTGAGATTGGTCGAGTAGACGGTGCCGAACGGCGTGTCGAGCGCGAAACCGCCGGCATTGGTCTTGCCGCCCGGCGCGGTGTGGCAGACCGCGCAATCTCCCGCGGCGGCGATCTGACGACCGCGTTCGAGCGTGGCCGGCGACCACAGCGAAGTGTCGACTGAGGCAATCGGCGCGATCGGCGCCGGCCCCGGCAGGACCGAGCACGCGAGGCCGATCAAACCGCCCATCACGCCGCCGACGCCGCCCCCGGCCAACCAGCGCCGCCAACGCGACGGACGACGCATTTGCGCAGGCGCCACGACCAACGTAGCGGAAGGTGCGTCAGCCAACGCGCGGCGAATGCGCTCCGCGTCGAACGGGGGTGCACGGAAACGCACGCCGGTTGCGTCGAACAAGGCGTTCGCAATCGCGGCCGCGGCGGGCGCGGCGGCACGCTCTATCGTGTCGGCCTCCGCGCTCGTCAAGGTACGCGCCGTCCCGGCAGTCG
Organism: Paraburkholderia madseniana; assembly: GCF_009690905.1. Taxonomy (GTDB): domain Bacteria; phylum Pseudomonadota; class Gammaproteobacteria; order Burkholderiales; family Burkholderiaceae; genus Paraburkholderia; species Paraburkholderia madseniana. Next base: position 127,344 of record NZ_VOSW01000001.1, read on the forward strand.
ACTCGTTCAGCGCCCTCCCCGTTACGCTCAGTTCATGCGACACCGCAGCATCGCCGTTCGCAGAGCCGGTTTCATCGTGGGCCGACCGGGCAAGAAAGCGCACGCCGGTGGAGCGCTCGATCGCATCGGTCACCTGCCATGACGGCAAGCCCGAGACGCGCGCGGCACCCGGTTCGCCCGAACCACGGCCCGCAACCACGCGTCTGATCGCGACATCACCAGTTTCACGATTCACGTCGACATCCACGACCCACGCCGTCCAGCTATCGGCACTCGGATTCGGCGTTCCCGCCGTGACGCGCACAGGCAAACTGCTTTTCTCATCCGACGATAGCGGCGCGCTGTGTTCAAGCGCTTCGCCGTCGAACGCGAAGCCGCGTCCGCGCACCCAGGGCGACGCCGGCTCAACCTGAGCCGCAAGCGCCCCGCCCCACGCGGCACGCTCGGTCACCATGCGGATCGTTTCGCGCGCGCCGCCGTCACGCTGCGCGTCGAGGTGCTGCAGGCGCAACGCGACGGGATCGCGTTGCAACGCATGGGCGAGTTCGTCGATGAACGATTCGCGGGCAAACGCATGCGCCTGAACAGGAATTGTCCGGGCCGCAGAAGCTTCGACCGCCACAGACGTCTGAGCGTGCCGGTACACCAGCAAAGGCGCATCAGACTCGACGTCGTCATCGCACGCTGAAGCCTCTTTGTGTTCCAGCCGCGCACGGTATTGCCACGTTGTCATCGTGCCGTCGTGCTTGTGGCCGGTTTCGACCATCAGGTCCGCATAGGCCATTGCGGCTGCGTCGCCCGTTTGCGTTGGTACGGGCCATTGATACCGTTCCGACCGGTACAGCGCCGCGCCGGACTTTTCGTTCTCGACAGACTGCGCACGCACAGACTCAAGCCCACGTTCATCCTCACGCACCGCTACGATGTCGTCACCGTCCTGATTCATGCGCACCTTCATGCCGCAGATATTGCGCAGCGCGACGCACCGCGTTGACGATCTCGAAGTGCGTGCCGCATCGGCACAGATTGAAGCGCAGCGCGTCGCGGATCGCGTCGTCGTCAGGCTCCGGGTTACGGTCGAGCAACGCCTTCGCGCTCATGATCATGCCGTTCAGGCAGTAACCGCACTGCGCCGCCTGTTCGTCGATGAATGCGCGCTGCACCGGGTGCAGCGCGTCGACCGTCCCTAGTCCTTCCAGCGTCGTGACTTCGCGCCCGATCGCAATGCTCGCGGGCACGACGCACGAACGCGTCGGCTGATCGTCGACGATCACCGTGCACGCGCCACACTGCCCGAGGCCGCATCCGTACTTCGGCCCGTTCAGTTCGAAGTCGTTGCGCAGGATATACAGCAGCGGCGTATCCGGCGTGGCGCCTTGAACGGTGCGGCGAACGCCGTTGACGGTGAGCGTCAGCGGACCGGCGGGCGGACTCGAATGCGCCATATCTGAGCCTGTTCACAAATGAAAAGGGACGACGTTACAGCGGAAGCACGCGGCGTGCTATGGCGCCGGCGCCGCGTGCTTCCGGATTGCATGCTTGCCACTCACACTCAGGCCGAAGCAACCTCGGCGGCCGGCGACACGAGCGGTACGTTGAACACGTCGTAGCCAAAGACCCACGACGGGTCTTCATTCGTACGCAGCCACGTGTTGTTGTGGGAGACCAGTTGGACCTTGGAGGCGCGCGTCGCACGATTCGCTTCGTACAGCGCGAAGGCACCCGCGTAATCGGTTGCGCCCACTTCGTCGAGGCAGCGCGTCAACATGGCTGCGTCTTCGATCGCCATCGCCGCGCCCTGCGCCATGTGCGGCTTCATCGGATGACATGCGTCGCCGAGCAGCACCAGACGGCCACGGCTCCACAACGGCAGCGGATCGCGTTCGAGCAACGGCCATTTCGTAATGGACGGCGACACGTCGATCAGATTCTGCACGTCCGGATGAAAACCTGCGAACGCCTCGCGCATTTCTTCACGGCTGCTTTCCATCACCGACACCCCCGCGGGCCACTCGGCCTGCGGCACGCCCGTGACGTAGTAGTACTCGTCGCGCGCCTCGGTCACGTAGTAGACCATCATGTGACGGTCTTCCGACCACCACTTCACGCACATGTCATACGGCTTGTGGCCGAGCAGCGACGCGGGGAAGACCGCGCGATGCGCAACATAGCCCGTATAACGCGGCGGCTCCGAGCCCAGCAGATGATCGCGAATCTTCGAGTTGACGCCGTCCGCGCCGATCACGATGTCGGCCGTCTCGACCGAACCGTCCGCGAAGGTCATGCGCACGTCGCTACCGGTGTCCTCGACAGCCTTCAGGCATTTGCCGAAGACGATCGTGCCGGGCGCGACCGCCTCAGTCATCAGCGCATGAAAGTCGCCACGATGGACCGTCAGATAGCTCGCGCCGTAGGACTTGAGCGCGTGATCGCCGAGCGGAATCTGCGAAATCGCTTCGGCTGTTTTCCAGTCACGGCTGTACCAGAAGTCGGGATGCGAGCCCATCAGGTTCAGAGCGTCTTCGCAGCCGATGCGACGCATGATCTTCATCACATTCGGCCCCAGGTGAATACCCGCACCCAGACGTGAAAACGCCTGAGCCTGCTCGTAGAGCCTGACGTCATAACCGCTGCGTTGCAACAACGCGGCAGCCGCCGTGCCACCGAGGCCTGCGCCGATAACGGCGATACGGGTTTTTCTCATGATGTTCTCCTGTTCGTGCGCCCGCCCAGCGACATGCTTCGACGGTCCGGTTGAGTTCGATTAAATGTAGCGTACACATTAGAAATTCTTTCGACAACAAAAATTTTTCGTGCACTTGATCGCCGAATTTGTCGCCTATATACGTGCAGTCACGCTTTAATTTCTCCTGCCGCTCATCTGGGGCATTTTTATTCTGTTGAATTTTTATAACGTACACACTAGACTTTGCCTCAACGCACGACGCCCTTCGCCGTCGCAAGGCGCCGGGCATCACTCACATTGACCGGAGAGCATCACAATGACCAGGACATACCGGATCGGCCAGATCGTGCCGAGCTCGAACACCACGATGGAAACGGAGATTCCGGCCATGCTGCGACTGCGCGAGACGATCCGCCCGCAGCGCTTCACCTTCCATTCGAGCCGGATGCGCATGAAGAAGGTCGTCAAGGAAGAGCTGGCGGCAATGGACGCCGAGTCGGACCGCTGCGCCCTCGAGTTGTCCGACGCGCGCGTCGACGTGCTCGGCTATGCCTGCCTCGTCGCGATCATGGCCATGGGTCACGGTTATCACCGCGTATCGCAGGCGCGCCTGACGCAGCGCACGGCGGAAAACGGCGGGCAGGCGCCTGTCCTGACGAGCGCCGGTGCGCTCGTCGATGCACTGCGTGTGATCGGTGCCAAACGCGTCATCGTCGTGGCGCCGTACATGAAGCCCTTGACCGAGCTCGTGGTCGACTACATCCGCCACGAAGGTTATGAAGTCATCGACTATCGCGCGCTCGAAATCCCCGACAACCTGGACGTGGGCCGTCACGATCCCGCACGCTTGCCCGACATCGTCAAAAGCATGCCTTTCGAGCAGGCCGATGCAATCGTGCTGTCCGCCTGTGTACAGATGCCGTCGCTGCCGGCGGTCGCCAAGGTCGAGGCCATGACAGGCAAGCCGGTAATTACGGCCGCGATCGCCACCACCTACGCGATGCTGCGCGAGCTCGATCTCGAACCGATCGTACCGGGCGCAGGTGCCCTGCTGTCGGGCGCTTACTGACCGCCGCCGCAAGAGGACCGACCATGACTACCTTCCTGTACGGCGCGAACGTCGCGGCCAACGGCATCCGTCAGCACTATCTGCGCTACGGCGGCGCCGACGGTTCACGCGCGAAACGCCCCGCTATCGTGCTGATTCCAGGCATCACCAGTCCGGCGATCACGTGGGGCTTCGTCGGCGAAGTGCTGGGCCGCACGCACGACACCTACGTACTCGATGTGCGCGGCCGCGGCCTGTCGTCGGCATCGCCGACCCTCGACTACAGCCTCGACGCGCAAGCCGCCGACGTGGCCGCGTTCGTCGCGGTGCTCGGTCTGCGTGAATTCAGCCTGGTCGGCCATTCCATGGGCGCGCGCATCGCGGCGCGCGCGGCGCTGCATGCGCCGCGCGGACTCGCATCGGTGGCGCTGATCGATCCGCCGGTTTCCGGGCCCGGCCGCCGTGACTATCCGGGCAAGCTGCCCTGGTACGTCGATTCGATGGCCCTCGCACGAAGCGGCACCGACGCCGAAGGCATGCGCGCGTTCTGCCCGACCTGGACGGAAGCCGAACGCCAGCTGCGCGCCGAATGGCTGCATACCTGCGACGAGCGCGCGATCCTCGCCTCCTATGAAGGCTTCCACACCGACGATTTCCACGCGGACGCCGCCCGTCTTACCGTGCCCTCGCTGCTGATGACTGCGCAGAACGGCGACGTGGTGCGCGACGAGGACGTCGCCGAACTGCAGCGCGCCACACCGGCGATGCTGCACGTACGCGTGCCCAACGCTGGCCACATGATTCCGTGGGACAACGCTGCCGGCTTCTATGCCGCCTTCAGCGACTTCCTCGGCGCGCCGCTCGCCTACCGACCGTAAAAAGGAACCGTCGATGCCAGTCAGCGACTACCAATTGATCGAAGCGTGGAAGGAAGTCCTCACGCTGTCCCGCCTCGAACCCGGCCAGAGCGTCACGATTCTGACGAGCCCGGCCACGCATCCGCAGACCTTGTCGTGCGCGCTCATCGCGACGCAATCGATGGGCGCGATCGTCAATCGGCTCGATCTGCCGCCGGTGAACGGCGAGAAAGCGTTCAGCCGCGATTCGCTTGCCTATCTGGGCACCACGCCGCTCACCGGCAACGGCCCCGCGATCGCCGCGCTGAAAGCGAGTGATCTCGTGCTCGATCTGATGACCCTGCTGTTCTCCCCCGAGCAGCACGACATCCTGAAGTCCGGCACGAAAATCCTGCTGGCCGTCGAGCCCCCCGAGGTGCTCGCGCGCATGGTGCCGACCCAGGCCGACCGCACACGGGTGCTCGGCGCCGCGAAGCGCATTTCCGCCGCACGGGAAATGCGCGTGACGTCCCCGGCAGGCACGTCGCTCGTGTGCCCGCTTGGCGAGTTCGGACCCACCGCCGAATACGGCTTCGTCGACGAACCCGGCCGCTGGGATCACTGGCCGAGCGGCTTCGCTCTGACCTATCCCAACGATCGCACCGCGCGCGGCACGATCGTGATCGATCGCGGCGACATCCTGCTGCCGCAGAAGCGCTATGTGAGCGAGCCGATCGTGCTGACTGTTGAACGCGGCTATGCGACAAAGATCGAAGGGGGTGTCGATGCCGCGTTACTGCGCGACTACATGGAAACCTTCAATGATCCTGAAGGCTATGCGATCTCGCATATCGGCTGGGGGCTGCAGCCGCGTGCGCGCTGGTCGACGCTCGGTCTCTACGATCGTGAAGCGACCATCGGTATGGATGCGCGCGCGTTCGAGGGGAATTTCCTCTTCTCGCTCGGCCCGAACAACGAAGGCGGCGGCAGCCGCACGACAACCTGCCACATCGATATTCCGCTGCGCCACTGCACCGTGCTGCTCGACGACGATGTCGTCGTGCGCGACGGCCGCGTAATCGAACCGACACGCTGAGACCTGATGCGATGAATGCTCCCCAAACACACGCCGAAGCCCATGTGTATCAGCAGCAAGGGTTCGGCACACCGCTGCCCGTGCACGGCAACATCGGCCTGTTGATTGTCGACTTCGTGGTCGGCTTTGCTGATCCGTCTACATTCGGCGGCGGCAATATCGCGCCAGCGATTGCACGTACGGTGAAGGCGCTCGCACACGCACGCGCCGCGGGTTGGCCAGTCGCGCACAGCCGCGTCGTCTACGCGGAGGACGGCAGCGACGACAACGTGTTCTCGCTGAAGGTGCCGGGCATGGCGACGCTCACCGAAGACCATCCCAATAGCGCGATCGTGCCGGAACTGACACCCGCGCAAGGAGAGCTGGTGGTGCGCAAGACCGTGCCGTCCGCGTTCTTCGGCACGCAACTCGCGCCATGGCTCACGCAGCGCGCCGTGCAGACGCTGCTCGTGGCCGGCGCGGTAACGAGTGGTTGTGTGCGGGCCAGCGTTGTCGATGCGATGTCGTATGGGTTCCGGCCGCTGGTGCTGTCCGACTGTGTCGGCGATCGGGCAATCGGCCCGCACGACGCGAACCTGTTCGACATGCAGCAGAAGTATGCCGCGGTGATGCCGCTCGCGGACGCGCTGGTCGCGATCGAGCAGCGCGTGCGTTGACGCATGAGCGTGGTACACACCTTGGGACCCTGCCCGTGAACCGCTCCGAACTTCTGGCAAGTGTCGGCCGCCTTGCCGTGATCCGCCGGCCGGCTGCGCCCGTCAGGCCCGCCGCCGGACAGCCCGGCAGCCTCTCGACCTACGTGCCGGACGTACCCGAAGTCTTCGTCGCGATACTCGATGACGGACGGATCCTCGCGTTCAACGGTCACGTCGATCTCGGCACGGGCATACGCACATCGCTCGGCCAGATCGTCGCGGAAGAACTCGACGTGCCGGCGAAGCGCGTCACGGTGCTGCTCGGCGACACCGCCGCCACGCCGAATCAGGGTCCCACGATCGCCAGTGCGACAATCCAGATTTCGGCGGTACCGCTGCGTTGTGCGGCGGCGCAGGCGCGCGGCGCACTCTTCGAACTCGCCGCGCAGCACCTCGGCGTCGCCATCGAGCAGCTTGCCACCGATGACGCCCAGATTTTCTGCGCGGCCAACCCGGACGGCGCACGCGTGACGTTTGCCGAACTGATCGCTGGCCGCAGCATTACGCTTGAACTCGACATCGGCACGCCCGTCAAGGATCCATCGACGTACCGGCTCGTCGGGCGTTCATCGCCGCGCATCGATCTGCCGGCGAAGGCGACCGGCGCGTTGACCTTTGTGCATGACATGCGCGTGCCCGGCATGCTGCATGGACGGGTGGTACGTCCGCCTTATAGCGGCATCGATAGCGGCGCTTTTGTCGGCACATCTCTCGAGCGGGTTGAACGCGAATCCGTCGCTCATATTGCGGGTGTACGAGACGTGGTCGTGATCGGCGATTTCGTGGGCGTCGTGGCCGAGCGCGAAGAACAGGCGATTCGTGCCGCACGCGAGTTGCGCGTCAAATGGAAGCCACTGCCGCCGCTCGATTCCCTGGATGATCCAGGCGCTGCGATCTCCGCTGCGCCGGCAAAACGACGGCCTCTGCTGGAAGAAGGCGACGTCGAATCCGTGCGCGGTCTGCCCGGCGCGACCACGCTGTCACGCACCTACGTATGGCCTTATCAGATGCATGGCTCGATCGGTCCATCGTGTTCGGTGGCCGACTACCGGGAGCCCGGCAAGGGACGCATCACCGTCTGGTCGGGCACGCAGAACCCGGTCTCGCTACGCTGCGACCTCGCGACCCTCTTGCAACGCGACGAAGCCGACGTCGACGTCGTCCGCATGGAAGCGGCGGGCTGCTACGGACGCAATTGTGCGGACGACGTCTGTGGTGACGCGCTGCTGCTCTCGCGCGCGGTCGGTGCGCCGGTGCGCGTGCAGCTCTCGCGTGCCGACGAACACACGTGGGAGCCGAAAGGCTGTGGCCAGGTGGTGGACGTCACCGGCACGGTGAGCGACGACGGCCGTCTGCTCGGCTACGACTTCGCGACGCGCTATCCGTCGAACGATGCGCCGCTGCTCGCGTCGCTGCTGACAGGCGCCGTCGCCCCACAAGCGCGCGTCTTCGAAATGGGCGACCGCACCGCCGTCTCGCCGTACGAAAGCCCGCACCGTCGTTTCGCATGCGACGATCTCGCCCCTCTCGTGCGTTCGTCATGGTTTCGCGGTGTGTCGGCGCTGCCCAACTCGTTCGCGCACGATTCGTTCGCCGATGAAATGGCCGCGCTAACCGGCAGCGACCCACTGGAATTTCGTTTGCGCCATCTGAAGGACACACGCGCTGCCGAACTGCTCGAAGCGGTTGCCGCACGTGCCGGGTGGAAGCATCGCAAGCGCGGCATTGAAGCGGCTGACGAGCGCTATGCGCGCGGACATGGCATCGCTTACGCGCGCTACGTGCACAGCCGCTTTCCAGGCTTTGGCGCGGCATGGTCGGCGTGGGCGGTGGAACTCGTGGTGGATCGCGTGACCGGGCAGGTGCGGGTCGAGCGCATCACGGTCGGCCAGGACACCGGCACGATGATCAACCCCGACGGCGTGCGTCATCAGATTCACGGCAACGTAATCCAGGTCCTGAGCCGCTCGCTCAAGGAGCGCGTGCGATTCGTCGACGGCAAGGTGGCGAGCCGCGAATGGGGCAGCTACCCGATCCTGACTTTTCCGGAGTTGCCGGCCGTCGATATCGTGCTGATGCCGCGCCAAGGCGAACCGCCGCTGGGCGCCGGCGAATCGGCCTCCGTGCCTGGACCCGCCGCGCTCGCGAATGCGATCTACGACGCGACTGGCGTGCGCCTGCTCGCGCCGCCGTTCACGCAAGAGACCGTGCGCGAGGGTTTGCGCGCCGCCGGCAAGCTGCTGGCGGCTGAACCGGCGCATGCGGCGAATACTTAGGAGCCACGCAAGACGATCGCGGCGGGACTCGCCTACTCGGCGTCCGCGTCCGACTCCATCATTTTGCGCAGCAGAAACAGCATGGCGACGCGCTCGCCCGCATTCAGCGCGCCGTAAGTGCGCTCCGTGACCTCCTGGGCGAACGGCACAGTGCGCTCGATCAATGCGAGGCCCGCCGCGGTGGGACGCACAACGAGCTTGCGTCCGTCGTTCGGGTCGGCGCCCACCTCGATCAGCGCGCGCGCCTTCAGGCGCTCGACGACGCCGCGGATCGTTGCCTGATCGATCGCAGTCGCTTTGACGATGTCGTTCAGCGAGCACGGTTGCTGTTCTTTGACCGCACACAGTGCGACGAACTGCGCGGCGGTCAGATCGGAATCGGGAATCGCTTCCTGGAAAATCGCGACATGCCGTTGATACGCACGACGCAACAAGTGGCCGATCTGATCGTGAAAGTCGTAGGAATCCTTGCGCGGCGCCATAGGGGTACAAGGCCGGGCGGCCTGAAGACGAAAGAGAAAGAGTGTACACCCTCTAACCGGACCCTCAATACGACCTTGATCAAGCTGCCGCGTCGTGCAGCTGATTTGTAGCTAACACGCTTTACATTTTTCATGCACTTCCGCTGTGCAAGAGGTACGTACACGCTCGCATGAAAGCACGAATTACAGGCATTTCTACGAGGAATCACGCAACTCAATGAGGAAAATTTATGGGCTTTGATGGGTATTTTTCCACACCGTATTTTGGAGCGTATACGCTACGTTTTTAGCGTGATACACAGACATCTGCAAGCGAAGTGCGAGTGATCTCTGTCGCACGATATCCACCTTTTTTCGCACCACCTTCCGGGAGTGGCAGTCATGGCGAATGTTTATCAGGGCAGTGCCGTGCTCGACACGAGCAGCACCGACAACAGCGAGCTCTATCGCAAGGTTACGATCCGTCTCATCACGTTCTTCTGTCTGTGTTATTTCGCGGCGTATCTCGACCGAATCAACATCGGTCTCGCTAAGCTGCAGATGCTCGACGCGCTCAAGTTCAGCGATACCGTCTACGGCCTCGGCGCGGGTCTGTTCTTCGCCGGCTATATCCTCTTCGAAGTACCGAGCAATCTGATTCTGCAGCGGGTCGGTGCGCGCTTGTGGATCGCGCGCATCATGATTACCTGGGGTCTGCTGTCGGGCGCGACGCTGTTCGTCACCACGCCGATGCAGTTCTATATCGTGCGCTTCCTGCTCGGCGTCGCCGAAGCCGGATTTCTGCCGGGCGTGCTGCTCTATCTGACGCAGTGGTATCCCGATGCACGCCGTGCTCGCATGGTGGCGCTGTTCATGGTCGGCTTGCCGCTGTCGAGCATGATCGGCAGCCCCATTTCCGGCTGGATCATGGCGTTCTTCAACGGCGCGCACGGCCTGGGCGGCTGGCAATGGCTGTTCCTGCTCGAAGCGCTGCCGTCGATTGCGCTCGGCATTGCGATCCTCGCGTGGCTGCCGAATAACATCGAATCCGCCCGCTGGCTCAGCGCCGCGGAGAAGAAAACGCTGCGTGCGAATCTCGACGCGGAGCCGTCCGGCAACAAGAGTCATTCGCTAAGCGGCGCCTTCGTCGACTTCAAGGTGTGGGCGCTCGGCCTCATCGATCTGTGCGTGCTGCTTGGGCTGTACGCGACGAGCTTCTGGCTGCCGTCGATCCTGCGCGACACCGGTGTAGCAGATCCGTATCACATCGGTTGGCTGATGGCGATTCCGAATGCGTTAGCCGTGCTGAGCACGCTTTACTGCGGCGCCAGTTCCGACCGGATGCGCGAACGCCGCTGGCATATCGTGGTCCCGTTCCTCGTGGCGGCGGTTGCGCTGGTTATCGCCGGTTCGGGTCACCACGGCACAGTCGCGACGGTCATTCTGTTCTCGCTGATCAACGCGGGCGCGGCCGCTGCGATGCCCGTCGTGTGGTCGCTGCCTTCGACCTTCCTGAAGGGCCCCGCCGCGGCGGCGGGTATCGCCTTCGCCTGTTCGATCGCGAACCTCGGCGGCTTCGGCAGCACGTATTTCATCGGCTGGCTGCGCGATACGTTCCATTCGCAAAGCGCGGGTCTGTTCGGCTTTGCGGCATGCATGATCGTCGGCTGCGCGCTTGCGCTGACCTATTCCGCCAAGCTCGTGAACCGCTGATCGGTTCGTTGCGATGCGTCGCGTCTCGCCGCGGCGCATCATGACGCTTGCTGGCGTAGCAAAAAAGAATCGCGGAAAGAAGCGGTTAGCAAGCCGGGTGTCGGCCTGTTTTATGGGAGTTTGCCGAGAAGAGCGCTGAATTCGTCTTTCTTTAATGCACGGAGCGTTTGCGTGCGGACATTGCCTGCGGCGCCGAGCGCCAGGCCGAATGACATGAAGCTTTGCTCATCCGGTGCTTCCACGATCGTGACAATGTCATATTGGCCCATCGTCCAGTAGATCTCTTTCATTTCACAGCCAAAACTCTTGGCCATCTCAGCCGCTTGACCGGCCCGCTGTGCGCTGTTTTTGACGGCGCGAATACCCTGATCAGTAAACTGTGCAAGAACCACATAAGTCGCCATGACGATTCCCCTTACGAATAGTACGAGTTGGGATTCAGACGCGCAGGCTCGACAGCGAACGCTACTGCAATCGAGTTGCTCGAAAGCGTTCTGCGCGTAACCTGATTCTAGGTAATGGAATCGCGTGTCACCGCATCAATCTCGACACGCAGCGTTTCCGATGGGAAAAGTTGCTCGGTCGTCGCACGAGCCGGACGCTACCCAGACCCTCCCTTCCCAAATGTTATTATCGGAAACATCGAACGCCGCGCAAGGCGAGCATTTAAGCCAGCCCCATGGACACCCACCTCACCAAACCCGCCGACCCATCGACAACCGACCTCGGCCGCCGCGTCCGCGCCGCCCGCCAGGCGCAGGACTTGACGCTCGAAACCGCGAGCCGCCTCTGCGGCGTCTCCCGCTCGACCCTCTCCAAAGTCGAAAACGGTCTGATGTCCCCGACTTTCGACGTCCTGCAGAAAATCGTTCTCGGTCTGAAGATTGAAATCGGCGAGCTCTTCGGCTCGACGCCCAAAGTCAGCGCCAGCGGCCGCCGCGCGTTGACCCGCAAAAACGAAGGCCAGCGTCACGCCTACCGCGGCTATCAGATGGAGTTGCTCGCCACGGATCTGGCGCACAAAGCGATGTTGCCGTTTCGCATCCGCATTTCGGCGCACACGCTGGATGCCTTCGATGACTGGGGCCGTCACGAGGGCGAAGAATTCCTGTACGTGATCAGCGGCAGTGTGTGTCTCTATTCCGAGTTGTACGCGCCGACGCATCTGAATGCGGGCGACAGCCTTTACTTCGACAGCCGTACCGGCCACGCAGCAGTGTCCACTAGCGACGAAGACGCCGAGGTGTTGTGGATGGCAACCAGCGCCGACATCCCGCAGACGTCGGCTACCTCAGAGCCGGCGAAAAAATAACGACGGCGCTACGGCCCCTTAACGGCGCGCCGCCAACGCCCGCTGCGCTAGTTGCGCGATATGCATCGCGTGTTGCCCGGTCCCCTGTTCGATCTGCTCCCGGCAACTGAAGCCGTTAGTCAGCACGATCGTTTCCGCGTTTGCCGCCGCAGCAGCACGCACCGCTGGAAACAGCGTGTCTTCGCCGATCTTCTCCGAAAGCACGTGATGCTCGTCGTTAAAGCCGAACGATCCCGCCATGCCACAGCATCCCGTATCGAGCAATTTCCACTTCACGCCAAGCTTGTTCAGGAGCGCGGTATCGCCTTGCATACCGAACAGCGCCTTCTGATGACAATGTCCGTGCACGATCACGTCCGCTGCGAGCGTCGGCCAATCGAACGGCTGACGCGCGACGAAATCGGAAAATAGAAACGTCTGCGCCGATAGTTGCGTCGCTAAAGCATGATCGGGGAACTGCTTCAGCAGTTCATCCTTGAACACCGACAGGCAACCCGGTTCGAGCCCGACCACCGGCACACCCGCGGCGATGTCCTCTCCGAGGTCATCGAGAATGGTGGTCAGCAACTCGCGCGCACGGTCGAGTAAACCGAAGTCATACAGCGGACGCCCGCAACACAACCGGTTCTTCGGCAGCACGACGTGCCACCCCATTTGCGTCAGCACATCGGCCGCGGCCTGCGCGATCTCTGGCGTGAAGTGATCGTTGAACGTATCGACCCACAGGATGACTTTCTTCACCTCACCAGGAGAGCGAGCATCAAGCTCCGTCTGAGGCGAACGCCGAGCAATCTGCCGATACGTCCGCGTAGCAAACATTGGCAACTCACGTGCTTGCGCGACACCGGCGACCCACTTCCCAACCGCAGCCAACCCCGGCGCCGACGTCATAAAATTCGTCAACCGCGGGAAGCGCGCCGCCCACGGCGCCCATTCGCCAATCCGCCCCATAAACAACGCCTGACGCGGCCGGCGATTCGTCTCGTAGTAATGCGAAAGAAACTCCGCTTTGTACGACGCCATATCCGTATGCGTCGGGCAATCGGATTTGCAGCCCTTGCACGCGAGGCAGGTATCAAGCGCCTCTTTCACTTCACGGCTTTGCCAGCCATCGGCGATCACGTCGCCTTGCAGCATTTCCCAGAACAGATGCGCGCGGCCACGTGTCGAGTATTTCTCTTCACGTGTCGCGCGAAAGCTCGGGCACATCGTGCCGCCTTCTAGCGAGCGGCACTTGCCCATGCCGATGCATCGTTCGATCTCACGCTGAAAACCGTCGCCTTCCTGGCTCGCGAAGGTGAGCTTCGTTTGCAGTGTCACGGGCTTGTAGGCCGGACCCATGCGCAGGTTTTCGTCGGCGCGATACGCATGCACGACCTTGCCGGGATTCAATCGATTGGCCGGGTCCCAGATCGCTTTGAATTGCTCCATCGCCTGCATCAGTTCGGGGCCGTACATGATCGGCAGGAATTCGGCCTTGGCCTGGCCGTCGCCGTGTTCGCCCGAGAGCGAGCCACCGAATTCGACCACCAGTTCCGCGGCCTCGCGCAGAAACTTGCGCCACGTCGCGACGCCTTCCACGCTGCGCAGATCGAAGGTAATACGCGCGTGGACGCAGCCGTCGCCGAAATGACCGTATAGACTCGTCTCGTAGCCATAGCGATCCACCAGCGCCTGAAACGCACGCAGATAATCGCCGAGACGCATTGGATCGACCGCTGCATCCTCCCAGCCGACCACTGGATCGGGCGTGCCTGCATCCACCGACAAGGCCACCGCCGACGCGCCCGTCTCGCGGATCGACCACACCTTCGCCTGCAGAGCACGATCTTCGACAAGCATCGCGGACACGTTCGGTCCTGCTGCGCCCGACGAGAAATATGCCTCAGCGGTTTGCGCCTGATGCACGGCGTCGTCTTGCGTATCAGCACCGAATTCGAGCACGACCCAGGCATCACCTGCCGGCAACAAGGCGATCTCATCCTTCTTCAACCCGCGCGCCTGCAAGCCGCGAACGATCGCACGGTCGAGCCCTTCGATCGCGATCGGCCCGCAGCGCATGAAATGCGGCACGGCGTCCGCGGCGGTGTAGATATCGGTGAAACCGACCACGACGATCACGCGTTTCGCCGGGCTCTTTACGAGCCGAACTTTCGCCTGCAAGGTCACGGCACAGGTGCCCTCGGTGCCGACCAACGCACGTGCGACATTGAAGCCGTTTTCCGGCAGCAGTTGATCGAGGTTGAAGCCCGACACGCGCCGCTTGATCTGCGGGAATTTCGCGCGAATCTGAACGGCGTAGGTGTCGCGCAGTTGCTTGAGTGCGGCGTAGATTTCGCCCTGGCGGCCGCCTGCGGCGATGATGCGTTCGAGTTCGCCGTCCGGAGTGGGGCCGACCCAGAAACGGGCGCCATCGAAGGTTGCGATTTCCAGCGCCTCGACGTTCTCCACCGTTTTGCCGGCCATTACCGAATGCGCGCCGCACGAGTTGTTGGCGATCATGCCGCCGAGCGTGCAGCGACTGTGAGTCGCGGGATCGGGTGCGAACGTGAGGCCGTGTTCTTCGGCGGCATCGCGCAAGGTGTCGCAGACCACACCCGGTTCGACGATCGCCACGCCCGCTACAGGATCGACCGACACGACGCGGTTCACATACTTGCTCGCGTCGGCCACCACCGCGACATTCACACATTGGCCGTTCTGCGAGGTGCCACCGCCGCGCGGGAGAAAGGGCACGTCATTGCGGCGGCACGCAGCGAGCGTTTCGAGCAGATCGTCGACGTCCGATGGCACCACCACGGCGAGCGGGACTTGCCGATAGTTCGACGCATCCGCCGCATAGAGCGCTTTCGAGCCCTGATCGAAGCGCACTTCGCCGCGTACGTTGCGGCGGAGGTCAGCTTCGAGCGCCTGCATAACAGCAGCGGTCCCTTGAAAGGGCTTGGCAACGCGCGGCGCTTTTGACGGGCCATGAGCCGCGTCGCTCAACGAAGCACTCATGCCCGCGCCCTGCTCTTCATCCAATGACGTTCCCACTCCGCCTCTCATGTCTCGTGTCCGACGCTCGCGCTATCACCCTGCGCTTACAAATTAAGCCGCCTGGCTCGCGGTCATCTTGAAGATGCCCTGCGCGTTGCCCGCGTCGAAACGCAGGTCCGTTTCCCAGCGACGCGCGTCCTGATCGAAGGTCCGCTTGCGCGTGATGAACTCGTAGAACGAACCCGGCACCTCGCGCGTCACGATGCTGCCATCGGCCGCACGGAATTCGCGCCGCACGATGTCCGCACGGTATGCGGTCTGAAACACACGGCCCGAACGCGAACGCTCGACTTCCGGCTTCATCGGACGACCCTTCGCCTTTTCGTCGTCGGAGAGCTTGAACACGTCCGCGACGCGATCGGTAGCGTGATTGAACGCATTGCCTTCGGTCGCGATCCACGCCATTTCTGCCGACTCCTTCAACAATACTTCGTAATCGGCTTCGCGTGGCGTCTCATGCTGACGGGCGAAGGCGCCGACGATCACCGGCAGCAACGCGTGAGCCGCCTCGAGCGGCAACACGCCGTCGCGTTCGAGCTCCCACAACTGGCCGGCGGCTTGCGGCGTCAACGGATCGCGCGAGGCGCCGATCACGTTCGTCACCGCCTGCTGAAACTCTGCCGAGAAACGCTCGGGATGCAATTCGCTGACGAAGAACTGCGCGATCTCATCGGGGGCGTCATCGTGCGCCCAGGCGCGGCCGGTCATGCCAAGGCGATCGAGTGGATAACGGCCGTTGATGCTGAAGCCGAGCGGACGCAGGATGCGCGCGAAAGCCGCTTCGCCCGGCGGCAACGCGCCGCTCGCCGCCCAGCGCACCGTGCGCAATGCACCATGATCGAAGTAGACACTGCCACCAGCGGCGATCGCCTCCTCGGTGTACTGGCGGCCATTCGCCGAGCGCGCCAGCAGGTCTTCGAACAGCGCCATGTTCATCGCCTGCGCCAGTTCGGCGCGCGTAACGGTGCCGCCCTCCCATTCGTTAAGAATCTGCGGATGGTTCAGGGTGGCGAACAGCCTCGCGGTTTTCTCTGCGCCGAGCAGTTTCAGCAGCAGTTGTTCGACATTCGCATTCTTGATGTTTCGCATATCGGTTCCGGGCGGAGCGCGGTGAGCACGCGTTCGTGTGTTTGAAGATGGCCTGCCGGCATGGCTTCAAGGCGCAAGCACGGCATCGTTGGATGCAAGATTATTCAAATTCGCAGCACTGCCGTAAAGCGAGATAAAATCGCCACTTGATGCGTTTTTGGAATCAACGTGCGAAAGTTCAAGATCCCCAACATGGGCGCGCTGCTCGCTTTCGAAGCCGCCGCGCGGCACGAGAGCTTCACGCATGCGGCGCGCGAGCTGTTCCTCACCGAAAGCGCGGTGTCCCGGCAGATCAATACGCTGGAGAGCAATCTCGGCGTGCGGCTCTTCGTGCGCGTCAAACAGCGCGTGGTGCTGACCAAGGCAGGCAAGGTCTATAGCGCGCAGGTGCGGCGCTCGCTGGAACAACTGGACCGCGACACGCTGTCGATCATTGCGCATGGCAGCGGCGGTGGTTATCTGGAACTGGCGGTGCTGCCGACTTTCGCATCGCAATGGCTGATTCCGCGGCTGGCGGCATTCAACGCGCAGTATCCGGACGTGCGGGTCAATATGGGCGTGCGCACCGGCACCTTCCCGTTCGCCGATACGCATTTCGAAGCCGCGATTCACTACGGCAAGCCGACATGGCCAGGCACGTCGGCGGATTTTCTGTTTAGCGAGGAAGTCGTGCCGGTGTGTGCGGCGAGTCTGCTGGCCCGGCCCGTGGAAACTGCGGCAGAACTGCTGGACTACCCGCTACTGCATTCCACCACCCGGCCTGACGGCTGGGCGTCATGGTTCGCCAACCTCGGCGTCGACGATAACCGGACGATGCAAGGGGTCCGGTACGAACTCCACACGATGCTGATCAGCGCCGCCGCGGCCGGTCTCGGCATCGCGCTGGTGCCGCGCTTTTTCGTCGACGCACAGCTCGAACAGCTCGGACTCGTGATGCCGCTCGACGCACCCGCCGTCGCCGACTCGGCGTATTACCTCGTCTATCCGACGGAGTTGAGCCACGGTAAGCCGCTCACGAGCTTTCGCGAGTGGCTGTTGCGGGAAGCGGCGGCATACAGCGCCGTGAATCCTGGGCTGGGCGGCAATCCCGATACTGACTGATTCAGCGGCAGGCGCCGAGTGGCAAACGGCAAGCGCTAAGCGTTAAGCGTTAAGCGCCGGTTTGCTCGCGTGCCTGCGCCAACGCGCTCAAATTGCCTTCGCCGAAACCGTGGTGACCCTGCCGTTGCACGATCTCAAAGAAGATCTCGCCGGCGCCGCGTCGCACAAAGGTCTGAAAGAACAGCAGCGGTACGCCGTCGGCGCCGATCTCGCCGTCCACCAGAACATGCGTGCGCTTGAGCCGCTCGACATCGAGCCCATGACCTGGCAGGCGCGCGTCCAGTTGCTCGTAATAGCGCGGCGGTGGCTCGACGAATTCGACGCCGTTCGCGAGGAGTTGCTCGACGCACGCAAAGATATCGTCGGTGGCGAGCGCGATGTGCTGCACGCCTTCGCCCGGATGATCCGGCAGATAGTCGTGCATCAGATTCGTACGGCGCGTGCCTTCTTCATACAAAGGCACGCGGATCGCGCCGCATGGCGACACCATCACGCGCGATTCCGCGGACACATGCCAGTTCGCGTGCAGTTCGTGAATCTCACGGAAGTTAAGCAGGTCGCGATAAAAGTCGAGCCATTCCTGCATCCGGCCCTCACCGACCGTTTGCGTCAGATGATCGACCGCAACCAGGCCGGTGCCCGCGTGACTCAGATCGGCGTGCGCGGTATCGATCTCGATCGGACGGAAGTCGATGTCGAAGATCGAGATGTCGCCGAGGCCGCCGCGCTGGCCGCCACGGCCGCGCCACCGGTCGACGAAATAGATGTGCGAATCGCCAATGCCCTGGATCGCCGGAATCAGCAACTCGCCCGCACCGAGGCGTTCGCCTTCGAACGCCCATGCACCGAGTTCGATCGCGCGGTCGAAGGCGCGCTGCGCGTTGGCCACGCGAATGCCGATCGCGCAGATGCCGGCGCCGTATTCCTCGGCGTAGCGCTCGGCAAACGAATCCGGCTCCGCGTTGATCAGGAAATGCATCTCGCCCTGGCGATACAGCGTGACGTCCTTGCTGATATGGCGCGCAATCGCCTTGAAGCCGAGTTTCGTGAACGTCTCGCCGAGCGCCTTCGGCTCGCGCGAGGCGAACTCCACGAATTCGAGGCCGGCGGTGCCGAGCGGATTGTGCTCAGGCGCCGACACGGCGCGCAGCGCGGCGTCTGGAGTGGGCAAGTCGCTGGGCATGGCAATCTCCTTGTGCAGTCTTTCGTACGCTGTTGCGCGTGTTCGTGATGTTTCTGCTGTTCGGTGCACGCCGTCATTCACCTGAAGTGTGACACCGTATGCGCGGTGTGCCGCAGCAATGCGGCCCGTGACGGCTTTTGCACCGTGTTTGTACACCGGGTAGCAGGGCGTTCGCAACCTTCATTTTGTACTGGATGGTTCACGCGGGGAGAATTGGGCCGCAGCGGGCGTCTACTGCGCCTCCTGCATTTCCCGTGACTCCCGCATCTCCAGCTTCGCTTGGCGACGTGCGTCAGGTCTTGGACATGCCGCCGCGACTGCGTTTGGACGCACGTTTAACCGCAGGCTTGCCAGCGGCCGCCGCCATGCGCTGCTGCGCAACCTCGCGCACGGCATCGATAAACGCCCGTCCCACAGGAGACGGCTGCGTGTCCGAGCGCCGGATCAGCCCCACAGGCTCGCCGGTGCCCGCGAACGGCAAGGGCAAACGCACCAACATACCGTGCACCAGTTCATATTCGACGGCGCTCAGTGGCACGAACCACACCGCGTCATTCTCCAGCGTCAACGCACGCCCCGTCGACACCGACAGCACTTCGACAAACCCCGACAACGGCGGCACGCCCCACGCGCTCAACAGGCTTTCAGCCGATTGCCGGATCAGCGTGCCGAACGGCGGCAGCACCACCGGAAAATCCTCCAGCGACGTGGCCGGCAAGCCGGCCCCCAGCGCCAACGGATGCCCGGCGCGGACCACGGCAATCAACGGCTCGCTGAAAAGCTGCTCGAAACTGAGCCCAACCATCCGTTCCGGGTCCGCCAGACGCCCGATCGCGAATTCGATCGTGCCGGCCTTTAAACGCTCGAGCAATTCGGGGTTGGCGCCGGTGGCAAGGCGCACGATCACGCGCGGCCAAAGCGCGGCGAACCGCTTCAGCACCGGCGGCACCAGCGCAGCCGCGACGGTCGGCAGAATGCCGATTTCCAGCGTGGCGGCCGCCGCGCCTTCCGCGCGCGCCAGCAAGTCCACACCCTGTCGCAACGCACTGACACAGGCGCTCGCATGCGGCATGAAGAGCTGCCCCTCGCGGGTCGGCACGGCGCCGTGGCGGCCGCGCTCGAAGAGCTTCACGCCGAGAATCGCCTCCAGTTCGGCAACCGTCTTGGAGACCGCGGGCTGCGTAATGGACAGGCTTTCGGCCGCCCGCTGCACGCCGCCGAACTGGGCGACGGCCAGGAAGCACTGGAGATGACGGAATTTGACGCGGCTGTCCGCGAGGCTGCGTTGCATAACGGTAGGTTATACGAAATGGGCGAAAACGTCATTTTGCATAACCTCTCAGGTTAGATAAAGTCGCTCCATACGCTGTATCCCACAATTCCCCGAAGGAGACACTGATGGACGAGTCCTTTCTCACCGCGCGCGACTTCGCGTCCCACCCCGCCTACGTCTATCCCGGCTACGGTTCTTCGGTCAAACGCGGCCCGACGCGTCCGCTGATTCCGCTGAAGGAAAAACTGCGCGACCAGCGTGTACCGGTCTACGGCACCGAAGACCTCGGCGCGCTCGATCACGATCTGACGCGCAATGCGGTGCGCAACGGCGAGCCGCTCGGCGAGCGCATCATCGTGACGGGCCGCGTGCTCGACGAAGGCGGCCGCCCGGTGCGCAATACGCTGGTTGAGATCTGGCAAGCCAATGCTGCCGGCCGCTATGTGCACAAGAACGATCAGCACGACGCGCCGCTCGACCCGAACTTCCTCGGTGCCGGCCGCTGCATCACCGACAACGAAGGCCGCTATCGCTTTCTGACGATCAAACCAGGCGCTTACCCTTGGGGCAATCACCCGAACGCGTGGCGTCCGAATCACATTCACTTCTCGCTGTTCGGCGACCATTTCGGCTCGCGCCTCGTCACGCAGATGTATTTCCCCGGCGACCCGCTGCTGGCCTTCGACCCGATTTTCCAGGGCACGCCCGAGCACGCACGCGACCGCCTGATTGCAGGCTTCTCGCTCGATACGACGCAAGAGGCCTATGCGCTCGGCTACGACTTCGACATCGTGCTGCGCGGCCGCAACGAAACTCCGATGGAGCGCTAAGCCATGACGACCCTCAAACAAACGCCTTCGCAAACGGTTGGACCGTACTTCGCCTACGGTCTGTGCCCTCAGCAATACGACTTCGCCTTCAAGAGCCTGTTTACGCCGGTTCTGGCCGACCGCGAAGCGGCCGGCGAGCACATCACGATCGTCGGCCAGGTGTTCGACGGCGACGGCAAGGTGATCGGCGATGCGATGCTGGAAGTGTCGCAGGTAGACGCGCAAGGCCACTACCCGGAATCACGCGAGGAAATCCTGAAGACCGGTTTCCGCGGCTTCGCCCGCGTCGGTACGGGCACCGATCCGCTCCAGCGCTTTGTCGTTGAAACGGTGAAACCCGGCCGCGCAAACCCGGACGAAGCGCCGCATCTGAATGTGATCGTGACGATGCGCGGCATGCTGCTGCACACCTTCACGCGCATCTATTTCGAGGACGAAGCCGAGGCTAACGAACGGGATGCCGTGCTGGCAGCGGTTCCGGCGGACAGGCGTGGCACGCTGATCGCGCGCCGCGAGCCGAACACGGCCAATGTGTACCGGTTCGATATCTATATGCAGGGCGACAAGGAAACCGTGTTTTTCGATCTGTAACGCGGATTTTCTATACTTTCATAAAGCTTTCACATACACTGGAGATGATCCGTCTAGCGACTGGATCGCGAAACTCCGAGTAGGTTAAGCCCGCCCCGCGCGGGCTTTTTTTTGGATGCCGAATCAATTGGCACAACGCGATATCGCGCAGCCACGCAGGAAAACGATTAGCAGAAGAAACTGAGGCCCCGCTCAACAGCGGAAATGGTCGATGTTCTGTCCAGCGTAGATTGCACGCGCAAGCCAATCCGGCTTTTCGCCATGACCGTCCCACGTATTTCCGTAGGCGTCGCGATACATCACGGCCCGCACTGCGGCTTTGTCGGCCTCGATTGCATCAGCAAGCGCTTCAATCGTAATGCCGTATTCGTCCATGCGTCGGCGGATCCACACGATCAGGCGCTCACGCGCATTCCCGTCGAGGTCGAACAGCCGTTGTTCTTCTCGCTCTTTCATAACGTACCGGTTTCGCGGCTGATAGTGCTCGCGTTGGAAAAACAAAGGCTTCGCTAAACAACGCGAAGCCTATGCGTGAATCAGATGGGTTGAGTGCGAATCGAACTCACGACGCCGCGCCTGATGCGCGACAACTCGCATCGGGAATCATGCCCAATAAATCCTGGATTTAGGGGAATTCGTCGGCAAACGGCTCGAATCGCGCCCGATCGGCCTTGGTGCTCCAAGGCTGCTTTAGCGTATGGGAGGGCATTCTAGCATCCAATTTCCGCTGCTTGCAGCAACTGATTGGCTGCGTGCGGTGATGGGCTTTCTTTGTCATTCGGTTGGCGTTCGTTACCGGCTTTTTCGATTCTTATTGGTTCTTTATTGGTTCTATTGGCGCTGACCGAAAACAAAACCTCGCCCTCCCATGCTATGTTCACTGATCCGCATCGCCGCCTGTAGGAGACACACAAAAATGCCCGCCTCGACCGCCATCGTCACAATCCTGGCCGCACTGCTGCTCGGTGCAATGAGCCCAGGACCGAGCTTCGTTATCGTTGCACGCAATGCAATCGGACTCTCGCGCGGCGACGGCCTTGCAACGGCGGCCGGCATGGGCATCGGCGGCGTGTTCTTTAGCGGTATCGCCTTGCTCGGCCTGTACACCTTGCTGGCGACAGTGGAATGGCTGTACGTCGGCTTGAAAGTGGCCGGCGGCCTTTATCTGATCTACCTTGCGTCGAAGATCTGGCGCGGTGCGGCCAAACCGCTCGCGTTCGACGCGGCGCAAGCCGCCGCTACCAACGTGCGCAAATCCTTCTGGATCGGTTTGAGCACACAACTCAGCAATCCGAAGACAGCGGTCTACTACGGCAGTATCTTCGCGGCCTTGCTTCCGCAACATCCGCCGCTGTGGTGCTACTTTGCATTGCCCCCTGCGATCTTCGCCATTGAAGCCGGCTGGTACACCGTGGTCGCCTTGTGCTTTTCGAGCAAACGTCCGCGCGAAATCTATCTGCAGTGGAAGGCCTGGATCGATCGCGTCGCCGCAAGCGCAGTTGCCGCGCTCGGATTACGCCTGATCCTGACAGCGCATAAAGTGGGCATCTGAAACCGAAACCCAGTTGGAGTGACTTGCCGTGCCGCGCGACACGGCAAGTAAGCAACGAGGGTCACATGACCACACGCCCCTCATGCACAAACGATGCCCATAACAAAACAGTTACAAGATAAGTGTTGACGCTGACATGGCCCGGCGGTTACTGTGGCATCCGAAGTTCAAGAAGTTCGATTGCTGTTCATCAATGTCTCGCTCCTCAGCGGTATTCGTTGTCCTCTCCCTCCTTGACCCTTCACGCGCTCCTCAACAGAGCAAATTTTTCTATTTTTTCCTCAAGGATTCTTCATGGATACCGGTACCGTTAAGTGGTTCAACGACAGCAAAGGCTTTGGCTTCATCACCCCGGACAAGGGCGGCGACGACCTGTTCGCGCACTTCTCCGAAATCAGCGGCGACGGCTTCAAGACGCTGGCTGAAAATCAGAAGGTGAGCTTCGAAACGAAGCAAGGCCCGAAGGGTCTGCAAGCGGCTAACATCAAGCCGATGTAAGTTTGAAGGGCTCGGTGTCCGGCAACGGACATCGGGCTGCAGCGACATCCTCGCGGAGCGTTGTCTCCCACAGTTGGCGCGATCGCTTTTAGCTGCATATATTGTTCAGCTAGCCTAAGCGCCAAACGCCTCGTTGCACCTCATTCTCCCCTCTGGCTTTAACGCCCTTTTTAGCTTTCCGACTGCGTTTGGATTCGGCTCGCAATGGCTTGAATCGGCTCGTCCGCGTGACCCGTATAACGGCTCGCACGGCAGGCGCGCACTCGAACATTATTAAAATATAAAATGCAAAACAAACATATTCATCATTACAACGGCTATGCCGTCAAACCCTCGGCACATCGTTTGCCCGACGGTAGCTTCTCATCCAACCTGTTGCTCGAACGCGCTAACAGCGCGCGTACCGAAGGGCGCTACCAGTTCTATTCGCTCGATTACTTCCCGAACGAAGAACAGGCACTGCAGCACTCGGCACGCTGGGCACGACGTTGGGTCGACACGCGCGGTTAAGCGCTTGTCGAAACTGATGCGCGCGGAATCCCGCGCTTGCATCGCTCAGCACCCATAGCGCGCCATTCGGTGCGCTAGACCCTCGCGCGCGATCTATTCGGTTTGTTCCGCCTTGATCCGCGCGCGCAGTTCGAACTTCTGAATTTTTCCCGTCGACGTCTTCGGCAATTCGCCGAAACGCACCGCCTTTGGCAGCTTGTATCCCGCAAGAAATAGCCGGCAGTGCGCGATGATCTCTTCTGCGCTCACCTGAGCGCCCTCCTTGAGTTCGACGAACGCGCAGGGTACCTCACCCCACTTCGGATCGGCCATCGCCACCACGGCGGCAACCGACACCGCAGGGTGACGGTACAGCGTGTCTTCGACCTCGATGCTCGAGATGTTCTCGCCGCCCGAAATGATGATGTCCTTGCTGCGATCACGGATACGGATGTAGCCGTCAGGCATCCGCACGCCGAGATCCCCGGTATGGAACCAGCCGCCGCGGAAGGTCGCTTCCGTGGCGCGCTCGTTCTTCAGGTACCCCTTCATGCAGATATTGCCGCGGAACATGATCTCGCCGAGCGTTTCGCCGTCGTCAGGCACGGGCGCGAGCGTGTCCGGATCGAGTACCGTAACGGCCGCCTGCAAGTGATAACGCACACCTTGCCGCGCGTTCATTTCGGCGCGCGCGTTGTCGTCGAGCGTGTCCCATTCTTCCTGTTTTGCGCAGACCGCGGCCGGGCCGTAGGTTTCGGTGAGTCCATACACATGCGTCAGATCGAAGCCGATCTCCTTCATCTTCGCGATCACCGCCGGTGCGGGGGCCGCGCCCGCCACCATCGTCGACACGCGATGCGTGATGCCCTCACGCCATTCGGCGGGCGCATTCGCGAGCGCGCTTTGCACGATCGGTGCGCCGCAATAATGCGTGATGCCTTCGCGGCGGATCAGGTCAAACACCGTCTTCGCGTCGAATTTGCGTAGACAGACGTTGACGCCGGCACGCGCGGCAACGGTCCATGGGAAACACCAGCCGTTGCAGTGAAAGAGCGGCAAGGTCCAAAGGTAGACCGCATGCTTGGGCATATCCCATTCGAGGATATTGCTGAGCGCATTCAGATACGCGCCGCGATGGTGGTAGACCACGCCTTTAGGGTCGCCCGTCGTGCCCGAGGTGTAGTTCAACGCCATAGCGTCCCACTCGTCGGCGGGCAAGGTCCAGGCGAACTCGGGGTCGCCGGTTTGCAGGAAGGCTTCGTAGTCGGTTGCGCGGATAAACTTGCTGGCGTCGGCGGGCATCGCATCGGCCACGCTGATCACGCGCAACTCCGGGAATTCCAGCGCGGCGCGGTGCGCCAATTCGCTGTACTCCGTATCGACGATCAAGGCCTTCGCCTCGCCATGACGCAACATGAACAGCAGCGACGATACGTCGAGCCGCGTATTCAGCGTATTGAGCACGGCGCCGGCCATCGGCACGCCGAAATGCGCTTCTATCATCGGAGGAATATTCGGCAGCAAAGCGGCAACCGTGTCGCCGCGTTCTATACCGGCCTGCTGCAGCGCGCTGGCCAGACGCCGCGCGCGCTCGTAGGTTTCGCGCCAGTTACGGCGAATCTCCCCATGGACGACCGCCAGCCGCTCACCGTAGACTTCCGCTGCGCGTACGATGAAATCGATGGGCGTCAGCGGGACATAATTGGCCTCGCGCCGCTGGAGGCCTTCTTCGAACATGTGTGTCATCGCTTTGTCTCCTGAGGCGCTGGCCGCGCCGTCGATTTTTCTGATTGATGAGCTAGCCTAGCAATTGTCATGGTGAACTGTCTGTCATTCAAATGACAGAGTGACGCGCCCTGGTTCTATTCAACCGACTTCACCCGCCTACACCCCGCTCGCCGCTTATGGAAGACGCACCGTTTACCGTCGTCGCAGACTCCCACCCGCACCGGCCTGAACGGGTCCCGCGCGCCGATCTGCCGCGGCTTTTCGGCACCTGCGCATGGTTCAGGGCGCTCGCCGCCGAGCACCAAGCCATCGTGCTTGCCAGCGCGCACGCGGAGCGGCTGGAAGGGGGAGCTTGGATCGCGCGCCGCCAGGAGCCGTCAGACTACTGGATCGGCGTCCATTCCGGCCTCATCAAACTCGCCATCTACAACGCCTCGGGACGCAGTTGCACGCTCTCCGGCGTGCCACCCGGCGGCTGGTTCGGCGAAGGCAGCGTGATCAAGCGCGAATTGCGCAAATACGACGTGGCCGCCATTCAGCCTTCGCTCGTGATGTTCGTGCCGTCGGAGACGTTCCATGCGCTGCTCGAATCGAGCCTACCGTTCACCGGTTTTGTGATCCGGCAGTTGAACAACCGCATGGGCGAATTCATCGCGTCGATCCAGAATAGCCGTCTGCTGGATGTCGACGCGCGCGTCGCCCAGTCGCTCGCGCAACTGTTCAATCCGGACCTCTACCCCGATACCGGTCGCACGCTGGCCATTTCGCAGGAAGAAGTCGGCCTGCTGGCAGGCGTGTCGCGGCAACGGATCAACCAGGCACTGCAAAACCTCGAAAGGCTGCAGATTTTGCGCCTCTCGTACAACCAGATCGACGTGCTGGACCTCGAACGCCTGTGCGCGTTTGGTCAAGAACAGATCTAGGGTAAGCGCGTGCGCCCGGCTGCCTCTTGCAGCTCGCCGCGGTTTCCCGCGATTTTCTACGGGTTTTGGCTCCTTTTTCCCCGATTTTCCTCGACGTTTCCCGTATTTCATCGGTCGCCTCGGGCCGGAAATTCACGTTTCAGGCGGCAATTTCGGACGCCGGAATAAAGAATCCACAGCAATAGCCGTTATGCCGGCTATGCAACGCAGATTGCAGCCCCTCCCTATTCCGAGTTCAACGTATTGTCGAAACCGATAATGAACCGTCTGACACTAAAACAGAAATTGTGGGTGCCGATACTGCTTTGCTGGGCGGCGCTTCTGATCGTGACCGTTGTGAATGCGTTCGATGCACGAAACGCTCAAATGGACGCACGGCGCGCGGATCTGGCCGACGTCACCGACATGGCGGTGTCGCTCGTCGCGGACTACGCGAAGCAGGCCGACGCGGGCAAGCTCCCGGTCGATGAGGCCAAACAGCAGGCCATCGCCCGCATCACTGCGCAACGCTACGGCACATCGGGCTACGTGACGATCGTGCGGAGCGATTCGGTAATGGTCGCTCATCCGATGAGTCCGAAGCTGAACGGCAAGGATATGAGCAGCTTCCGAGACGCCAAAGGCAATGCGCTGTATCACGACATCGCGCAGGCAGGCGGCTCGGCGAGCGGCGCAGGCTATCTGCGCTACTGGTGGCCGAAACCCGGCGAGACGGCGCCGAGCGAAAAGATCGGCTATGTGAAGCGCTTCGGCCCGTGGAACTGGGACTTTATCGCCGGCGCCTATATGGATGACATCCAGGCGCAGTTCTACGCGACCCTCGCGCGCTCGGCCGGCATGCTGGTGCTGCTGGGTGTGCTGGTGTCGTTCGTGGCTTCGCGGGTGGTGCGCAACGTATCGCGTTCGATCGGCGGAGAGCCTTCCACGGCAGCGGCGATTGCCATGCAGATCGCGCGCGGCGACCTCGCCACTCACATCGACCTACGGCGCGACGACGCGTCGAGCCTGTTGTTCTCGCTGCGCGAGATGCGCAATCAACTGGCTGCGACCGTCGCGCGGATCAAGACGTCCGCCGAAACGATCACGATCGCCTCGAAAGAGATCGCCGCGGGCAACCTGGATCTGTCGAGCCGTACCGAAGAACAGGCCGCATCGTTGCAGCAGACTGCCGCCAGCATGGACGAACTCACCAAGACCGTCACGCAGAACGCCGACAATGCGGCGACCGCGTCAGAACTCGCGGCGGATGCATCGAACATTGCCGCGCGTGGCGGCGAGGTCGTCAATGACGTGGTCGAGAAAATGGCCGGCATCACCGATAGTTCGCGCAAGATCGGCGAGATCATCAGCGTGATCGAAGGCATCGCCTTCCAGACCAATATCCTCGCGCTGAACGCAGCGGTGGAAGCGGCGCGCGCCGGTGAAGAAGGCCGCGGCTTCGCGGTCGTTGCGGGCGAAGTGCGCAATCTCGCGCAGCGCAGCGCGACGGCAGCCAAAGAGATCAAGGTGCTGATCCATCAGTCCGTCGCGCAGGTCGGCGAAGGCTCGACGCTGGCAGGCAAAGCCGGCAGCACGATCAGCGAGGTGGTCGACGCCGTGCGCCGCGTGACGGCGATCATGAACGAGATCTCGGCGGCCTCGAAAGAACAGAGTTCGGGTATCGGCGAAGTCAATCTCGCGATCCGCCAGATGGACGATGTGACGCAGCGCAATGCTGCGCTAGTCGAACAGGCAGCGGCTGCAGCCGGTTCACTCGACGAGCAGACCGAACGTCTGCGAAATGCGGTTGCAGTGTTCAAGGTCGAACAGCATGCGTGATTGAGCGGTGCCTTCGATCAGCACCTTCATGCAGCAGGCCAAAGCATGCGATTGAAAAGGCCGTCATCCGGTAACCGGATGACGGCCTTTCTGCTTGTTATTCCGAAACGGTTCTGAGCCTGCTACGCTGGGCGCGGATAGCCCCTGCGAGTGATAGGCCGCGTCAGCATGGCATCGGTATCGAACAAGGCAAAGGCGATATTGGCCAGCACCCCTGAATTCTTCCAGCGCAAATAATAGCGATGCGCGGTCTGATAAGGCGCATAGCGGTCGGGCATTGCGTGCCATGGCTTGCCAGTGTGCAGCACCCACAGCACGCTGTTCACCACGCAACGGATGTCGATGCTGGGACGGCCACGCCGAGGTCCGTGATCTTTCATTTCAGGCAGGAGCGGCACGATGAGATGCCATTGCTCGTCGGTGAGATCCTGAATGGCTGGCGAACGAGCCAGCGGGTTTGAAGCGGGAGTATCCATGCAGTAAGAACGCGCACCTGCAGCACACGTGCTAGCGTCGCCGCGAAAAATGTCTATAACTCAATCGTTTCAGACTACCCCAAGCGCGCTGTCGCGAAAGTCAATTATTGTCAGACTCGTGTGCACAATTGTTAGAAATCGCCATACGTTATTGCGCCAATGGATTAATGGCGCGGCGGAGGTGGTGGCCTATCATCGGCGCGCCCGGCGCGTAGCAAGCCTGCGCGTCCCGCCCTTGAATGGCGCACCACGGCATCCGGCATTCACGCCGGGTGCCGACCACCAAAGTGGCGCGCCCATAAAAAAAGGTGCCGCGAACGGCACCTTTTCTGCAACAACTAGCTTCTTCTGCTGAAGCTTAGAAGCGGTGACGCAGACCGACCGTAGCGGCCGTCTGGTTCTTCGACGACGACGGCAGTTGCGTCACGTCGCCGCTGTAGATCGAAGCAACACCGCCGTCGCCCATTGCGTGCTGGTACACGGCTTGTGCGTAGACGTCCGTACGACGCGACAGCGAGTAGTCAGCTTGCAGGCCGATCTGGTGGTAGCGAACCGACTCCGAACCACCGTTTGCAGCAACGCCGTAGCCCTTGCCGTCGGTGAACGTGTAAGCAACGCCCAGGCCCAGAGCCGGGGTCACGTTGTACTTGCCGTTGACTTCGTAGTTGTTGGCGCGCAGCGATTGTTGTGCGCCAGCGACGTTGTCGATACGCGATTGCGTCCATGCCAGACCGACGGTAGCCGGGCCGAACGAGTACGAACCTGCTGCGCCGAATTCACGCTGACGGAAGTTACCGGTGAGGCCCAGGATCGAACCGTCCGAAGCTCCGCCGTTGCTTGCCGTGCCTGCTGCGTTCCTTGCGCCCGGGTTGTTCTGCTGTGCGTAAGCAGCGCCCAGGTGCAGGCCTTGCCACTGGTATGCAGCACCCACGCTGTATTCGCGGTTGTTTGCGAATGCGCCAGCCTGGTTCGAGAAGCCGTACGTGCCGCCGAACGTGAAGCCAGCGTAGTTAGCGCTCGAGTACTTGATCGAGTTGTTGACTGCGAAGCCGCCGTTCGTGTTCAGGTTGTCGTTGTTGAACGGGTGCGCGAAGTACGTGCCGCCCCAGCTGCCCGTTGCGGTCAGCGGTGCCAGGTAGTCTTGTGCCGCGTCGTATTGACGACCCAGCGTGACCGTACCGAATTGCGCGCTCGACAGACCGACAAACGCTTGACGGTTGAACATGCCGTTGTTGTTAGCGAACTTGCCGTTGTTGATATTGAAGCCGCTTTCCAACGTGAAGATTGCCTTCAGACCGCCGCCCAGATCTTCCGAACCACGCAGACCGAACATGCTTTGGTTGATGCCGCCGCTACCTGCTGCCCACTTTGCGTTGTGGTTGACGTTGCTGGTGTACGTCAAGCCTGCGTCCAGCAGACCATACAGGGTCACGCTGCTTTGTGCGTGAGCGACGGAAGCAAACGATGCGGCAACCGCAACGACGATGAGACTCTTTTTCATGCGTGGGACTCCAGTTCGATAAATTTACGCGGGGAGCGGGACCTGCCTCAGCAGCGCATGCATCATTCGCTGCCGCCCTGTTCGCCGACCCGTTTCGGATCAGCTGGGCACCCTTGAAACGAAGCGTGAGTGTAGGTGGAGACCCTAGTAGCGACGCCCGCAATTTACGCAACAGGATTTTTCAGAATCCGCAACAATCAAATCGAGATATGCATTAAGTCTTTATCTTTCATACGCTTATCGCAAAATGTGGATGAATGTACGCCTGCTCTGGACAAAAGTTATCCGCAACATCTCAATATTAAAGTTGTGTGAATGCAACAGCATTTAATATGCGTGACGTAATCGGGTCGGAACGTTTGAAAAATGAGAGACATCTGATTGCTCGGAAATCAGGCAATTGCGATAGGCCTAAATCGATGCGGTGTAAATTTATTTTGGAAAAGCGGGAACTTAATTGATTTAATGCAGTCGGCGATTTAACACCGAATACTCCGAGGAACGGGTATCTGCATTAGCTGTGATTAAAGCGGGTCGCGAATTGTCGAGCGGCGTGGCGAAGTGGAGTCAGGCGAGGTGAAGCCTTCAGCACGGGCATTGCCCGGAGGTGAACTGCGCGGCGCCAGCCGTCGTGTGACAAGAGCCCGTGCTGAAAGCGGACGACATACATCGAACAGCCTTCCGTATTCATTTAACGGCACAGCCGTGCACTTTTTTACACGGAGTTTTCCTTACCTCCCGGTCGCCGGTCCATATGGCCCGCAGTGGAACCGGTTAGGCCTTAAGAGTCGGCGCACGCTGGCGCCAGGTTCGCCGATCTCTTCTCGAAAGTGAAGCGTGATATTGCGCGGGAACACGCGACGCTTAATAAGCGGCATATTGCCGCATCTGATATTGGACTCTCACCACAAAACAAAAAGGGTTCCGAAAACTCGGAACCCTTCTTTACATCTATGGTGGGCCGGGTCGGAGTCGAACCGACGGTGTCCTTTCGGAGGCGGATTATGAGTCCGCTGCCTGCAACCAGCACGGCGTCCGGCCCAAGAAAAAGACCCGGTCATGAAGGCCGGGCCAATTCGTTGATTGGCCGACATACTACACGAAAAAGGGGCCTTCGCAACCGCTTCGCCCAAGCGAAACAACCGGAAGACCCCTTCAAACCGCTACATCATTTCGCACGACCGCCTACTTCGATCAATTCCCTTCGAGGAACGACTTCAGCTTGTCCGAACGGCTCGGGTGACGCAGTTTGCGCAGCGCCTTTGCTTCGATCTGACGGATCCGCTCACGCGTCACGTCGAACTGCTTGCCGACTTCTTCGAGCGTGTGATCGGTGCTCATTTCGATACCGAAACGCATGCGCAGCACCTTGGCTTCGCGCGGCGTCAGCGAGTCGAGCACGTCCTTCACGACGTCGCGCATGCTGGCATGCAGAGCGGCGTCGGCCGGCGCAACCGTGTTCGTATCTTCGATAAAGTCGCCCAGATGCGAATCGTCGTCGTCACCGATCGGCGTTTCCATCGAGATCGGCTCCTTCGCGATCTTCATGATCTTGCGGATCTTGTCTTCCGGCATTTCCATCTTCTCGGCCAGCGTTGCCGGATCCGGCTCGAGACCGGTTTCCTGCAAGATCTGACGCGAGATGCGGTTCATCTTGTTGATCGTTTCGATCATGTGAACCGGAATCCGGATCGTACGCGCCTGGTCAGCAATCGAACGCGTAATGGCCTGACGGATCCACCATGTTGCATACGTGGAGAACTTGTAGCCGCGACGATATTCGAACTTGTCCACCGCCTTCATCAGGCCGATGTTGCCTTCCTGAATCAGGTCGAGAAACTGCAAACCACGGTTCGTGTACTTCTTCGCGATCGAGATCACGAGACGCAAGTTCGCCTCGGTCATTTCACGCTTTGCCTGACGCGCTTTCAGTTCGCCCGCCGCCATCTGGCGGTTGGTTTCCTTCAGGTCCTTCAACGGCAGTACGACGCGCGCCTGCAGGTCCAGCAGACGTTGCTGCTGTTCGCGAATGGCCGGAATGTTACGCGTGAGGATCGCGCTATACGCGTGACCTTCACCGACGATCTTGTCAGCCCATTCGAGATCCGTTTCGCTGCCCGGGAAACGCGCGATAAATTCCGCACGCGGCATGCCGCACTTATCGACCACCGTATGCAGAATCTGACGCTCGACCTGACGCACTTCGTCCACTTGCGCACGCAACGTGTCGCACAGACGCTCAACGGTACGCGCGGTAAAGCGGATCGTCATCAGCTCGTTCTGGATCGTTTCCTGCGCCTTCAGATACGACTTGGACTTGTAGCCTTCCTTCTCGAACGCACGACGCATCTTGTCGAACCATTCGCTGATCATGGCGAACTTCTCGAGGGACGCACGCTTGAGCGCTTCCATCTGCGCTGCGTTGGCCGTGGCTTGCGCCGCGCCGTCGTCTTCTTCCTCGTCGTCCGATTCCTCTTCCTCGGCTTCCTCGTCTTCGCTTTCGATCGCTTCCGCTTCCTGCGCCGAGAAGCCGTCTGCATCTTCCGCGTTGGCGTCGATCAGGCCGTCGACCAGTTCGTCGATGCGGATTTCCTCGTTCGCGACGCGCTCGGCCATCGCCAGAATGTCGGCGATCGTGGTCGGGCACGCGGAGATCGCCATCACCATGTGCTTGAGGCCGTCTTCGATCCGCTTGGCGATTTCGATTTCGCCTTCACGCGTCAGCAGTTCGACCGTACCCATTTCACGCATGTACATGCGGACCGGGTCCGTTGTGCGGCCGAATTCGGAGTCGACGGTGGAGAGCGCGACTTCCGCTTCCTCTTCCACTTCGTCGTCTGACGAAGCAGCGGGTGCGTTGTCGTTCAGCAGCAGCGTTTCAGCATCCGGCGCCTGCTCGTACACAGCCACGCCCATGTCGTTGAACGTGCTGATGATGCCTTCGATCGCCTCGGTCTCGGTGAAGTTGTCCGGGAGGTGGTCGTTGATTTCCGCGTACGTGAGGAAGCCGCGCTCCTTGCCGAGCTTGATCAACGCGCGCAGTTTGGCGCGGCGCTCTTCGAGTTCCTCGACGGTGCCCGGCTGCGACGACGCAAACGCGTCCTTCAGCAGTGCTTTTTCCTTTGCACGACGATCGCGAGCCTTGACCTTTTCCACCTTGCCGGGAACGGCAGCAGGGGTTTCTTCGCTTTGGGTTGCGTCGTCATCGACGGGTGTTTCGTTCAGCTTTTTCGTCATGGAGTTCGTCGTACCGGCTGTAGTCTCGACTCGCGGCTGTTGGACAACAGCCGGTTGAACCGTGGATACTGGAGTCTCACGCTCTACCGCATCGTCCTGCGCGGCAGGCGCTTCCCTTGCGCTTCTGACACCCGGCCGTTTTGCGGCCGGTGGTGGTACAGCTTTCGCCGCCCTGACCGGCTCCGCTCGCGCAGCGGAAGTGGTCGAGGATTTCTTCCCGGCAGCAGGTGTGACGCTTGCGGCAGACGCTTTTCTGGGGGAAGAAGCTAACTTGGCCTCGGTGACCTTTCTGGTCGGCTCATTCGAACCTGTGCCCGTTGCTTTTTTCCCGCCTGGTGTCTTTGCCATCGCAATCGCCTTTTCGCCTTTGCTAGGAAAACCATTGAAAAAACAAACCGCTAGAAACTTTTTATTATAGCACTCAGCTTTCTGCCATCCCGCTTACAGCCCGAGCTGGCGCTTCATCTCAGCCCGCTTCTGATTCAGGCCCGTCAGCTCCGCAAACTCCTCCGGCGTGTGCCGGGATTGCCGCGAAAGCTGCTCGAGGCGATCGCAGTAAGCGTCGTATCGCATCTTCAGAATCGCCGCTTTCAACTCCTCTCCGACGATCCGTTCCTGCTCGCGCCGTTCCTCGATGACGGTCGCATCCTCCGGGTCCTTCAGCAGCAAATCCCGGACGTTTTCATCATAGTCTAGAATTTTGCGAAAGATTTCCTCGAAAGTTGGGGCATTTGCGCCGTTTCGCAACAGGTCGGACAGCAACTGAAACTCCGCCGAATCGCCCAGCGCGCGCGCATGCGTCGTCACTTCTTCGAACAGCTCGCCGTGCCGCGTGACGCTCAGAAGCGCCTGTTCGGCTTCCTCGTCGAGCACCGCCACGGTCCGCGGATACATCACCAAATTACGCAGCGTCTTTTCTTCGATCCCGGTCACACTGCGCCGGTCCTTGCGGGCCGGCGCCGATCGGGCGGCCGCCGCGATCCGGGCGTCGACTTCGCATAAAGCGGCCACTTCCTCGAACGGCACGTCGAGCCGGTCGGCAAACATATGCATGATCTGCGCGCGCAGCGCATTCGCGGGCAGCTGCTGCAGCAGCGGTTTCGCGTCGAACAGCGCACGGGCGCGGCCTTCCGGCTGATCCAGCTCCTTGCCGGCCAACACCTCGTTCAGCATGAACTGCGACAGCGGCATGGCACGCTCGACCTGCTCGGCGAACGCTTCTGTGCCGAATTCACGCACGTAGCTGTCCGGATCGTGCTCGGACGGCAGAAACAGGAACCGGATGGTCCGGTTGTCCGCCGCGTGGGGCAGGCAGGCGTCCAGCGCACGGCGCGCGGCGCGGCGCCCCGCCGAATCGCCGTCGAAGCTGAAGATGACCGTATCGGTCTGGCGCATCAGTTTCTGCACATGAATCGGCGTGCAGGCCGTGCCGAGCGTGGCGACCGCGTTCTGGAACCCCAATTGGGCCAGCGCGACCACGTCCATATAGCCTTCGACCACCAGCACGTAATGCTGTTCACGAATCGCCAGACGGGCCTCGAAGAGCCCGTAAAGCTCGCTGCCTTTGTTAAATAGAGGCGTTTCCGGCGAATTCAAATATTTGGGTTCGCCGCCGTCCAGCACGCGCCCGCCGAAGCCGATCACCTGCCCTTTCACATTCCGTATCGGGAACATGATCCGCTCGCGAAAGCGGTCGTACCGGCGGTTCTGACCTTGTGCGTCCGACTTTTCGCTGACGATCACGAGACCGGACTCGACCAGCGAATCATCCCGATAGTTGGGGAAGGCCGGTTCGAGGTTCTGCCAGCCGTCCGGTGCATAGCCGAGGCCAAAACGGGCGGCGATCTCGCCGGTCAGACCGCGTTTCTTCAGATACTGGATCGCGACCGGCGCGCCACGCAACTGCTTGCGGTAGAAATCGCAGGCGGTCTGCATGACATCGGACAGCGCCGTGGTCACCGCCTTGGACGCACCCGGCGAATACCCGCCGGAGCCGCCACCGCCGCCATAGCCCGGCGAAGGCTCGTTCGGCACGGTCAACCCGACCGATTGCGCGAGTTCGTTGACCGCCTCGGGGAACGTGGACCCAACGTGCTCCATCAGGAAGCCGATGGCCGTACCGTGCGCGCCGCAGCCGAAGCAGTGATAGAACTGTTTAGTCGGACTAACCGTAAACGAAGGGCTCTTCTCGTTGTGAAACGGGCACAGCCCCATGAAGTTCGCGCCGCCCTTTTTCAACTGCACGTACCGGCCGACCACGTCGACGATATCGACGCGGTTGAGCAGGTCCTGCAGGAATGACGGTGGAATCACAGTGAATGACGCTACCTAAAAAGCTCAAGGCTGTGCGCGCCGTCGAACAACGGCACGCGCAGACCGGAAATACAGGAATTACTTCGCGAGCGCGGCTTTGACTTGCGCCGAGACAGCGGTCATGTCGGCGCGACCGGCCAGCTTCGGCTTGAGCACGCCCATCACCTTGCCCATGTCCTGCGGGCCCGCAGCGCCGGTTTGCGCGACCGCGGCCTGAACTTCGGCAACGATCTCCGCTTCGGACATCTGCGCCGGCATATAGGCGGACAGGATGGCCAGTTCGGCCTTTTCCTTGTCGGCGAGGTCCGTGCGGCCAGCAGCTTCGAACTGGCTGATCGAGTCTTTGCGCTGCTTGATCATCTTGTCGATGACGGCGATGATCGCCGCGTCGTCAAGGGTGACGCGTTCGTCGACTTCGCGTTGCTTGACCGCGGCGAGCAGCAGGCGGATCGTGCCGAGACGCTCGGTCTCACGCGCCCGCATGGCCGCTTTCATGTCGTCGTTGATCTGGTCCTTGAGGCTCATCACTCACCTGAATGCGTTGAAAATTTAAAAACCGGCCGCTTACGGTACCAATGCGCCGCATCCAACACAAACGCCCGCTTGGGACTGCTTCCTCAAGCGGGTTGGCGCAATTTTGCGTAGTGGATGCGACCCTGCCGGCTGGCCCGAAGGGCCGTGTTTTCCGCGATGGCACCTGCTGTGCCGTCACCGTTGGATGTCGCCGCTCCGTTCGACGGGAACCGCGGCAACGCCAGAATCAGTAGAACTTCTTTGGCAGCATCTGGCCACGCAGACGCTTGAAATGACGCTTAACCGCAGCCGCCTTCTTGCGCTTGCGCTCAGCCGTAGGCTTTTCGTAAAACTCCCGGGCGCGAAGTTCCGTTAGCAGCCCGGTTTTCTCCATCGTGCGCTTGAAGCGGCGCATGGCAACTTCAAACGGCTCGTTGTCTTTTACGTGGATGGTCGTCATTTTTCAATAACGGAACTTTGTAAAGGTTCAGGAGTATAGCAGAGCTTTCTCACAAAGCTATTGCGCCGTCAAGCCCCTAAAACGTACTCCGCGGACGCCTGGCCGGCCGCCACGCCGGAGGCCCACGCCCACTGGAAATTGTAGCCGCCGAGCCAGCCAGTCACGTCGACCGCCTCGCCAATGAAGTACAAACCCGGCGTGCGGGCGCTCATCATCGTCGCCGACGACAGCTCGCGCGTGTCGATACCACCGCGCGTGACTTCGGCCTTGCGGTAGCCTTCGGTGCCGTTCGGGGTGAGCGTCCAGCGCGACAAGGCCTCACCGACGCGGCGCAGCGTCTTGTCCGGCAGATCGGCCACGCGCACCTCGGCGGGAATCTGGTGGGTTTCCAGCCAGACGTGGGCGAGCCGTTGTGGCACCCATTCCGAGAGCAGATTGGCGATCTGGCGCTTCGTGCCGGTTTTGGCTTCCAGCAACGCGGTGGTGGCGTCCTGCTCGGGCAGCAAATTGATGTGAATCGGCTCGCCGGGCTGCCAGTAGCTCGAAATCTGCAGAACCCCCGGGCCCGACAGGCCGCGGTGCGTGAGCAGCAGGTCCTCGTTGAACTCGGAGCCGGTCTTCTTGTTGCCGGTCGCCAGTTGCACTTCGAGCGACACGCCGGAGAGCGCCGAGAACGGCTCCCAGTCGGCCGGAGCAAAGGTCAGCGGCACCAGCGCGGGGCGGGTGTCGATCAGCTTATGGCCGAACTGCTTGGCGAGGCGATAGGCGAAATCAGTGGCGCCGATCTTGGGGATCGACAGGCCGCCGGTCGCCACCACGAGCGCGCGGGCCGTGATCGGGCCGGAGTGGGTGTCCAGCGTGAACCGTCCTTCGGCATCATGCCGCACCTGGTCGACCGCGAGCGGCGTGCGCCACGCAATGCGGCCCGCGTCGCATTCGTTCTTCAGTACGTTGATGACCGCGTCGCTCGACTGGTCGCAGAACAACTGCCCCTTGTGCTTCTCGTGCCACGTCACGTGATGGCGCTTGAGCAGCGCCATGAAGTCACGCGGCGTATAGCGCGCCAGCGCCGAGCGGCAAAAATGAGGATTGGCCGACAAATAATTGGCCGGTCCGGCATACAGATTCGTGAAATTGCACCGGCCGCCACCGGAAATGCGGATTTTCTCCGCGAGGCGCTGCGAGTGGTCGATCAGCACCACGCGACGGCCGAGTTGCCCGGCCACGGCCGCGCACATCATGCCGGCCGCGCCCGCGCCGATCACTGCGATATCGAAGGATTCCATGGGGCCGCATTGTACCTGCGCGCCTGCGGCTCCCTGCCCGCACTGCTATACTTTCAGGCTTGCCTTTTCACTTTTAGGCGCTGGAGCGGCTTTGCTTCCGTGCCCGCTCCAACCCATCCGCGACCCACCCACCATGCTCGTTCTCGGCATCGAAAGCTCCTGCGACGAAACCGGTCTCGCGCTCTACGACACAGAGCGCGGACTGCTCGCGCACGCGCTGCATTCGCAAATTGCGATGCACCGGGAGTACGGCGGGGTGGTGCCGGAGTTGGCGTCGCGCGACCATATCCGGCGCGCGCTGCCGCTGCTCGAAGAAGTGATGGAGCGCGCCGGCACGGTGCGCAGCGACATCGACGCGATCGCCTATACGCAAGGCCCTGGCCTCGCGGGCGCACTACTGGTCGGCGCGAGCGTGGCGAACTCGCTGGCCATGGCGTGGGACAAGCCGACCATCGGCATCCATCATCTCGAAGGGCACTTGTTGTCGCCGCTGCTGGTGGACGAGCCGCCGCCGTTTCCGTTCGTCGCGTTACTGGTGTCGGGCGGCCATACGCAGTTGATGCGTGTGACGGACGTGGGTGTCTACGAAACGCTCGGTGAAACGCTGGACGACGCCGCCGGAGAAGCTTTCGACAAAACCGCCAAGCTGCTGGGCCTAGGTTATCCGGGCGGCCCGGAAGTGTCGCGGATGGCGGAATTCGGCACGCCCGGCGCAGTGGTCCTGCCGCGCCCGATGCTGCATTCCGGCGACCTCGATTTCAGCTTCAGCGGGCTGAAGACCGCTGTTCTCACGCATGCGAAGAAGCTCGGTGGCGCGAATATCTGCGAGCAGGCGAAAGCGGATCTGGCGCGTGGTTTCGTCGATGCGGCCGTAGAAGTGCTGGCGGCGAAATCGCTGGCCGCGCTCAAACGGACGAAGCTCAATCGGCTGGTGGTGGCAGGCGGCGTCGGTGCAAACCGGCAACTGCGTGAAGCGCTTTCCGCCGCGGCGAAGAAACGCAATTTCTTTGTGCATTACCCCGATTTGTCGCTGTGTACGGACAACGGCGCGATGATCGCGTTGGCCGGCGCGTTGCGATTGCAACGCTGGCCCGATCAATCGGGTAAAGACTATGCGTTCACCGTGAAGCCGCGCTGGGATCTGACGTCCCTCGCGCGCTGAACCCGCAACGAGGCCGCGACGCCCGCCGCTTACCGGGCAAAACGATGACGATGGCAACCCCATAGAAAAAGCCGCTTCGAAAGCGGCTTTTTCTATTCGCGGCAAGCAAGAAGCTAAAGCGTGATCACGCCACCCGCTTATCCCGTTCGATCACTGCATACGCGCTGTGATTGTGAATCGATTCGAAGTTCTCAGCTTCGAGCACATAAGCGACGATGCGCTCGTCTGCATTCAGACGCTGCGCAACGTCACGCACCAGGTCCTCGACGAACTTCGGATTTTCATAGGCACGTTCGGTGACGAACTTCTCATCCGGACGCTTGAGCAAACCCCACAGTTCGCACGAGGCTTCTTCTTCCGCGATACGAACCAGCTCTTCCACCGCCACGTCGCCCACTAGCTCCGCGTTGATCGTGACGTGCGAGCGCTGGTTGTGCGCGCCGTACTGCGAAATCTTCTTCGAGCACGGGCACAGGCTCGTGACCGGCACCAGCACCTTCAGGAACAGACGCGTCGCGCCGTTGCGGGTCTCGCCCGTCAACGTCACTTCGTAGTCGAGCAGACTTTGCACGCCGGACACCGGCGCGGTCTTATTCACGAAGTACGGGAACGACACTTCGATGCGCCCCGCCTCGGCCTCGAGCTTTTCCAGCATCGCGGCGAGCATGGTGCGGAACATGGCCGCCTCGAGCGGCGCCTTGTTTTCTTCGAGCAGCGCGACGAAACGCGACATGTGCGTGCCCTTCTGATCGGCGGGCAGATGCACGTCGAGATTCCACGTGCCCACAGAAGGCTGCACTTCGCCGCTTTGCGTGCGCACCGTCAACGGATGGCGCACTGCCTTGACGCCGACTCGTTGAATCGGAATCTGACGCGTATCGGGCGTGCTCTGCACGTCGGGCATCACAAAGGCGGGATTCATCTGGTTCATATTCTTGTCCTTTCAGGAAACGCCGGGCCGTCCCATGTTTTCCGCTCTACGGGAGTCCCCCGCCTCGAAGGAAACCCCTTCAAGGATTGGAGGATTGCCCCATCGGCGGGTGTCGCAAAACGACACGTTTGAGGGCGCTCAGCGGCCGTGCGAATCAGGTCGCGCAACGGCAAACGCCGGCCCCTGCCGGCGTTGGATGATGGACCCGAAGGTCCATCGACTCAAGTTGGAGATTGCTATGGCCGCTATAGCCGCGGCGTAGCGCACGGCAGTGCAGCTGAACGACTCAGCCAATCCACGGAGCTAAGTGAGGCAACTGAGTGACACAATCAAGCGACGCGCTTCACCGAGGATTGGCCAGCGACCGCACCGCTGGAAAGAAAGCGTTCGCGAATCGACTTGGCGATGCCCGCGGCGTCGAGACCACACGCGGATAGCAACTTGGCCGGATCTCCATGATCGATGAAGCGATCCGGAAGGCCCAATTGTAGTACGGGCCGCATAACCCCACTCTCAAGCAGGGCTTCGACGCAAGCCGAACCCGCGCCGCCCATCACGCAGCCTTCTTCCACCGTGACGATGGCGTCGTGCGTTTCGGCCAGTTGACGGACCAGTTCGGCGTCCAGCGGCTTCACGAAGCGCATGTTCGCCACCGTGGCGTCCAGTTGCTCAGCGGCCGCCAGCGAGGGCGCAACCATCGTGCCGAATGCCAGAATCGCAATCCGCTTGCCGGCCGGTTGCGACGTTTCGCGACGGACCTCGCCCTTGCCGAGCGGCAGCGCCGTCATTTGCTTGACCGTTGCCACGCCCGTGCCGGCGCCGCGCGGGTAGCGCACTGCCGTCGGGTTCGGCTGCTGCAATGCCGTGTACAGCATCTGGCGGCATTCGTTTTCGTCCGACGCAGCCATCACCGTCATGTTCGGGATGCAGCGCATGAATGCCAGATCGTAAGCACCCGCATGTGTGGCGCCGTCCGCGCCGACCAGACCCGCGCGGTCGATGGCGAACACCACCGGCAGGTTCTGCAGCGCGACGTCGTGGATCAGCTGGTCGTAAGCACGTTGCAGGAAGGTCGAGTAAATCGCGACCACCGGCTTCATGCCGTCCGCAGCCAGGCCGCCGGCGAACGTCACTGCGTGCTGCTCGGCGATGCCGACGTCGAAGTAACGATCCGGGAAGCGCTTCTCGAACTCGACCATGCCCGAGCCTTCACGCATGGCCGGCGTAATACCGACCACGCGCGCGTCCAGCTCGGCCGCGTCGCACAGCCATTCGCCGAACACCTGCGTGTACGTCTTTTTCGACGGCGTGGTGGCGGGCTTGATGCCCTCAGCCGGATTGAACTTGCCCGGGCCGTGATACAGCACCGGATCGGCCTCGGCCAGCTTGTAGCCCTGCCCCTTCTTCGTGACGACGTGCAGGAATTGCGGACCGCGCAGTTCCTTGATGTTCTGCAGCGTCGGGATCAGCGAATCGAGGTCGTGACCGTCGATCGGGCCGATGTAGTTGAAACCGAACTCTTCGAACAGCGTAGCCGGCACGATCATGCCCTTCGCGTGCTCTTCGAGCTTGCGGGCCAGATCGAGCATAGGCGGCGCGACGCGCAGCACACGTTCGACGCCCGCACGCGCGGCGGCGTAGAAACGGCCCGACATCAGGCGCGCCAGATGGCGATTCAACGCGCCGACCGGCGGCGAAATCGACATGTCGTTATCGTTCAGGATGACCAGCAGCGGCACGTCGTCTTCGACGCCGGCGTTGTTCATCGCCTCGAAGGCCATGCCGGCCGTCATCGCGCCGTCGCCGATCACGGCGATGCCCATGCGGTTCTCGCCCTGCAGCTTGCTGGCAACGGCCATGCCAAGCGCGGCCGAGATCGACGTGCTGGAGTGCGCGGTGCCGAAAGTGTCGTATTCCGACTCGTCGCGCTTCGGAAAGCCCGAGATGCCGCCGAGCTGACGCAGCGTGTGCATCTTGTCGCGGCGGCCCGTCAGGATCTTGTGCGGGTAGGTTTGATGGCCGACATCCCACACGATCCGGTCGCGCGGCGTGTCGAACACATAGTGCAGAGCAATGGTCAACTCGACCGTGCCGAGGTTGGACGAAAGATGGCCGCCCGTCTGCGATACGCTGTCGAGCACGAAGGCACGCAACTCGTCGGCAAGCGGTTGCAATTGGCGGCGATCGAGGCGGCGCAAGGCTGCCGGGTCGTCGATAGTTTTCAGCAAGTCGTACATCGTCGTTCCATTGTAGGAAAACTTACGCGCCCGCACTTCATACATGCACCCCGTAGCAAAGGTGCGCGGCGGCGGGCTTTCGCGTTCAGCTAACCCGGTTCACCACCAGGTCGGCCAATTCGGCAAGACGCTGCGCGCGCGCACCAAACGGCGCAATCGCAGCGTGGGCGTCGCTGCGCAGTTGCGCTGCGAGCGCACGCGACGCATCCAGCCCAATAATCGACACGTAGGTCGGCTTGCCGTCCTTCGCGTCTTTACCTGCTGTCTTGCCAAGCGTTGCGGAATCGGTCGTGACGTCGAGAATATCGTCGACGACCTGAAACGCGAGGCCTACGGCGGCCGCATACGCGTCGAGGGAACGCATGGCGTCCGCATTCGGCGTTTCGCCCGCCAGCGCACCCATGCGCACCGCGGCACGCAACAAGGCACCGGTTTTCATCCGGTGCATGGTTTCGAGCTGCGGACGCGTCAGCGTATGGCCGACGCTTGCGAGATCAATGGCCTGCCCGCCGCACATGCCGATCGAGCCACTCGCCAAAGCCAGTTCACGCACCAGCGCGGCCTGCTGCGCCGGCGCCAGCACGTCCGACGTCAACGCGACGAATGCCTGCGCTTGCAGCGCGTCGCCGACCAGCAGCGCCGTGGCTTCGTCATACTTGACGTGCACCGTGGGCTTGCCGCGACGCAGCGCGTCGTCGTCCATGCAGGGCATGTCGTCGTGCACGAGCGAGTACACGTGAATCATTTCCAGCGCCGCCGCGGCCGCGTCCAGGCACTCGGCGCGCGCGCCGGTCAGTTCGCCGGCCGCGTGACACAGCAGCGGGCGCACCCGCTTGCCACCGCCCAGCACGGCGTAGCGCATGGCTTCATGCAGTTTGGCCGGCTCAGTCGCTTCCGTCGGCAGATAGTGTTCTAGTGCCGATTCGACACGTTCGAGTACCGAGCGTGTCCATTGTTCGAATGTCATAGGTCGTCCCCGCTTTCAGTAGCGGCTGTGCCTGCGCTATTCATAGGCAGCGGCTTCAGCGTCTCGCCATCGAGCACGCGCACCTGTTGCTCGACCTTC
Source organism: Paraburkholderia madseniana (assembly GCF_009690905.1). Lineage (GTDB taxonomy): Bacteria > Pseudomonadota > Gammaproteobacteria > Burkholderiales > Burkholderiaceae > Paraburkholderia > Paraburkholderia madseniana. The sequence continues at coordinate 170,763 of NZ_VOSW01000001.1, forward strand.
TCGAGCTGCTGCTGGCAAAACGCGACGAGCGCCGCACCGCGCCGGTAGGCGGTGAGCGATTCCTCGAGGCTGAGATTGCCGCCTTCCATGCGCGCCACCAACCCTTCCAGCTCAGCCTGGGCGGCCTCGTAGTTCTCGGGCAACGGCGTGGTATCGACGCCTTCAGCAGGCGCGGCAGCAGTATCTTTCGACGCGGTCTTCGCCATGAATAGTCGCAAAATTAAAACAAGTCGGACATTCTACGGCAAAAGCGACATTTCCGATCCCATCGCCAGCCCGCGCCCCGCCTTTGCCCTTCGCGCCCGACCCTCAGTCTCGCAGAAAAAAAACGATTGGTCTGCGGCGAAAACCTTGAACTTCCTTGACATTTTTGACCCAAATCAGGCACTTAAGCGCCCCGAGGAGGGGGAATCGGGTATAATCGCGGGCTCCCTAAATCGAATCTATCGATGGTTGGGTTGTTCACTGCTTTCACGTCTTCACGGGAGTGGGAATGTCCAATCTGAGCAATGCATTGCAGTTGCGGTCTGTCCACAGCCAGCTGCCAGTCACGGCTTACTTTGACGAAGCGCTTCTAACGCGCGAAATCGACACCCTTTTCAAGAAAGGTCCTCGCTACATCGGCCACGATCTCATGGTGCCCGAAGCGGGAAATTATTTTGCTTTGCCGAGCGAGAGCGAAGGGCGTGTGCTCGTCCGTAACCAGCAGTCACAAGTCGAACTGCTGTCGAACGTGTGCCGCCACCGGCAAGCCATCATGCTCAACGGCCGCGGCCAGACGGAGAACATCGTCTGCCCCCTGCATCGCTGGACGTATGACCTGAACGGCCAGCTCCTCGGTGCACCTCATTTTGCGGATAACCCCTGCCTGAATCTCGGCGCCACGCCGCTGCAGAACTGGCAAGGCCTGCTGTTCGAAGCGCAGGGGCGCGACGTCGCGCGGGATCTGGCACGCCTCGGCACCAAGCAACACTTCGATTTTTCGGGCTTCATGTTCGATCACGTCGAAGTGCACGAGTGCAATTACAACTGGAAGACCTTCATCGAGGTCTATCTGGAGGACTACCACGTCGCGCCGTTCCATCCGGGCCTCGGCAGCTTCGTCAATTGCGACGATCTGACATGGGAGTTCGGCGAGTGGTACAGCGTGCAGACGGTTGGCGTCCACAAGGATCTGGAGCAGCCGGGCAGCCCGACGTACCGTAAATGGCACGACGAAGTGCTGCGCTTTCGCGGCGGCAATCCGCCCGATTTCGGCGCGATCTGGATGGTGTACTACCCCGGCATCATGATCGAGTGGTATCCGCACGTGCTGGTCGTGTCGTGGTTGATTCCGCGTGGTCCGCAGAAAACCACCAATGTGGTGGAGTTCTATTACCCTGAGGAAATCGCGCTGTTCGAACGCGAGTTTGTCGAAGCCGAGCGCGCTGCCTATATGGAAACGGCCCGCGAAGACGACGAGATCGCCGAACGCATGGACGCCGGCCGCCGTGCGCTGATGGACCGCGGCGAATCGCAGGTCGGCCCGTATCAGAGCCCGATGGAAGACGGCATGCAGCACTTCCACGAGTTCTTGCGGCGTGAACTCGGCGCGATCTGATTCGCGCGCGGTCCGCATGCATCGGTGTTTGATGCCGATCCTGGCGCGAACCGCATCAAAACATGGAAGACGGGCTTCGGCCCGTCTTTTTTTGTTTAGACTATCAGTATCGTTCGGCCATTCGCTAACGGCCTCAAGCCGCCGCGTAAGCGCCGCAACCATCTTGCATGGGACTGGAGACGTCATGCCCCACACTCACTACACCACACTCATCTCCGCGACAAACCTCGCGGAACGGCTGGCCGCCGCGCCGGGCAGCGTGTTCGTCATCGACTGCCGTTTCGATCTGGCGGACACCGAGGCGGGCGAAAAAGCCTATCTGGCCGGGCACTTGCCGGGTGCGCACTATCTGAACCTCGATCGTGATCTGTCGGGGCCGAAGAACGGCCACAATGGCCGCCATCCGTTGCCGGATCGTGCAAGGCTGGTGGAAACGCTGGAGTCGCGCGGGCTCAAGCAGGGTCAGCAGGTTGTCGCGTATGACGCGCAAGGCGGCATGTACGCCGCGCGCGCATGGTGGCTGCTGCGCTGGCTCGGCCACGATGCGGTTGCGCTGCTCGACGGCGGACTGCAAGCCTGGGAGGCCGCCGCTCAACCGCTGACACAAGACGCGCCGGCGCAGAATACCGGTGACTTCAAAGCGGGGGCGCCGCTTTCTGTCACCGTCGACGCGCAGACCGTCGAGCGCAATCTCGGCACGAAAGAACGCGTCGTGGTCGATGCGCGCGCGAACGATCGCTATCGCGGTGAAAACGAAACGCTGGATCGCGTCGGCGGCCATATTCCTGGTGCGCTCAACCGGTTCTTCAAGGACAACCTCACCGCCGACGGCCGCTACAAGCCGGCACACACGCTGCGTGAGGAATTCCATGCGTTGCTGGGCGACACGCCGCCGGAACACGTCGTGTTGCAATGCGGCTCGGGCGTGACGGCGTGCGTGAACGCGCTCGCGATGGAGATCGCCGGCATGCATGGCGCGGCGCTGTATGCAGGGTCGTGGAGCGAATGGAGTTCTGATCCGAAGCGGCCGGTTGCAACGGGCCCGAATCCTTAAGCGGCCCATCAAGCGGGACGAATAGCAAAAGGCCGTGGCCGCTTTCCAGCGGCCACGGCCTTTCTTATTCTTTAAGGCGAGCGTATCGACGCACCCTTTGGGCACGTTAGCGACGACATCAAGACGCACCACCGGTCAGGCAAGCGCACGCCCTCAGGAGACCCCATGCTGCTTGAACCACACCAGCGCACGTCGCCAGCCATCCTCGGCATCAGCCTCCTTGTAACTCGGCCGGTAATCCGCGAAAAACGCGTGGCCCGCGTCGTCGTACACGACGAATTGCGAGCCGCGCCCCGCCTGCGGACCCTGCGCGATGGCCTGTTTCATCTGCTCGAGCGTGGCTTGCGGGATGCTCTTGTCTTGGAGCCCATATAAACCCAGTACCGGCGCATGCAGCTCCGCCACCAGGTCAAGCGGATTGGCCGGCGTCATCGCGTTCTTCGCGCCCACTACGCGCCCATACCAAGCCGCGGCAGCCTTCAGCCGGGGATTGTGCTCCGCATACAGCCACGAAATACGCCCACCCCAGCAAAAACCGTTCACACCGAGCCGGTTCAGATCGCCGCCATGTTCGCCGGCCCACATGACGGTCGCATCGAGATCGGCCATGGCCTGCTCGTCCGGCACCTTGCTCAGGATCTGATCGTCGATCTGCTGGATGGTCGGCAGCACCGAAGGATCACCCTCCCGCTCGAACAGGTTCGGGGCGATCGCCAGATACCCCAGCTTCGCAAAGCGCCGGCACACATCGGCGATATGCTCGTGCACGCCAAAGGCCTCATGCACGACGATGATCACTGGCAAATGCGTCTTGCCCTTCGGCTGCGCGCGATAGGCCGGCACCAGCGTGTCGCCCGAACGCACGCCAATCTCGCCGGCTTCAAGACCGTCGCTATCGGTATGGATGGTTTGCGCCGACACCGGCAGCACGGCCGCGGCGAAACCGGTGCCGAGGGCGGCTTTGATGAAGGTGCGTCGATTGAAGGGAACGTGCGGGACCAGGCTGTCGATATCGGGTTTCAGCATGCGGCGCTCCTCGTGTGAAGGTTGGAGGCAACAGGATACGCTTCACCCGCATCCTGTTGCAGATGCAACCTTCTCGAGCGCAGTCAGCCTTCAGTGCAGCTTGACCCGCGGCAGCGTGGTGCGTCGCAACCAGTGCGCGAAGGTGTCGAGCACCATCCGCGCGTAGCCGTGCAGCGCCGCGATATGCAACCGGTACAGCGACATGTACATGAAGCGCGCGAACAGCCCTTCGATCAGCATATTGCCGCCGATCACGCCACCCATCAGATTGCCGACCGCGCTGAAGTGCCCGAGCGACACCAGCGAGCCGAAGTCGCGATAGGTAAATTCAGGCAGCGGCTTATTCTCGAGCCGTGCCGCAAGCGCCTTCATCAGGAAGCTCGCCTGCTGGTGAGCCGCTTGCGCACGCGGCGGCACGTTACGCTCGTTGCCCGGCCATGGGCAAGCGGCGCAATCGCCGAGCGCGAAGATGTTGTCGTCGACTTCGGTTTGCAGCGTGCGGCGAACGATGAGTTGCCCCAGACGGTTGACCGGTAGGCCGTCCAGTTCACTCAGGATGGCGGGCGCCTTGATGCCCGCCGCCCATACCGTCAGATCGGCGCGTACAGTTTTGCCGCTGGCCGTGCGGATCATGCCCGGAGCGACCTCGGCCACCGTCTCGCCGATCATCAGCTTCACGCCGAGCTTGGTGAGCAATTCGGCGGTGGCCGTCGACACGCGCTCCTGCAAGGCCGGCAAAATGCGCGGCCCCGCCTCGATCAGCACGATGCCGACGTCGTGCCGCGGATCGAGCTTATGCAAACCGTACGCGGACAACACCTGGGCCGTATTACGCAACTCAGCCGAGAGTTCGACACCCGTCGCGCCGCCACCGACGATCGCCACCTGGATGCGCGGCTCAGTGGAGGTCGACGACGTGCCCGGGCTCGATTCGACAGGTTCATGCACCTGATGCTCCGCACGCATACAGGCCGCGATCAGGCGTTTGCGGAAGCGCTCCGCCTGGCTGACCGTATCGAGCGCCAGGGAAAACTCAGGCGCACCCTTTACGCCGAAGAACGCCGTGGTGCTGCCGATCGCGATGATCAGCGTGTCGTATTCGAGTTCGCGTGCGGGCAGCAATTCGGCGCCGTCGTCGTCGAGCACGGTACCGAGCGTGAGACGCTTGTTCGCGCGGTCCAGACCGGTCAGATCGCCCTGCTGAAACTCAAAGCCGTGCCAGCGCGCCTGCGCCGCATATTCGAGTTCCTGGGTGAACGGGTCCATGCTGCCGGCGGCCACTTCATGCAACAGCGGCTTCCAGATATGGGTTGGATTACGGTCGACGAGCGTCACTTGCGCGCGCACACCGCCTTTGTTCTTGTGGGGCGAATAGCGGTCGCCTAAGCGCGTCGCCAGTTCCAATCCCCCCGCGCCCCCGCCAACGACGATAAAACGATGCATTGAACTCTCCGTATTTGCCGATGGGTTATGCGTCGCGACGGCGCGCATGAAGCATGAAACGCGCGCCGTCTGTCCTGGCGATTGTCCGCGAGCGGCGCGGGTTGTCACAAGCCATCAATACGCATGTGTGACATGCGCGCGACGATATCGCCTATCACGCGCGCCGTCACATGCACGTCAATGCGCTTCCTCCCAGTTCAGGCCGGCACCCACTTCAGCGACCAGCGGCACTTTCAGCGCGGCGACACCGCACATTAGTTCCGGCAAGCGCTTACGTACGTCGGACAATTCCGCGTCCGGCACTTCGAGGATCAGTTCGTCGTGCACCTGCATGATCATGCGCGTACCGACCTTCGACTCCTCGATCCACTTCTGCACCGCGATCATCGACAGTTTGATCAGGTCAGCGGCCGTGCCCTGCATCGGCGCGTTAATGGCCGCGCGCTCTGCTGCCTGACGGCGCGGACCGTTGCCACCGTTGATCTCCGGCAGCCACAGGCGGCGGCCGAACGCCGTTTCCACGTAGCCCTTGGCCTTCGCGCTCAGACGCGTTTCGTCCATATAACGCGCAACGCCCGGATAACGCGCGAAGTAGCGGTCGATATACAACTTGGCCGCGTCGCGCGTAATGCCGAGGTTCGCGGCAAGACCGAACGCGCTCATGCCATAGATCAGGCCGAAGTTGATGACCTTCGCCACGCGCCGTTGATCGTTCGACACTTCGAGCGGCGTCACGCTGAAAATCTCCGCGGCAGTGGCGCGGTGAATGTCTTCGCCTTGCGAGAACGCACGCAGCAGGGATTCGTCGCCGGAAATGTGCGCCATGATGCGCAATTCGATCTGCGAGTAGTCGGCGGAGACGAGTTTGTGTCCCGGCGGGGCGATAAACGCCTCGCGAATGCGGCGGCCTTCGCCGGTACGCACGGGGATGTTCTGCAGATTCGGATCGTTCGACGCCAGCCGGCCCGTGACCGCCACCGCCTGCGCATAGTTCGTATGCACGCGACCGGTTTGAGCGTTGACCATGCGCGGCAGCTTGTCCGTGTAGGTCGATTTCAGCTTCGACAAACCGCGGTGTTCGAGCAGGATCTTCGGCAACGGATAGTCTTCAGCGAGCTTTTGCAGCACTTCTTCGTCGGTGGACGGCGCGCCGCTCGGGGTCTTCTTGACCACCGGCAATTCGAGCTTCTCGAAGAAGATCTGACCGATCTGCTTCGGTGAACCAAGATTGAATTCGCCACCGGCCAACACGTACGCTTCGCTTTCCAGTTGAATCAGACGCGTGGCGATTTCGCTGCTTTGCGCGCGCAGCTTTTCCGCGTCGATCAGCACGCCGGTGCGCTCCATCTTGCGCAAGACGCGCGAGGTCGGCACTTCGATGTCGCGATACACGTAGTCAAGCGTCTTCTCCGCGGCCACTTGCGGATACAAGGCCTGATGCAGACGCAAGGTAATGTCGGCGTCTTCCGCCGCGTACTCGGCGGCTTTGTCCAGCGCGACTTCGTCGAAACCGATTTGCGACGCGCCCTTACCCGCGACCTCTTCGTACTTGATCGTCTTGATGCCGAGATGGCGCAGCGCGAGGCTGTCCATGTCGTGCGTACGGTGCGATTCGAGCACGTACGATTCCAGCAGCGTGTCGTGTTCGACGCCGCGCATTTCGATGCCGTAGTTCGCCAGCACCTGTTCGTCGTACTTCATGTGCTGGCCGACCTTCTTGTGCTCGGTGCTTTCCAGCCACGGCTTGAGCTTCGCCAACACTTCGTCGCGCGGCAGTTGCACGGGTGCGTCCGGACCGCGATGCGCGAGCGGCACATAAGCGGCATAGCCGGGTTCGACCGACAACGACAGGCCCACGATTTGCGCGGTCATCGGGTCGAGCGAGGTGGTTTCGGTATCGAATGCAGTCAACTCGGCGGCGTTGATTTTCTCAAGCCACGCGTCGAGCTGCTCCCAGGTCTGCACGGTATCGTAGTGACGTTCGTGATCCACGGTGAGCGCGGGCGGTACATCGGTCTCGGGACCTTCCACGACTTCGGCGACTTCCACCTCACGCAGCCAGGTCTTGAAGCCGTTGCGCCTGAACACGTCGCGCAGTTCCTCGCGCGATTCCGGCCGGCTTTCCAGGCTCTCTTCGATCGACACGATATGGCCGGTCAGATCGCATTGGCGCTCGACGGTGACGAGTTTCTTCGCCATCGGCAGAAAATCGAGCGCACGTCGCAGATTGTCTCCTACCGCACCTTTGATCTCGTCCGCATGTGCGACGATGCCATCGAGGGTTTCGTACTGCGTCAGCCATTTGATCGCCGTTTTCGGCCCGCATTTTTCGACGCCGGGCACGTTGTCGACGGTATCGCCGATCAACGACAGGTAGTCGATGATGCGTTCCGGCGGCACGCCGAATTTGGCAATCACGCCTTCGCGGTCGAGCTTCTCATTAGTCATCGTATTGATGAGGGTGACATGATCCGACACGAGCTGCGCCAGATCCTTGTCCCCAGTCGACACGATCACATTCATGCCGCGCTTTTCCGCCGCGGTGCTGAGCGTGCCGATCACGTCGTCAGCTTCGACGCCTTCGATCATCAGGAGCGGCCAGCCGAGCGCACGCACGGCGACGTGAATCGGCTCGATCTGACGCGCGAGATCCTCCGGCATCGACGGGCGGTTCGCCTTATAGTCGGCATACCAGTCGTCGCGGAACGTTTTGCCCTTGGCGTCGAACACGCACGCGCTATACTCTGCGGTAACTTCCTTGCGCATGCGCCGCAGCATGTTGATCATCCCATAGAGCGCACCCGTCGGGCCACCCTCGGGTCCGCGCAGATCAGGCATCGCATGGTAGGCCCGGTACAGATAACTCGAACCGTCGACCAATAGCAGGGTCTTACCTTCAAGGCTTCGTTCTTCAGGCATTATGACTAAGAGAAAAGTGATTCCGAGTCTGCGATCACTCGCAGATCAAGAGCGCGCTACGGCTAAGAAGGCCCGCGCATCGTGGCAGATGTTCACGATTATGGCAGAGTTTATCGAGGCGACCGAGTACCTCTCGGAGATTCGTCCGGCTGTCAGCATCTATGGTTCAGCGCGCCTGAAACCGAACTCGCCGTATTACAAACTCGCCACGCAGATCGCACGCAAGCTGTCGGACGCCGGCTTCGCGGTCATCTCGGGCGGTGGCCCCGGCATCATGGAGGCGGCCAACAAGGGCGCCCATGCAGGCAAAGCCCCTTCGGTCGGCCTGAACATCGAACTGCCGCACGAGCAATCGGGCAATCAATGGCAGGACATCTCGCTGCGCTTCCGCCATTTCTTCACGCGCAAAGTCACGTTCGTGAAGAACTCGGATGCGGTGATCGTCATGCCGGGCGGTTTCGGCACGCTGGACGAGCTCGCCGAAGTCCTCACGCTGATTCAAACCAAGAAGTCGCGCCACGTGCCGATCATTCTGGTGGGCGGCGAGTTCTGGGAAGGCCTGCTTGCGTGGTTCAAGAACTCGCTCACGCCGATGGGCCTGATCAATCCAACGGATATGGATTTGATGCAGGTAATCGACGATCCGGACCAGGTGCTCGAAGCAGTGCTGAAGTTCTATGAAGACCGCGAAGAAGCCGAACCGCATCCGGCCAAATCGGATGAGGACCGGATGTTCTATCTGTGATGCTGGCTCTTCGCGCCTCGTGCGCGAAGTCAGCTTGCTGATGTTCAATGCGTATTTAGCAGAGCAACGCATGCGGGTTCTAGCGAGTGGCCTCCAGGTCGCTCGCTTCCGCTACGTCGGTCTGATCACCCTGCGCTTGCAGCCATTCGCAGAACTGCGCCACTAGCGGCGCCTGCGCGACCTCCCGCCTCGCCACCCACCAATAGCCGCGCGCATCGATACGCGGACCGGCCAACGGCACGACGAGCCGTCCCGATGCCAGCTCATCCGCCAGCAAAGGCAACGGGCCGAGCGCTACGCCGAGTCCATCCACCGCGGCCTGCAAGGCCAGATAGAAGTGGTCGAACGACTGCTTCTTCCGGCATGTCGCCGTGACCCCTGCCGCCGATAACCAGTTGCTCCACGCATCGGGCCGCGTGTCCGAATGCAGCAGCACGTGCTTCGCGAGATCGTCGGCCGCCTTGATTGGTGAGCGTTGCAGGAGAGTGGGACTGCACACCGGGATCTCGCTCTCGCCAAGAAAATGGCCGCTCACGCAGTTCGGCCAATGCGCCGGCCCGCGCCGCACGGCGACGTCGAAGCCGTCCAGCGTTTCGACCGGTGCGTTTGAAGTCGATAGGCGCAGCTCCACATTTGGCACCTTGCGCTGGAATTGATGAAGCCGCGGCAGCAGCCACTTCATTGCGAAAGTCGGCAGCGCATTCACCCTTAAAACGTGAACGACGCCCGTATCACGCAATTGATCCGTAGCAAGCGCGATGCTGTCGAACGCGGCCTGGACGGTGGCCAGATAGCGGCGGCCGTCGTCGGTCAGGCGCACGCGCTTGCCGCGGCGATGAAACACCTGCACGCCGAGCCATGTTTCGAAAGCTGCGACTTGCCGGCTAATTGCACCGTGCGTCACATGCAATTCGTTCGCTGCGGCGGTGAAACTTTCATGCCGTGCGGCAGCCTCGAAGGCACGCAGCGCCGGAAAAGGAGGAAGATTACGAGCCATGCTTGTGATTCTAGATCACAAAGGCGCGCTCAAAAATCGTTTTGCCCAGCGAGGGTTCGGCGCTAACCTCCAGAGCTTGAACTGGAAGCCTAGCGATATGGATCACGATCTCACCTCAATCACGGCCGACCGGGCGCCCACGCCCACATTGCGGGAAATTTTTAGCGGCTTTCTCGGCCTCGGGCTGATCTCATTCGGTGGCGCACTGCCGCTGGCGCGGCGCGCCCTGGTCGAGCAACGGCGCTGGCTGACCGGCGCGGAATTCACCGACTTGCTGGGCCTGTGCCAATTCCTGCCGGGCGGCAATGTGATCAATCTTTCGGTGGCGATCGGGATGCGCTTTCGCGGCGTGCCGGGTGCGCTGGCGGGGTTGCTCGGGTTGATCGCCGGGCCATCGCTGGTGGTGATCGGCCTTGGCGTGCTGTACGAACATACGCAAAACGACCCACACATTCGCCATCTGTTTGCCGGTCTTGCCGCCGCAGCGTCCGGTCTGCTGATCTCGATGGCCGTAAAAATCCTTCTGCCGTTGCGGGATAAACCGATGGCCGCGCTTATCGCGGCGCTCGGCTTCATCGCGATCGCCATCATGCGCCTGCCGCTTCTGCCTACGATGCTGGTGCTCACGCCACTCAGCATCTACATCGCGTCGAGGGCCGCACGATGAACGACACGCTCATTTCTCTCGCCATCATTTTCAGTCAGCTTTCGCTGCTCGCGTTCGGTGGCGGCAACACGATTCTTCCGGAGATGCAGCGACAGGTGGTGGATGTGCATCACTGGATGCCGGCCAGCGAATTCAGCGCGCTGTTCGCGCTCGCACAAGCGGCGCCAGGGCCGAACCTGATGATTGTCACGCTGGTCGGCTGGCATGTGGCGGGTTGGGCGGGGATGCTGGTGACTTCTGTGGCGAAGTTCGGACCTTCGTCGCTCGTGACGATTCTTGCGCTGCATGCGTGGGACCGGTTCAAGGACCGTCCGTGGCGGCGTTACGCGCAAGCAGGACTGGTGCCGGTGACGGCAGGCATCGTCGCGGCAAGCGCGTCCTTGATCGCCGAAGCGTCGAACCCGACGGCGATTGCATGGGCAATCTGCGCATTTACCGCCGTACTGGCGTTGAAGACGCGCATTCATCCGCTGTGGTTGCTGGCGGCGGGGAGCTTGATCGGGCTGACAGGGTTTGGGCAGTTTTAAGGCGGTAAGGCGAGGAGAGGAGCAGACGCTCGCCCTCGCCTTACCGCGCCCTATCAAGAGGCGCTTATTGAAACGCCACTTCCGCGAAGCTGCGCAACTTACGGCTATGCAAACGATGCAAGCCATTCATCCGCAGCAACTCCATCGCCTTCACACCGATCTGCAAATGCTGATCGACCTGCGCGCGATAGAACTGATCCGCCATGCCGGGCAATTTCAATTCGCCATGCAAAGGCTTGTCCGACACACATAGCAAGGTGCCGTAAGGCACGCGGAAACGGAACCCGTTGGCCGCAATCGTCGCGCTTTCCATGTCGAGCGCGACCGCGCGGCTTTGCGACAGCCGCTGCACCGGCTCACGGTGATCGCGCAACTCCCAGTTGCGGTTATCCACGCTCGCCACCGTGCCCGTACGCATCACGCGCTTCAACTCGACGCCGTCCAGTTGCGTGACCTGCGCGACCGCGCGTTCCAACGCCACCTGCACTTCGGCAAGTGCAGGAATCGGCACCCACAGCGGCAAATCGTCGTCGAGCACGTGATCTTCGCGCACATAGCCGTGCGCCAGCACATAGTCGCCCAAACGCTGCGTATTGCGCAGACCCGCGCAGTGCCCAAGCATGATCCACGCATGCGGCCGCAGCACGGCAATGTGATCCGTGATCGTCTTCGCGTTCGACGGTCCGACACCGATGTTGACCATCGTGATGCCGCTGCCGTCGGCACGCTTCAGGTGATACGCAGGCATCTGCGGCAGACGCGGCGGCGCCGTGCCTTCCTGCGCCTGCTCGCCGAGATTCTCGTTGTACGTGATCACGTCACCTGGTTCGACAAACGACGTGTATTCGCTGCGATAGGCGCGCAGTTCTTCGTCGTCGGTATGGGCCATCATCGTGCGGCCGAGTTTGACGAACTCATCGATATAGAACTGATAGTTCGTGTACAGCACGTAGTTCTGGCAATGCGTGGGCGAGGTCGCCGTGTAATGCTTCAGCCGATGCAGCGAGAAATCCACCCGCGCCGCCGTGAACAGCGCAAGCGGATGCGGCTCGCCCGGCAGCGGCTCATACGTGCCGTTGACGATGCGGTCGTCGAGCAGCGCGAGGTCCGGCGTATCGAACACGTCGCGCATCAGGAACAGGCGCTCGCGATCCAGATCGCCCTCGAGATGGATGCCTTCGGCGAAAGCAAAGTGAATCGGAATCGGCTGGTCGGAGACACCGACTTCAATCTTCACGTGATGGTTTTTCGCCAGCAGGCGCAATTGCTCGCGATAGTAGTTGCCGAACAGATCGGGCCGAGTGACCGTAGTCTCGAACACGCCCGGGCCCGCGACAAAACCGTACGAGCGGCGCGAGTCGATATGCGTGTTGACTTCGGTGCGCACTCTGACGAACGGGTAGCAGGCGCGCACCCGGCGTTCGAACAGTTCGTTGCGGCGGTAGCGCGCGAAGGCGTCGCGCAGGAACGAGGTGTTCGCTTCATAGATCGCCGACAGACGCGTGACGGCCTCGACCGCGTCGTCAAAGGATTCGGTTGGGAAGCTGTTGGCGGGAGTCTGCACCGCGCGTTGATTGGTATCGTTGTTCATCTTCATTCGCCCCTATTCATGAGATGACATTACCACGGAACCCGCGATCGCCAAATGACCTCGCCGCGCCTACCACACCTGCCGCAACAGCGGCCGCAAGATTGCGCGCACGTCGCGCGAAAGCGGCGCAAAATAAGGCGATCGCGCCCGTAGGCAAGGCTGGATTTGCTAGAATCGGGGCACCATATTGGAGAATCACCATGAAGCCGTTCCTTCCCGTCGCCGTTGCATTGGCCCTCGCCTTTGGCAACGCGGCGATGGCTGCCCAGCCTGTCGATGACACTCCGGCCCCCGGTGCGCCCCAGTCCGCCAATGAACGGGCTGGTCTGCCTGACCTGGAGAAGATCAATCGTCCGGCCGCCGAGGTCAGCTCGAAGGTCGAAATCAACGTCCCGCGCACGCCGAGCTTCTACGAACGCAGCGCTAACGGCACCGAAATCACCGAATACCGCGACAAAGGCAAGCCCGTTGAAATCAACGTGCATTCGAATCTCGGCACGCGCTATCAAATGAGCGCGCCGCTCGACACGTCGCCTACCGTGCGCGACAACGGCCGCGCAAGCACGCGTCTGCCGTCGGTGAATCTGACATATTGACGGTTGCCGGGGCAGCGGCGTGACGTAAGCCGCTCCCGGATCTGCGCGGCCCGCGGGCGTCGCCCCGGGCTTTTAGCCTGCTTGCCGATTTTCAGCACCGCCTGCAGCATGGCGATACCGCGTTGAATTGTCACAGCGCTTAGCGACCCTGACGGGTGGCCAGGATTGGCAGGCAAGATTCGCTGCCTGATTGACTTTGACTGCGTGACCTTGACCGCGCTTTCTGCAACGCATTCGCCACACCTCGTACTGGTCGCCTCGCGCCAGCCCGACTAACCTGATCCGACGTTTCCCGCATGGCTGTCTTCACCGCTGTCACCGAACCCCAACTAGCAGAATGGATGCGTCATTACGATCTCGGCGAAGTCGTCGAGTTTCGCGGCATTCCGTCCGGTATTGAGAACAGCAACTTCTTTCTGACGACGACGCGCGGTGAATACGTCCTCACGATTTTCGAAAAGCTGACGGCCGAGCAATTGCCGTTCTATCTCGATCTGATGCAGCATCTGGCCGCGCACCGCGTGCCGGTGCCGGATCCCATGCCGCGTGAAGATGGCGCGCTGTTCGGCACGCTGCACGGCAAGCCCGCCGCCATTGTGACCAAGCTCGAAGGCGCGCCGGAGTTGGCGCCGCAGGTCGAACACTGCGTCGAGGTCGGGCAAATGCTCGCGCGCATGCATCTGGCGGGGCGCGACTACGCGCGCTATCAGCCGAATCTGCGCAGCCTGCCGTGGTGGCAGGAAACCGTGCCGACCATCCTGCCGTTCCTCGAGGGGGCGCAACGAGACCTGCTGTCGTCGGAACTGGCGCATCAGGAGGCGTTCTTCGCGTCGGCGGATTACGCCAGGCTGCCCGAAGGTCCGTGCCACGCCGATCTGTTCCGCGACAACGCGCTATTCGCGCATGCCGCGCCGGAATCCGGTCACGAGGTGCGCCTGGGCGGCTTCTTCGACTTCTATTTCGCCGGCTGCGACAAGTGGCTGTTCGACGTCGCGGTAACGGTCAACGACTGGTGCGTCGACCTCGCCACCGGCAAGCTCGACGAAGCACGCACCGAAGCCATGCTGCGCGCCTACCAGACCGTGCGCCCGTTCACCGTCGAAGAAAACCGCCACTGGGGCGATATGCTGCGTGCCGGCGCTTACCGCTTCTGGGTCTCGCGCCTGTATGATTTTCATTTGCCGCGCGCGGCCGAGTTACTCAAACCGCACGACCCCGGTCATTTCGAGCGCATTCTGCGCGAACGCCTGTCCGGCGTTGCTCTTCCAGGCATTCATACCTCATGCAACTGATCGAAGTCCCCGCGAAAACCGGCTATGTCTGGTTCCGGCAGGGTATCTGGCTGTTCCGCAAGAACCCGCTCGCGTTTCTGACGCTGTTCTTCACCTATCTGCTGGTCATGACGCTGGCGGCGCAGATTCCGGTTGTCGGCGGCGTGCTGCCGCTGGTCTTCATTCCGGGTGTCGCCGTCGGTTTCATGGCGGCGTGCCGCAACACCATCGCGGGCAAGCCGGTGTTCCCGACCATTCTGGTGGACGGCTTTCACTCGTACGGCCCCGCGGTCGCCAAACGTCTGCTGGCGCTGGGCGTGCTGTACGTCGTCGCGATGGCGCTGGTGCTGGCCGGCTCGGCACTCGCCGACGGCGGCATGCTGCTGAAGGTCATGCTCGGCATGGCTACGATGGATCAGGACGCGATCGCCAACAGCAATATCCCGCTGGCAGTGATCGCCGCGTTCGCGTTCTACATTCCTGTCGCGATGATTTTCTGGTTCTCGCCGGTTCTTATCGCGTGGCACGACGTGCCGCCCGTCAAGGCGATGTTCTTCAGCATCGTCAGTTGCTGGCGCAATCGCGGCGCGTTCATCGTGTTCGGTGCATTGTGGTTCGCGGTGGCGACGACCGTCTCGTTCGGCTTGTCCGCGCTGATGCAGGCGCTGGGCGCGGGCGACTTCGCATTCGCGATCCTGATGCCCGCCACGATGATCGTCACAACCATGCTGTATTGCTCGTTCTACGCGACTTATCGCGGCTGCTTCGGCGTGCAAACGCCTGAAGCACCGGACCTGCCGACCACGCCGGCGGCTTGAGCGCCGGCTAGGCCGCTGCTCAAGCGCGGGCGCTTTTTCGGCGCCCGTGTGGTTTCAATCCGGCGCACTGCCCGCTTTCGCCTTGGCACGCTCGGCATCTCGCCTCGACTTGCGGCACAATGGTTTGCGCGCAATCGATTTGCACGCTCTTTTTTCCGCGAGATGCAACATGACCCAGCGCCCCGCTTTGCCCTTCACGCTCGACGAGCAACTCTGCTTCGCCCTCTATTCGACCTCGCTTGCGATGACGAAGGCGTACAAACCGCTGCTCGACAAGCTCGGCCTGACGTACCCGCAATATCTGACGATGCTCGTGCTATGGGAAGCCGACGACGTCACGGTGAAAGACATGGCCGCGCGCCTGAATCTCGACTCGGCGACGGTCACGCCGCTGCTCAAGCGCCTCGAGGCGCAGGGCTACCTGGAACGGGTACGCGGCGTCGAAGATGAGCGGCTCGTCTATATCCGGCTCACCAAAGCGGGCACCGCGCTGAAGCGTCAGGCACGCGAAGTGCCGGCGGAAATCTTCTGCGCGACCCAGCAGACGCCGGAATTCCTGCTCCGTCTGCGTGACGATCTGACGCGCCTGCGCACCACGCTCAACGATTACATGGACCACTAGCCGGCCTGTTTCAAATGGCACGCTATCGAGTCGATACAAAAATTAGTTTGCACACAAATGATTTGTGTACTATCTTTATCACATGCCGCTTCGATAGCACTCCGCCAGAAAGGTGGCCAAACAGCGGCAAGCATGCAAACCACCCTGACAACCCAGATTTAGGAGCAGCATAATGAACATCCTCTACAAAGCAAGCGCAACCAGCAACGGTGGCCGTGACGGCCGCGCAGTGTCGTCGGACAATGCGTTGGACGTGAAGCTGGCGGCACCGCGTGAACTGGGCGGCACGGGCGCAGCGGGTACCAACCCGGAACAACTCTTTGCAGCGGGCTATTCGGCGTGTTTCCTGAGCGCGATGAAGTTCATCGCCGGCCAGCGCAAGCAGGCTTTGCCGGCTGACACGCAAGTCACGGCAGAAGTGGGGATCGGCCCGAACGACAATGGCGGCTTCGCGCTCGACATCGATCTGCGCGTCTCGTTGCCGGGCCTCCCCGCAGATGCAGCCAAGGAACTGGTCGACGCAGCACATCAGGTCTGCCCGTACTCGAACGCCACGCGCAACAACGTCGCGGTGCGCCTGCAAGTCGCGTAAGCTCCGGCGGCTTGAACGAATTGCCAATGAATCGAATCGTTGACACGCGCGGCACGACCGCGCCGTCATGAATAACGCCCGTATCCTGCAAACCAGGCGCGGGCGTTGTGCCATTTTGCGGCGCAACAGGCATTCGCGGACGCGGCACGCAATGTGCGACATCGTGCGACATCGATCCGACCGATCGCCTGCCGTCACGCTTTTTCACCCGTAGCTTTGTGAGTAAAAGCACAGTTCAGTAATATCGTCGCCTGGCAGTTGATCATCGCGCCGTTCCATGCTTCGCCACGCGGCCCTTTACCCGACCCACGTTTCCAATGACACGCCTCCGGCGCCTGAACGACACTTTCGATACCGGTCTGGTCTGGTTTCGCCGCGACCTGCGCAGCACGGACAACGCCGCGCTCTACTACGCGCTCAAGCATTGCGCGCGCGTCTGGTGCGCGTTCGTATTCGACACGACGATCCTGCAACCGCTGAGCGACGCCTGGCAAACTCGCCATCCGGACACGCAGCCACAGGACCGCCGCGTCGAGTTCATTCTTGCTGCATTGGGCGAGTTGGACGAGGCGTTGCGCGCCAAAGGTGGCGGGCTCATCGTGCTGTACGGCGATCCGGTCGATCTCGTGCCCAGGCTCGCTGATGAACTCAATGTGGATGCAATATTCACGAATCACGATTACGAGCCGGTCGCGATCGAGCGTGACGCGACGGTGCACGAACGGCTTGTCGAGGTCGGACGCCAATGGCTGACGTTTAAGGACCAGGTGATTTTCGAGCGCGATGAGGTGCTGACAGGCCAGAACAAACCGTTCACGGTGTTCACGCCTTATAAGAACGCATGGCTCAAGCAGCTAACGGCCTTCGATCTGAAACCGTATCCGGTCGAGACCTACGCAAAGCATCTGACAGCACTGCCTCCCAAGCTGGACCGTCAGTTGCCGACGCTCGATCAACTCGGCTTCGCACCGAGCAATCTTGCGGAGCTCAACTTGCCCACCGGCATGAGCGGCGCGCAACGCCTGCTTGACGACTTCATGACCCGCATCGACAGCTATCGGGACCGGCGCGACTTTCCCGCAGTCAAAGGCCCGAGCTACCTGTCGATGCATCTGCGCTTCGGTATCGTCTCGATCCGCACGCTCGCGCGGATCGCGCACGAGATGTCACTGCAGCCGGACGGGCAAGGTTCGGCCACGTGGCTGACGGAGCTGATCTGGCGGGATTTTTACTTCATGATCCTCTCGCATCATCCAAAGCTGGCGGATGGTGCGTCGTTCAAGGAAGAGTACGACCGGCTGCGCTGGGAGCAAGGCCCGGAAGCGGACGAGGCGTTCGCCGCATGGTGCGACGGCCGCACGGGCTATCCACTGGTCGACGCCGCGATGCTGCAACTGAACCGCACGGGCTACATGCACAACCGCCTGCGGATGGTGACGGCGAGTTTTCTGGTGAAGGATCTGGGCGTCGACTGGCGACGCGGCGAGCGGTACTTCGCCGAACAACTGAACGACTTCGATTTCTCGGCGAATAACGGCGGCTGGCAATGGGCGGCATCGACGGGATGCGACGCGCAGCCGTATTTCCGGATCTTCAACCCGATCACGCAATCCGAAAAGTTCGACACCGAAGGGCGCTTTATCAAACGCTACCTGCCCCAACTTGCGAAACTGCCGGCCAAATGGATTCACGCGCCGTGGCTGGCGGGTGCGGATCGGCTCGCGGAATTTGGCGTGATTTTGGGCAAAGATTATCCCGCGCCGATCGTCGACCATGCCGACGCTCGGCAGCGTACGCTTGCCCGTTTCGGCAAGTAAGCGCCCGCTCACATTGATTTGATCAGAAACGTCTGGCGAAGACTGAAGGACGCGCCGTTTGCCGTCGTTGTTCGTGTTTTAGTGCTGATCGTCGCACTGACGCTTGCACTCTGGCGACGGGACCACTGGGCTGGCGAACTACTCGAGCCCTATGTAGCCTGGGTGGCATTTACCGCGGTGTTGGATCACGCGCTGTGGCAATTGAATCCGGCTGTTTAAGCGTGTTTGAGCCCTTCCAATAGCTCATAACAGCTTGGGCGCCTTACCCCAAACATCGGCGTTCTTCATTACGCGCCGATGCTTCAAACTCGCGCAGCTTAGTGCTGGGCCATCCACGCCGGATGACGGGTAGCCGCCTCACGGTCGAGCTTGCGCATACGGAATTCCAGATCGTAAAGATCGGTTGCCTCTGCGAGGAAGGCGTCAGCGCGTTCTTTCGCGAGTTGATCGGGCGATTTGGTCAGGAACAGAAACAGGCGGCTAAGCAGGTACATGGTCAACCTCGACAATGAGTTTAGGCGTTAACGCCTAAGGGATAACCCGTATTATAGGGAAAACCCTAGGATTACGCCAATACTCATTTCGAAGTGTTGTTCCAACGTCACCGTGCGCCTGCCGAAGCTTCTGTGGCGGTGCTTTCAGCGATACGGCCGGTGCCCGTGCGGCGTTGGTGCCTGAAAAATTCCCACACCATGGCGCTTGCGTCCGGACCTTTGGCGGAATGGAAAGGTACGGCGTCATCGCCGCCACTCCATGCGTGCGCGAGCCCCTGGACACGGCACAGCCGCACCACGCGCCGGCCGCCGCGCAGGTAGTCGCGCATCACTACGCCACCTTTGCGCTCTTCCTTCACTTCGCCGGATTTGCGCGCGCCTTTCTCGTCGACGATCCGGTTCAGACGGAGAAACTGCACCGCCAACTGGTCCGCATTGACGGGCGCGACCACATGGTCGGTGTCGCCGTGGAGGATGATGGCCGGCATCCCGGGGTATTCAGCCACGTTAACGAGTTCGTCGACCAGCTCGGCCGGCTCGCGACGCGCGCCGCGCCGCATCACGTCCATCGCCGCAATGCCGGAGCGAGCCTCGCCGAAAGCGGGGCCGGAATGCAGCGCGACCGCCGCGAATCGCTCCGGGTAGTTAGCGGCCAGAAGCGCCGTCAGGCCGGCCCCGGCAGAGATTCCGGCGACATAGACGCGCTCGCTGTCGAAGCCGTGCTGGGCAACCAATGAATCCACCAGCGAGACGACCGCACGCGCCTCAGCACCACCGGCGCTGTCGCTGGCGTCGTACCAATGCCAGCAGCGATGCGAATGCACATGCTTCGACTGTTCCGGATAAACCACGGCAAAGCCGAACCGGTCGGCGAGCACGTTCATCCGCGTGCCTTCGGCGAATTCGTCAATCGACTGGGTGCAGCCGTGCAGCATCACCACCAGCGGCATCGCCTCGTGCGCATGGCCGGTCGGGATGTACAGCCCGTACTGAAGGTGGTTGACGAGCCGCCCAGGCGCGGTAGGCGCCGAATGGAACGAGCGCGTCCATGAACCGCTCGCCCATGCAGAGGCGCGCGGACGAACCCGCGATTCCCGTGGAGCGGCACGCGGCGCGTCGCGTTTCGCGGATGCGCGCAGCGCGGCCGCCGGCTTGACAGGACGGACCTTGGCCGAAGGTTTGGTGGTAGCGGCGCGTGCCGGCCGCGTGGGGGCGCGCTTGGTGGTTGCGTGAGTGTGCTCGGTTTGAATGGCGAGCAGCCGCTTGAGACCACGTAGCCAGATTTTCGACAGACTTTTTGCCATCGGCGGGTAACCTCGCAAAAAGGGACAGGTGTCGTTCGATCGAACGACGCTTTGTTGTGCAATGCACAATAACACCAATCCTCATGCGATGCTGACGGCCTTAGCCTCTGCCGGATACCGAATTTTCCGCCCGGCGAACCTTGCAGCAGCAGCAACGTCAAATCATGGCAAAGCTTGTTCGCTAGCCAACGCCCCGCTACAAAAAGCCTGACGCGTGGCGAATCCCGCCCGCAGCACCCGTCTATACTGGCGGGTAAATAATGTCGGTGACGCCTTCGCCGCGTCGGCGATTCGCGCCGTTCGCGCGTTAAACCATTACCAACCCGATTCTACGCGGCCTTGGTCGCGCCTTTGCCATGCCCGATTTACCTGCCCATCTGTGGTACTCGATCACCAGCCTCGGCGGCGCCGGCATGACGCTGCCGCTCGCGTTCGCCATCGCACTTTGGCTGGCGATCGGCTACACGTGGCGCATGGCGGCTGGCTGGTTGCTGCTGCTTGGCGCGGCCATCGGCGTTGTGACCGTGACCAAACTTGCCTTCCTCGGCTGGGGCGTCGGCGTGCGCGAACTGGATTTCACTGGCGTCAGCGGTCACGCCATGCTGTCGACCGCCGTCTATCCGGTCGCGCTGTTCCTGATGTTGCTGCCGGCGCGCCCGGCGATTCGTCTGCTCGGCGTCTTGTTGGGCCTGGCTGCGGGTATTGCGGTCGGCTTGTCGCGCGTCGTACTGAGCGCTCACTCACCGTCTGAAGCCGTAACCGGCTGCCTGGTCGGCGCGCTGGCGGCGCTCTTCTTCGTGCGAATGGCGTGGCATGCCGAGCCGGGCCGGTTGTCGGCGGCGCCCGTCGCCGCAAGTCTGATGATCCTCGCGCTGCTGATGCACGGTGTTCATGTGCCGACGCAACGCTGGGTCACGCATATCGCGCTGAAGGTGTCCGGTCACGACCGGCCGTTCATTCGCGCCAAGTGGCGGGCCGTGCGTGACGTACGCCCCGCTATGGCACCCCTGTCGCAGACGCTCAACACGCTTACGCCGCCGCACTCGCCGGACGTCTGAAGCGCGTTCAATCGATTTCCTGTTTGGCAACTGAAGCCCACCCCTGCCGGCCCACGCGCCGCGTTATGCGCGCAACTGAATAATCAGCATGGGTACCGCTATAACCTTTCATATATTACGATAGCGTTTTAACCCCCCAGTTCCGGCCCACGCCGGACATCCAGCCTTCATGACACTGTCCCGCCGCCTTGTGAAACATGCGCTGTTCATCGCCAGCGCCATCTCCGTTGCAGTCAGCGCCAACGCACGTGCCGACGAACTGGTGGTTTCCGCCGCCGCCAGCCTGACCAACGCGTTCAAAGCGGTGAGCGAGGTCTTCGAACAGCAGCATCCCGGCACCAAGGTCCTGCTGAACTTCGGCGCCTCCGACGTGCTGATGCAGCAAATCGTCAAGGGTGCGCCCGCTGACGTGTTCGCCTCCGCCGATCAGAAAGCAATGGACAAGGCCGCGGCGGAAAAAGTGATCGTTCCGGCTACGCGCAAGGACTTTGCCGCCAATTCGCTGGTGCTGATCGTGCCGACCGACAGCCATTTCGCGCCGGCCTCGCTGAACGATCTGACGTCGGCGAATGTGAAGCGTGTGGCCTACGGTGATCCGGCTTCGGTGCCGGTTGGCCGCTATACACAGGGCGCGCTGCAAGCCGCGGGCGTGTGGGACGCGGTCAGCGCAAAGGCTGTGCTGGCATCGAACGTACGCCAGAGCCTGGACTATGTGTCGCGCGGTGAAGTCGACGCCGGCTTCGTGTTCAGCACCGATGCCGCAGTCATGCCGGACAAGGTCAAGGTCGCGATGAACGTGCCGACACAAACGCCGATCACCTATCCAATCGCGCAGGTCGAAGGCAGCCGTCACGCGGCCGACGCGCAAGCCTTCATGAACTTTGTGCTCTCGCCGGCCGGCCAGGCCGTGCTCGCGAAGTACGGCTTCAAGCCCGCGCATTAACCTGGGTACCGCACGCACATGCAACAGGCCTGGATTCCGCTCCTGCTGTCACTGAAAGTGGCGGGCTGGGCCACCGCGCTCAATCTGGTGTTCGGCGTCGCGGCCGGTTTCGGTTTGTCGCGCTGGCGCTCCGGCGCGCGCGATGTGATCGATTCGCTGCTCATGCTGCCACTCGTTTTGCCGCCCACCGTGCTCGGCTACTACCTGCTGGTCCTGCTCGGGCGGCGCGGCGTGATCGGCGGATGGCTCGACAAGCTCGATATCCAGTTGGTGTTCACCTGGCAGGGCGCGGTGATCGCGTCGACGGTGGTGGCGTTCCCGCTCGTGCTGAAGTCGGCGCGCGCCGCCTTCGAATCCGTCGATCCACAACTCGAGCGGGCCGCGCGCACGCTCGGCGTCAGCGAAACGGCGGTCTTCTTTCGCGTGACACTGCCGCTCGCCGCTCGCGGCATCCTCGCGGGCGGTCTGCTGGCGTTTGCGCGGGCGCTCGGCGAATTCGGCGCGACGCTGATGATCGCGGGCAACTTGCCGGGACGCACGCAGACGCTTTCGGTTGCAGTCTATTCAGCCGTGCAGGCCGGCGACGACAGCACCGCGAATTTCCTTGTGCTCGTGACTTCGGTGACGTGTGTCGTGATCCTGTTGCTCGCGGGCCGTCTGGTGCCGCAGCACACGCTTTTGACGTCCCGCTGATATGTTGCTTACCGTCGACATCCGCAAGACCTTCGAGAGCGCCGAGCGCCATTTCACGCTCGACGTCTCGTTCAAGGCGACCACGCAGCGCGTCGTGCTGTTCGGGCCGTCCGGCGCGGGGAAGAGTCTGACTTTGCAGGCCATCGCCGGTTTGCTGCACCCCGACGAAGGGACAATCACGTTGCACGGCAACGCGTTGTTCGACAGTGCGCGCGGTATCGATCAGAAACCGCAGGCACGCAAGATTGCGTATCTGTTTCAGGACTACGCGCTGTTTCCGCATCTGAACGTGCGGCAGAACATCGGCTTCGGGTTGCAGCAGGGTTGGCTCAATCCGCGCGCGCGAATCTCGCACCCGCAAGTCGATTACTGGCTCGATGCGCTCGAGTTGAAGAGTGTGGCGGGTAATCATCCGGCGCAGCTTTCGGGTGGACAGAAGCAACGCGTGGCCCTGGCGCGGGCGCTCGTCGCTGAGCCTCGCCTGCTATTGCTGGACGAACCGTTTTCCGCACTCGATAGCGCGCTGCGTCAGCGTATGCGGAGCGAGTTGTCGGACCTGCAGACGCGGCTCGATATTCCGATGGTGTTAATCACGCACGATCCCGACGATGTCGCCGCGTTCGGCGATCAGGTCGTGCAGGTCAGCGATGGTTGCGTGCGTGAGAACCATCCGTTTGCTGGGTACGAGCGCAGCGTGCCGTAAGGTCTGCGCGCGCCGTCGGATGGTTCGGGGCCATCCGGGACGCCACAATTCTCAGAATCGCCAGAGCCTGCGCCCTTCAGTGCCCTCGGCTCATTCAATCCTTCACGCCAAGAATCACGCTCGACGCCTTGAATACCGCGACCGCAGTCCCGCCTTCCACAAGCCCAAGCGTATCGACGCTTTGATTCGTGACGACCGCGGTAATCACCGCGCCGCCGTCCAACAGCAGCGACACCTCCGCGTTGACCGCCCCGCGCTTCACGCTCTGCACCGCGCCGCGCAACTGATTGCGCGCGGACAGTTGCAGCGGCGCACCGCTTTCGTTCTCCACGAGCAGCACCACCCACGACGCCTTGATCAACGCAAACGCCGCCGCCCCCACCGCGAGGCCCAACGTCTCCGTACTTTCATGCGTGACTACGGCGACGATCGTATGGCCGCCTGGTAGCGCCAGCGACACTTCATCGTTGACCGTCCCGCGCGTAATTGCCGACACCGTGCCATAAAGCTGATTGCGTGCGCTCGTTTTCACGCCGATGCGGCCAATCAGGTCCCAATCCGTTGCAAAGCCTTCGATCGCCGCACCCGCGCGTTCGAGAAAACGCCGATGCTCGCGTTCGACCGCCCGAAACGTATCGATCAGCTTCACGGCGCGCGGCGTGAGTATCGTGCCGCCACCGCCTTTGCCACCGGTCGAGCGCACGACGAGCGGCTCGCCGGCGAGATTGTTCATCGTGTCGACGGCGTCCCACGCGCCTTTGTAGCTCATGCCGATGGCTTTCGCCGCGCTGGTGATCGAACCGGTCTCGCCGATCGCCGCGAGCAGCGCAATCCGCGACGCGCCGCCGAGCGTTTGCGCGCCTGCCTTAAACCAGACGGAGCCGCCAAGTTCGAGGGCTTCGTGGGACGGATCGATGCGGTCGGATGTCATGGCGGCGGAGTGTCGGTGGGTGAGGAAAGGACAGCGAACCATTATAGCGACGCATCGTTGCCTGTCTGGCTGCCCCGCGCATCCATTCCCGCCCGCCTCAATTACGCGCAGGCCACCTGAGTTCGTCAGTCACTCAAACCGCGTACTGCGCGATTCCATTACCGAACGACCAATTCTCCTTCAGCACTTCGACGAGATTGATGAATACATCCTCTCGTCGCAGTCCGGGCGACTCCGCCAGTTCATCCGCCATGCGCTTGTACAGCGCCTTCTTTTGTTCGAGCGTGCGCGTATTGTTAAACGTGATCTGAATCACCACGAGATCGTCGCTGCGTTCGATGTTCAGATACTGCTTGTCGTACACAAAATTGCCGGCATCGTGCTCGGTGATGAGCATGAAGATGTCGTCTTTCGGCACATTGCACGTCTCCACCAGCGAACGCTGGATGCTGTCCGTCAGCGCCTTCCGGTATTCCACCGGCTTGCCGGCGCGCAATGCGATTCGTGTGAGCGGCATGATGAAACTCCTTGGTTGCCGTGATTGGGTAAACACAGCTTAGGCGCGCTCAGTCATAATGAACAGCCATCTTTGGCTATTTCATCCATATTCAACTGAAATGAAAGTCCTCGATCTCGATGCGGTGCGCGCCTTCGTGCTGGTCGCCGATCTGCACAGCTTCACGCGGGCAGCGGACGCGCTCGATACCACGCAATCGGCCGTCAGCCTGAAGCTGAAACGGCTGGAAGCGCATCTCGGCAAGCAGTTAGTGGAACGTACGCCGCGTGTCGTGCGCCTTTCCGCGGATGGCAACGCATTCCTTGGCGCGGCCCGGGATCTGCTGAGCGCACATGAGCGGGCGCTGGGTTCGTTGTCCGTGGAGCGTCGGCGGCTCACGCTGGGGCTGAGCGAGCACGTCGCGGGAACGAACTTGCCGCAGTTGCTCGCGCGGCTCAACGCGCACGATCCGGGTCTGGTGGTCGAATTGCATCTGGGCATGTCCGCTGCACTGCTCGCACAATTCGATGAACGGCGCCTCGACGCAGTGATCGTTCGCTACGGCGCCGATGAGCCGCCGCGTGACGACGCGCAAGTGCTGTTCAGCGAGCCGCTTGGCTGGCTCGCTACGCCGGAATGGCTGCCGCGCGTCGGCGAGCCGTTGGCGCTGGCACTGCTGAGTCCGCCGTGCAATGTGCGCGACGTCGCGCTGCACACGCTGAATGAGGCGGGGCTTGCATGGCAGGAAGTGTTCGTCGGCGGCGGAGTGGCTGCCGTCGGCGCCGCGGTCGCGGCTGGTCTTGCGGTGTCGCCGCTGGCGCGCAGAGTGGCGCCGCGTGGATTGATCGATGTCGGCGCACGGCTGGGTTTGCCGCCGCTGCCGGAATCACGCGTGACCCTGCATTCGCGCGTGAGGGATGCGCGGTCGATGGAGACGTTGCGGTTGGTGACGAATGGGTTGGCAACGCAATGACAAAACGACTTCTCGCCCTAAATCATGAATAAAGTTCGCCGGCTTTCGCTTAAGCTGGAAAACCAACCATTTCATTTAAAAGTAGATCAGTGGACCTCGACCCCCGACAAACCGCCGCCGTCCGCGCGGTCATCGAAACCGGCAGCTTCGAGCAGGCCGCCGTTCGCCTGAACATCACGTCGTCGGCGGTATCGCAGCGTGTGCGGGCGCTCGAAACGCGCCTGGGCAATCCGCTGATCGTGCGCACGCGGCCCTGTCGCGCGACGCAGATGGGCCAGCGTCTATTGCAATATCTACGGCGTGCCGCCCTGCTCGAAGACGACTTCGCCAGCGATCTTGCGGGCGCCAACGAAGCGCTGCTGAACGTCGCCGCTGCCGTCAACGCAGATACGCTGTCCACATGGTTTTTTCCCGCGCTCTCCGAGATCCTGCTGCAGGAAAACGTGCTGCTCGATCTGACCGTCGACGACCAGGATCACACCCACGCGCTGCTCGCCTCAGGCCTCGCGATCGGCTGCATCACCACCGAACCGGCGCCGATGCGCGGCTGCTTCGCGGAACGGCTCGGCGCGATGCGCTACCGGCTGGTGGCGTCGGCGGCGTTCGTCGAGCGATGGTTTCCGAACGGCTTGACGCGTGAAGGCGCGCGGCGCGCGCCGGTGATCCTGTCCTCACGCAAGGACGCGTTGCAGGCGCGCTTTCTCGAGACGCGCTTCGGCCTGCCCCCGGAAGCTTATCCGTGCCACTACGTGCCCGCGCCAGTGCCGCGCTACATGGCGATCCAGCGTGGCCTCGCCTATGGCATGGTGCCCGAACTGGAATTCGGCGATGCCGTCGAGCGCGGCGAACTGGTCGACCTTGCGCCGAAGCAGCCCACCGACGTCGAGTTGTACTGGCACGCCTGGAAGGTCCAGTCGCCACGCCTCGAAAAGCTCTCGGCGCGCATCGTCGAACTCGGCCGCACGGCGCTGGGTCCGCCGGGCACCAAGGCCAAACGCAAACGCGCCGCCTGAATCGAACAGAGGGTCAGTGGAGAATCGGCGGCAACGACCCGCTGCTGACGGTCGCCAGATTAGCGGGCGCGGTCGCCGCGGGACTTGCCGCTACGTTTGCGGCCTTGGCAGGCGCCTTCGTGTGAACCACGGCCGGTTTGGCCACGCTGGTTTTCGCCGTCACATTGACCACCTTGGCATGCGCTGCATGGCCTTGAACCAGGTCGGCGTGCATGATCCGGCCCTGCCCCGATTTCGCCTGAGCGAGTTGTGCGTGCGGCTTCTTACCCTGCGCCACCACCGCTGCCTTCGACTTAGGTTTGCCCGCGCCCTTCACCACGCCACCGTGGCCAACATTCCTGGCGGCGACCTTCTTCACGCTGCCGTGCGCTGCCGGCTTGGCACCGCTCTTCGACACCGACGCGACCCGTTGCGCCCCATGCTGCCCCTTCGCCGCCTGCTTCGAACCCACCTTCGCGCCGGCGATAGACTTGACCTTGGCGGCACCCGTCGTTTTCTTTGCGTGCTTCGCCGCATGCCCGGTCGACTCGGGCGGATTCCACACTTCCGCATAACCAGCGGCCATTGCCGCCCCGGACACGCACCACACTGCAACTGCCGTTGCTACTGCTCGAACCCACATCTCCTGCTTCTCCTGATCTTCGACTTCATAACGAGTCGGGATTATATTCTCTTGCAAAAATCCATTTTTAGACTAATATCAACAACAAGTACAGATAAGGACTCACCCCATCATGGCTCACGCCGCCCGCGTCACCCAGCCCGAACCGCCCATCCGCCGGCCGGTTTCGGAACCCACGCTTACGGAAATGTCGGCGGCAGGCCTGCGCGCGTTCTTCAACATCGCGCGAGACTGGGATTTGAGCGCCGAAGAGCAGATCGTGTTGCTCGGCTCGCCGGGCCGTTCCACCTACTTCAAATGGAAATCCGCGCCGGGAACCGCACGTCTGGGGCGCGACACGCTGGAACGCCTGTCGCTGCTGCTCGGCATCTATAAGGCGCTGCAGATCCTGCTGCCGCAGCCCAGCGCCGCCGACACCTGGATCAAGCGCCCCAACAGCGCGCCGCCGTTCGGCGGCCGCCGCGCGCTGGACCGCATGCTGGCCGGCAACATCAGCGATCTCGTGGCCGTGCGCCAGTATCTCGACGCGATGCGAGGCGGCTGGGCGTGACAGAACCGCATTGGCAGCACCGCTGGCGCAACGCGCCGCTCGACTGGTCGCCCGCGTATCGCGTGATTCCAACGCGCTTTCCGGCCGTCAATCTGTTCGACCGGGTCGCATCGCCCGAAGATTTCGACGCCCTCTACGCGCTCGAAGCGATGACCAACGACCGCCTGCGCACCGAAGTCGGCGAACTCGATCTCGTGCCACGCGAAGAGCGCCGGTTCGGTCCGGGCTATGGGCCGATCATGGCCGCGTTGACACACCTGAATCCACTCGGCAGCCGTTTCTCGGACGGCACGTACGGCGTGTTCTATTGCGCCCGTTCGCGTGCCACTGCGATCGCGGAGACGCGCTACCACACAGGGAAATTTCTGGAGGCGACAGCCGAGCCACCCATGCGGCAGCAGATGCGGCTCTACACCGTCGTGGCGCAAGGCAACGTGGTCGACATCCGCGACGACGCATCGCTCGATCTCGCGGTGCTGTCGCCCGACGACTATGTCGCCGGACAATCGCTCGGCCGTGCCGTGCGCGAGGGTGGTGCGCCGGGCATCGTGTATCCATCGGTGCGGGATGACGAAGGCGAGTGCCTCGCCGCGTTCAGAACCACGCTGCTACGCGACTGCCATCACGCGGCGTATCTGGAATACAACTGGAATGGCACGAGCATCGATATCGTGTTCGAGCTCAATCAGGTGGGCTAAGAGCTAAGAGACTCGCAACAATCAGGGCAGGGCCAGCGCCGCCGCCCCGCTCTCCCGCGCCGCCTCAACCGAGATCGACCAGCGCCGCAACGCCTGCGGCTCCACGATGGTCAGCTTGCCACCGGGCCCGAACGCGCCGGTGTCGATGAAAATCTGCGAGCCGATCTGCTGGATGTCGCGCATCGGCGTATGGCCGCAATAGGTCAGCGAAAGCCCATGCTGCCGCTGCGGATCGCCATTGCCCAAGGCCAGATCCCGCCCCCACAGCAATTGCTGGCGCGTTTCGGCGGAAAAATTCCCGGCGTCGAGTTCGGCGTCCGTGCCGAAGAATTCGGCATGCAGAATATTGAAGCGCTCCTTACCGCTGCCGACCACGCGTACGAGCGGCAGCGTCCGCAGACGTTCGGCGTAGTGTTGCAAACGTTCGTCGGACAAACTCGCCGCCCATATCCCGCCGATTCCATACCACCACTGGCGCCGCAAGCGCCCATCGGCGACGCCGCACAAGGTGTCTTCATGATTGCCGAGCACCGCGTGAAACCACGGCTTGTCGAGCAGGGCCAAAGCCTCTTCGGAATGTTGACCGCGGTCTACCAGATCGCCGACCGAAAAGAGCCGGTCACGCGCCGGATCGAACGCGATGTCGCGCAGCAGATAGCGCAGCGCATCGACACAGCCATGCAAATCGCCGACGACAAAGTCGCGGCCACTCCGATTGGCCGGATGATGCTGAACGGAGTTGACGAGTACGGAATCCATTCGCTCATGATAGTGCGGCATCCGCAAGTGCGTATGCGCGTTCCCTATCTTATCCTGACGTCTCGCATCGCTCGAATGACGTAGAAACAACGCAAGAACGGCGCGTCTCCGGCAGGACTTACCGGAAAACGCGCCGGCCGCGCACTCATTATTGCTGGGTTCGCAGTTTGGCGACCTGATCCACCGTCACCGTGGACTGCGGATTGCCGAACTGTTTGGTGACGTAATTGGTGATAGCCGCCACCTGGTCGTCGGTAAGCTGGGTGCCGAACGCGGGCATCAACACGTCAGCCTGTTTCGTAGTACGGCTAACGCCGTGCAGGATCACCATCGCCAGATTGTTGGCGTCGCTCGCGCCGACCGCCGAGTTGTGAATCAGTGACGGATACGCGCCCGGCGCGCTGGCGCCGACACCCTGACCTGTCCAGTTATGGCACGTCGCGCAATTGGCGATGAACAGTTGCGCACCGTTCACCGCATTGATCTTGGTGCCGCGCAGCGCGGTGACATCGTCGACGGCGGGATTGCCCCACTGGTCGCGCGGACGCGATTCGCCGCCGTTGATCGGCGGCACCGAGCGCAGATACGTGACGATCGAGCGGACGTCCTCGTGCGTCAGATACTGCGTGCTGTCGGTCACCACCTCGGCCATGGGGCCCGCCGCATTGGCTCGACCAGGCGCTGCGCCGGTCGACAGATACGCCACCAGGTCGTCATCGCTCCAGTTGCCCACGCCGCTGGTCTTGTCCGACGTGATGTTGTACGCATGCCAGCCGGCCTGCACCGCGCCGGAGAAGCGCGAACTCGTCTTCAAGCCCTGCGTGAAATTGCGCGGCGTGTGGCATTCCTCGCAATGCGCAAGACCCTGGACCAGATACGCGCCGCGATTCCATTCGGCGCTTTGCTTCGGATCGGGCACGAAGCGGCCTTCGTCGAAATTGAACAGGTTCCAGAACACCATCAGCCAGCGCAGATTGAAGGGGAATTTCAGGCTGTTGCTCGGCGGCGCGTAGTGGATCGGCGTGAGCGTGTTCAGATACGCGCGAATCGCCAGCACGTCCTGATCGGTGACCTTGGTGTATTCCGCGTACGGGAACGCCGGATAGAGCCGTTCGCCGCTCTTGCCAACGCCTTCATGCATCGCGCGCAGAAAATCGGCGTCGCTCCATTGGCCGATGCCGGTATCTGGGTCGGGCGTGATGTTCGGCGTCACGATCGTACCGAACGGTGTGTTGATCGGCAGGCCGCCCGCGAACGGGCGTGCTTTGTCAGCGGTGTGGCAGGCGACGCAATCGCCGGCGCGCGCAAGGTATTCACCGCGTTTCACGAGATCGCTGCTGGTCGCCGCCGCCGGCGTGGCCGCCGCATTGTCCGGTTGCGCAGCGTTGTCCGCGTGGGCCTGTGTGATCGGCAGCTCGTCGTTATGTCGTGCGGTCGGCCCATGCGCTTCGTGCCAGGCGACATACAGCGCAAACAGCGAAAAGACGGCCGCCAGCGTCGCCACCCGGAAGTGCTGACGACGCGCACGCTGAACAAGCGCATCGGCCGGCTGCACGCGAGAGGTGTTCTTCGTCATTGTGGCTCTCCGTTCAGGGCTCAGATTTCACGCTTGAGCTTGTCGGCCAGTTTCAGCGACAAGGCGGCGATCGTCAGCGTGCAATTCACGGAGGCCGCAGTCGGCATCACGCCGCTGCTGGCGATGAACAGATTCGAGTGATCGTGTGTGCGGCAATCCGCGTCGACAACCGAATCGCCTGCATCGCTGCCCATGATGGTGGTACCCATGATGTGATTGTTCGGCGCGAAAGTATCATCGAACGAGACCTCGGCACCGCCGAACAGCGAGGCGATCTGCGCATACAGTTCATGCGTGTTCGCCGCGCTCTTCTTCACGTAATCGTTGATCGAGTAGTAGATCTCGGGCTGCGGAATGCCGAGCGCATCCTTGTGATCCGCCGAGGGCACCACGCGGTTCTGCGGCTCCGCCAGATGCTCGTGAAAACTGTTGATGTTCAGCGTGCGCGACGCGCGGTCGCGAATCTGCCGGTCGAGTTCGGCACCGGTGAGGCCTTGTTTCAGCAGATCGGCGGTCACGCTCATGGTCGGCACGCCATTCGACAGATGCAGCTTTTTCGCTGCGTAATCGGAGCGGAACGAGCCGTCGCGGAAGTTGACGATCGAGGTCATCTCCATCGGCCCGCGTCCGGGCCACAGCGGTTCGTTGGCGAGGAAGGTGACGCCCGTGCCCGGATGGTCCATCAGGTTGCGGCCCACCTGGTCGGAGCTGTTGCCAACGCCGTGCGGGAATTTGTCGGAAGTTGACATCAGCATCAGCTTCGGCGTTTCGATGCCGTTCGCGGCGAGCACGAACAGCTTGCCGGTCACGCGTGTGCTGTTGCCGTTCGGGTCCTTGTAGTGGACGGCCGTGATGAGCCCTTTGTTGTCCGCTTCGACGCGGTACACGACCGCCTCGGGAATCAGCTTCGCGCCGGCCTGTTCGGCCTTCTCCGCGTGCACCACGCCGTTGTACATCGCGGCGATCGGGCAGATCGGCATGCAGTTGTTGTTGCCGCAGCAGGTGGGCCGCGCATCGTACGGACGGCTGTTACGCGCCACCGGCTCGGGCACCACCTTGAAGCCTTGTGCGTTGAGCACGTCGCTAAAGCGCTGATCCATGTACGAGAGCGGCAACGCGCTCATCGGGTAGGGCTTGGAGCGCGGCGAACCGAGATCGATCGTGCTGTCCGGTCCGGAAACGCCCAATTGCATTTCAGCCGCTGAATACCAAGGTTCCAGCGTTTCATACGGATAGGGCCAATCACGTCCCACGCCATACAGCTTGTGCAACTGGAAGTCCGACGGCAACAGCCGCCAAGCAGCGGCAGCCCAGTGCCACGTCGTGCCGCCGACCAGCCGCACATACTGTGAGTTGTACGGATAGTCACCTTTCTGGATCAGATAATTGTTGGCGGGTGCGTACTCGGGATGCGGTGCGTAAGGCGTGGAGGGATAGGGTGTCGCGAAGTCGGACTTGGCCGGCGAATTGCGGAAGTTCTCGACGATCTGCCAGCGCGGAATGCGCGGCCCGGCTTCGAGCAGAATCACCGACGCGCCGGCCAGCGCCATTTGATGCGCGACCAGTCCACCTGCCACGCCCGAACCGACTACGACGATGTCGGCGGAATTTGAGTTTGCCATTGTTGCCCTCTTTTACTGGCTTATCTTTGCTTGCTGATCTCGCGTGCCGGCGTTTCGTCGAACGGCTCAATCAGGCCATGCGACGACAAGGCACGCGTGAGAGGAACATCGGTCAGGCGCTCACCGGTTTCTGCGTCCAGTAGAACGGCACGTCGCGGCAATAGGACGGAATCGTCAGCACGTCTTTGACCGGCTCGAACATCAGCGCTTTTTCATAAGCGACCACATCCACATGCGGCATGTCGCCCACGAGACCGAGATACCACGCGCGCATGATCGCGCTCACGGATTTCGCGAGCGCCGGCTGATCGACCTGCAAGGCCTGAGTGACCGTATCGGACGGCACGCCGCCATGGCCTTGCAGCCACGTGTTGAGCGCGGCGACGTTCTGGGAGAACTGGCTGTCGGATTTGGCGAGGGCGTCGTAGACGCGTTTGCCGAGCACGGCGTCGAAGCCCGTGTGACCGGTGAGACGCTGCGAGAGCGCAAGGAAGGCATCGAGTCCGCCACCGGGGGGCGCGGTGTCAGCGAACGCCGGCGCGATCCACGAGAGCGAGCGGCCTGCCCCGGCAAACGCGAGCGCCGCGGCCGTTGCGCATGCGCCTAGCACCCAGGCTCTGCGCGAGGCGGAAAACGATGCATGCAGCGAAGATGAGCGAGTGGATCCCGGCGAAGAAAGCGGCGAAGAGGACTTTGGCGACGGAAACCTGGCCAGATGCGTCACGTCATGGTGCGCATCTTTATTCTCAGGAACATCTGTCATGGGGGCTCCAGATGGTGAGTTGATCGTGAGTTGTTCTCAACAGACAACGCCGCCGTGGCGTGATGCCGTTGGCGCGCTGCGTCGATTTCTCTACCCCAAACCTAGTCTGGCGCCGCTTAAGCGGTCTTGTGTGGCTGCATGATGCCGATGCGAGCCGCATTACGTTGTGCCGATGACAGCCTTGTGAAAACAGCCTGACTGCGCGGCACGCGCGGCGAAAAACCCGCCGCCTGCCAATCGCCTTTCAACTGAAAGCGGCCCGCAAGGCCGTTGCGAAAGACTATAGCCTGTGATTCCCCCATTCGACAAATGGTGCCCGAAGCGCGAGTAGAATCCGCGGCACAGACGGCCCTTCACCCTATATCTCATGCTCCTAAAATATTATCCGCAGGTTCTTCGCAATCGACCCCGCATGCTGATCGGCCTCGCCGTCGGCCTCGTGGCAGCGCTGGTGGCCCCTGAACACACACGCCCCATGGTGCGTGTTCTGGCCGGTTGGGATGCCGCGGTGTGGATCTACCTCCTGCTCATGTGGGTGCACATGGCCGCCGCCGACGAAGGCCGTGTCCGCGAATTCGCGCAGCGCGACGACGAGAACGCGGGAGTGGTGCTGGTTGTGATCTGCGTCGCGACGGTCGCCAGTATTGCCGCGATCGTGCTCGAGCTGGCCTCGGCGAAGGGCACGGCCGGCGCCTCGACTGCATGGCACTACCTGTTGACCGGCCTCACGATGTTCGGCGCCTGGTTCATGATCCCCACCATTTTCACATCGCACTACGCGCGGCTTTACTACGATCCGGATGCAGCGGAGACCCCCCTGCTGTTTCCCGACCACAAGCTCCAGCCGAACTACTGGGATTTCCTGTACTTCTCGTTCACCATCGCCGTGGCCTCGCAAACCTCAGACGTGGTGCTGCGCTCACGATCGATTCGCCGTGCCGCGCTCGCGCAGTCGATCCTGGCGTTCTACTTCAACGTCGCCGTGCTCGGCTTGTGCGTGAACATCGCAGCGGGCTTGCTCGGCTCCTGACCCGCCGAGCTTCCTTAAAAGCCTTTTCCCCTCGACGCTTGCCCCGCCGGCCGCCACTTCGCCTTTTGCGGCCCCGGCGGCCCCCGCGCCCGCGTCGCGCCACCCCGTGTAAAACCCGGGCGAGGCCCGTCCGTTTTACACGCAAGCCACCCGCCACCGCGCGCCCACCGCGTCCGGCCGTCCGTCGCGCCTCCCCTTAGGGCGCGCGCGCCGCCACCCTTCCGCTTCAGTCCAGAACGCACTGGCACAACGTTTGCTGCGTCTTGCGAATAGTTCTGGCCGGCCCCGTGCCATCGACGCCTGGCGTCAAAGCACCCCTTACTGGCCAGCGGCGTGACGATCTTTGCACTACATTGACCAGTACGCGCCCTCGCTTCACGCATCGCGCGGTATCCGGCTCTGGAAGCCCAATGAGCGCTGTGATCGCATGTCAATTGCATCCACACCGCAGCAGGACGAATCTGGAAACGACCGATGGAATCCCCAAACGGGTACGCGCCGCGGATTTACTTTTTCCATTCACTTCTCGTTGGGCCGCTCGATGCATGGCCTGCGCAGTTCGCTCACGCAGCCGGACTGGGCTTCGATCACGCGCTGATCGGCGGCCTCTTCGAGCCGGGCCGCGCGGGTCACGCACAGGTGGTTGGCAACCACGGCCGGCTGCATCCGGCATTCGAGACTCAGCAACCCGCCACGGAGGCGATCCGTACGCTCGCGCACGCCGCACGCCAGAACGGTCTGACCTTGCTGGTCGATCTGGTGATCGACCGGATGGCCGCCGATGGCGCGCTGTACGCCGAACATGCCGGCTGGTTCCACCCATTCGAGTCCGAAGAGGCGCGGCTCGATCCGCGCCACGTCCATCACGAGGACAACGTCGCGTATGCCAACTTCAACGACACCGCCGGCAGCGCTGCGCTAGTCGGCTGGTGGACGCAGCAACTGCTGGCGCTGGCCGACGCCGGTGTCGGCGGCTTCCGGTTCGATTCGCCGCATCGCGTGCCGGCCGCGGTTTGGCGGCAACTCGGCGACGCGGTTCGCGCAAAGCATCCTGAGGTGCGTTTCCTCGCCGCGACGCCGGGTCTCGCGCGTGGCGATCTGCTCGGCCTCGCTGGCGCGGGCTTCGACAGTGTGTTCTCGTCAGTGCGCTGGTGGGACTTCCGCGCCGGCTGGATGGTGGAAGAGCATGCCGCGCTCGCCCGCATCGCCGCACCCATCGCGTTTCCCGAAGCGCCTTACGGCACCCGCCTCGCTGCCGATCTCAGCGATGCGCACGACGCCGCCATCGTCGAGCGGGCCTACCGGCGCGCGCTGTTCGCGTCGGCCTCGACCGGCACCGGCTGGATGATGCCGATGGGCTTCGAATATGGCATCACCGAGCCCATGTCGCAGACGCGCGGCGACGTTGCGCAGTTTGCGCTGGCCTGCCGGTCGAAGCGATTCGATCTCTCGGAACAGATCAGCCATGTGAACGACGTGGCGCGCAATACAAAAACGCTGCATGCCAACGGCGAATTGCGCCCGCTAAGCGGGCCCGGCGCGCCCGCGGCCGTCTTGCTGCGCGCCGACGCACCCGATCTGCGCGACGCCGGCGAAGCAATCCTGATCGCCATCAACCCCGAACTCGGTGCGCCTGTGCGCGTCGATCCAGCCCGCTTCCTCACGGGCGTACCGGGCAACTTCACGCGCTTCGTCCCGCTCGACGCGTCCGCGCATGCCACGCCCGCCACGCTGACGCCGTTCACGCTCGCACCCGGCGCCGTCAGTTTGTTCCGCGGGGTCGCCGATGAACCGATCCGTCTCGCGCCGCCTATCGACAAGGCGAACAGCAAGCGCAGTGGCCGCAAGACCGTGCTCGAAGCGATCGGCGCGCCGCGCGTGGCGATCGAGAGCGTGACACCCTCGGTCGATAACGGACGCTTCCCCGCCAAGCGCACGGTGGGCGAGCGCGCGGAAGTCACCGCCGCGATCTTCGCGGAAGGCCACGACAAGATCGCCGCCGCCGTCGTCTGGCGCGCCGCTGACGAAACCGCCTGGCACGAAGTACCGATGAGCCCCGCACAGCCGGCCGGCCTCGATATCTGGAAAGCGCGCATTCCGCTGGAGCGCATGGGCCGTCACGAGTTCACCGTGATCGCATGGCGCGACGACTTTGCGTCGCTGGTCGAGCATATTCAGAAGAAGCTGAAGGCGGGCCAAACCGTCGAACTCGAACTCGACGAAGCCACGCATCTGTTCGCCCTGGTGCTCGCCGAAGTGGAAACCGCGGAAGGCGCGGAGGGTACGATAGGCGAGCCGCTCGAACATATCGTCAAGGTCTTCACCAAGGCCGATCCCGAGGCCAAGCTCGCACTGCTGCTCGCGCCGACCACCGCGAAGGCGATGACCGCCGCGCGCCACCGCCCGTTCCTGAGCCGCGATCCAATCGTCTACAAGATCGACGCCGAACGCACCGCGGCAGGCTTTGCAAGCTGGTACGAAATCTTCCCGCGTTCGATGAGCGACGACGAATCGCGTCACGGCACCTTCGCTGACGTCGTCACGAAACTGCCGCGCATCCGCGACATGGGTTTCGACGTGCTGTACTTCCCGCCGATCCACCCGATCGGCGTCGCCAATCGCAAAGGCCGCAACAATACGCTGACCGCACAGCCGGGCGATGTCGGCAGCCCGTACGCGATCGGTGGGGTCGAGGGCGGCCACACCGCCGTGCATCCCGAACTCGGCACGCTCGACGACTTCAAGCAGATGCTGGCCGCCGCCCACGCGCACGGCCTCGAAATCGCGCTCGACTTCGCGATCCAGTGCTCGCCGGATCACCCGTGGCTGAAGGAGCATCCAACGTGGTTCGCCTGGCGCCCCGACGGCACGCTGCGTTACGCGGAAAATCCGCCGAAGAAGTACCAGGACATCGTCAATCCGGACTTCTATGCGCACGACGCCAAGCCCGATTTGTGGCTCGCGCTGCGCGACGTCTTCCTGTTCTGGATCGAGGCGGGCGTGCACATTTTCCGTGTGGACAATCCGCACACCAAGCCGCTGCCGTTCTGGGAATGGGTGATCGACGATGTGCGCTCGCGCTATCCCGACACGATCTTCCTCGCCGAAGCCTTCACGCGGCCGCGTATGATGAACCGGCTCGGCAAGATCGGCTTCTCGCAGTCGTACACGTATTTCACGTGGCGCGAGTCGAAGCGCGACTTCATCGAGTACATGACCGAACTCACGCAAACCAGCGCGCGTGATTTCTACCGGCCGAATTTCTTCGTCAATACACCGGACATCAACCCGCGGCATTTGCAGTCGTCAGGGCGTTCGGGCTTTCTGATTCGGGCCGCGTTGGCCTCCACGCTCGCCGGTTTATGGGGCTTGTATAGCGGTTTCGAATTGTGCGAGGCCGCTGCGCTGCCGAACAGCGAGGAATATCTCGACTCCGAAAAGTATCAACTGCGCGCATGGGACTGGAACCGGCCCGGCAACATCGTCGGCGAGATCACTGCATTGAACCGGATTCGCCGTGCAAACCCGGCATTGCAAACGCATCTCGGCCTCACGTTACTCACGGCGCACAATGACAACATCCTGTTCTTCGAAAAAGCGACCGCAGCACGCGACAACGTGATCCTGGTGGCGATCAATCTCGATCCGTTCAACGAACAGGGCGCGGATATCGAATTGTCGTGGGACACTTTCAACCACTGGAATCTGCACGACCATGGCGCGCTGGAAG
Source organism: Paraburkholderia madseniana (assembly GCF_009690905.1). Taxonomy (GTDB): domain Bacteria; phylum Pseudomonadota; class Gammaproteobacteria; order Burkholderiales; family Burkholderiaceae; genus Paraburkholderia; species Paraburkholderia madseniana. Next base: position 209,006 of record NZ_VOSW01000001.1, read on the forward strand.
TGACCGATCAGATGACCGGTGCGCGTTTCGAATGGCACGGCCGCTGGCAGCACGTCCGCCTCGGTTCAGGCCAACCGTTTTCGATCTGGCGCATCGCGCCGCTCGGCGGCCTACCCGCTGAACGCCCGGATGATGCCGACAGCGACTATCACGCAGACGACGCTGGCAACCCAACCCCTACGGAAGGTGCGACATGAAGCGTGAAGATCCAGCCCAAAGCACGTCGCAGACCCACACGAGTACAGCCGCCAGCGGCGCGGCGAAAGCGCGGACATCGCGGCGCGGCAAACCCGCCGCGCTCAGCGACGATCCGCTCTGGTATAAAGACGCCATCATTTATCAGGTGCACATCAAGTCATTCTTCGACGCGAACAACGACGGCGTCGGCGATTTTCCGGGCCTGATCGCGAAGCTCGACTACATTGCCGAACTCGGCGTGAATGCGATCTGGCTGCTGCCGTTCTATCCGTCGCCGCGGCGCGACGACGGCTACGATATCGCCGATTACCGCAACGTGCATCCGGACTACGGCCAACTATCGGACGTGAAGCGCTTCATTCAGGAAGCGCACGCACGCGGCATCCGCGTGATTACGGAGCTGGTGATCAACCACACGTCCGATCAACACCCGTGGTTTCAACGCGCCCGTCGCGCGAAGCCGGGGTCGAATCATCGCAACTACTACGTGTGGTCCGAAACCGATCAGAAGTACCAGGAAACGCGGATCATCTTCATCGATTCCGAACCGTCGAACTGGACCCATGATCCGGTCGCGGGCGCTTATTACTGGCATCGCTTCTACTCGCACCAGCCCGATCTGAACTTCGACAATCCGGCCGTGCTGAAGGAAGTGCTGCAGGTGATGCGCTTCTGGCTCGACATGGGCATCGACGGGCTGCGGCTCGACGCGGTGCCGTATCTGGTCGAACGCGAAGGCACCAATAACGAGAACCTGCCTGAAACGCACGCGGTGCTGAAGAAGATCCGCGCAACGATCGACGCCGAGTATCCGAACCGGATGCTGCTCGCCGAAGCGAACCAGTGGCCGGAAGACGTGAAGGAATATTTCGGCGACGAAGACGAATGCCACATGGCGTTCCACTTCCCGCTGATGCCGCGCATTTATATGTCGATCGCGAGCGAGGATCGCTTTCCGATCACCGACATCATGCGGCAGACGCCGGATCTTGCGGAAACGAACCAGTGGGCGATTTTCCTGCGCAATCACGATGAACTGACGCTCGAAATGGTCACGGATTCAGAGCGCGATTACCTGTGGAACACCTATGCGAGCGATCGCCGCGCGCGCCTGAACCTCGGCATTCGCCGCCGCCTCGCACCGCTGATGGAGCGCGATCGCCGTCGCATCGAGCTGATCAATTCGCTGCTGCTGTCGATGCCCGGCACGCCCGTGATCTATTACGGCGACGAACTCGGCATGGGCGACAACATCCACCTCGGCGACCGCGACGGCGTGCGCACGCCGATGCAATGGTCGTCGGATCGCAATGGCGGATTCTCGCGCGCCGATCCTGAACAACTAGTGCTGCCGCCGGTGATGGGTTCGTTGTACGGCTTCGACGCCGTCAACGTCGAAGCGCAAAGCCGCGATCCGCATTCGCTGCTGAACTGGACCCGGCGCATGCTCGCCACGCGCCGTGCGAAACAAACTTTCGGACGCGGCACAATCCGATTCCTGAAGCCGGAAAACCGCAAGATCCTTGCGTATCTGCGCGAACTGCCAGGCGAGCCGCCAATATTGTGCGTAGCCAACCTGTCGCGCGCACCGCAGGCGGTTGAACTCGATCTATCCGAATTCAACGGCTCGGTGCCGATCGAAATGACTGCCGATTCCGTGTTCCCGGCAATCGGCCAGCTCACTTATCTGCTGACCTTCCCGCCGTACGGTTTCCTGTGGTTCATGCTCTGCTCTAGTGGCCAGCGTCCGACATGGGCGCAAGCGCATTCCGAACCGCTGCCCGAGTTCGTCACGATCGTGATCCGCGAGGGTCAGGTCGGCCCGACACCGGAAAACGTCCGCCTGCTCGAATCCGAAGTGCTGCCGTCCTGGCTGAGCCGACGCCGCTGGTTTGCCTCGAAGGATCAGAAGATGCACGCGGTGCGCCTCGCCGCGTTGACGACGATCCCCAACGGCGGTTTCGCGTTCACCGAAATCGAAGCCGACGTGGGCGATCACACCGAACGCTACGTCGTGCCCATCGCGATCACGTGGGGCGGCGAGACCACCACGCCGCTGTTCATGCAACTCGCCTTGGCGCGCGTGCGCCGCGGCCGCAACGTCGGTCATCTGACGGACGCGTTCGCGCTGCCCATCTTCGCTCATGGCGTGATGCGCAAGCTGCGCGAACGCGCGGTCGTGCCGACCGTACAGAAGAGCGAGATCAAGTTCCTCCCCACCGAGCGTTTCTCCGAACTCAATGATATCGGTGAGCGGCCCGAAATCCGCTGGCTGGCGGCCGAGCAAAGCAACAGCTCGCTGATCATCGCCGATGCCGCGGTGTTGAAACTGGTGCGGCGCCTGGTGAGCGGCGTTCATCCGGAAGCGGAAATCAGCCGCTATTTGACCCAGCTCGGCTACGCGAACACCGCACCGCTGTATGGTGAAGTGGTGCGCGTCGATCCCGAAGGCGTGCCGCATACACTCGCTATCTTGCAAGGCTATATCGACAATCAGGGCGACGCCTGGAACTGGTCGCTGGACTACCTGCGCCGCTCGGTGGACGAACTCGCGATCGCCGTCGATACGGACGGGCAATCGCCGGACCGCGACAACGAAACGATTCTCATGGAAGGCTACAGCGCGTTGGCCGGCACCATTGGTAAGCGGCTTGGCGAACTGCACATGGCGCTTGCGTCACCTTCCGACGACCCGGCATTCGCACCGGAACTCGCCAGCGCCGAGCAGGTGAAGGCGTGGGTCGCCGGCACGCAAGCCATGCTCGCCGGCGCGCTCGATCTGCTCGCGCCGCGCATCGAACAGATGAGCGATCCGGACACCCAGGCATTGGCACAAAGCCTGATCGACCGTCGCGCCGCGCTGGTCGCTGCGGTCAGCAAGCTGGTGTCGGGCGATGCGGGTGCGCTGCGTACCCGCATTCACGGCGACTTCCATCTAGGTCAGGTGCTGGTCGCGCAGGGCGACGCGTATCTGATCGACTTCGAAGGCGAACCCGCGCGTACGCTGGAGGAACGGCGTCAGAAGTCGAATCCGTTGCGCGACGTGGCCGGCTTGTTGCGCTCGCTGTCGTATGCGAGCGCCGCGGCGCAGTCCACGATGGAAAGTGCGCCACAGCAAACTGCCGATCGCAAGCGCGCGCTCTTCGACCGTTTCCGTGCGCATGCTACCGAGACGTTCCTCAAGGAATACCGCGCCGCCATCGCGGATTCGCCGACGCCGCTGGTAGCGCCCGAAGCCGAACAGGCCTTGCTCGATCTGTTCCTGATCGAGAAAGCCGCTTATGAAATCCGTTACGAGGCGGCGAATCGTCCAACGTGGCTCAGTTTGCCGGTACGCGGCCTCGCCTCGCTCACCAGCCGCTTGCTCGGTGACACCGGCAATCCGCAGCACGATCCTTCAACCCAGGCGCCAAACGCCGCCGCATCGCCTAATCCGGCCGAGGGCGACTATGAGTGAGCACGATCCGGCCGCAGGCCTCCAAACACTCGATATCGACGCGCTCGTTGAAGCGCGTCACCCCGATCCTTTCTCGCAGCTCGGCATGCATCGGACGGACGCGGGTCCGGTGGTGCGCGCGCTGTTGCCGAACGCCAGGCACGTCACCGTGATTTCACGCACCAACGGCGCAATGCTCGGCGAGCTCGAGCAACTCAGGCCGGGGCTGTTTGCCGGCCGCATCACGTCTTCCGCGCCCTATCGCCTGCGCATCGACTGGCATGGCACCGTGCAGGAAATCGAAGACACGTATTCGTTCGGCCCCGTTCTCGGCGACGAGCCGTTGGGCCGTCTGGCCGGTGGCGACCCGTACGCGGTGCTCGAATGCCTCGGCTCGCGTCCGATGGAAGTGGACGGCGTGCCAGGCGTGCGCTTCGCCGTCTGGGCGCCGAACGCGCGGCGCGTCTCGGTGGTCGGCGACTTCAATTCGTGGGATGGTCGCCGTCATCCGATGCGGCTGCGCCATCAGGCAGGCGTGTGGGAATTGTTTGTGCCGCGCGTCGGCCCGGGCACGCGCTACAAGTACGAATTGCTCGCCCGTGACGGCCATCCGTTGCCGCTCAAGGCCGACCCGTGTGCGATGCAGACGGAATTGCCACCAGGCACCGCATCGGTGGTCGCACATGTCGAGGAGATCGAGCAGTTTGAATGGACCGATCACGACTGGATTCAGTCGCGCGCCGCCAAACAGACCCCGCGCGCGCCGATCTCGATCTACGAAGTGCATGCCGAATCGTGGCTGCGCGTCGCCGAAGAGGGCCAGCGCGGGCTCACGTGGGAAGAACTCGCGGACCGGTTGATTCCGTACGTGAAAAGCATGGGCTTCACGCATGTCGAGTTCATGCCGATCGCAGAGCATCCGTTCGGCGGTTCGTGGGGCTATCAGCCGCTCGGACAGTTCGCGCCTTCGGCACGCTTCGGCAAGCCCGAGCAGTTCGCCCTGTTCGTCGACAAGGCGCACGCGGCCGGCCTCGGCGTGCTTCTCGACTGGGTACCGGCGCACTTTCCGAACGACGCGCATGGCCTGATCGATTTCGACGGCACGCCGCTCTACGAGCACGCTGATCCGCGCGAAGGCTATCACCAGGACTGGAACACGATGATCTACAACCTCGGCCGCAACGAGGTGAGCGCGTTCCTGGTGGCATCGGGCCTCGCGTGGTTGAAGCGCTATCACGTCGACGGCCTGCGTGTGGATGCGGTCGCCTCAATGCTGTATCGCGACTATTCGCGCGCCGCCGATGAGTGGGTGCCGAACATCCACGGCGGGCGCGAAAATCTCGAATCGATCGCATTTCTGAAGCGGCTGAATCATGAAGTCGGCTATGTGCCGGGCGTGCCGGGCGCGATCACGATCGCCGAGGAATCGACCGCGTGGCCGGGCGTGACTGCACACCTCGAAGACGGCGGCCTCGGCTTCCAGTTCAAGTGGAACATGGGCTGGATGCACGACACGCTGCACTACATGGAAGAAGATCCGGTCTACCGCCAATACCATCACCACATGATGACCTTCGGGATGGTGTACGCATATTCCGAGCGCTTCGTGTTGCCGCTCTCGCACGACGAGGTGGTACACGGCAAAGGCTCGCTGCTCGGCAAGATGCCCGGCGACCGGTGGCAGAAATTCGCCAACCTGCGTGCGTACTTCGGCTTCATGTGGACGCATCCGGGCAAGAAGCTGCTGTTCATGGGCGGCGAATTCGGCCAGATGGCGGAATTCGATCACGACACGTCGCCACACTGGCATCTGCTCGACGATCCGAACCATCACGGTGTGCAGAAGCTCGTGCGCGACCTGAACCATCTGTACCTCCATGAGCCCGCGCTGCATTTGCTCGACAGCGAGCCGGGCGGCTTCCAATGGCTAGTTGGCGACGACAACGGCAACAGCGTGTATGCCTACCGCCGCACCGATGGCGAAGGCCGCGAACTGGTGGTGGTGTGCAATATGACGCCGGTGCCGCGGGTCGGTTACCGGATGGGGATGCCGCGCGGCGGCCGCTGGACAGAAGTGCTGAATACGGATGCCGGCGTGTACGGCGGCTCGAACATGGGCAATGGCGGGCTGATCCACACCGACAACGTCTTGAGCCACGGCTGGCCGCATTCCGCTGCGCTGACGCTGCCACCTTTGGCAACGATCGTTTTGCGCGCAGATTGATAGAAGTGTTGTAAGACGGGCGCGCGGCGGCCAGGCCGCGCGCCCGTTGCATGAAGTCCCACGATAGCGTTCATAAAACAGAACAAGGAAGGGGAATCATGTCGCATGCAATGCCCGACCGGCTTCTGCCCGGCTCGCCCTATCCGCTCGGCGCTAGCTGGGATGGCCTCGGCGTCAACTTTGCGGTGTTCTCGGCGAATGCGCAGAAAATCGAGCTTTGCCTGTTCGATCCCACCGGCCGCAAGGAGATCAGGCGCTTCACGCTGCCCGAATGCACCGACGAAATCTGGCACGGCTATTTGCCCAATGCGCACCCCGGCACGGCATACGGCTTTCGTGCGCATGGGCCGTACCAGCCGCAGCACGGACATCGTTTCAATCCGCACAAACTATTGCTCGATCCGTATGCGCGCAAACTGGTCGGGCAGTTTCGCTGGTCCGATGCGCTATTCGGTTACCGTGTGCATTCGAATCGCGCCGACCTGTCCATCGACCGGCGCGATTCGGCGCCGGCCATGCCGAAGTGCGTCGTGATCGACGAAGCCTTCGACTGGTCGCACGACAAGCGCCCGAATGTGCCTTGGGGCGAAACCGTCGTCTACGAGGCGCATGTGCGCGGCGTGTCGATGTTGCGCCCCGATTTGCGCCAGCACGAACGCGGCACGTTTGCCGCGCTCGCGTCGCCGGAATTCATCGAGCATTTACTGAAGCTCGGCGTGACCGCCGTCGAATTGCTGCCCGTGCATGCGTTTCTGAACGACCGCTTTCTGGTGGAGCGCGGCCTGCGCAACTACTGGGGTTACAACACCGCGGCATTTTTTGCACCGGAGCCGTCGTATCTGAGTTCGCACCGGCTCGATGAAATGCGCATCGCCGTTCGTCAGTTGCATGCGGCCGGCATTGAAGTGATTCTTGACGTGGTCTACAACCACACCTGCGAAGGCAACGAGATGGGGCCGACCGTCTCATGGCGCGGCCTCGACAACGCGAGCTACTACCGCCTGATTCCCGGCGACGAACGCCACCATATCAACGACACCGGCTGCGGCAATACCGTGAACCTGCCGCATCCGCGCGTGCTGCAGATGGTGATGGATTCGCTACGCTACTGGTCGACGAAGTTCAATATCGACGGCTTCCGTTTCGATCTCGGCGTGACGCTCGGCCGCGAGCAGCATGGTTTCGATCCCGGCTCCGGTTTCTTCGACGCGTTGCGCCAGGATCCGATCCTGTCGCAACGCAAGCTGATTTCCGAGCCATGGGACATCGGCCCTGGCGGTTATCAACTCGGCAACCATCCACCGGGCTTCGCCGAATGGAACGATCGTTTCCGCGATACAGTGCGCCGCTTCTGGCGCGGTGACGCGGGCCTGCGTCCCGATCTTGCCGCGCGTCTCACCGGTTCCGCGGATCTGTTCAACCGGCGTTTCAGGAAACCGTGGGCATCGGTCAACTTTGTCACGTCGCATGACGGTTTTACGCTCGCCGATACCACCGCGTATGAGCACAAGCACAACGAGGCCAATCGCGAAGACAACAACGACGGCCACAACGAAAACTGTAGTCGCAATTGGGGTGTAGAGGGCCCGACCGACGATCCGGTCCTCCTCGAAACCCGCAAACGCGTGGCCCGCTCGCTGATCGCCACGTTGCTGATGGCGCTCGGCACACCCATGGTGCTGGCAGGCGACGAATCGCTGCGGACGCAGAACGGCAACAACAATGCGTACTGCCAGGATAACGAACTATCATGGCTTGACTGGGAGCGCGCGGAGTCGCCCGACGGCCGTCAGATGACCACGTTCGTCGCGCGCGTGATCGCGCTGCGCAAACAGCATCCGCTGCTGCGCGAAACGCGCTTTCTGTTCGGCGATCGCGAAGTCTTGCCGGGCCTGTTCGATGTCGGCTGGTTCGATGAACACGGCGATCCGCTCACTATCGAAGCCTGGCAGGACCCCGAAGGCCGCGCGTTCACGCTGCGGCGCGCGGGTCCAGGCTTGAATAACGAAACGGAAGTATTGTTGATGATGCTCAATGCTGCGGACGAAACACGGCGTTTCACACCGCCCGCGCCACACCTGGAATGGCATGTGCTGCTAGATACGGCTGAGCCGGAAAGCGCGCCGCATCGGTTGGCAGTGCCGGAGGTCGAAGTGGCCGCGCATAGCCTCGTGATGCTGGCGGCGCAGCCCATTGGCGAAGCGGATTGGCAGGCGGGCTGGAAAGCCGGCGCGCAGCACGGGCCGCGGCTGTTGACCGCGCTGCCGCCCGATCCGGGTGCGCATCCGCCGAGCAGCGATACGTCGCCGACCACGTAGGCGAAAGTCATATCGAATGGTGATGAATCATGTCCGAATGTCCGATTGATCCTCACGCGCATCATCACGCGCATTGCCTGCCGTTCAGCGCACAGTTGCTAGGCGCTACGGGCGCGAAGCCGCGCACGCGGTTCCGTTTCTGGGCGCCTTCGTGCAAGACGGTCCAGGTGGAGATCGAAAACGGACCGGCCCAGGGCGCGCACGACATGACGCCTGCCGGCAACGGCTGGTTCGAAACCACCGTCGAGAGCGGCGCGGGCACACTGTATCGCTTCCGGCTCGATGGCGAGCATGCGGTGCCCGATCCTGCGTCACGCTTCCAGCCGCAAGACGTGCACGGGCCGAGCGAAGTGATCGACCCGCGCGCGTACCACTGGGAACATACGAACTGGCACGGTCGCCCGTGGGAAGAAACGGTGTTGTACGAGTTGCACGTCGGCGCGATGGGCGGCTATGCGGGCGTGCAGAAACGTCTGCCCACGCTTGTCGCGCTCGGCGTGACGGCCATCGAACTCATGCCGTTAAACGACTTTCCCGGCCGCCACAATTGGGGCTACGACGGCGTGCTGCCATATGCGCCCGATTCCGCGTACGGCCGCCCCGAAGAACTGAAAGCGCTGATCGACGCCGCGCACGGTCTCGGCCTGATGGTATTTCTCGACGTGGTCTACAACCACTTCGGACCGGACGGCAATTATCTGCACCAATACGCCCGCTCGTTTTTCCGTGAAGGCACGCACACGCCGTGGGGCCCGGCGATCGATTTCGACCGCAGTGAAGTGAGCGATTTCTTCATCGACAACGCTGTCTACTGGATCAACGAATATCGTCTCGACGGCCTGCGTTTCGACGCGGTGCATGCCATCGACAATCACGCATGGCTGCGCGAATTGTCCGACCATATCCGCGCAAAAGTGCAGCACGGCCGGCATGTGCATCTGGTGCTGGAAAACGAACACAACAGCGCGAGCCTGCTTGAAACGCATTTCGACGCGCAGTGGAACGACGACGCGCACAACACGCTGCACGTTCTGCTGACGGGCGAAACGGAGGGCTATTACCACGCATACGAGGATCAGCCGATCCGTCGCCTTGCGCGCGTGTTGTCGGAAGGTTTCGCGTATCAAGGCGACCCGTCGCCGATTCACGACGGCGCGCCGCGCGGCGAAGCAAGCCGGCATCTGTCGCCCACCTCGTTCGTGATGTTCTTGCAGAATCACGATCAGATCGGCAATCGCGCATTCGGCGAGCGCCTGCGCAAGCTGACGTCGGACGATGCCTTGCGCGCCGCCACCGGTTTGCTGCTGCTGTCGCCGCATATCCCCATGCTGTTCATGGACGAGGAATACGGCTCGACCCAGCCGTTCCTGTTTTTCACCGACTACACCGGCGAGCTCGCCGACGCCGTGCGCGAAGGGCGGCGTCGCGAATTCGCACGCTTTTCGGCGTTCAGCGATGAAAAGCGTCGCGCGCAGATTCCCGATCCGAACGACGTGCAGACCTTTACAGCCTCGTCGCCGCCTGAGCCCATTCAAGGCGCCGCTGCGGATGCCAGCGCGAAAGACCGCCTCGAGTGGATGCACTTCTACAAATCCGCGCTCGCCGTGCGGGCGAAGCTGATCACGCCGCGTCTGAAACATGCCAAAGCGTGTGGCTCGACCGTGTTGACCGCCACAAACGGCGGCGACGCCAATGCGCTGATTGCCCGCTGGAAACTCACCGACGGCGAAACCTTGTCGATTGCGTTGAATCTCTCGAAGGAGAACGTGGCGTTCCCCGATCTGCCTGCCGGCAAAGTGATTTTCGAAACACCGCCGCGCGTGCGGGAGCAGATCGACGCCAAGGTGTTGCCATCATTCGCGTTCGTCGCGTGGGTGACCGGCGACGTCAGCGACTATGCCATCGGCCACGATGCCCGCATCGCCGGCCAACAGGAGCACAACGCGTGAGTGCCACCCGCCGTCCAAACGATACGATCGTGACCCTTGCCACGCGCGCTGGCTTCGAAGTCGAGTGGCGGGATGCGCACCATTCGACGCAACACGTACCCGAGAGCACACTCGCCGTGCTGCTCGACCGGATGGGTTTACCGTGCGGTAACGCCACGCAGATCCGGCACAGCGCCGCCGCGCTCGAAGCGGAACTGTCCGGCCGCAAACTGCCCCCGCTGATGACGGCGGAGGTCGAGCGCGGCATCGCGCTGCCTGCCGCGGCGATCAAATCCGGCAGTCACTACCGGATCGAACTCGAAAGCGGCTCGATCATCGACGGTCGCTTCACGGCGCCTAAAGGCGAGGAAGCGTTGCTCACACCGATCGACGAGCCCGGCTATCACACGCTGGTGATCAACGAACAACGCATGACTTTGGCCGTCGCGCCGTCGCGCTGCTATACCGTCGCCGATGCATGGCGCACGCTGCACGACGGCACCACGACGCAAACGCCGCTGTTGTGGGGTATCGCCGCGCAGTTATACGGCTTGCGCCGCACGGGCGATGGCGGCATCGGCGACTATACGGCCCTCGCGCAAATGGCGATTGAAAGCGCAAAGCGTGGCGCGCATGCGCTCGCCGTCAGTCCGACGCACGCGATGTTCAGTGCCGAGCCGAATCGCTTCAGTCCGTATTCGCCGTCGTCGCGTTTGTGGTTGAACGTCACGCATATCGACCCCACCGCGGTGTTCGGCGCCGAAGCCGCGCGCGCCGCGCTTGAGGTCGCGCGGGCCACCGAAGCATGGCCGGCACTCGAAGACTTGCCGCTGATCGACTGGCCGAACGCGGTCGTGCTGAAGCTGAAGGTTTTGCGCGCGCTGTACGAGAACTTCTGCACCCAGGAGCGCGCGCACGACACGCCGCGTGCGCTCGAATTTCATGGTTTCTGCGAACGTGCCGGCCGTGCGCTCGAAGACCACGCGCGTTTCGAAGCGCTGCAGGCGGTGCAGTTGGCTCAGGAGGGCGGCAATGGCCACTGGCGCAACTGGCCCGAGGCGTTGCGCGATCCGCGCAGTCCGGAAGTTGAAGCCTTTGCCGAAGCGCATCGGCATGAAGTCGACTTTCATCTGTTTCTGCAATGGCTCGCCGCCAAGGGCTTGTCGCACGCGCAGCATGCAGCGAGCGACGCCGGCATGGCGGTCGGCCTGATCGCCGACCTCGCCGTCGGGTGCGATAGTGCCGGCAGCCATGCATGGTCGTACCGCGACGACATGCTGCAAGGTATTTCAGTGGGCGCACCGCCCGATCTGTTCAACCAGGCCGGACAGGCTTGGGGGCTCACCACCTTCTCGCCGCGCGCGATGCGCACGCAGGGCTTCTCCGCATTCATCGACATGCTGCGCGCGGCGTTCGCGCATGCGGGCGGCATCCGCATCGACCACATTCTCGGCTTGCGGCGCCTGTGGCTCGTGCCCGAGGGCGAGAGCGCGCGCAACGGCGCCTATCTGCGCTATCCGCTCGAAGACCTGCTGCGGCTGATCGCGCTCGAATCATGGCGGCATCGCGCGATCGTGATCGGCGAAGATCTCGGCACTGTGCCGCCCGGTTTTCGCGAGCGGCTCGACGAGCACGGTCTCGCCGGCATTCGCGTGCTGTGGTTCGAAGGCGCGGAAGGCGGCAGGGGCTTCAAGCCGCCGCAGGCGTGGGACCGCAACGCTGTCGGCACCACCACGACCCATGATCTGCCGACCGTGGCGGGCTGGTGGCGCGGCAGCGACATCACGTGGCGCAACCGGATCGGTCAGACGATGGCGCGCGCCGATGGCCGCGACGCGGAGGAAGTGGCACAGGAAGAACGCGCCGCCGATCGCGCGCTGTTATGGCGCGCGTTCCAGCAAGCCGGCGTCGCCGCGCCGGACGTGGACGCGCCGCCGCCCGACAAGGCGCCCGTGGATGAAGCGCTCGCCTTCGTAGCCGCCACGCCCGGGCCGCTCGTCACTTTCCCGCTCGAAGATTTGCTCGCACTGGTCGAGCAGCCGAATTTGCCCGGCTCGATCGACGAGCATCCGAACTGGCGCCGCCGCGTGATCTTGCCCATCGACGCATTGTTCGAGGACGGCACCTTCAGCGATCGCCTGCTGGCGGTCGACCGCGCGCGCCGCGGCGCCACCGTTCCTGCTGCTTCCAACGTTTCTTCGGAGCCTGATACGCCATGACCGTCCCGCGCTCCACGCTTCGCCTCCAGTTCCATCGAGGCTTTACCTTCGACGATGCCGCAAAGCATGTCGACTACTTCGCCGCGCTCGGCATCAGCCACGTGTACGCGTCGCCCATCACCACCGCCGAGCCGGGTTCGATGCATGGCTACGATACCGTCGACTACACCCAGGTCAACGCTGAATGCGGAGGCGAAGCGGGCTTGAAACGCCTCGCCGATAAACTGCGCGCGCACAACATGGGGTTGATCGTCGACGTGGTGCCGAACCACATGGGAGTCGGCGGTTCGAGCAACGCTTGGTGGCTCGATATCCTCGAATGGGGCCGGCACAGCGCGTACGCTCGCCACTTCGATGTCGACTGGCATTCGCCCGATCCGGCCTTGCGCGGCAAGGTGCTGGCGCCGGCACTCGGCGCGCCGTACGGCGAGGAACTCGCGGCCGGCCGGATTGCGCTGCATTTTGCGGCCGACAGCGGGCGCTTTTATATCGGCTACGGGCCGCATATGTTTCCGGTGTGCCCAATCGACTACGCGGCGATTCTGCAAAGCGCGGACCGCGCCGATCTCGCCGCACTGGCCGAACGTTTCCAGGGCCTGACGACGCAGCCTGCCGATCAGCCGCGCGCCGGCGAAGGACGCGACATGCTGCGCGAATTCGTCGCGCAAAGCGGCAGCTCAGCGATCGAATTGGTGCTGGAATCGTATTCGCCCGCGGACCCGGTGACGCGTGACCGTTTGCATCGATTGATCGAACGGCAGCACTTCCGCCTCGCGTGGTGGCGCACCGCTTCGGACGAAGTGAACTGGCGACGTTTCTTCGACATTTCGACGCTGGCCGGCGTGCGCGTGGAGCGGCCCGAAGTGTTCGAGGCCGTGCACGCGCTGATTTTCCGTCTGTATCAGGAAGGTGTGGTGGATGGTTTGCGGATCGACCACGTGGACGGTCTCGCTGAACCGCGCGAGTACTGCCAGCGCCTGCGGCAGCGCCTCACCGAATTGCGCGACACCGCGCCGTATGTGGTCGTCGAAAAAATTCTCAGCCGTGGCGAGCCGCTGCGCGACGATTGGCCCGTCGACGGCACGACCGGCTACGATTTCATGAACGACGTGGGCGCGCTGCTGCACGATCCGGCCGGCGCCGAGCCGCTCGCGCAGACGTGGGCCGAACTCACCGGCCGCAGCCCGCGCTTCGCCGACGAAGCCCTGGCCGCGCGACGCAAGATTCTCGCGGAGAACCTCTCGGCGGAACTGGACCGCGCGGCGCGCGCGCTGCACCGCATTGCCCGTGATTCGCTGACCACGCGCGATTTCACCTTCACCGCGCTGCGGCGCGTGCTGGCCGAACTGGTCGTGCATTTTCCGGTGTATCGGGTCTATCCACAGAACGGGCTGCGCAGCGCTGCCGATAACGTGTATTTCGAGCAGGCGCTAGCAGGCGCGAGAGAGACGCTTTCGCGCGCGGACTACGTGGTGCTCGACCGCGTGAACGCGTGGCTTGGCGGCAGTGCTGAAGAGGTGCCGAACGCACGCGGCAATGCGCAATCGCAACAGCAAGGTTCGAATGGCGCCCCGCCAAGTCAAGCAGGTTCCGCGCGGCGCACTGCGCAGACGCTGTTTTCGCAATTGACCGCACCCGTCGCCGCAAAGGCGATTGAAGATACAGCGTGCTATCGCTATGGACGCTTGCTATCGCGCAACGAAGTCGGCTCGGACCCGGGCGAGTTTGCTCTGTCGGTCGCGCAATTTCATGCGGCGAATCTCGAACGTTCGCAGCGCTTTCCTCACGCGATGCTCGCCACGGCCACGCACGATCACAAGCGTGGCGAAGACGTGCGTGCGCGCCTTGCCGTGTTGAGCGAGATTTCTCATGACTGGAGCACGACGTTGCGGGCGTGGTCAACCTTGAACGCGCCGCATCGGCGTGCGCTCGACGGTAAGCCGATCAGCAGCGTGAGCCACGACACAAGCTACGATTGGGCGCCAGGCCCCGCCGCCGAGGCGATGCTGTATCAGACCTTGGTGGGCAGTTGGCCACCGGATTTAAAACCGGACGATGAAGCGGGCGTCAAGGAACTGGCTGAGCGCGTCGCGCAATGGCAATTGAAGGCGCTACGGGAAGCGAAGCTGCAGACCAACTGGCTCGCACCCGATGAAGCCTATGAGGCCGGTTGCCGCGATTTCCTGTTCGATATCCTGGCGCCGCAGCGGCGCAATGGTTTCCTGCGCGAGTTGTCCGCGTTCGTGGCGCGGATTGGACGCGCCGGTGCGCTCAACAGTTTGCAGCAGACCGTGTTGCGGCTGACGTCGCCTGGGATTCCCGATCTTTATCAGGGTACTGAGTTGTGGGACTTCAGCCTGGTCGATCCAGACAATCGCCGGCCCGTCGATTTTGCGAGGCGTGAGGCGTGGCTCGCACAAACACCGCCTTCGGAGTTTCTGGCGAACTGGCACGATGGCCGGGTAAAGCTCTCGGTAGTGCAGCGCATGCTGGCGTTGCGCGCGCATTTGCCGGAGTTGTTGAGTCAGAGTGCGTATCTGCCGCTTGCAGTGCGCGGTGCGCATGCGTCGAATGTGATCGCGTTTGCACGGCGGCATGGGAATGCGTGGGCCGTGGTGGTGGCGAGCCGGCTTGCTGCCGGGTTGCTCGGCGCAGAAGGCAATGGCGGCGATTTGCCGATGGTCGATCCGGCCAAATGGGGCGATACGGCGATCGAAATGCCTGCGGATCTGGCCGCGCGGGCGCTGTTCGACTGGCTGAGTCCGGCGGCGCCCAAGGTCGACGAAAACGGTTTGCTTTATCTGCGCGATGCGTTGAGCGCGATGCCTATCGCGGTGTTGGTGGAGGACGGCGTGCCACGTAGTTGATCTGTGATTTTTAGAAGATCTTTTGAAGATCGTATGCAGAGCAATGTTTCAGTGGACCTGAGACGGACTCAGCAAATAAGCCGTTCAACCGCCTTCGTCGTCGTAGGTCTTCGGATAAACGCGCACGAGCACGATGCGCGGCCCCTTCATCTTCTTGACCACCACGTCGAACCGATCGAACTCGACGCGCTGCCCTTCGGTAGGCAGATCGTTGAGCGCCTGAATCACGAGGCCGCCGACCGATTCGGCCTTGCCCTCGTCAATGTCGATTCCGAGCGCGCGTTCCAACGACACCACCGGCAAGCTGCCCTTGCCCATCAGCGTGCCGTCGTCCATACGCGTCCAGTCGGCGTCGCCCTGGCGGAATTCGTCGTGGATCTGCCCAACCAGCGCGCCGAGCAGATTGTCCAGCGTCAGAAACCCGATCGGCTTCGAGTTCTTGTGACCAACCAGTGCAAAGTGAGGCGCGCCCTTGCGGAAGCGGCGAAACAGTTCAAGCGCCGGCATGTCCGGTTTTACGTACTGCACGGGTCGCGCATATTTGGAGAGGTCGTCGAGCGTGCTGCCCGCGTGCCGCGCCAGCAGCAAATCCTTCAAGTGGATCATGCCGGCCACGCGCTCGCCGGACGCGTCTTCGAACAACGGATAGCGGCTAAAGCGGTGCCGCGCCACGACCTGCATGTTTTCGCGCAACGGCAAATCGCGCCGCAGGCCGACCATTTCGTAGGACGGACGCATCAGATCCGAGACGGTCATGCGCGAAAAATCCAGCGAATGCGCAATCGTGTTCCATTCGTCCTGGCTGTATGCGCCATCCGGCGCACCGAGTTCAGTCGCGACGTTGGCTCGGCGGCCACGCAGGATCAGCTTGAGTTCGTCGGTCGAATAATGCGAGTCGTGGCCATGGTCCGCGTCGAGGCCCGCGAGCTTCAACACCGCGTTGGCGCTCGTATTGAGCACCCAGATCGCCGGATACATCGCCCAGTAGAAACCGTACAACGGCGTGGCGGCCCACAACGAAACCTTTTCCGCCTCGCGAATCGCCAGCGACTTCGGCGCCAGCTCGCCCACCACGATGTGCAGGAACGAAATACAAGAGAACGCGAAGAACAGCGAGATGCCGTGGATCAGCTTCTCCGACTCGACGCCGAGCAGGCTGAACACCGGCGTGAGCAGTTCCGCGAACGCCGGCTCACCAATCCAGCCGAGCCCAAGCGACGCCAGCGTAATGCCGAGCTGACAGGCCGACAGATACGCGTCGAGCCGACCATGCACCTTTGCCAGCAAACGCCCACGCATACCGTGTTTGGCCGCGAGGCTCTGCACGCGCGTCTGCCGCAGCTTCACCAGACCGAATTCGGCGGCGACGAAAAAACCGTTGAGGGCAACGAGAAACAATGCACCGATAAGGGCGACAACCTGGATCAAAGCGACGGGCTCCGGCAACAAAAGTTGTCAGTATAAATGGCGAAAGCAAGCTGAAAGTTAATCGCGTGCACGAACGCGGGTCGACAGCCGCCGCTCACGTTGCTGTCGTTGCACTCAGCGGCACATGTAGCGCGAGCGTCGCCGCTTCGCTCTCAGGCGCGTCGCTTTGCTCGAAACTGCCGCCGTGCGCTTCCGCAACGCGTTTGCACAGCGCGAATACCCACGCGACCCGTTTGGCTTCGCGCGGCTCGCGCGCCTGTTTGCGGGCAAAGGCTTCCAGCAAATGCGGCACCGCCGGATCGTTCAGTGCAGCGGCGTTTTGATTGAAGGTGACAGTGGCGTACCACCTGGTGGCGTCCACGCGTGCGGCCAGCGTGACCGCGGCGCCCTCCGTGCTCGCTTCGACGGCAAATGTGAGCATCAGCCACAGCGCGGCGGCCAGGCGCTCACGGTCGCCGTTGAGCTGCTCGGTAGCGAGGTGCGACTCGACCGTGACCTCGACTCCGCGCGCGCGCGCCAGCCCGGAACGGACTTCGTCAACGGTTTCATCGAGTAGCGGATGCAGCGAAAACGGCGCAAACGCCAGTTCCAGCGATTTGGTCTCGGCGCGCGTGGCGTCGACAATCGTCTCCAGCAACTTCACCTGCTGTTCCACACCGTTGCGAATGCCGGTGACGGCGCGTTGCGAATTCGGGTCGTTGGCATCGAGCTTACGCTCGAGCACGTACGCCCAGCTATGGATGGCGTTCAGCGGGCCACGGAGATCATGCGACACCAGCGACAGCACGTGATCGCGCATAAACAGCGCGGTCTCCGCGCGCAGGCGTGCGGTGCGTTCGGATACGGCGAAGCCGGAAGGAACCGGCGGTGCGCCGGCGGTCCCGGTGGAAGGCGTTGTCACGATCGAACCCTCTCAGGCGGTGCATCAAATGTTAAAAGAAGTCCCATTATAGGCATGCCGCCCAGCGCAACCAGCCTGGCCGGATGGCTAACCTGAACGCAAACCGCATACCACACGGCAATCCTCGGCGATGCGACGCCAACACGCCTACAATGTCGGTTTTTACGTTTTTGATCTAAGGAGCGACACATGTCGACTGTGACTACCGAATCCGGCCTGAAATACGAAGACATCGTTGAAGGCACTGGCGCCGAAGCGGTGGCCGGCAAGACCGTCAGCGTGCACTACACGGGCTGGCTGACCGACGGCCAGAAGTTCGACTCGAGCAAGGACCGCAACGACCCGTTCGCGTTCGTGCTGGGCGGCGGCATGGTCATCAAGGGCTGGGACGAAGGCGTGCAAGGCATGAAGGTCGGCGGCACGCGCAAGCTGACGATTCCGCCGCAACTCGGTTATGGCGTGCGTGGCGCAGGCGGCGTGATTCCGCCGAATGCAACGCTCGTATTCGAAGTCGAACTGCTCGGCGTCTAAGTTTTTCGCTGCGCTGTTTTGTATTTTGTAATTGGGCTTCACCGATGAGTCACGCCGCCGTCACCGCTCCTAGCGTTTCGTTGCGCCGCTACGGCGCGATCGAAGCGTCGGACGTGCACGACTTTCACCAGGTCGTGCTCGGGCTCGACGGCGCGATGGTGATGGCGGTAGACGGCGTCGCGCATCAGATCGACGCCGGCTCCGCCTGGCTCATCCCGGCGGGTGCACGGCACGACTATGCGGGCGTCGGCGAGAACCGGCAGTTGGTGCTGGATCTGCCGGCTACTTCGCTGGCCGTGCCGGAGCGTCTGTTCGACCGCGCGCGGGCCGTGACGGTGGATGCTTCGCTCACGCAACTCGCGCATCGGATTGCGGCGCACGCCACGGGCGGCGCGCAAGGCGACGATCTGGATACGCGGCGTTTTCAATGGGACGCGGCGGCGCGATTGGGCGCTGCGTTAGTGGCCGATACCGGCACGGTGGCCGAGGCGCAGGCATCTGGCGCCGGCCTCGACTTCGCGCGCATCGACCGCTGGCTGCGCGCCCATCTGTCGGAACCGCTGCGTATCGCCGACCTGGCCGCCCATTGCGGCTTTGGCATGCGGCGCTTTCATCAGCTTTTTATCGACGCCTTCGGCGAAACGCCGCATCGCTATTTGCAGCGTTTGCGGCTCGATACCTCTCTTGGTTTACTGTCTGATCCACGCCTGTCGCTCAGCGATATCGCGTTGGAAATCGGCTTCGGCGATCAGAGCGCTTACACGCACGCATTCACGCGGCGTTTCGGGCTGGCGCCCGGTCAATGGCGCGCGTTGCGTCATTGAGTTTGTGCAACATGCGGGCTGCCTGAAAAGGCGGCCCGCGTTTCCTGCTGCGCTCGCCTAGCGCTATTAACCCGCTAAACCGCGCTCCAGATCGCCGCGGATATCGCCGGCGTTTTCCAGACCCACTGCGAGACGGATCAAACCTTCGCTGATCCCCGCCGCTGCGCGCGCTTCCGGTGTCACGCGACCGTGCGTGGTCGTAGCCGGATGCGTGATGGTGGTACGCGTATCGCCGAGGTTGCCGGTGATCGAGCAGATCTTCGTGCTGTCGATCACGCGCCAGGCATTCGCGCGCATCTGCTCAGGCGTATCGCCCTTCAGTTCGAACGACAGAATCGCGCCGCCCGCCTTCTGCTGACGCATCGCCAGCGCGTGCTGCGGATGCGATTCGAGCCCCGGATAGAACACGCGGTTCACGGCCGGATGCGTTTCCAGCCAGCGCGCGATTTCGAGCGCATTCGCCGACTGCTTTTCGACGCGCAGCGACAGCGTTTCCATGCCCTTGAGCAGCACCCACGCGTTGAACGCGGACAAGGTCGGCCCGGCACTGCGCACGAACGGGAACACCTTTTCCATGATGAACTGCTTCGAACCGACCAGCGCCCCGCCGAGCACACGCCCTTGGCCGTCGAGGAACTTGGTGGCCGAATGCATCACGACGTCCGCGCCGAGCGTCAACGGCTGTTGCAAAGCCGGGCTACAGAAGCAGTTGTCGACCACGAAGATCGCATTGGCCGCCTTCGCGATCTTGCTGATCGCTTCGATATCGGCGACTTCGGTGAGCGGGTTCGACGGCGTTTCGAGGAAGAACATCTTCGTTTCCGGACGCACGGCGTTTTTCCACGCGTCCAGATTGGTCGGATCGACGAAGGTCGTCGTGATGCCGAACTTGCTGAAGATCTGCGAGAACATGCCGAGCGTCGAACCGAACAGCGCTTGCGAGCTAACCAGATGGTCGCCGGCCTGCAAGGTCGACATCACCACCGACATGATCGCGGCCATCCCCGAAGCCGTGGCCATGCACGCTTCTCCGCCTTCAAGCGCGGCCAGACGGTCCTGGAACATCGAGACGGTCGGATTCGTGAAGCGCGAGTAGGTGTAGTTGTCTTCGGAATTCTTGAATTTTTCGGCGGCGTCCGCGGCACTCGCGAAGACGAAGCTCGAGGTCAGGAAAATCGCTTCCGAATGTTCGTTGAAGTCGCTGCGCACTGTGCCCGAGCGGACTGCCAGCGTGTCGAAGTTCAGGGAGTCGTCCATGTTGGTTCTGGTATCCAATGTTCCATGGCTGGGTTCAGCGTCTGCGGCTCATGTTAGACGAGCACAACAACGCCAAACGGCAGCAACAAAAAAGCCCGCTTTTGCGTCGGCATAAGCGGGCTTCATGTGCGGGGGAAAGCTGGAGCGGAGGCGGATGACTGCGGCTTTTCCACCATTCGCTTTAGCTGTTTTGGGTTGCCCCGCGTCCGCAAGCTGAGATCAAATCGACGCAAGCCGTCATGCTAACACGCTCGCGGCGTGGCGTGCAGCGGGCCACGACGCGAGCGCTATTACTCAACCGACCGACAACTGCAGATGCAGTTGCGAACGCGACGGGCCACCCTCGGCCGCTTCGCTCGCGGCGTCGCGATCCGATTGCGAGGACGGTGCGAGACGCGCGGTTTCGATGCGGTCGAGGTACTCGGTGGTCACATCGCCCGTCACATAGTTGCCGTCAAAACACGAGGCTTCGAATTCCTTCAGCGCCGGGTTGATATCGCGCACTGCCTGCTTCAGGGCGTCGACGTCCTGATAAACCAGATAGTCCGCGCCGATCATGCGCGCGACTTCGTCGTCCGTGCGGCCATGTGCGACGAGTTCACCGCGCGTGGGCATATCGATACCGTAGACGTTCGGGTACTTCACCGGCGGCGCCGCCGAAGCGAAGATCACCTTGTTCGCGCCGGCATCGCGTGCCATCTGCACGATTTCGTGCGAGGTGGTGCCGCGCACGATCGAGTCGTCGACGATCAGCACGTTCTTGCCCTTGAACTCGATGCCCATTGCGTTCAGCTTCTGGCGCACCGACTTCTTGCGCATCGCCTGGCCCGGCATGATGAAGGTACGGCCCACGTAACGGTTCTTGAAGAAGCCTTCGCGATATTCCACACCCAGTTTCTTCGCGACCTGCATCGCGGCCGGACGGGACGAATCGGGAATCGGCATCACGACGTCGATCGCGACGTCGGGCAATTCGCGCTTGATCTTCTCGGCGAGGTAATCGCCCATGCGCAAACGCACGTTGTAGACCGGCACGCCGTCGAGCACCGAGTCCGGACGCGCGAGGTACACGAGTTCGAAAATGCACGGGTTCAGGCTCGGATTCGTCGCGCATTGCTGCGAGTGCAAATTGCCTTCGAGGTCGATGAAAATGGCTTCGCCCGGCGCAATGTCACGCACAAATTCGAAACCAATACCTTCGATCGCAACCGATTCCGACGCCAGGATCCACTCGACACCTTCCGGCGTTTCCTGCTTGCCGAGGCACAGCGGGCGAATGCCGAACGGGTCACGAAAGCCGAGCAAACCGTAGCCGGCAATCAGCGACACGATCGCGTACGAACCCCGCACCCGGCGATGCACGCCCGACACCGCCTTGAACAGCGCAGCCGGATCGAGTTGCAGGCTCGAACTGGATAGCTGCAATTCGTGCGCGAGCACGTTGAGCATCACTTCGGTGTCGGAATTGGTATTGATGTGGCGGCGATCGATGCGGAACATCTCATCTTTCAGTTGCTGCCAGTTGGTCAGATTGCCGTTGTGCGCGAGGATGATGCCGAACGGCGCGTTCACGTAGAACGGCTGGGCTTCTTCTTCGCTCGATGCAGAACCGGCGGTCGGGTAACGGACCTGGCCGATACCGGTGGTGCCGGGCAGGCTGCGCATGTTGCGCGTGCGGAACACGTCGCGCACCATGCCGTTAGCCTTGTGCATGTGGAAATTGCTGCCGTTCGCTGTCGCGATGCCGGCGGCGTCCTGACCGCGGTGCTGCAGAAGCAGCAGGCTGTCATAGATCAACTGATTGACCGGAGAATGGGAAACTACGCCTACGATGCCGCACATGGCATGTCCTTCAAAGGTACGAAATTCGTAACGGCGGCCGGTGCCTGCGATGCTGCGCGAGGGTACGCGACTACGTAGAGGCACCGGATTGCGCCGGAGTCCTGCTGCGCTCCTCTAACCGTTCACCTGATCGTCACACGCGGACGTAGGCAGCGAGCGGCTCGGGAAGCAGCGGTTTCATTACGTGCACGCCCTCGACCGCATAGGGCCGAAGCAAGGCGTTGCGCCAGAATTCCTGTTGGGGCAGTTCGGTCAAGCCTGCGAGGGCGACCAGAATCAGCACCAGAACGACCCCGCGCACGAGGCCGAACATCAAACCGAGCGAGCGGTCCACGCCGCTCAAGCCGCTTGCCTGCACGATGCGGCTCAGCAGCGCGTTCAGCACGCTTGCGACCAGCACCACGCCGATCGCCACCAGCGCGAACGCCAAAAGCCACTGGGTCAGCGCGCCGCCCGGCCACGTGGCAGGGATAAACGGCACGACATAACCAACAAAGCGGCAAGCAATAAAAAACGCGGCGATCCAGCCGATCAGCCCGAAAATCTCAGACAAAAAGCCGCGCCATGTGCCGCGCAAGGCCGACAAACCGATCACCGCCATTACAGCGTAGTCGAAGGCAGTGAACATCGCTCGCTTACTGTGCTGCGCCGCTGTTCGCGCCCGACGTCAAGCCGGCCTCACGAACCTTCGCAATCGCGGCGCTAGCCGCTGCACGGTCGGCGAACGGACCGGCGCGCAATAGCGTGAGCATCGAGCCGTCGGCCTGCTTCCGATGTTCGGTATATGCGGGCACACCGGCCGCTTTCAACTTGGTGGCCCAGGTACGGGCATTGGCGTCGTTCGCAAATGCGCCTAGTTGGACGGCGAAACGGCTACCCGGCGGCGATGCTGGCGTGCCAGAATTGGCGTCCGCGCTTGCGGCGGCCGTATTCGCGCTGTCTTCGCTCGGGGCCGAAGTGTTCGCCGCGCTTTGCGTGGCAGGTGCTTTGACCGGTTTGGCAGGCGTTTGCGCTACAGGCGCTGCAGGTGCCGTATTGGCGGCAACGGCGGCGGGCGCTTGCGGTTTCGCAGCCGGTTTGGCTGTGGGCGCTGCGCTCGTAGCCGCACTCTGCTGTTTAGCAGCGCTGGACTGGCCTTGCGTGGCTGCCGTTGTCGGCGCAAGGCCGGAAGCGGCGAGTGCCGCGTCAGGCGCTGGGTTATCCGGTGCTACGCCGGCCTGCGTGTCTTCTTCGGTCTTGGTAGCGACCTTCGGCGCGGGGCGGCTTGGAATGTCGATGGAGATGTCGTCCGTGACGGGCTTTGGATGCGAATCCAGCACCATGGGCAGGATCACCACCGCTGCAACCACCAGCGCGACCGCGCCGACGAGTCTGCGCCGCGCACGCTGCTTTTCAGGCAACGTAGGGTCGAGCAGCATCGCATCGGCATCCACGGTGCGCTCCGTGCGGCGGGTTCGCCGCTCCACACGCTCGCCACGGGCGGCCCGGGTGGAACTGGTGTTTGCGCCGCGCCGAGTAGGTGCGTCGTCTTTCTTGCCGAACGAGAAAATTCCCATGAATCGCTTGGTTCGAGCCTGGCGCCCGTTCAGTGTTGCTGCGATTTACGGTAGGCCATCACGCCTGCTACCGTATAGAAACTGCCGAAAACCACGATTCTATCATTCTCTGACGCTCGTTTTAGCGCGTCTTGGAAAGCGTCTGCCGGTGTTGCGTAGCGCGTCACGCTGCTGTCATTGCCGTCGCTCACGCCCTGCTCGCGCAAAGCCGCTTCGAGCTCTTCCGCCGACGCCGCACGCGGGGTCGGCAGATCGGTCACGCACCAGTGGTCGATTTCGCCTTTCAGGTGCGTCAGCACGCCGGCAATGTCCTTGTCGCGCATCGCGCCGAACACGGCGTAGGTGTACGGGAAAAAGCCCATATTGCCGAGGTTTTGCGACAGTACAGCCGCAGCGTGCGGATTGTGGCCGACGTCGAGCACGATGGCCGGCTTGCCGGGCAGCACCTGGAAGCGTCCCGGCAATTCGACGTTAGCCAGACCGAGCCGGATGTCCTGCGCCGACACCGGCAAACGGTCGCGCAGCGCTTCAAGACCGGCCAGCGCCGCCGACGTGTTGATCAACTGGTTCGCGCCGCGCAATGCCGGATAGGCGAGCGCGGAACGGCGCATGGTCGGGCCCACGTAGCTCCATTGCTGGCGCTCGCTGCCTGCCTGCCCTTCGTAGCGGAAATCGCGGCCGAATAGCCACAATTGGGCGCCGATCTTTTCGGCATAGTCGATCAGTGTTTGTGGCGGCACCGGATCGGCGCAAATCGCCGGCTTACCCGGGCGGAAAATACCGGCTTTTTCGAAGCCGATTTTCTCGCGCGTGTCGCCGAGATACTCGGTGTGATCGATATCGATGCTAGTGATGATCGCGCAGTCCGCATCGAGGATGTTGACCGCGTCGAGGCGGCCGCCCAAGCCGACTTCGAAGATCACGGCGTCCAGTCCGCGCGAGGCGAACAGGCTCATGATCGCGAGCGCCGTGAATTCGAAGTAAGTCAGTGTGATCGGTTCGGCAAGGCTCAGGCGTGCGGCTTCGACGGCTTCGAAATGCGGCAGCAGGTCTGCGTCGCTCGCCATTTCGCCGTTCACGCGCGCCCGTTCGTTGAACGTCAACAGATGCGGCGACGTGTGGCAGCCAACCGTGAAGCCCGCGCGCAGCAAAATCGATTCGAGGATCGCGCAGGTCGAACCCTTGCCGTTCGTGCCGCCGACCGTGATGATCGGGCATTCAAACGACAACTGCATCGCGTCACGTACCTGGGAGATGCGTCCCAAACCCATGTCGATGCCGACAGGATGCGCGGATTCAAGGTGCGTGAGCCACGCGTCGAGGGTGGGGAATGTGGTCATCGAGCGAATCTTTGCTGCGTTGCGAGATCGTGATTATCCCGGAAATGACAGCGCGCCGCTTGATGACTCTCGCGGCGCGCTATTTTTCGACTGCTTTTCGGACGGCTGCGGCGCCCTTTCAGGCGCGGCCCGTATTGATGCAAAGGCTTACGCGACTGCGTCCGCCGGCTGATGGCTCAACAGCGCCATCAATTGCGCGATTTCTTCACGCAGCTTGCGACGGTCGACGATCATGTCGACCGCGCCCTTCGTCAGCAGGAATTCGGCGCGCTGGAAGCCTTCCGGCAGCTTTTCACGCACGGTTTGTTCGATCACGCGCGGACCGGCAAAGCCGATCAGCGCCTTCGGCTCGGCGATCACCACGTCGCCCAGGAACGCGAAACTCGCCGACACGCCGCCCATGGTCGGATCGGTCAGCACGGAAATGAACGGCAGCTTGGCTTCGGCGAGCTTGGTCAGCATGGCGGTGGTCTTCGCCATTTGCATCAGCGAAAGCAGGCTTTCCTGCATCCGCGCGCCGCCCGAAGCGGTGAAGCAGATAAACGGCACTTTCTGTTCGAGCGCGTTCTGTGCGCCGCGCGCGAAACGCTCGCCGACCACCGAACCCATCGAGCCGCCCATGAACGAGAATTCGAAGCACGCGACCACCACCGGCAGCGTGTGGATGGCGCCGCCCATCACGACCATCGCGTCGGTTTCGTCGGTGTCGTCCATCGCCTCTTTCAGGCGGTCCGGGTACTTGCGGCTGTCCTTGAACTTGAGCGCGTCGACCGGGACGATTTCCTGACCGATTTCGTAGCGGCCTTCCGGATCGAGCAGGCCGTCGAGCCGCTCACGCGCGCCGATGCGCATGTGATGGTCGCACTTCGGGCAAACGTGCAGATTGGCCTCGACGTCATTGCGGTACAGCACGGCTTCGCACGACGGGCACTTGATCCACAGGCCTTCCGGAATCCCCTTGCGGTTCTTCGGGTCGGTTTGTTTGATTTTCGGCGGCAGCAGCTTATCGAGCCAGCTCATATTGAATCCCTCTGGGTCAACCGGTTGCGCAAACGGCGGGACGAACCCGCCGCTCACACTACAGGAGACAAAAAATAACTGTTATCGGGCAGTCGCGACGCTATCGAGCGCCTCGCGCACTTCGGCAATGAAGCGCGTAAGCGTCTCGGCGGCGGCTTCGGGCGCCGCTTGTTCGAGCAATTGCACGATACGGCTGCCGATCACGACGGCATCGGACACTTCGGCCACCGAACGCGCCGTTTGCGCGTCACGGATGCCAAAACCGACGCCCACCGGCAGGGGTACGCGCGACTTGATGGCGGGGATTTTACTCGCGATGCTGGAAACGTCCAGATTTGCCGCGCCGGTCACGCCTTTCAGTGACACATAGTAGACGTAACCACTGGCGATTTTGCCGACTTCCGCGATGCGCTCATCCGTGGAGGTGGGCGCCAGCAAAAAGATCGGATCGATGCCGGCAGATCGCATCTGTTCGGCGAAATTAACGCACTCTTCCGGCGGGTAGTCGACAACCAGCACGCCGTCTACACCGGCTTCTTTCGCAGCCTTGGCGAACGCTTCGGTGCCCATGCGCTCGATCGGATTGGCGTAGCCCATCAGCACCACCGGCGTCTTGTCATCGGTTTCGCGGAAGCGCTTCACGTCGGCCAGTACATGGCGCAGCGACACGCCATGCGCCAGCGCGCGTTCGGACGATTGCTGGATCACCGGGCCGTCGGCCATCGGGTCGGAAAACGGTACGCCCAGTTCGATCACATCGGCGCCGCCGGCGGCGAGCGCGTGCATGAATTCAACCGTGCGCGCCGGATCCGGGTCGCCGGCCGTCATGAACGGAATCAGGCCTTTCTTACCCTGGGCGGACAACGCGGCAAACGTGTTCTTGATACGGGACATGGAATATTCTCGGATTTTTAAGCTACTGCGCGCTTATTGCGCCTCGGTTTGCTGCTCGGCTTTGGCCGCATTCTTGCGGCTTTTGCGAGCGGCAGCAGGCGCCGACGCGGCCGCGCTAACGCGCTCGCGTGCTATCGCGCAGTAACTTTCATTGATCTCATAGCCGACGAATTCGCGCTGCTGCCGGGCGCAAGCGACTGCGGTGGTGCCGCTGCCCATGAACGGGTCGAGTACGCGCCCGCCCTTCGGACAACTTGCCAGCACCATCCGCTCGACAATTTCCAGAGGTTTCTGGGTCGGATGATCGACGCGCTCGGCGTGTTGCCGATGCAGCCGCGATACCGACCAGACGTCCTTCGGATTATAGCCAAGCTCCAGCCACTTACTGCCTTCGAACAATTTACGCGAACGCGCCTTCTTCGTGATGGCATCGTACGGGATGCGGACGGGATCGAGATCGAAAAAGTAATCTTTCGACACCGCGAAAAAGCCGATGTTGTCATGCACCGAGGTGAACCGGCGAACCGTTCCCCCCATGCTCGGCACACGCCGGTCCCAGATGATTTCGTTGATCATCGTGAGTTTTGTCTTCAGGAAGCTGAAGATTTCCGGCGCGTACTGCCAGGTGCAGAAGATATACAGCGAACCCGACGGCTTGAGCTTCGGAATAGCCAACTCGAGCCAGCCACGCGTCCAGGCGAGGAAATCCTCGCCGGAGCGCATGTCAGAGTCGTTGCCGTAATCCTTGCCGAGCCCATAAGGCGGATCGCACAGGATCAGGTCGATCGACCCGTCGGGGATGTTCGCTACATCGGTCAGAAAATCGCGGTTCAACAGCCGGATGCCGGCGGGCACCTGCGCTAACAAGGGTGCAGGCGCCTCGGCCGCCACTACCTCGGCGGCCGGGCTGGTTTCAAGCGCCGGTTGCGGCTCGTCGAACTCGTCACGCATCGTCGCGGCGCTCAGAACTGAATGCCCGATCGCTCAGCGACCGTATGCATGTCCTTGTCGCCGCGGCCCGACAGATTGACCAGAAGGACCTTGTCCTTCGGCAGCGTCGGCGCGAGCTTCGCGGCGTAGGCCAGCGCATGGCTGGACTCGAGCGCCGGAATGATGCCTTCGATGCGGCAGCAATCGTGGAACGCCTTGAGCGCTTCTTCGTCGGTGATGCTGACATATTGCGCGCGATTGCTGTCTTTTAGCCACGCGTGTTCAGGGCCGACACCCGGATAGTCCAGACCGGCCGAGATCGAATGTGTTTCGATGATCTGACCGTTCTCGTCTTGCAGGAGATACGTGCGGTTACCGTGCAGCACGCCCGGAGTGCCGGCGATCAGCGAGGCTGCGTGCCGGCCGGTTTCGATCCCGTCACCCGCTGGCTCGACGCCGATCAGTTGCACCGAAGCGTCGTCAATGTACGGGTAAAAGATACCCATCGCGTTCGAACCGCCGCCAACGCACGCAATCACGGCGTCCGGCTGACGACCGACCAGTTCGGGCATCTGTACCTTGCACTCGTCGCCGATCACGCGCTGGAAATCGCGCACCATCATCGGATACGGATGCGGCCCCGCCACCGTGCCGATGATGTAGAAGGTGTTTTCGACGTTGGTCACCCAGTCGCGCATCGCTTCATTGAGCGCGTCTTTCAGTGTGCGCGAGCCGGACGTCACGGGCACGACGGTCGCGCCGAGCAGCTTCATCCGATACACGTTGGCCGCCTGGCGGCGCACGTCTTCTTCGCCCATGTAGACCACGCATTCCATGCCGAAACGCGCCGCGATGGTCGCGGCCGCCACGCCGTGCTGGCCCGCGCCGGTTTCCGCGATCACGCGCGGCTTGCCCATCCGCTTTGCGAGCAGCGCCTGACCGATCACGTTATTGATCTTGTGAGCGCCGGTGTGATTCAGGTCTTCACGCTTGAGGAAAACCTGCGCGCCGCCGAGCATTTCGCTCCAACGTTGTGCGTGATAAATGGGGGACGGACGACCCACGAAATGCTTCAGTTCGCGCTCGTATTCGGCGACGAATTCCGGGTCTTTTCGAAATTTCTCGTACGCGGCACGCAGCTCGTCGAGTGCGTGAACCAGCGTTTCGGCGACGAACACGCCGCCATACTGGCCGAAATGGCCTCTTTCGTCAGGCAAGTTATACATGGTGATCACTCTTCTCAGTGTGGCGCACGGCTTTGATATGAGAAAACCGCGCCGCCTGAATCATTCAGCGTCCGCTGCGCGCACTGCGCGTACGAACGCCGCCATCCGGGCGTGATCTTTCACGCCCTTGGCGCCCGGCACTTCGATGCCGCTCGAGACATCGACCGCGTACGGGCGCACGCGATGGATCGCATCACTGACGTTTTGCGCGTTCAACCCACCACTCAAAACGGCCCGACGCGCGAGCTCTGCTGGAATAAGTGACCAATCGAAAACCTTCCCGCCGCCGCCATAGCCTTCGACATGGGTGTCGAACAGGAGGGCGCTGGCTGCTGAATAGTTAAGCGCTGATTTTACCAAATCTGCCGGCTGAGTATCCGCTGCGACTCGCAAAGCGCGCAACCAAGGCAAACCCGCAACACTGGCGAGGGATTCACACTGCTCAGCGGTTTCGTCGCCGTGGAACTGCAGCAGCGTAAGCCCGACATTGCTGGCGACTTCGCGAATCCAGTCCGGCGTTGCGTTCACGAACAAGCCGACCACCGATATGAACGGCGGCACGTCGTGTACCAGCTCTACTGCCTGCGCAACGCTCACCGAACGCGGGCTCGGCGGGTAGAACACGAGGCCGATCGCGTCGGCGCCGAGGTCGATCGTCAGCGACACGTCTTCCGGCTTCGACAGGCCGCACAACTTGATACGCGTGCGATGCGGCGCGGCATGCTGCTGCGCGCCGGCGTTTGCTTCGGCTGCCAGATTTTCAGTTGATTTCATGTTTGCGCTTGCTCGGTCCAGACGGTACTCCACGGCACGCTGCCGGTCTGCGGCGCGGGCACGGCGAATTGCTCAGGATATCCCACCTGCGCCAGGTACAGGCCGTCAGGCATGAAGGTCGGCGCGGCACAATCGCGATCGCGGCTGGCAAGAACCTCTGCCATCCATTCGGCCGGATGGCGTCCCCGGCCGATATCGACCAGACAGCCCATCAGGTTGCGCACCATGTGATGCAGGAACGCGTTCGCCCGAAACCGGAAATGAACGAAGTCGCCCTGTTGCCGCATGTCGATCTGATACAGATGTTTGACCGGCGTTTTCGCCTGGCATTGCGACGAACGGAATGCCGAAAAATCGTGCTCGCCGATCAGATGAGCGGCCGCGGCCTGCATGGCGTCGACGTCGAGCGGCGTGTGTACCCAGCCGGCCCGCGTATCCTGCATTGGCGAACGGAACGGATGGACGTACAGGACGTAGTAATAGGTCCGTTCGAACGCCGAAAAACGCGCGTGGAATTCGTCGGGCATCGGCTTGGCCCATTGCACGGCGATCGTCTTCGGCAGGAAGGCGTTGGTGCCGCGAATCCACGAAAAGTCCGTGCGATCGAGTTCGGTGTCGAAGTGCACGACCTGGCCGAGGCCGTGCACGCCGGTATCGGTGCGCCCAGCCACAATGGTTTGCACAGGCGTTTGCGCGAACTCGCGCAACGCCCGTTCAAGCTCGTCCTGCACGGTCTTGCCGTGCGGCTGCGACTGCCAGCCGCAGAATGCTGAGCCGTCGTACTGAACGCCTAACGCAATACGCTTCACGACAACGGCGCGAGCGTCGAGAGCAGCGCGCGCGCCTCAGTGCGCGTGGCCGGATCGTTCGCTTCGATCACTTCGTTGATGAGCGTGCGCGCGCCGGACAGATCGCCGAGGTCGATATATTCGGCGGCCAGATCGAGCTTGTTGCGGGCGATGCGGGTGAGATCGGCCCGCGTGAAGGCCGGCAACGGCTGAGCCGGGCTCGGCGGCAACTCCAGGTCGAAATCGAGCTTCAGCGCGCCGAAGCCGGCCGCGCCCAGGCCCGCGACGGCTGCATGGCCTGCGGTGCCGGCGGCGATTTCGTCAGCGACATGCGGGAAGTCGTCCGGATCGTGCGGCGCTACGGCTTGCTGCGCGGCGGTTTCCGGGGAGGCAACCGGCGGCGTCGCCAGCGATCCGGGTACGCTCACCGCTGCGTCGTCGGTCGATTCGACGCGCGGCGGCAATGGCATGTTCAGACTGCTGAAGGCATCGAGGGCATCGCGTGGGAACTCGGTCGGCACGGACAGCGCGGGCTGAACTGGTGCAACGGGTGCCGGTTCGAAGTTCGGTGCGCCATCGGGCGTCGCGGGTTCGGCGTGCAGATGTGACTGCGGTTGCGGTTCGTAAGACGGTTGATGCGTCGGTTCGACGTGAGCCGCGCCCTGTTGGGCTGTGGGCACTGCCGGCACCGAAGTATCGGGCACCGGATGCGCCGACGTCTCGCTGTGCGGCTGGCCGAACGGCGAAGTCGTGTGCGGTTCAGCCTGCTGCCGCGTGAAGTCGATGACCGGCGGCGGGGTGTCCTGATGGCTCCACGACTCTGCACGCGACTCATTCGTCGGCTCTGCCAACGGCATGGCCGGCGCGCTCGATGCCGGTTCGTCGTCCCATTGCAGACGGTGCGGAGGCACCTCTTGCTGGAAGCTCTCGTCGACCGGTTCAAGTGGAGTCAGCGGCAATGCTTCGGCACCGAGTTCCGCGGCGGCTGCGAGGCTCGCAGCCGTGGTTGCCCCGTCGAGATTCTCGTGATGGGCCGAGGGAAGAGGTTCGGACGTGGGACCGCCGTGGCCGATCGATTCGGTGTCCGGGCTCGATTGCGTAGCTTCGAACGGCGCGGGTGTCGGGTGGACTTCCTGCGATGCGTGTTGGAACGCATCGTGGTCTTGTGAGGGCGAGCCTGTGTGAGGTTGGCGGGCAGCGGCTTCGTGTTCTGCTGCGGCGCGTTGTGCCGCGTCGTGATCTTCCGCCGCACGCGCAGCCGCGGCCTGGTCTGCCTCCGCGCGTTCGGCTTCTGCGCTTTCTACCGCAGCGCGCTCCGCTTCTGCACGTTCCGCCGCCAAGCGTTCGGCCGCCGCGCGTTCTGCACTTTCTCGCTCTGCCGCCTCGCGCACCGCCGCTTCCCGCGCAGCCGCCGCGCGAATTTCCGCTTCGCGCTCTGCTGCCACGCGTTCCGCCACTTCTCGCGCTGCCGCTTCATCCCCAGCGGTCTCGTGGCCAGCCGGCGCCACCGCAGCCGCGTACCCGGCTGCCGCTTCGCCGCTCACGTCCGACGCTTCGCGCGTCGAATCGACATCCTGCGACCCAGCCGCTCGCGCGGAAGCCGCCGCTGCGTCCTCCGCCAGCGAGCCGCCTGCGGCGGCAACACCAACGCGCTTACGTCGACTCAAACGCAACGCCGCCAGCAACACGACCAACGCCGCGCCGATCGCCGCCGCGATGCTCAAATTCGTCTGCGAAATGCCAGCGTCGGTCGACGTGGAAATCGGCGCGCTGCCATGACCGGAAACGGCTGCCGCGGACGAAACACCGGCGGCCGGTTGCGCACCATTTGTAGCAGGCGGCACCGGCGCGGTCGGCGTACCACCGATGCCATGTTTCTGCAGTTCCATCAGCACGCGGTTTTTCAGCGCGAGCAATTGCTGCAAGCTAGAAACCTGCGCACGCGGTTGCGATGCCGGTTGAGCGGTGGACGTTGCAGCTGCTGTGGCAGCCGCCGACGCCCCTTCGGCAGCCTCACTGGCCGAGGGCTGGATCGCTCCCGACCAGACATGTGCGCCGCTGGCTGGCACGGCTTGCGACCCTCCTGCTACTGGAGCCGCGCCGGCCGCTGCGGAGCTACCCGGCATCGCCGAGCTGGCTTCAGCCGTCGAGCTGGCCGTCCCTGAAACCGCAGGCATGGCAGCCTGAGCCGCAGCGCTTGCCGCGCTCGCTGCGGCGGCATTGACCTGCGCCACACCGCTCGCGGCGCCGACAGCAGCACCAACCGCCGCCGCGTTCGGCGCGGAAGCCGGCGCAGCCGTAGTGGCCGATGGCGCGGCAGACGCAGACCCCGCAACCGGCGCAGAAGCCGCCGGAGCACCGGTTGCATCGAGAGCCGGGATCGTCAACAGCGCACCGACGCGCATCCGGCTCGGGTCATGACTCATGAAGGCATTCGGATTCGCATCGAACAGCGCGCGCGAAGCGCGTGCGAGCGTCCCCTTGTCGTGCGATTGCGTGACGGCAATCGCCACGTCGTTCAACGACTGCCCGGGCCGCACCGTATATTGGCTCCCGGCGGCGTAAGAAACGGAAGCGCCCTCGGGCGCGCTCGCGGCGTCGCCCGGCGCTGCCACCGCGCTACCCATACCGGCGCCCGCCAGCGCGAACGCCAAGGCGGCCACGGCCATCAGCCGGCCCGTACCTTGATGCATAGACATAGCCCGAAGGGAAGAGAGTCGAAGGTTCATCGGGACTCCAGGCGCGTCAGCGCGCAGCCCTTTTTTGCGGTTGGAAAGAGACAAGATAATCGGAGCACACAATGAAAAAAGCGCCGCGCAAGCGCGACGCTTTTTGAGTTTTCTACGCGTCGTGAGCGCGTAGTTTACTTTACTTGTCGAGCACAATGCGAAGCATGCGACGCAGCGGTTCTGCCGCGCCCCACAGCAGCTGATCGCCGACCGTGAAGGCCGACAGATATTCGCCGCCCATCGCCAGTTTGCGCACACGGCCAACCGGCACCGTCAGCGTGCCCGTGACCACGGCCGGGGACAGATCGCGCATCGACGCTTCGCGTTCGTTCGGCACAACCTTGACCCAGTCGTTACCCGAGGCGAGGATGCTGTTCACTTCGTCCAGCGGCACGTCCTTATTCAGCTTGATGGTCAGTGCCTGCGAGTGGCAGCGCATTGCGCCGATCCGCACACAGAGGCCATCTACCGGGATCGAACCCGGCGTGCCCATAGCCGGCTTGCCGAGGATCTTGTTGGTTTCCGCGCCGCCCTTCCACTCTTCCTTCGACATGCCGTTGCCGAGATCCTTGTCGATCCACGGAATCAGCGAGCCCGCGAGCGGCACACCGAAGTTGTCGGTCGGCATACGGTCGCTGTTCATTGCACTCAGCACGCGGCGGTCGATGTCGAGAATCGCCGACGACGGATCCGCCAGGTCTTCCTTGGCCGCGCCGTACAGCGTGCCCATTTGCTGCAGCAGTTCGCGCATGTTTTGCGCGCCTGCGCCCGAAGCGGCCTGATACGTCATGGCCGTCATCCAGTCGACGAGGTTTTCGCGGAACAGGCCGCCCAGCGCCATCAGCATCAGGCTGACCGTGCAGTTGCCGCCGATGAAATTCTTCTGGCCCTTGACCAGCGCGTTCTTGATCACGTCGAGGTTGACCGGATCGAGAATGATGACCGCGTCATCCTTCATGCGCAGCGACGAGGCCGCGTCGATCCAGTAGCCGTTCCAGCCCGCTGCGCGCAGCTTCGGGAACACTTCATTCGTGTAATCGCCGCCTTGGCAGGAGATGATCGCTTCGCACTTCTTCAGGTCTTCGATGCTTGTCGCATCTTTGAGCTTGGTCTCGTTTTTGGCGAACGACGGCGCGTTGCCGCCCGCGTTGCTGGTGCTGAAAAACACCGGTTCGATCAAGTCGAAATCGCCTTCCTGCTGCATACGTTGCATCAGGACGCTGCCGACCATACCGCGCCAACCTACGAGACCTACGTTCATGACTTCATACCCTTCGAATGGAAACTTCCCCGCATCTTTGCCCGCAGTGACCGCGCGGGGAAGATGAGCGGGCACGACGGACGATCAGCGTTTCGTGATCGTTTTCGGGGTAATCGCTTTTGTGGTGGTAATGGCGAGCTCAACCACACGGGCCGTTTTGCCGTGCAGTTTCGAAATCGAGGAGATTTGAGCCATGTGCGCCATCGCTACAATATACACGAAAACCGGAATCTGGCGACGTGATCGTCTGCCGCTATCGTCCGTATTACGCGCGAATCGGCCTGTTTTGAGGCCAATTCGCGTTTTAAAGGCCGTTTGACCGCCTAACTACAACCTTTACCACGTGCTGTTTCAAAGGCCGTTACAGCGCGGCGACCACTGCGTCGCCCATCGCCACGGTGCCGACCTGCTTGCAACCCGGCGTCAGAATATCGCCCGTGCGGAGGCCCTGTTCCAGCACCTTCTTCACCGCGTTTTCGATGCGATCCGCCTGTTCCGCCTTGTTCAGCGAATAGCGCAGCATCATCGCGGCCGACAGAATCGTAGCCAGCGGATTCGCCACGCCCTTACCGGCGATGTCCGGCGCCGAACCGTGCGACGGCTCGTACAAGCCCTTGTTGTTCTTGTCGAGCGAGGCCGACGGCAGCATGCCGATCGAACCCGTCAGCATGGCGGCTTCATCCGACAGAATATCGCCGAACATGTTGCCGGTCACAACCACGTCGAACGCCTTCGGCGCCTTGACCAGTTGCATCGCCGCGTTGTCCACGTACATATGCGACAACTCGACGTCCGCGTATTCCTTCGACACGTCGATCATCACGTCCCGCCAGAACTGCGACGTTTCGAGCACATTCGCCTTGTCCACGCTCGTCAGCTTCTTCTGACGCTTTTGCGCGGCCTGAAAAGCGACGTGCGCAATGCGGCGCACTTCCGGTTCCGAATAACGCATCGTGTCGAAGCCTTCCTTCGCGCCTTCGAACAGCCCATCCGGCGACGAACGCACGCCGCGCGGCGCGCCGAAGTAGATGTCGCCGTTCAGTTCGCGCACGATCAGGATGTCGAGACCCGAAACAATTTCTTCCTTCAACGAGGAAGCACCAGTGAGCTGCGGATAGCAGATTGCCGGACGGAAGTTCGCGAACAATTGCAGGTGCTTGCGCAGACCGAGAATCGCCTGCTCCGGGCGCAGCGCGCGTTCGAGCGAGTCGTATTTCCAGTCGCCGACGGCGCCGAACAGGATCGCATCGGCTTCTTTCGCCAGCGCCAGCGTCGAATCGGGCAGCGGATGGCCCTTGGCTTCGTAACCCGCGCCGCCAACCGGTGCTTCTTCGAGTTCGAACTTTTCGCCGAGCACGTTCAGGACCTTCACGGCCTCCTTGACGATTTCGGGACCGATGCCGTCGCCCGGCAAGACTGCGATCTTCATGCGAATTTCCTTGATGATTTTTCTGTTTATCCGACGATGCGGTGATTCAGCCACGGCTGCTTCGCGATCCGCTCTGCTTCGAACTGGCGAATCTTGTCAGCGTGACGCAGCGTGAGGCCGATATCGTCGAAGCCATTCAGCAGACAGTACTTGCGGAACGCCGCCACTTCGAACGGATACTCGGCGCTACCGTCTGACGTGCGCACGACTTGCGCTTCCAGGTCGACGGTCAGCTTGAAGCCGTTGAACGCGTAGGTTTCGTTGAACAGGTGATCGACTTGCTGTTCGGTCAGCACGATCGGCAGCACGCCATTCTTGAAGCAGTTGTTGTAGAAAATATCGGCGAAGCTCGGCGCGATGATCGCGCGGAAACCATACTGCTCCAACGCCCACGGCGCATGCTCACGCGAGCTGCCGCAACCGAAGTTCTTGCGCGCCAACAGCACCGATGCGCCCTGATAGCGCGGCTGATTCAGCACGAAATCCGGATTCAGCGGACGCTTCGAATTGTCTTGACCCGGCTCGCCGTGGTCGAGGTAGCGCCATTCGTCGAACGCGTTCGGACCGAAACCCGTGCGCTTGATCGACTTCAGGAATTGCTTCGGAATGATCGCGTCCGTGTCGACGTTCTCACGATCGAGCGGCGCCACGACGCCGGTGTGTACGATGAATTTATCCATGACGCTTGCGCCTGTTTCAAGACCAAACGATGCGCGTGGCGGCCGGAAAGCCGCTCGCGCATCGCCGGCAAAAATCAAAAACCGCTTATTTGTCAGCGTGATTGCTGATCGAATTGCCGAGGTGCGACATGTCCTCGCCAAATCCGTGCACCGTGTTGCAGCCAGCCAGACCGAACAATAGCCCGGCCAAGGTACCGAGTGCGAAGCGGCGCAATAGAGTGGTGCGATTCATGTTCTTCATCATGCGTGTTTATCCAAGCTTGCGAATATCGACGAAATGCCCTTCGATAGCCGCTGCGGCAGCCATCGCGGGGCTCACGAGGTGGGTACGGCCACCGGCGCCCTGACGACCTTCGAAATTACGATTCGACGTGGACGCGCAACGCTCGCCCGGATCCAACCGGTCGGCGTTCATTGCGAGACACATCGAGCAACCGGGCTCACGCCATTCGAAACCGGCATCCGTAAAGACCTTGTCGAGGCCTTCGCGTTCCGCTTGCGCCTTCACCAGACCCGAACCCGGCACGACCATGGCCAGACGAATGTTCGGTGCGACGCGGCGGCCGAGCTTCTTCACGACGTATGCCGCAGCGCGAATGTCTTCAATGCGCGCGTTGGTGCACGACCCAATGAAGATTTTATCCGGCTTGATGGATTCGATCGGCGCATTCGGTTCGAGCGCCATGTATTTCAACGCGCGCTCCATTGCGTCACGCTTGACCGGGTCCTTTTCACGCTCAGGATCCGGCACGCGGCCGTCCACGGCAGTGACCATCTCCGGCGAAGTGCCCCACGTGACTTGCGGCACGATTTCAGCGGCGTTCAGCTCGACTACACGGTCGAATTGCGCGCCTTCGTCTGACTTGAACTGCTTCCAGTACTCGACCGCGTGATCCCATTCGACGCCTGCCGGCGAGAAGGGACGGCCCTTCAGATATTCGATGGTGGTGTCGTCCACAGCGACCATGCCGGCGCGCGCACCTGCTTCGATCGCCATGTTGCAGACCGTCATGCGACCTTCCATGGACAGCGCGCGAATCGTCGAACCGCCGAATTCGATTGCGTAGCCCGTGCCGCCTGCCGTGCCGATCTTGCCGATGATCGCGAGCACGATGTCTTTCGCGGTACAGCCGCGCGGCAACGGGCCTTCGACCTTCACCAGCATGTTCTTGCTTTTCTTCTGCAAGAGCGTTTGCGTGGCCAGCACGTGTTCGACTTCCGACGTGCCGATACCGTGCGCCAGCGCGCCGAACGCGCCGTGCGTGGACGTGTGCGAGTCGCCGCAGACAATGGTCATGCCGGGCAGCGTTGCGCCCTGCTCCGGCCCGATGATGTGCACGATGCCCTGACGCAGGTCGTTCATCTTGAACTGCGTGATGCCATAGGCGTCGCAGTTCGTGTCGAGCGTATCGACTTGCAGCTTGGAGACCGGATCGGCAATGCCGTGGCTGCGATCCGTGGTGGGGACGTTGTGGTCCGACACCGCCAGATTCGCGCTGATGCGCCACACCGGACGCTCAGCCAGCTTCAGGCCTTCGAACGCCTGAGGGCTGGTGACTTCGTGCAGCAGGTGACGGTCGATATAGAGAATCGTCGTACCGTCTTCTTCCGTGTGGACCACGTGTGTGTTCCACAATTTGTCGTAGAGAGTCTGTGCCATGGTATGCGGAGTAGTAATGACTGCGGGCTGACTGTGTCGGTCGATTATGCCACGCAGAACCCGGCTTTGGGCCCATGAATCATGCAAAAAACCGATAAAAAACAGGGAGTTGGGTGGTAGTGGCGATACCTGTATGGGTGTTACCCGGCAAGGGATTGCATGGGGCAATACGAAGCTTGAAACGCGGCTCGTTGCCCGGGAGTTTCCGGCGGTTGACACCCGCGAACAAGTGGTTCAACTTCGCCAAGCCTTTGTATTCGCGATATGTTTGGCTTTCCCCGAGTGCAACCGCGGGCTGGTAAAAAAATTTGCGAGAAAGACGGATTTCGAACAAAAAACTTGTTGGGATACAAAAAAAACGCTGAACTGCGCCTGAACGACAAATTTTTGGCCATGCGATGGCAGCGCTTCAGCGTAAAAAAACCTTCAGTCATACGGCGTTTTGTAAAAAAAACTGTGCCGATATAAAAAAATATTTGTAAACTGCACGTTTGGGATAATTTTTCGGGACACTCATGTCAGCCGTCGGTTACGAGTACTTGCGCCAGCAATTGAACCTGAGCGCGCTGGAGCTCAAGCGGCCAGCCCTCGTGAAACCGGTCACGCGGCTGACCAACATCAACGACTGTCTGTCCGTTCCCAAAAACATGGCGCCGGCAGACGGAGCCTATCTTGACCACGTGCTCTTTGCTTTGAAGCACGAAGGCACCAATTTGGCGGTTCTCGCCCAAACATTGCCGAACATCAGTGCCGAGGATCTCCTGGCGGAACTGCGCCGCTCGCCTAGCGGTGGCTATATACGGAAAGCCGCATTTCTCTGGGAGACATTCACCGGTAAAGAACTCGAAGGCGCACCGGTTGCCGGTGGCGCTGTCATCCCCTTGTTTGATCCCACCCAGTACTACACAGGTCCCTCTGTGCGTAATGCACGTTGGAGAGTCGACTTCAACGGCCTTGGTTCAATGCGTTATTGCGCAACGGTCGCACGCACGCCAACGATTACTCAACTCCTCGAGTCAGACGTTCTCACACGGGCGCGCGAGTTCATGGCGTCGCTGCCGGCAGAGATGCAAGACCGGGCGCTCAGTTGGGCTTATCTCCACGAAACACAAGATTCGTTCGCTATCGAGAAGGAAGCGCCCTCCGAAGACAAGGCTCAGCGCTTCGTCAAGCTTCTGCGGCAAGCACATGAGCGTCATCCACTCAGCGAAGAATATCTCGTCGAATTGCAGAACATCTGCGTAACAAATCCACTGGATCAAGCCGCGTCTTATCGCGCGGAACAAAACCATCTGCAAAGCGGCCTGCGGGGAGCGGCGGGCGTGACATACGTGCCGCCACCGCCGGACATGCTGACTGATCTGATGGCAGATTGGCTAGCATTTGCCAACTCCGCGCCCACCCAAGTAGACCCGCTCATTGCGGCAAGCATCATCTCGTTCGGCTTCGTGTTCCTGCACCCGTTCATGGATGGTAACGGCCGGCTCTCACGCTTCCTGATTCATCACGCGCTCTGCTCATCGGGCAAACTCGAAAACGGCCTGCTTCTGCCGGTATCGATTGCCATGAAACGAGAGGAGCAGGCTTACCTGGAAGCCTTGCGGGATTTTTCAAAACCAATCCGCGAACGTTGGCAAGTCCGCTGGTTGGACGAAATGAAATACGACTTCAAATTTCAAGGTGACGTGTCGATTTATCAGTTCTGGGACGCGACTCCGGCGGTCGAGTTCGTCGCCAGAATGGCCGACCTCGCACTGGAAGTTGAGCTTCGTCAGGAGACGCTCTTTCTGCAACGGTATGACAAAGTGCTGCGCGCGGTAAATCAGCGATATGACGTGCGCGGCAGTACGCTTTCGACGCTCGTCATGATGTGTCTCGATAACGCTGGGAAAGTGTCTAAAAATCGCCGGAAGCAGTTCGCCAACCTCGTGCCTGAAGCGATTTTCGACGCCATCGAAGCTGAAGCGAAAGCCGTTCTGGACGAAGAGAATGAGTTGAGGGAGGAGCCCGGACATACACCGGACAACACTTAGTCCGCGGCTTGACGGCTTCGTCCTCAACGCCTGACGCTCGAGATCTATCGCCGCAAACAAAACGCCCCAACGATAAACCCGTTGGGGCGTTTTTTATCAGCTGATTCCGCACTGGCTCGCAGCAGTCACAACCCTACGAACCACGCAGATTCAAACCCGATCAGCGTTGCGCAATCGGCTTCGCTTCACGTTGCGTGTCGCCGATGAACAACTGACGCGGACGGCCAATCTTCTGTTCCGGATCAGCGATCATTTCGTTCCACTGCGCAATCCAGCCGACCGTACGTGCCATCGCGAAGATACACGTGAACATCGAGGTCGGGATGCCCAGCGCGCGCTGCACGATGCCCGAGTAGAAGTCGACGTTCGGGTACAGCTTGCGCGACACGAAGTATTCGTCTTCCAGAGCGATCTTTTCCAGCGCCATGGCCAGCTTGAACAGCGGGTCGTCGTGCAGGCCCAGCTCTTCCAGCACTTCGTGGCAGGTTTCGCGCATCAGCTTCGCACGCGGATCGTAGTTCTTGTAGACGCGGTGACCGAAGCCCATCAG
Source organism: Paraburkholderia madseniana (assembly GCF_009690905.1). Lineage (GTDB taxonomy): Bacteria > Pseudomonadota > Gammaproteobacteria > Burkholderiales > Burkholderiaceae > Paraburkholderia > Paraburkholderia madseniana. The sequence goes on from NZ_VOSW01000001.1 coordinate 249,849, forward strand.
CTTCACGCCCGAGTTCTTGTCCTTCACCTGCTTGATGAACTCAGGAATATTGTCGACCGAGCCGATTTCTTCCAGCATGTTCAGTGCGGCTTCGTTCGCACCACCGTGTGCCGGGCCCCACAGGCAAGCGATACCGGCCGCGATACACGCGAACGGGTTAGCGCCCGACGAACCCGCCAGACGAACCGTCGACGTCGACGCGTTCTGTTCGTGGTCTGCGTGCAGGATCAGGATACGGTCCAGCGCGCGCACCAGCACGTCGTTGACCTTGTACTCTTCGCACGGGTTCGAGAACATCATGTGCATGAAGTTCGCGCTGTACGACAGGTCGTTCTTCGGGTACGCAAACGGCTGGCCGATGCTGTACTTGTACGCCATCGCGACGAGCGTAGGCAGCTTCGCGATCATGCGAATGGCCGACACTTCACGGTGACGCGGATTGTTGATGTCGAGCGAGTCGTGATAGAACGCCGACAGCGCGCCGACTGCAGCGACCAGAATCGCCATCGGGTGCGCGTCGCGACGGAAGCCACGGAAGAAGAAGTGCATTTGCTCATGCACCATCGTGTGCTTCGTGACGGTGTTCACGAACTCGTCTTTCTGCTGCGCGTTCGGCAGTTCGCCCTTCAGCAGCAGATAGCAGGTTTCGAGGAAGTCGGCGTTTTGCGCGAGGTTGTCGATCGGGTAGCCGCGATACAGCAGCTCGCCCTTGTCACCGTCGATGTACGTGATCGCCGAATTACACGCCGCCGTCGACATAAAGCCCGGGTCGTACGTGAACTTGCCGGTCTGGCCGTACAGTTTGCGGATGTCGATCACGTCCGGGCCGAGAGTGCCCTTGTAAATCGGCATTTCAACGCTCGGCGAATTGTCGCTGAACGATAGCGTGGCTTTAACATCTGACGGGGTCATAGCACATCCTCAATCGAAGTATGGAAACAGGGTTTCGATAATTTGCACGCCTTGGAACAACGGACAAGCGGCGCTCAAGACGTTAGCGGCGCTCAAGCATTCCGCAACAGCTCCAGCACCCGGATCACATCCGGGTCGGCAAGTTCGCCTTCCGGTTCCTTGCGAACGAGCAGCAAGTCCATCAGGTCGTTATCGCTCAGCTCGAGCAGGCGCGTGAGAGCGCCTACATCGGCATCGCTGAGGTCATGCTCATATCGGCTGAAAAAACGTTCAAAGATCAGATCGTTTTCCAGCAGGCCCCGCCGCGCGCGCCAGCGAAGGCGCGCGCGGCGGAGAGGGTCGGACTGATGCGATGTTTCGTTCATGTCAGTACGCGCCGGGCCGCCCCAAGCGTACTGACCGCCCCCTCGGGGGGCAGCGAACGATAGGGAGCGTGGGGGCTGTTCATATCAAACTGCGCGGCGAACCATCAATTCCTTGATCTTGCCAATCGCCTTGGTCGGGTTCAGGCCCTTCGGGCAGACGTCGACGCAATTCATGATCGTATGGCAACGGAACAGACGGTACGGATCTTCCAGGTTGTCGAGGCGTTCACCCGTCGCTTCGTCGCGGCTATCCGCGATGAAACGATAGGCTTGCAACAGACCAGCCGGGCCGACGAACTTGTCCGGATTCCACCAGAAGCTCGGGCACGACGTGGAGCAGCTAGCGCACAGAATACATTCGTACAGGCCGTCGAGCTCGTCGCGTTCTTCCGGCGACTGCAGACGTTCCTTTTCCGGCGGCGGCGTATCGTTGATCAGGTACGGCTTGATCGAGTGATACTGGTTGAAGAACTGCGTGAAGTCGCAGATCAGGTCGCGCACGACGGGCAGGCCCGGCAGCGGACGCAGCACGATCTTCTGCGGCAGGTCGTTCATGTTCTGCAAGCAGGCCAGACCATTCTTGCCGTTGATGTTCATCGCGTCCGAACCGCACACGCCTTCGCGGCACGAACGGCGGAACGACAAGGTTTCGTCCATCGCTTTCAGCTTGAGCAGTGCATCGAGCAGCATGCGTTCGTGCGAGTCGATTTCGATCTCGTACGTTTGCATGCGCGGCGCTGCGTCCTTGTCCGGATCGTAGCGGTAAATTTCAAATGTACGCTTGGCCATTTCTGAATTCCTTTGACTTGTGCCTTAGAAGGTACGCGCTTTCGGCGGTACCGATTCGACCGTCAGCGGTTGCATCTGAACCGGCTTGTAGTCGAGGCGATCGCCTTCGCTGAACCACAGCGTATGGCGCAGCCAGTTTTCGTCGTCGCGATGTTCGAAGTCGTCTTGCGCGTGCGCGCCGCGGCTTTCCTTGCGCGCTTCGGCGGAAACCATCGTGGCGCGGGCCACTTCGATCAGGTTCTCCACTTCCAGTGCTTCGATACGTGCCGTGTTGAACACCTTCGACTTGTCTTTCAGGTAGATGTTGTCGACACGGTCAGCCACTTCGCGAATCCGCTCGACACCTTCGGCCAGCAGCTTCGACGTGCGGAACACGCCGGCGTGCGCCTGCATCGTGGAACGGATGTCGGCCGCAACGGTCTGCGAGTATTCGCCCGACGTGGATTTGTCCAGCTTGTTCAGACGCGCCAGCGAGAAATCGCCTGCGTCGGCCGGCAGCGGCTTGTGCTCCTTGATGTCCTTCACGTGCTTGACGATGTGATTGCCGGCCGCGCGGCCGAACACCACCAGGTCGAGCAGCGAGTTCGTACCGAGACGGTTTGCGCCGTGCACCGACACGCACGAGCATTCGCCCACTGCGTAGAAACCGTTGACGACTTCCTTGTGATCCCGCGACGTGCCAACGACCTGGCCGTTGATGTTCGTCGGGATACCACCCATTTGATAGTGGATGGTCGGCACAACCGGAATCGGCTCTTTAATACAGTCGACGTTCGCGAACTTCATGGCGATTTCGCGGATCGACGGCAGACGCTTCATGATCGTCTCAGCGCCGATGTGCGACAGGTCGAGCAGCACGTGGTCCTTGTTCGGACCCACGCCGCGGCCTTCCTTGATTTCCTGGTCCATCGAACGCGAAACGAAGTCGCGCGGCGCCAGGTCCTTCAGCGTCGGCGCGTAGCGTTCCATGAAACGCTCGCCGTTCGAGTTACGCAGAATGCCGCCTTCGCCACGCACGCCTTCGGTAATCAGCACGCCCGCGCCGGCCACGCCGGTGGGGTGGAATTGCCAGAACTCCATGTCTTGCAGTGCGATACCCGAACGCGCAGCCATGCCCAGGCCGTCACCGGTGTTGATGAACGCGTTCGTGGATGCTGCGAAGATCCGGCCCGCGCCGCCCGTAGCGAACAGCGTGGTCTTGCCTTCGAGGATATAAACGTCGCCGGTTTCCATTTCCAGCGCGGTCACGCCAAGCACGTCGCCGTCGGCGTCGCGGATCAGATCCAGCGCCATCCATTCGACGAAGAACTGCGTCTTGGCAGCCACGTTTTGCTGGTACAGCGTGTGCAGCAGCGCGTGACCCGTACGGTCAGCGGCCGCGCAAGCGCGTTGCACCGGCTTTTCGCCGTAGTTGGCGGTGTGGCCGCCGAACGGGCGTTGGTAAATCGTGCCGTCAGCGTTGCGGTCAAACGGCATGCCGAAGTGTTCGAGCTCGTACACGGCGTTCGGTGCTTCACGGCACATGAACTCGATCGCGTCCTGGTCGCCGAGCCAGTCGGAACCCTTGATCGTGTCGTAGAAGTGATAGTGCCAATTGTCTTCGCTCATGTTGCCGAGCGAGGCGCCGATGCCGCCTTGGGCAGCGACCGTGTGCGAACGCGTCGGGAACACCTTGGACAGCACGCAAACCGACAGACCGGCGCGCGCGAGTTGCAGCGAAGCGCGCATCCCCGAGCCGCCCGCGCCGACGATAACCACGTCAAACTTGCGACGCGGCAGAGAATTCTTGATTGCAGCCATTCTTTTACACTCTCCAGAGAATCTGCGCAGCGTAGCCCGCACATGCGAGCAGCCAGACGATCGTCAGCGCTTGAAGAAACAGGCGCATGCCAACGGGCTTCACATAGTCCATCCAGATGTCGCGGATACCAACCCACGCGTGATAGAACAGCGACAGCAGCGTGACAAACGTGGCGAGCTTCATCCATTGCGTTGCAAAGATCGAGGCCCAACCGTCATACGAGAAATCGCGCGCGCCGAAGAACCACGCGAGCAGGATCACCGTGTAGACCGCCATGATGCAGGCGGTAATGCGCTGGGCGAGCCAGTCGCGCAGGCCGTAATGTGCGCCGACGACGAGACGCTTCGGACCGATTCGGTTATTAGCTGCCATTTTTTTAGAATGCTCCGAAGAGTTTGAGCGCGAAAGCAATCGTCAGAAGCGACGAAACGACCAGCACCACGATGGAGGTTTGCTTGCCCTTCTCTTTAGTCGTGAGACCGTGGCTCGTGTCCATGAACAGGTGACGGACACCGGCGCAGAAGTGGAACAGGAAGGCCCACGCGAGAACGAGCGTGATGAGCTTGACGATGATGTTGGAGAGGAAGCCCTTGAAGACTTCGAAGCTGAGTTCGGAAGTCAGGCTCTGATCGAAGAGGTACAGCAGGAACGGAAGAAAAACAAAAAGCAGCCCACCGCTTAAGCGATGCAAGATCGACACACGCCCCGCTAGCGGGAGACGGTATGCCGTCAAAATCTGCCCGATACCGATGTTCCGGAATTCCGGCCTCGGTTTTTTTACGGCTTCAGCCATGCTAGACCCCTACTATGTAGTCACACTAATCCGCAATTTTAGCGCCTTTTTATATCGCGCTGCAGCGAAAACCACCACAGGTCCGTTACAGCGTGCGCGATAAAGGCGCCTTCAAACAGGCGCGCGCGTGGGACGCGGCGCCCTTTTTCATCCCGATTCAGCTCAGATCGTTCTGATAGTAATACCCGGTTGTGACATACCAACCACGGCGCACCTCAACCGGCCGGTCTCCATATGTATAGGAGACGCGTTCGACCGACAGCAGCGGAAAACCCGCCGGCACATGCAGCAGGTCAGCGACTGAAGGCTCGGCTGCGACCGCGCGGATCTTCTCCGTTGCGCGGATCATGCGTGTGCCGAATTCCGTCTCGAACATTGCGTAGAGGGGACCTTTATACTCCGACAACCGCTCGAGCGTGAGCCCGCGAAACACCGCGCCGGGCAACCAGATTTCGTCGAGTACGGTGACTTCACCGTCGAACTGCAGCAAGCGCTTGATCAACACCACCGGATCGGCGGGTTTCAGATCGAGTTGCCGGGCGATGTCCGCCGAAGCGCGCAAACGCCGGCATTCAAGCAGGCGGCTGACGTGCGGATGCTCCGCGCCGTCATCGGCCAGTAATCTGAGGAAGCGAAACTGGGCGCGGTCTTCATTGTGCGTTGCAACAAAAGTACCCTTGCCCTGGCGGCGCACCAGCAGGTTATCGGCGGCAAGCTCGTCAATCGCTTTGCGCACTGTTCCCTGACTGACCTTGAATCTGGCCGCCAATTCGACTTCACTAGGAATGATCTCGCCAGGTTTCCATTCGCCGGTTTCGAGGCTCTGCGTAATCAAGCCCTTGATCTGCTGATACAAGGGGCTGAAAGTGGGCGACGTAGCGGGCGTGGCAGCGGATACACCCTCGCCCGTGGCCCCTTGGCCGTTCGGATTCGCGGTGTTCGCCTGGTTCGAAGTCATCCGCGCATTTCATCATAAAGGGCCGGGCCGCGTCTAGGGCTTTCCCCGCAACAGATATGTCTTATATAAGACATAAGATAATGTTGACTTTGTGTCTGACGGCTCCTACACTCCTTGTCGAGCAAGGGTTTGCGGGTTTTTCGGCGGCTGTTTTGCACTGTGCAATACAGCGCCGCAGCGCACCGGCAGCCACTCTGCGCCATGCTGTTCCCACGCAGTCCAGGTTTCGATTCGCCGCCATTCGTTGGTCAGACGCTTGCCGAAACGCGCTGTTTGCAGGAGCCCGCATCGTGCAGCGGCTACCCGGCGCCAAGATGCCCCGCTCCCCGCCCGGCAGTACAGGTTTCCGGCATGGCGGTCTTGCCGTAGCGCGCCGCACAGCCTCGGCACATTCCGAGGCCGTACGCGAACAGTGAATTCCGCCGTGTTTCACAACGCTTCGCTGAACGCGCATATAGAATGGCGTTTTCCCTAGCGTCTAACGCATCGTCCTGGAGATTTCTCAATGGCTAAGCCCGCAAAGCGCGTTGCCGTCACCGGCGCCGCAGGTCAAATCGCTTACTCCCTACTGTTCCGCATCGCCAATGGCGATCTGCTCGGTAAGGACCAGCCGGTTGTCCTGCAACTGCTCGACCTGCCGCAAGCGCAAGGCGCCGTCAAAGGCGTCGTGATGGAACTGGATGATTGCGCATTCCCGCTGCTGTCGGGTGTCGTGATCACTGACGACCCGAAGGTTGCATTCAAGGATGCAGACGTTGCCCTGCTGGTTGGCGCACGTCCGCGTTCGAAAGGCATGGAGCGTAAAGACCTGCTGTCGGCAAACGCCGAAATCTTCACGGTTCAGGGCAAGGCGCTGAACGAAGTCGCGAGCCGCGACGTGAAGGTGCTGGTGGTCGGCAACCCGGCCAATACCAACGCTTACATCGCGATGAAGTCGGCGCCGGATCTGCCGAAGAAGAACTTCACCGCCATGCTGCGCCTGGACCACAACCGCGCGCTGTCGCAACTGGCCGCCAAGTCGGGCAAGCCGGTCGCTTCGATCGAAAAACTGGCTGTGTGGGGCAACCACTCGCCGACCATGTACCCGGACTTCCGCGTTGCAACGGCAGAAGGTCAAGACCTGACCAAGCTGATCAACGACGAAGAATGGAACCGCAACACGTTCATCCCGACCGTCGGCAAGCGCGGTGCAGCAATCATCGAAGCGCGCGGCCTGTCGTCGGCAGCGTCGGCAGCTAACGCTGCAATCGACCACGTGCGTGACTGGGTGCTCGGCACGAACGGCAAGTGGGTCACCATGGGTATCCCGTCGGACGGTTCGTATGGTATTCCGGAAGACATCATCTACGGTGTGCCGGTTACGTGCGAAAACGGCGAGTACAAGCGCGTTGAAGGTCTGGCAATCGACGCGTTCTCGCGCGAAAAGATGGACGGCACGCTGAACGAGCTGCTCGAAGAGCGCGAAGGCGTTCAACACCTGCTCGGCTAAGCGCTAGATGCAGACGAACCGGAACTCCGTGGCTTCATCGCAGCGGGTTCCGGTTTTTTACGTGCGAATGCAGGTACGTCCCACGAAATTGCGGTTCACTTCGCAATTTGTCGTGCCAGTATTCGCCTCTGATTCGAACGCGCTTTGCGTCATGGCGGGCTGATCGCCGAGCAGAGCGCGTCCGAATCCGATTTACCCACCCGACCACCCAGAATCCTGACGCCGAAGATGCGCGCCCTCACACCCGCCGAAGTGCTGTTTGACGGCGAAGTGCCGCCCGCTGTGCTGCCTGCCTGCGATCACTACGCCGGCAGCGAGAAGCTGATGCTGAAATCACTGGCATTGCAGCAGCAGCTCGGCCCGGTGTTCGACATCACGCTCGATTGTGAAGACGGCGCGCAGGTCGGCCGGGAGGCCGAACACGCGGAGCTGGTCGCATCGCTGCTGGGCAGCGAGCATGACCACTTTGACCGCGTCGGTGTGCGGATCCACGACTTCGATCACGCGCACTGGCGTGACGACGTCCGTCTCATTCTGCGGGCCGCAAAGCGAGCGCCCGCCTACATCACCCTCCCGAAGATCCGCAACGTCCCCGATGCCGCCGAAATGGTCGCGTTCATCGAGGCGACGCGGCTTGAGCTTGGCATTGCGCAGCCGGTGCCGGTGCAACTGCTGGTCGAAACGCATGGCGCGTTGACGCGCGTGTTCGATCTGGCTTCGCTCCCCGGCGTCGAGGCGTTGAGCTTCGGCCTGATGGACTTCGTTTCCGCGCACGACGGCGCGATTCCCGATACCGCCATGCGCTCGCCCGGTCAGTTCGATCATCCGCTGGTGCGACGGGCAAAGCTCGAGATTTCGGCCGCCTGCCATGCCTATGGCAAGGTGCCGTCGCATAACGTCAGCACCGAAGTGCGCGACATGAGCGTGGTTGCAAACGACGCCGCCCGCGCCCGCAACGAGTTCGGCTACACGCGCATGTGGAGCATCCATCCGGCGCAGATCGAAGCGATCGTCGCTGCATTTGCTCCGCGCGACGAAGAAATCGTCACTGCTACCGAAATTCTGCTGGCTGCACAGTCGGCGCAATGGGGACCGACGCGCTATCACGACACGCTGCACGACCGGGCGAGCTATCGCTACTACTGGTCAGTGCTACGTCGCGCGCAATCCACCGGCCGCGCCGTCCCGCAAGACGCTGCGCCGCTCTTCACGATAGTGGGCGCTAACGGGCAAGCCGCATGATGAGCACGATGGCCAATGCACCAGCCGGCGTGGCAGCGCTGGGAGGCGCCCTCGCATGGCGCCGTACAAGCGAATCAGAGCAACGTCTCGCGCAGCAGGAAACAGACGTCGAATGCGTGGTTCAAGCGGAAACAATGAGCAGGCACAAAGGAGATTGCGGGAGATGAGCGAGACGACGCAAACCGCCGGTGCACAAGGCGAGAACGAACCTAAAAGCGGCTTCAAACCGAAGAAATCCGTCGCCCTGTCTGGCGTGACGGCTGGCAACACTGCACTCTGCACGGTCGGCAAGACCGGCAACGATCTGCATTACCGCGGCTACGACATTCTCGACATCGCCGGTGCATGCGAATTCGAAGAGATCGCATATCTGCTGGTCCACGAAAAGCTGCCGACGCAGTCCGAGCTGACCGCCTACAAGACGAAGCTCAAGGCGCTGCGCGGATTGCCCGCGAACGTCAAAGCCGCGCTGGAATGGATTCCGGCCGCTGCTCACCCGATGGATGTGATGCGCACCGGCGTGTCGGTGCTCGGCACGGTGCTGCCCGAGAAGGACGACCACAACCTGCCGGGCGCACGCGACATCGCCGACAAGCTGATGGCATCGCTCGGTTCGATGCTGCTGTACTGGTACCACTACTCGCACAACGGCAAGCGCATCGAAGTCGAAACCGATGACGATTCGATCGGTGGCCACTTCCTGCACCTGCTGCACGGTGTGGAACCGTCGAAGGCATGGGTCGACGCGATGCATGTGTCGCTGAACCTGTACGCCGAGCATGAATTCAACGCGTCGACGTTCACCGGCCGCGTGATCGCAGGCACGGGTTCGGATATCTACTCGGCGATTACCGGTGCAATCGGTGCATTGCGCGGCCCGAAACACGGTGGCGCGAACGAAGCCGCGTTCGAGATCCAGTCGCGCTATCAGACGCCTGATGAGGCCGAAGCCGATATCCGCCGTCGTGTCGAAAACAAGGAAGTGGTGATCGGTTTCGGTCACCCGGTGTACACGATCTCCGACCCGCGCAACAAGGTCATCAAGGAAATCGCGAAGAAGCTGTCGAAGGAAGCGGGCAACCTGAAGCTGTTCAATATCGCCGAGCGACTTGAAACAGTGATGGCAGAAGTGAAAAAGATGTTTCCAAATCTCGACTGGTTCAGCGCCGTTTCGTATCACATGATGGGCGTGCCGACGGCGATGTTCACCCCGCTGTTCGTGATCTCCCGCACGGCAGGCTGGAGCGCGCACATTATCGAGCAGCGGATCGACAACAAGATCATCCGTCCGAGCGCAAATTACACCGGTCCCGAGAATTTGAAGTACGTGCCGCTAAATAGGAGAAAATAGCGGTCGCTGTGCGCTTTCATAGCGCGTGCAGTTCAACCCTCGCGGTCGCCAGGACCGGTAGCCCGCGTACTGTTCAACTGAAATTAGATAGAAAGGTTCTCCTCCATGAATAAGCTGTTGATTGCCGCCGTAATCGGCGCTTTGTCCACGACGATGCTGACCGTTGCGACGGACGCCGCTGCACAAACCACCACCACGCCGGCTGCCAAGGCTGTGCCGAAGAAGCCGCAACCGAAACGCCTGATCAAGCGCAAGGCCAATCCGGCCAAGGAAGCGAAGGTTGATCCGGTACCGGAAGGCGCGGAAAAGTGGTCGTGCAACGAAGGTCTGGCATTCGACCTGAAGGGCGACATGAAGCGTGACCAGATCGTCACGGTTCACTGGGCGAACAAAAACTACAATCTCCCGCGCGAAGCGACCACCACGGGCGCAGACCGCTTCCACGACGCAGCAACGGGTATGGACCTGGTCGTGATCCCGACGAAGGCGATGTTGTTCTCGGATAAGGACAGCTCGCGTCTGGCCGACGAGTGCAAGACGGCAGCCATGGTGCAAGGCGCACCGGCCCCGACGCAATCGAACGCGATCAACAAGACCAACTAATCCGTTACATCAGGAAAGCTCCCCGATGTCCGCTCCGATTTCCAACGTGCGACCCGACCCGGACCCAGTCCTGGTCGATATCGTCGATTACGTACTGGATTTCCCGATCGACAGCACGCTCGCGCTGGACACCGCGCGTAACTGCCTGATCGATACGCTCGGTTGCGGACTCGAGGCGCTCACCTACCCGGCCTGCACCAAGCTGATGGGACCGATCGTGCCGGGCACGATCGTCCCCAACGGCGCGAAGGTGCCGGGCACATCGTTCCAGCTAGACCCGGTTCAGGCCGCCTTCAACATCGGCGCAATGATCCGCTGGCTGGACTTCAACGACACATGGCTGGCCGCCGAATGGGGCCATCCGTCGGATAACCTCGGCGGAATTCTGGCGACGGCCGACTGGCTTTCGCGCAGTGCCATCGCAGCGGGCAAGAAGCCGCTGACGATGAAAGACGTGTTGATCGGCATGATCAAGGCGCACGAAATTCAAGGCTGTATCGCGCTCGAAAACTCGTTCAACAAGGTCGGGCTCGATCATGTGTTGCTGGTAAAGCTGGCGTCGACCGCTGTGGTCGGCCAGATGATCGGTTTGACGCGCGATGAGTTGATCAACGCCGTATCGCTGGCGTTTGTCGATGGACATGCGCTGCGCACCTACCGTCACGCGCCGAATACCGGCTCGCGCAAGTCGTGGGCCGCGGGCGATGCGACTTCGCGCGCCGTGCGTCTCGCGCTGATCGCGAAAACCGGCGAGATGGGCTATCCGTCGGTGCTGACCGCGAAGACGTGGGGCTTTTACGATGTCCTGTTCAAGGGCAATGCGTTCAAGTTCCAGCGCCCGTACGGCTCGTACGTGATGGAAAACGTGCTGTTCAAGATCTCATTCCCGGCTGAATTCCACGCGCAGACGGCGGTGGAAGCGGCGATGACGCTTCATGCGCAACTCAATGCAGCAGGCAAGCGCGTGGAAGACATCAAGAAGATCACGATCCGCACCCACGAAGCCGCGATCCGCATCATCGATAAGAAAGGTCCCCTGAATAATCCGGCCGACCGCGATCACTGCATTCAATACATGATCGCCGTGCCGTTGATCCATGGCCGCCTGACGGCCGCGGATTATGAAGATTCGATCGCGCAGGACGCGCGTATCGATGTGCTGCGCGCCAAGATGGAGTGTGTCGAAGACGCGCAGTTCACGAAGGATTACCACGATCCGGAGAAGCGTTCGATCGCCAATGCACTGACGGTCGAATTCAACGACGGGTCGACGTTCGACGAAGTTGTAGTCGAATACCCGATCGGTCACAAGCGTCGTCGCGAAGACGGGATTCCGTTGCTGGTCGAGAAGTTCAAGACCAACCTCGCGCGCCGCTTTCCGGTCAAGCAACAACTGGCGATTCTCGATGTGTCGCTGGATCAGGCAAGGCTCGAAGCCATGCCGGTCAATGAATACGTCGATTTGTACGTCATCTAGTTAAGTACTGTAGTTCCGCGATCAAACCAAGGAAAACACCATGGCCCACAACCTCCACAAAACGCTCAAGGAATTCGACAGCGGTTCCGGCAAAGGCAAGTTCTACTCCCTGCCGCAACTCGGCAAGGCACTGAACATCAAGATCGACCGCCTGCCGGTTTCGATCCGTATCGTGCTGGAATCGGTGCTGCGTAACTACGACGGCAAGAAGATCGCCGAAGAACACATCGAGCAACTCGCGAACTGGAAGCCGACCGCTGCGCGCGTCGACGAAATCCCGTTCGTCGTGTCGCGCGTCGTGCTGCAAGACTTTACCGGCGTGCCGCTGCTCGCCGACATCGCTGCAATGCGCGGTGTCGCGAAACACATGGGCAAGGATCCGAAGTCGATCGAACCGCTGGTCCCGGTTGATCTGGTGGTCGATCACTCGGTGCAGATCGATCACTTCCGCGAAAAGAACGCGCTCGATCTGAACATGAAACTGGAATTCCAGCGCAACAACGAGCGCTACCAGTTCATGAAGTGGGGCATGCAGGCATTCGACACGTTCAAGGTCGTGCCGCCGGGCGTCGGTATCGTTCACCAGGTGAACCTGGAATACCTCGCACGCGGCGTGCACAAGAAGGCCGAAGGCGCGGACACCGTGTACTACCCGGATTCGCTGGTCGGCACCGACAGCCACACCACCATGATCAACGGTATCGGCGTGGTGGGCTGGGGCGTGGGCGGTATCGAAGCTGAAGCCGGCATGCTCGGCCAGCCGGTGTACTTCCTGACGCCGGACGTGGTAGGCGTCGAACTGAAGGGCAAGCTGCGCGAAGGTCTGACGGCGACCGACCTGGTCCTGACCGTGACCGAACTGCTGCGCAAGGAAAAGGTTGTCGGCAAGTTCGTCGAGTTCTTCGGCGAAGGCACGAAATCGCTGTCGCTGCCGGATCGCGCGACGATCGGCAACATGGCGCCGGAATACGGCGCAACCATGGGCTTCTTCCCGGTCGACGAAAAAACCATCGACTACTTCAAGGGCACGGGCCGCACCGACGCAGAAATCTCCGCCTTCGAAAACTACTTCAAGGCGCAGGGTCTGTTCGGTATTCCGAAGGCTGGCCAGATCGACTACACCAAGGTCGTCACGCTGGATCTCGGCACGGTGACGCCGTCGCTGGCAGGTCCGAAGCGCCCGCAAGACCGTATCGAAATCGGTCACGTGAAGTCGACCTTCAGCGACCTGTTCTCGAAGCCGGTGGCAGAAAACGGCTTTGCGAAGAAGTCGGAAGACCTCGACGCGCAATACACGACGAGCAACGGCGTCGACGTGAAGAACGGCGACATCCTGATCGCCGCGATCACGTCGTGCACGAACACGTCGAACCCGAGCGTGCTGCTGGCTGCTGGTCTGCTGGCGAAGAAGGCTGTCGAAGCTGGCCTGACGGTCGCGCCGCACATCAAGACGTCGCTGGCGCCCGGATCGCGCATCGTCACGGAATACCTGACGAAGACCGACTTGATGAAGTACCTCGACAAGCTCGGTTTCACGCTGGCCGCTTACGGTTGCACGACCTGTATCGGTAACGCGGGCGACCTGACGCCGGAACTGAACGAAGCGATCACGAAGAACGACATCGTCGCGGCTGCGGTGCTGTCGGGCAACCGTAACTTCGAAGCGCGTATTCACCCGAACATCCGCGCGAACTTCCTGGCCTCGCCGCCGCTGGTTGTGGCTTACGCGATCGCCGGCAACATCACGCGCGACCTGATGACCGAACCGGTCGGCAAGGGCAAGGGCGGCAAGGACATCTATCTGGGCGACATTTGGCCGACCAGCGAAGAAGTCAACGAGCTGCTCAAGTTCGCGCTGGACGCAGATGCGTTCCGCAAGAACTACGCGTCGCTGACCAAGAAGGGCGACCTGTGGAGCAAGATCGAAGGCGAAGAAGGTCAAGTCTACGACTGGCCGAAGTCGACGTACATCGCTGAGCCGCCGTTCTTCGGCAAGGACTTCTCGATGACACCGGCCGACAGCATCGCTCCGGTCAAGGGCGCACGCGCACTGGGCATCTTCGGTGACTCGGTCACGACCGACCACATCAGCCCGGCAGGCTCGATCAAGGAAGACTCGCCGGCAGGCAAGTGGCTGAAGGCAAACGGCGTGCAGAAGGCCGACTTCAACAGCTACGGCTCGCGCCGCGGCAACCACGACGTGATGATGCGCGGCACGTTCGCGAACGTCCGGATCAAGAACCTGATGATCCCGGTGAAGGCAGACGGCACGCGCGTTGAAGGCGGCCTGACGATTCACCAGCCGAGCGGTGAGCAAGAGTCGATCTATGACGCAGCGATGAAGTACATCGACGCGGGCACGCCGACGGTTGTGTTTGCGGGTGAAGAGTACGGTACGGGCTCGTCGCGTGACTGGGCTGCGAAGGGTACGCAACTGCTGGGCGTGAAGGCTGTGGTTGCTCGCAGCTTCGAGCGGATTCACCGTTCGAATCTGGTCGGCATGGGCGTTCTGCCGCTGCAGTTCAAGGGCTCGGATAGCGTGCAATCGCTCGGTATTACCGGCGAAGAAACGTACGACATCGAAGGCCTGGGCGCTGACTTCAAGCCGCAGCAAGAAGTGACGCTGGTGATTCGCGGTAAGGACGGCAAGGAGAAGCGCGTCGCCGTGCTGCTGCGTATCGATACGCCGATCGAAGTGGACTACTACAAGCACGGCGGGATTCTGCCGTTCGTGTTGCGTTCGCTGCTGGCTGCTTAAGGTATCAGGTAACGCATGCAATAACTGCAAGCTGTTTTGCAGGTGCTGCGTCCTTGTGGAAGGACGCAGCCGATTTGAGAGCCCGGCTTTGGCCGGGCTTTTTTTATTTGCCGCTACGGTCCGTGTGGAAGGCGGCGGGATCGTCGGTGATACGGCGCTGGGTCATGTGGGTGTTCCAGTCGACGCCACCCGAGACCGGTACGGTGGCGCGCGTGGTGACATGCGCGCGTGACTGCTTGGCCCAGTTGAGCAACGCTGCGCGGTCGACTGTGTCGTTTTCGGCCGACGGACGCGTGGTCCATTCTGGCTGTTTCGACACGGCAGGCCCCGCGGCTGGGCGAACGGCACGGCTCAGCGCGAGCCGCTCGTTGACATGCCCTTCGGTCATACGTGCGACCGCGACTTTGCGTTCCGTCTTTGCTAGGCGGGTCATCGTGGCTTCGCGAGTGGACGCTCGCGCGGTCGGCTGCTGCACAGTGTGCTGCGACAACTGCGCGCGCTTGCTTCGAGGTGTCGTCACCGGAGCAGTGTCGTCGCGCATCGCGGCGCTGGCCGGCGCCCCCGTTGACCCAGCATAGCTTGCGATGGAAGGTGCTGGCACGACATCTGCCGCCGCATAGCGCGTTGCTGAGCTTGCGGACGGCGGCGCTGCAACGGGGCTTGGCGCAACTGCCTTTGACACCGCGCTGGCTACCGAAGGCACACTCCCCGAAATCGTCTGCGTCTCTTCAACTCCCAACTGAGCCAGCTTAATCGGTTCTTGCGAATCGACAACGGGCGGACTGATGACCGCCGGCACAACGGGCGGTCTCGAGGCCAGTTCGCTCGCCCTGTTGGCGTCTCGCATCGCGCATGTCGCCAGCAACCAGGCCAGCGCAATGCCGCAACCTACGAAGATCGCCCCACCGAGTATGTGGTCCGAACGGGACGAGCGCGGACGCGCCCTGCCTGCCTCAAGGTAGCGCTTTGCTTCAGCCATCGCCACGTCAAAACGGTGGGAATCCACCCGTTGCTGCGGCACTTTATAGAACAAAAGCTTCGCGCCCGGAGGAAACGGACCGGGTCGTGCCTGTTGCGGCCGGCGTTGCACTGCGTCCTGCATCGCCTGTTGTGCTTCGGTTTGAGCGATGGGTTGGGGGGCGCGTTGCGTTGCGTCTTGTGCCGCGGCTCGCGCGGTACGTCGTCGCGAGCCGAAAGGCGGCGGCAAGCCGTCGAATGGGCGCGGTTTCGGAATCGCCAGCGCGCCTTCGATCAAGGCCAGAGGTCGGTTCATCGTATGGTGCTCCGGTATGGGTCGATCGCCGTGTCGAGTTGCGTGACCAAGGTCCTGCCGCGTTCGATGAGCAAGTCGATTGCACCGGTCTCGTGCTCCGGTGCCGCACTAGCGCTCCGTAGCGCGTCCATCAGACTGCCTGCACCGACGAGGCCCACGGCCCCACTCAATCTGTGCAGCAAGGTGCGTAGCTCATCGATGTCATGCTGGCGATGCAAGCCGCTCAGGCGCTCCAGATCGTCCGTCATCGAACGACGCCAGGCATTCAGAAATGTGTGGAGGTTGATACCCTCTTCCGACAACGCGTCGAGATAGCGACGTTCGAAGGGTTCAGATGAGGTGCTCGTGGCAACGTCCCGCGACTGGGCGGCAATGGCGAACAGGGATGCCTGAGCGTTGCTCGTCAATTCCGCGGAGGGCCCCCATTGCTCGACGCTGAACGGCGCACTGAAGCTCACACGAGTGGAGGACTTTGAGTCGCTCGCGACTGAAAGTTCGCCTTGCATACGCTGCGCGAGTATTTGGCAAAGCGACAAGCAAGCATCGAGGTTGGCGCACCATTCTCCGGCGAACGCTAGATCACCGCTCGGCCCGAAAAGTGGCTGTTGTGCAACGTGAACAGCATCACTTCCGGTATCCATCAATTTGATAGAAATACGCTGCGAGCCCGCATTCAACAGGTCCGCCTGCACAACGACGGCAATTTCTCCCAGCGTATTGAGTTGGATCGTACGGTTTAGCAGGTGGAAGAAAATCTGACCGAGCCGCGCGCTATCGGCAAGTATCAGCGTCGCCACCGTTTGGTCAACGCTCACGCTCGGATGCAAGCCTCGCTGCGCAGCGGCCGGAGCCAACAGCGCGATGACACCGTCGATGACTTCTCGCGGATTCGTCACGCTTTCGTCGAGAACAATGGCGCGGGACTCCAGAGGCGAAATATCCAGCAGATCGTGAAGCGTTTGGGCCCACGTGCGCATCGCGGATCGGATCACCAACGCTTGCGCGCGTTGAGCGGAAGGCATGGCTGCGGTTCCGAGCGATTCAAGCAGACCCGTTACGGCGGTCAAAGGAGCTTCTGCATAGAGGCGCATCGCGCCGAGCAGCCAGAGCCGCTCCTGCTTTGCGGCGGCACTTGCCTGGATGGACGCCTCGACACGTGCAGCCTGTTCCCGCGCTTCGGCTGCATCGCACCGGCGCGCCCATTCATCTTCAGCGCGACGCCATTTCTCAGCAGCGCGCCTCAGCGCCGCGCGAAACAAGCACGCACCGGCAAGCGCTACGACCGCGGGGGCCGCGAGCGCCAATAGCCACGTTTGCCGATCGATCTCGGTATCACGTGCGCCCGTTGCCGGTTGGCCCGTGACATAGCGACTATCGGTCGAAGCAAGCGCAAAAGGCGCGCTGGCTGCAGTCTCGCTGCGCGAATGAGTGCGGTTGGCCGGTTGCCCGAGTTGTGCCACTGCATCTCGCGCAGCCAACACTACAGCCGGACGCGAATTGCTGGCGAGTAGTCCCCGTGGTGCGCCGTCGGCTACCAATGTCGCGTTGGCCCGTAGCGAGAACATACACAGCAGCGCAAACGCACAAAGACCGCCCAACACCGCCGCAAAGCGGATCGACGTGAGTCCCGCATTCTGTGAGATACGCGACGCACGACTACGCGTGTCCGCTGAAGAACCAAGCCGGCCCATTTTATTCATAGCCCGCAAAACTCAGTCGATCAGTCTGTGCAACGTCGCGAACTCGATTAGCGCGGCCAACGACGACAGCCCAAGCTTTTCCTGAATGCGACTCTTGTACGTGCTCACGGTCTTGTCGCTCATAAACAGCGTGTCTCCAATCGTCTTGTTCGACATACCCTTTGAAAGCATCTGCAGAATCACGAGCTCCTTATCCGATAACAGGGTGAGTCTGTCTTCCTCTTTTGCATCACCGGTATTGGACGACAACCCACGGCCGCCGGGGATTACAGGAAACACGGTATACCCCGCCAACACCGCCTCTACGCCGCGCATAATCTCCTTCATTTCCTGCGACTTGGCAACGAAACCTTGCACGCCGGAGCGCATTGCTCGCGGCGCAAATATAACGGGATCCTGACCTGACAACACCAGCATGCGCATCGACGGATGTGCAAGCTTGAGCCGAGGGATTACATCAAGCCCGCTGATACGTGGAATATCGAGATCAAGTATCGCGAGTTTCGGCGTGTGCTGACGGGCCAATTCGACGGCCGTTTGCCCGTTATCGGCTTCGATCACCTCTTCGACGCCAAGCAGTTGCATAAGCTGCATCTTGATGACCAGTCGAAATGCCGGGTGATCATCGATAACTAGAATAGTAGACATATATTGGATTCCTCATTAAAACACCCCTTGCCACGTCAATTCTTACCACCCGTAATCTCGAAATCTGCATCGATCGAGGAGAGACGTTATGCGCCCTGAGAACGAGAAGACAGGACACCGGTGAATATTTCTGCCTGACGTGCACACAAACGTAGTTCTGCCTCACGACAAGAAACTGCAGGGAATGGAGATTACGGAGAGCTCTTAGCGGAGCCGGGATACAACATGAGCGAGTCGAAATATCGACCAGCCGCGCGACGTCGGCATCCGTTGATACCGACGGTCATTCTCAAAGCGCGTGCACGCTATGATGCAGCGAGCACAAATTCGATCTCGACGCGCCGGTTTGGCTCAAGACACCGCACCAGTTCGTCGCGTTTTGTTTGCTGGCAGGTGACCAACTGATTCGCACTGCCTTGGCCTTGCGCGGTCATCGGCAATGTCACGCCGTGGGTGCGCAGATACTGCCTGACCGTGTGCGCACGCTGCAAAGATAGACTCTGGTTGTAGGCATCGCTGCCGAGGCGGTCGGCAAACCCCGTGATCTTTAGCTCGCGTACGGCGGGAACCTGCTTCAAGCCTGTCACCACGTCGTCGAGATGTCGCTTGCCAGCCGGCAGGATCGCAGCCTCGCTGCCACCGTCGAAACGGAACAGAGAGTCGGCCCGCAGCGTAATCTTTTGAGGCGCCTGCGCTGTGGGTGCCGGTGCAGGCGTCTGCTTCGCTTGCAAGCATTGCAGCGCCGTTTCCGCCGACTTCCGCAAGTTATCCTGAACCTCGGGCAAACGCTTTTCAGCGGCGGAGAACCTACGCGCCCACGCGTCATGCCCTGCGTGCAACAGTTCGACTTCGGCACATGCAAGGGGTTGTTGTGCTTGGGGACACTGGGCGAAGGCAGGATCACCCTTGATGGTATTGACGATCTTCCACAGATCAGGGCGCACGGTGGACACCGTGCGTAAGACCGGGTTAGCAGCGGACAACGGCGTGCCATTTTCGAGGCTGATCGTCAGCATCGCCGCCTGGCCGATAGCTTCCTCGACAAAACCCCACTGGTCATGTGCGCGCCATTCCTGCTGTCCGGCATCGATCCAGCACTGAGCCTTCGCACGAAAATAACTGCTCTTGTCACCGGGCAATGTGTCCAGCTTCTGTTGCAGGGAAGCAAGCGCCTCGCCGCCGCTCCTGATTGGCGCATAGGTGCTGAACCATTGAGGCGTCGGTGCGCCAGCAGCCGCGTCTTGTGTCACGCCGACGCCCGTCTTCAGAACGGTCGGATCTTCGATACCCAGCCGGTCTCGTGCGACCTGCCCCGCGCAACCCGACAATGCCAGTGCACATGCGAGAAGCGTTAACTGAAATTTCATGGAATCCCTGCGAAGAACGCATTCACTTTTAAGAAGTTTTGAGTATGAAGAGGCGCAAAGCGACATGGAATGGGAAGATTCCTAGAGTTCTGTCAGATGGACAGGTCATCTTTGATACGGATTGCACACAGGAACGTCCATCTTGAATTTAACTAACTCATCAATTAACCTGAATTGATGAACCCGACACGTTCTCCCCTGAAACCACTCGGCCGCCGCCCCGCCGTCGAGGACTTCGATGTGCGAGAACATCTGCTCGACACCGCGACGCGGCTCTTTTCCGAATGCGGCATCGCGGCCACGACGGTCGCGCAGATCGCGAGCGAAGCGGGCGTCACGTCGGCACTGGTCCATTACTACTTCACGAATCGCGAAAAGCTGCTTGACGCAGTGGCCGACGAGCGGCTCGCCCCTGCGGCGGAATTCGTCTGGCGCCCGGCCGTTGAAGACGCCGCGGGCGATCCCTTCGCGCTGGTTCACGAATTCGTCGCGCGCCTCTTTGACGTGACGGACCGCATGCCCTGGTTGCCGCCGCTCTGGCTGCGCGAGATCGTCAACGAAGGCGGCCTGCTGCGTGAACGAATGATGCGACGCATCCCGTTCGACAACATCAAGCGCTTCGGTAGCCGCGTTGCACACGCTCAGCGGGACGGCACCGTCAATGCCAACCTGGAAGCGATGTTGCTATTCAATTCCATTCTGGCGCTCGTGATGCTGCCGCTCGCCACGGCAAAGATCTGGCAGAGCGCGCGAGGCCTGCCCGTCATCGAGCGCGATGCGTTGCGCCGGCATGTGATCGCACTGCTGATCGGCGGCATGCAGCCAGCCCCACATGCGGCATCGGCGCCAGCACACGCACGAGCACGAGCACGAGCACGAGCACAGCAGCAGCCGAAGCCTCCATCAGGACGCCGCAGCCGCAAAGACACAGGAACAGGGAGCCCGTCATGAGTCGTCCGTTCAGCGCCTGCGTTTGTCTGCTGCTCGCGGCGATGGCTCTCGCAGCCTGCTCGCATCGCGACAACAATGTCTATCAAGGCTACATCGAGGGGGAGTTTGTGTATCTCGGCTCGTCGCAGTCCGGCAAGCTGGCGCAGTTGGCGGTCGCACGAGGACAGACCGTTGACGCAAGCGCACCTGTATTCACGCTCGAATCCGAGGACGAGACTGCCGCATTACAGCAGGCACAACAGCAACTCGCTGCGGCACGCGCACAGCTAGCCGATATCCAGACCGGCAAGCGCCGTCCCGAAGTGAACGTCACCAAAGCGCAACTCGCTCAAGCCGTCGCCAATGCGCGCAAGGCGGCGTTGCAACTCACGCGCGATGAAGCGCAGTACCGCGCAGGCGGCATTCCAAAAGCGCAGCTCGACGATTCGCGCGCCAACGCGGACGCCACCGCCGCGCAGGTCCGCGAACTCAGCAACCAGGTGGATGTCGCTTTGCTTCCCGGCCGTTCGCAGCAAATCACTGCGCAGAGCGCGCAGATCGAGGCCGCTCAAGCCGCCGTCGTCCAAGCTCAATGGAAGCTCGACCAGAAGCGCGTCAACGCGCCGGCGGAAGGACTCGTCTACGACACGCTGTATCGCGTCGGCGAGTGGGTTCAGGCTGGCAATCCTGTCGTACAGATGCTGCCACCGCAGAACGTGAAAGTACGCTTCTTCGTACCGGAGACCGTGGTCGGCAAGCTCGCACCAGGCCGTGCGCTTTCCATTCATTGCGACGGTTGCGCCGCCGACGTCCCGGCGAAAATTACGTACATATCGAGCGAAGCCGAATACACACCGCCGGTGATCTACAGCAACGAGAACCGCGCGAAACTGGTGTTCATGGTCGAAGCCCACCCTTCCGCCGCCGATGCAGTCAAGCTGCACCCCGGTCAACCCGTTGCGGTGAGCCTGCAATGAACCAGCCCGCACCGCAACCTGCGCAATACGCGATCGACGTGCACAAGCTCAACAAGCACTTCGGCGATAAACATGTCGTGAACGACGTGACGTTGCAGGTCGCACGCGGCGAGATTTTCGGCTTTCTTGGACCGAACGGCAGCGGCAAGACCACCTCGATCCGTCTGATGTGCGGGCTGCTCACGCCCGACTCAGGCAGCGGCACCTGTCTCGGTTACGACATAGTTCGCGAGAGTGCGCAGATCAAGCGCAACGTCGGCTATATGACGCAACGCTTCTCGTATTGGGACGACCTGACGATTCGCGAGAACCTCGACTTCGTCGCCCGCATTTATCAGATGGCGAACCGGCGCGAAGCGGTTGACCGCTCGCTCGAATCGCTCGGTCTGCAAAGCCGTGCGGATCAGTTGACCGGCGCGTTGTCCGGCGGCTGGAAGCAGCGGCTCGCGCTTGCAGCCTGCATGCTGCACGAGCCTCAGTTGCTGTTACTCGACGAACCGACCGCGGGCGTCGATCCGAACGCACGCCGCGAATTCTGGGAAGAGTTGCATCGCCTCGCCGCGCGGGGCATTTCGGTTCTGGTCAGCACGCATTACATGGATGAGGCCGAGCGCTGTCATAAGCTCGCGTACATCGCGTACGGCAAGCTGCTCGCGCAAGGCACTTCGAAGGACGTGATCGAATCGCAAAATCTCGCGACCTGGACCATCTACGGCGAGCACCTGAGCAAACTGTCGGAACAGTTGCGCAAGACGCCCGGCGTCGATCAGACCGTCGTATTCGGCTCCGCGCTGCACATCAGCGGTATCGACCATGCCGCGCTCGAAACCGCCATCAGACGCGCGACCGAGGGCACGGCGCTGCGCGCCGAGCGCATCGAAACCGGGCTTGAAGACGTGTTCATCTACTTGATGGGCCACTCCACCGACAACTACGGAGCGCAACCGTGAGCACGCGCACCCTGTTCTCGCTGTCGCGCTGGTGGAGCATCGTGCTCAAAGAGTTTTTGCAGTTAAAGCGCGATCGGATCACGTTCGCGATGATCGTCGGCCTGCCGATCATTCAGCTCACGCTGTTCGGTTTCGCGATCAATACCGACCCAAAGCATCTGCCTACCGCTGTCATCATCGGCGACGACAGTACGTTTTCGCGCAGCTTCATCGCCGCGATGAAGAACTCCGCCTATTTCGACATCGTCGAAACCTTGCCCAACGAGGAGGCCGGCCGCCGCTCTCTTACCCAAGGCCGAGTGCAATTCGTGTTGTCGGTGCCGGTGGATTTTTCGAAACGTCTGTTGCGCGGCGAACGCCCTTCGCTGCTGGTCGAAGCCGATGCGACCGATCCCACCGCGACGAACACCGCGCTCGCGGCGCTGCCGGGCCTTGTGCAACCGGTCGCGGACAAAGACATCACCGGCGCGCTCGCTCACCTGAATGGCACTCCGGCCGCTTGCGACGTCCAGGTGCACCGCCTCTACAACCCTGAAGGCATCACACAATACAACGTAGTGCCGGGTCTGATGGGCGTGATCCTGACGATGACGATGGTGATGATGACCGGCCTCGCGATCACGCGCGAACGCGAGCGTGGCACGATGGAAAACCTGCTCTCCACACCTGTGCTGCCGATCGAAGTGATGACCGGCAAGATCGTGCCTTACGTAATGATCGGGCTGGTGCAGGCGTCGATCATTCTGACTGCGGCGCGCTTCGTGTTCGATGTGCCGTTCGCAGGTAGCCTGGTGGCGATCTATCTTGCTGCGCTGCTGTTTATCGCGGCGAATCTGACGGTCGGCATCACGCTTTCGTCGATTGCGCAGAATCAGTTGCAGGCGATGCAACTGACCGTGTTCTATTTTCTGCCGAGCCTGTTGCTGTCGGGTTTCATGTTTCCGTTTGCCGGGATGCCAGGCTGGGCGCAATTCATCGGCAATCTACTGCCGCTCACATATTTCAACCGGTTGGTTCGCGGCATTCTGCTCAAAGGAAACGACTGGGCCGACCTGTGGCCGTCGGTGTGGCCCGTGGCGCTGTTCATGGTCGTCGTGATGGGCATCGCGCTGCGCTTTTACCGGCGCACGCTCGACTAGGAGGACCGGTCGATGAAACCGCTCGCTTTCTTGTCCGTCGTCGCGCTGTGCGGTTGCGCGGTCGGGCCGGATTTTCAACCACCGGCGGCGCCGGACACGCAAACCTATACACGTGAAGCGCAACCTGCTGCCACAGTCGCAGCCAGCGGTGTGGCTGGAGCATCGCAAGCATTTATCGCGGCTGAGCATGCAACACCAATGTGGTGGAAGCAGTTTCAATCCGATGCGCTAGACCGTCTCGTCGAGCAAGCCCTGCAACAGAGCCCCACGCTCACGCAAGCCCGCGCGAAGCTGATTGAGGCACGCGAAAACTACAATGCGCAATTCGGCGCGACTGCATTCCCGGCTGTCGATGCGACCGTATCCGGCGTGCGGCAGCGGGTCGATATCGCGGCGTTCGGCATTCCGAATGTGCCCAATCAGGGGCCGTTTACGCTTTACAACGCGTCGGTCAGCGTGTCCTATGCGCTCGATATTTTCGGCGGTAATCGCCGGGCGCTGGAAGCGCTCATGGCACAAGTCGACTATCAGTCGTTCGAATTCGAAGCGGCGCGGCTCTCGCTCGCAGGCAATGTGGTTTCGACTGCGATTCGACGCGCGTCTTTAAAGCAGCAGACCGCCTTGACGCAGCGCCTCGCGGACACCCAGGCCCAGCAACTCAAGATCACCGAAGAGCGGTTTGCGGCAGGCGGTGTCTCGCAACTCGACGTGCGCAGCCAGCGCACGCTGCTCTCGCAGACCCGTGCGTCGTTGCCACCACTCGCGACACAACGTGCGCAGACCGACCACCAACTCGCGATCCTGCTTGGCATGCCGCCGTCGAAGGCGGACTTCGCAGACCTGACGCTCGATTCGCTGCATCTGCCAGATACGTTGCCGCTCACATTGCCATCGACGCTCGCGCGCGAACGGCCGGACATTCGTGCTTCGGAAGCGTTATTGCATCAAGCGAGCGCGAATGTCGGCGTGGCGACGGCAAATCTGTATCCGCAATTTTCCATCTCGGCGGGGATCGGTTCGGAACGCACGAACATTCAGGACGTGGTCAGCGGGCTGAATATCTGGAACTTCGGCCTCACTCTGACGCAACCGATTTTCCGCGGCGGCGAATTGCGCGCGAAGAAGCGTTCTGCACAGGCGGCTTATGATGCGGCGCTCGCTGACTATCAGCAGACGGTGCTGCAGGCGCTGCAGCAGGTTGCGGACACGCTGACAGCGCTGCAGGACGACGCGCACGAACTGCAGGCTCGCGACGAGGCTGCCCAACAGGCGCACGCGAGCCTGGATATCGCACAAGCGCAGTATGCGGCGGGCGGTGTTAGTCAGTTCGGCCTGCTCGATACGCAGCGTCAGGTGTTGCAAACCGCACTAGACCGAACTCGCGCGCAAGCGGACCGGTTCGCCGACACGGCGGCGCTGTTTCAGTCGCTGGGTGGGGGTTGGCAAGCAGTCGCTACTTCAACGCCGTAGTCACCCCATCCGATGCGGCTGTATTGCGTCAGTCGCCGGGTGACGGGTAGCAGGCTGCGACCATTTTAACGCCGTAGCCATCTCATCCGATACGGCTGCGTTGCTTCGGTCACTGGGTGGCGGGTCGCAGGTTACGGCGACTTTAACGGCGTATCGATCCCACTCCGCCGCACTGCCGTTACGCCGCCACCGCCCGCGCTGCATTCCTCCCACGCAGCCATTCCAGCGCAAGCAACAGGCACGTCGAGAACACGATCAAAATCGTAGCCAATGCCGCGATAGTCGGGCTGATGTTCTCGCGAATACCGGTGAACATCTGACGCGGCAGGGTGGTTTGATCCGCTCCAGCCAGGAACAGCGTCACGACCACTTCGTCAAACGACGTAGCGAACGCGAACAGCGCGCCCGAAATCACGCCCGGCGCGATCACCGGCAACGTGATGCGAAAGAACGTCTTCACCGGATTCGCCCCCAGCGACAAGCTCGCGCGCACCAGGTTGTAGTTAAAGCCTTGCAACGTCGCCGCCACCGTCGTCACCACAAACGGCACGCCGAGCGACGCATGCGCGAGAATCAGCCCAATATACGTATTCGCCAGTCCAAGCGGCGCAAAAAACAGATACATGCCGACGCCGACCACCACCACCGGCACGATCATCGGCGAAATCAGAACCGCCATCAGCAAAGCCTTGCCGCGGAAATTCGCTTTGGTCAGGCCGATCGCCGCCAACGTGCCGAGCACCGTCGCCACGACAGTTGCCGAAGGCGCGACGATAAAGCTGTTCTTCGCCGCCATGCGCCATTCATCGGACCCGATCAGGTTCGCATACCAGCGCAGCGACCAGCCCGGGATCGGATACACGAGGAACGTGCTGGACGAAAACGACAACGGCACAATCGCCAGCACCGGCAGGATCAAATACAGCAGCGTCAGCACGGCAAGCGCGCGCAACGCGAAATACCACACGCGCTCGATCAAGGACGTATGCGGCGCAAACAAGGGCTTGGCAAGTTTCATCGCGAGTAAGCTCCGTTCAGCCAATCAGCCGAGGCTCAGGGACGAACGCGTGAAGCGTCCATAGATGACATACAGCACAAGCGTCGCGGCAAGCAGCAAACCGCCGAGCGCACACGCCATACCCCAATTGATCGTCACGTTGGTAAAGTACGCGACGTAGTAGCTGACCATCTGATCATTCGGTCCACCGAGCAATGCCGGCGTGATGTAGTAGCCGATCGCGAGAATGAACACAAGTAGTGCGCCCGCCCCGATGCCCGGATAAGTTTGCGGCACATAAACACGCCAGAACGCGGCGAACGGATGACTGCCAAGCGAGATCGCGGCGCGCTGATAGGTCGGCGGGATCGACTTCATCACGCTATACAGCGGCAGGATCATGAACGGCAGCAGAATGTGCGTCATCGAGATGTACACGCCCGTGCGGTTGAACAGCAGCGACAACGGATCGTGCAAAATGCCGCTCGCAATCAGCGCCTTGTTCACCAGCCCTTCGCTTTGCAGAATCACGATCCATGCGGCCACGCGTACGAGGATCGAAGTCCAGAACGGAATCAGCACGAGGATCATCACCAGATTCGCGCGGCGATCGGAGAGCGTCGAAATCCAGTAAGCAAGCGGGTAACCGAGCAGCAGCGCAAAGAATGTCACGACTGCGCCGATTACGAAGGTGCGGCTGAATACGTGGAGATAAATCTGTTGATCCGGATCCGTCTCGATGATGTGACCGAATCCGTCCTGCTTGTGGTCCAAAGAAGCCAGTAGATAAAACGGCGAGTAGGCACCGGAATTCTTCGCGATCGCCTGCCAGTAAGCGACGTTGTTCCAGCGTTCGTCGAGTTCGACGAACTTAGCGTGCATCTGGGCCGGCGTGAGCGTCAACGGCTTGCTGTTGTCGTCGACGAACGGCATCGCGTGAGCCGACTTTGCGACCAGCGAGCGATAGCCTGGAATTTCCACGTTCAACCGTCGCGCCAGCGCGCCCATGCCATCGCTATCGGCAATCGCCGTCAGATCCACGGCCAGTGCAGAGTATGCGGCGTCAGGCGGCAGTGCCTTGCGATCCCAACCGCTCAACGCATTCAGCGTGTGCGGCAGGGCGTTCATCACTTCCGGATTCTGCGCGGCCCGAGTCAATAGCGCACCGATCGGCACGACAAAAATCAGCAGCAGAAAAATGGCGAGCGGTGCAATCAGCAACAGCGCCATCGCGCGCTTCTTTGCTTCTGCGGCCTTTAGTTCTCGCTTAAGTCGAACATTCGACTCAGGCGTCGAATCGGCGGCGATCGTCATCGTAGTCACACCTCGTCTCCTCGATCCGGAGTTAGCGCTTTGGCTGTCGGCAGGAGTTAGCGCTTTAGCGCTTACTCCTGCCCCATGCAAAAGCCCTTACCCCGATCCCATGCATCCGGCCGCTCGCGTACATCGCGAAGACACGCGTTTGCGTTTGTTTCATTGCATTGATGCGGCGCGGCTTCACCATAAAAGCCGCGCCTTCTCACACCCGGCTAATTACTTCGAAGCCCACGACGAAAAACGTTGCTCCAACTCATCGCCATGGTCGGTCCAGAACGAGAGGTTCTGCAGCACCGCGTTCTTGCCGTTAGCCGGCGAATTCGGCAGATTGGACAGCGTCTTCGGATCGAGCGCCTTGATGGCCGCCACGTTCACCGGACCATACGCAATGTTGTGCGCGTAGTCCTGCTGCGGCTTCGACGAAATCGAATAGGCGATGTACTTCTCTGCCAGCGCCTTGTTCGGCGTGCCCTTCGGAATCGCCCAGTAGTCGAGGTCGTAAATGCTGCCGTTCCACACCACCTTGAGGTTCTTGCCTTCCTTCTGTGCGGCATCGATACGGCCGTTGTACGCAGTGGACATCACCACGTCACCCGCGACCAGGAATTGCGGCGGCTGCGCGCCCGCTTCCCACCACTGAATATTCGGCTTCAGTTCGTCGAGCTTCTTGAACGCGCGGTCCTGACCTTCCTTGGTGGCAAGCACCTTGTAGACGTCCTTCGGCGGCACGCCGTCGGCCATCAGCGCGAATTCGAGGTTGTAACGCGCGCCCTTGCGCATCGCGCGCTTGCCCGGGAATTTCTTCACGTCCCAGAAGTCGGCCCAGCCGGCCGGCGCGGTTTTCAGCTTGTCGGCGTTGTACGCGAGTGCCGTCGACCACACGAAGAAGCCCACGCCGCAGGTTTGCGGCGCTTCCGGAATCAGATCCGTCTTCTTGCCGATCTTCGACCAGTCGAGCTTCTCATACAGCCCTTCGTCACAACCACGGCCGATGTCGCCCGACTCAACTTCCACCACGTCCCAATTCACATGCTTCGCTTCGACCATCGCCTTCACTTTGGCCTGCTCGCCGTTGTATTCGACCGCGGTCACTTTATTGCTGGTTTGCGTCTCGAACGGCTGGTTGAATGCGACCTTTTGCGCGTCGCCATTCGCACCGCCGAAATTGACGACCGTCAGCTCGGCTGCATTGACTTGCGCGGCGCCCAGCGCGAGCGCCACAGCACCGACAGCGATGGCGCAGCGCGATTTCCCGATCTTGCTCATGGTGTGTTGCTCTCCTTTGGTGGTGTGCTTCAAGCTACGTACAGTGCGACTTGTTATGTGCTGCTTAGGTGAACTGCTTCTTTTGTCTGCGTCGAACGACCTACGACCCGCGCAGTGCACGCGCTCACGCGCCTGCAAACACCCGCAGATGCTCGGGCGCAAACTCGAGCGCGACGGGCGCGCCAGGTGCGAAGGTTTCGAGTGCATCGGTGCCGAGCGGCACCTTCACGAAGCACTCGTCCTGCTCCGGCAGACCACAGCGCATCCGCACGTGGTCGCCGAAATAGATCAGCCCGCGCGCTTCGCCGCTTAGCGCATTAGCGCCAGGCCGTGACACGCCGTTGGCGAGTTTCATACGCTCAGGACGGATACACGCGACCGCCGGCGTACCCGCCCGCGCGCCGCCTATATTGCGTCCCGTAAGCCGTGTGCCGTCAATCAGATGAAACTCGCAGTACTCGCCGTCGACGTTCGCGATCGTGCCGCGCAGCTTGTTGCTGTCGCCGATGAAGTTCGCGACGAACTCGTTGCACGGCGATTCATAGAGACGATCCACGGTATCGAGTTGCTGCACGATGCCTTTATCGAACACGGCGACACGGTCGGACATGGTCAGCGCTTCGCCCTGGTCGTGCGTGACGTACACGAACGTCACGCCAAGCTTCTCGTGCAATGATTTAAGTTCGTACTGCATGTGTTCGCGCAACTGCTTGTCGAGTGCGCCGAGCGGCTCGTCCATCAGCACGAGCTTCGGCTCGAACACGAGCGCCCGCGCCAAGGCAATACGTTGCTGCTGGCCACCGGAAAGCTGCGCCGGGTAACGCTTGGCGAAGCCTTCCATGCGCACCATCTTCAGCGCATTATTCGTGCGATGCGCACGCTCTTCCGCCGACAGTTTGCGCACCGTGAGCGGATACGCGACGTTCTGCTCGACCGTCAGATGCGGAAACAGCGCGTAGTTCTGAAACACCATGCCGATGTTGCGCTTATGCGGCGGCACGGTATTGAGCAGCGTGCCGTCGAGCCAAATCTCACCGCCGGTGGGAAATTCGAACCCCGCCAGCATCATCAGACATGTGGTTTTCCCTGATCCGGACGGCCCGAGCAGCGTCAGGAATTCGCCCTGATAGATATCCAGATCGAGTTGTTTGACGACCAGCGTTTCGCCGTCGTACGTCTTGCGCACACCCCGAAAGCTGACGATCACGTCATCGGTTTTCATCGCACTAGTCTCCTCTGCGGTCCGGCTGGCTCCCCCTGCAAAGCAGCGGGATTGCATTAATTGCGTGGCTCACTATAGTCCCTTACGGTTCTACAATATGGAACCATTTCATTATTCCGGATAGAACCACTTGGACACCGTGATCTTGTCGGATTGGCTTGCCGCGCGGCTCGACCGCGCCGCCGCCGAACCGGTCTACAGACAGACGTTGCGGCTGATGCAGCAGGCCATCCTGACCGGCCAGCTACCGCCTGGCACCAAGCTGCCCAGTTCGCGCATGCTCGCCGAGGACCTCGGCATCGCGCGCAACACGGTGCTGCACGTCTACGATCAGCTAACCGCCGAAGGCTATGTGATCTCGACCACCGGAAGCGGCACCTATGTCGCCGACACGCGGCCGGACACGGCTGCCGTGAATGCACGCAAGAAGCCGACAGTGGCGAGTGTCAATGGGGACATGGACAGCGCCGATCAAGCCGGCGAGGCCTTAAAGCCGCTAAAACGCGATCTAGGCGACCTCTCCATGCGCGGACGCAGGCTCATCGATCAGGCCGGTGTCTCCGCCAAACAGTGGGGCGCGTTCATGCCCGGCGTGCCCGACGTCGCTGAGTTTCCGGCGCGCACGTGGAGCCGTTTGCAGGCAAGGTTGTGGAAGGAAGCCAATCCCGATCTGCTGACTTATGCGCCGGGCGGTGGCTACCGGCCGTTAAGGCGGGCGCTGTCCGACTACCTGCGCGTCGCACGCTCGGTGAATTGCACGCCGGACCAGATCATCATCACGACGGGCATTCATCAGTCGATCGATCTGGCCGTGCGTTTATTGACCGACGTCGGCGATCGCGCGTGGGTGGAAGAGCCGTGCTATTGGGGCGCGCGCAGCGTGCTGCAATCGTCAGGGATTACGCTAGTGCCGGTGCCCGTGGATGACGAGGGCCTCAATCCGCGCGAGCAGGATCTGCAACAGCCGCCGCGGCTGGCGCTCGTCACGCCGTCGCATCAATATCCGCTCGGCATGGTGATGAGTCTCGCGCGGCGCCGTACGCTGCTCGAATACGCACGCCAGCACAACGTCTGGATCATCGAGGACGACTACGACAGCGAGTTCCGTTACGGCAGCCGACCGCTTGCATCGCTGCAAGGGCTAGACGACGCCGGCCAGGTGATCTACGTGGGCAGCCTGGGGAAGATGTTGTTTCCGGGTTTGCGGATCGGCTACATGATCGCGCCGGAGCATCTGGTGGATACGTTCCGCACGGGCGTGGCCGAGCTGTACCGCGAGGGGCAACTGATGCAGCAGGCGGTGATGACCGACTTCATCATGGACGGCCATCTCACATCGCATGTTCGCCGTATGCGCGCGCTCTACGGCGAGCGGCGGCAGATTCTGATCGATGCGATCACCGCGCGTTTCGGCAACGAACTACCCGTGATGGGCGACGAGGCCGGCCTGCACCTCGTGCTCGGCCTGCCCGATCATGCGAACGATCGCGCCGTCACGGCAGCCGCTTACGATGCCGGCGTGATCGTGCGGCCCCTCGCCGCTTACTACAGCAGCGAGACGCCCGCGCGACGCGGACTGTTGCTGGGCTACGCCTGCGTGCCGAACGAGAAGATCGGTCCGGCATTCGACACGCTCGCGCGCGTGATCGAGCAGACGGCGCTGAAGAAGGTGCCGACGCGAGCCGCTTAACCGTACGCCGCCGCTGCCTTGACGGGCAGGTAGCGGCGTACACCCACTACGCAATACGTTACATCGCGCCGCATCACTTCAGCCCAAAGTCCACCCGCGTCGTGGCGCCCTTGTCCTTGATGCCATCGGCGTCCAGTTTCGGCGCGACGATAAACACGCGGCTGCTGTCGATCTTGCCCTCGAAATACTGCTGCACGGCTTGCGCCCGTTGCTGGGCGAGCTGCCGCAAACTTGCGTCGTCGATCGGAGCATTGGCGGCCATCGCCGCCTTCATCTCGTCGTCCGGCAGGCTCTTGGTCAAGCCGACGAAATTGCGCGGCTTCTTGAAGTCGGCCGCTTTGTAGGCCTTGGCCAAGTACTTATCGTATTCCTTCGGATCCACGGTGACGGTCGACAGATCCACGCTCTCGCCATTGCCCACCACGTCCTTGATCTTCTGTTGCTTGACCTCGCGTTCGACGTATTGCGCACGCAGGCCCGGCCCGTCGACTGCCGGATCGACGCGGCCAATCAGATCGATACGGATCGAGCTCTTGTCGGCCAGCGCCTTCACGATGGTGTCGAGCTTCTTGTCCGCGGCGTCGGACAGTTTCGCCGACCCCGGTTCGAACTCGACGTAGCCCAATTCCTCGCCACCACCACCGAAGGCATTGGCGATCAGCGAGAACGGCGCGGTGACGGCTTTCTGCAGCAGATTGAGCACCGCATGCCAGATGAGCCCGCCGACGCTGAACTCCGGATTCGACAACGATCCCGACACTGGCAGATTCACGTCGATTTCACCGCGCGAGTTTTTCAGCAGTGAGATCGCGAGACGCACCGGCAGCTTGGTCGCCGTATCGTTCTCGACGTGATCGCCGAACGTGAGCTGGTCGATGAAAATATGATTGTTCGCGTTCAACTGATCGTTATCGAGCTGGTAGTGCAGATCGACGTTCAGCTTGCCCTTGGTGATCGGATAGCCGGCGTATTTCGCCGAATACGGCGTGAGGTTGGTGAGTTCGATATCGTGCGCGCTGGCTGTGAGATCGAGCGCCGGTTTTGCGATCAGCGGATTGACGGTACCGCGAATCGACAGCGGACCATTCGCCGCCAGCTTCGCGGCGATGTCCACGGGCGCAGGCGTTGTCGACTGCGTGCCGAACGCGCCGACCGTACCTTGAATGCCAACCAGGTTCGCGGTGAAGTTCGGCTTGATGAAGTTGTCCGTATACGTCACGCGGCCCTGTTGCAGCACCAGTTGGCCGAAGTGCAGTTTGACGGGGCTTTGCGGCGGCGTGGCGGCCGTAACTGTGGCCGGCGTGGCTGGAGTTGCCGACGACGCCGGTACCGGCGCGGAGGCCACCTCAGGCGCCGATGCAGCCTGCGGCGTCAACGGCACCGGCTCGTGGCCGCCGCTCTTGTCGCGTGTCAGCGATTGCGCGGCGCCGCTTTCATGCGCGACCACGTCCTTGAGATTCAGCTTGCCTTGCGCGTCGAGCAGCACACGCCCATAGAACTTCGTGAACGTGACGCGGCCCGCGTCGACCGCCGTGCCGTGTTCGTCGTAGTCGGCCTTGAGATTGGTCAGCGCGAGCGAACTCCATCCTGCGAATGGGTCCGAAGTCGCCTTGTCGATCATCCGCACGTCGACGAGCGCGACGTCGCCGCGGTACGTCGCTTTGAGCGCCTTCGCCTGACTTAGCGCGAGATCGCCGTTCGCGTTGAGCAGCGCGCTGGCAATCAACGCATTCAGCTTGCTGCCGAAGTACGGTTCGAAGGCCGCCGCATCCAGGCGGTTCGCGTTCACTTTGACGGCCACCTTGAGCGGCGTCGCCGTGACATCGCCCTTTACGCCGAGCGTGCCTTTCTTGTTGAGCGTGGCTTGCAGATCGACCGGCAGCGGCTTACTCAGGTCGTCGCTGATCTGTTGTACCTTCAATTGCAGCGGCGTCACGCTCAGCTTCACTGGATTCGGCGTCGTGTTGTCGGTGAAATTCGCGGTCGCGTCTTTCAGGTTGAGTTCGCCGATCTTGTAGTGCCACGCGGGCCCTTCCGCCTCAGCCTTCTTCACCGCATGGATCGCCGTGCGCTTCTGCTCGACCTGATGCGGACCCGCGAGCGTGGCGAGGTCGATGCTGCCGTCTTTCAGACGCTGCGCATTGACCACCAGGCCGGTCGTGTTGACGCCGGTGATATCGGCAGTGCGCCCCGCGACGTCCACCTGCTTGACCGTTACCTGGCCTTGCGCGAGCGAGACGACCGGATCCTTGCTGCCACGCGCCGCGAGTTTGAGCGACTGCAGATCGAGTTGTGTATCGGTGACCATGACTGCGACCGGCGACTTCGACCAGTTCGCGCCGACGTTGGCATTGGCGGAAAGCGCGCCGTCCATCACTTGCGCGGCGGTCGCGGTGTCGAGATACGGTTGCAGCAACGGCAACTTCAATGACTTCAGATCGAGCTTTGCGCTGGCGGTCTTCGCAACAAGGCCGAACGCGCCGGCCACGCCGAGCGAGCCACCGGCGTCCTTGAAGTCGGTATTGAGCGTGTAATGCGCGGGGGCGGGGGCGAGCGTCGAGAAATCGGTCAGCGTGACGGCCAGTTTTTGCAAGCCCAAGTCGACCGGACGCGAGGCGGCTTCATCGTGAACGTTGACGGTGCCGTCGTTGAGCGCGAAACGCTTGATCGACAGGTCCAGAGGCTGTGCGGCCTTTTCCGTGGCGCTGGCACCAGATGCCGCGACGGGCGCAGACGCTGGCACCGACGCAGAAGCCCCCGCAGCAGGCGCAGTCGCGAACATCCGCTCGACACTCAACACGCCTTCTTTATCACGCGCAAGATTGGCGCTCGGCGCGTCGATGCGGATCTCGTCGAAGTGATACAGGCTCTTCAACGGCTCCAGCGTCGCGGCAGCCACATGCACTGCGTGCGCCGCGAAGAACGGCGCCTTGCTTTGATCGCGCACGTCCACATCGTTCAAGTCGACGGTGCCCGCAACACGCAACGAAGGCGTGCCGTTGGACATCACAAAGTTGAGCTTGAGATCGGTCGACAGCTTGCCGTTCTGCACAACCACAGGCAGCTTGGTCGGCGCGTAGGAGATGAGCTGCGGCACGTCGAGCCCGTCGAAGCGCAGCGACACCTCCGATTCGCGCGACGCAGCAAACGGCTTGGTCTTGCCTTCGATCGCAAGCGGACTGCCGTCGATACGCGCACGCAGCAACGGCTCGACGAAGATGTCGGTTTTCGAAGGCAGCGTAGCGATGAACGGAATGCCGAGCTTCCATTGATCGATCACGTGCGTTGCGCCGAGCAATTTGTCGTCGAACGTAATCTGACCGTTTTCGAGGCGAATGTTCGACACCGAAAACAAGGTCGGTTTGCTATCGGGCTTGGCCGGCTGCTTCGAGAATTTCTCGATCAGGTCGGTGAAATTGAAGCGCTGCGCGTCATAGCGAACGATATGAAAGCGTGGTGAATCGAGCTGTATTTCATCGACGATCGGCGCGCCACGAAACAGCGAGCTCCATGACGGCTTCACGATGAACCGCGCAATATCGACAAAATCGCCCGCGCCGCCACGCTCGCCGATATGCACGCTATCGGCTTCGAGCTTGAGCGTGTACGGATTGAGTGCGATGCGGCCGATCGTGGCCGGCCGGTCGAGTTGCTTGCTGAGTTGCTGCTCGGCAATGTGACGAATCAACGGCGGCGCCGCGAAAAAGCCCAGCAGACCGAACAATACGAGGAAGATCAACAGACCCGTGATGACACGCCGGGTGCGGCGTGACTGCGCGACATCGCGCACGGTCTGCATGGAAGAGGCGATTGATGCTTTATTGAGGCTTGCCATGCTCGGTCTTGGGTAATGCGGCGGCAAGCCCGCCGCGAAACGAAAATCCCGCAAGCGGCAGTATAAGTGGTGAATCTTACGCGGGATATAAATGTAAGCCGTGGCTTACACATTGTTGCACGCTACAGCGGCGTATGTCCGCCGGCACGAAGGCGGACATACGCTGATTTATGCGTCACTCATACCTTGCTGTCACAGCAGTGACGCATAACGCTGGTGGACTTCACACCGGCACTTCGCTGCCCCGCATCAACGAGGCATTTCGCTGGCGAACTTCATCGACGTCGGCGCATGTCACTGACGCACGACGGCCGGCGGTTGCCAACTGCCATCGGTGGCTTGCGGCTTCGGTGCGTACAAACGCAGCATCAGTTGCAAATCGGCGCGCGGCGCCGGCAGCCAGTTGCCGCTCTTACCTCGTGTTGATGACACCGTCACGTCGAGTGAGCCGTCGCGATTGCGGCGCGCACCGTTACGGTCGCCGACTGCAAGACGCGCCGGCGCGCTTTCCCCTAACGCGCCGTCCTTCGTGTAGGCGGTGATCGACCAGAAGCCGCGCACCGGCGGCAACTGGTTCGGCTCGAAGTGGATCACGTAACGATTTGCGCCGTTGAGGGCATGACCGTCGCTGTCCTGGGTGACGACCGCGCGCACTTCATCGTCCTTCGTGCCGATGCCCGGTTGGATCGCCGCGGCGTAAGCGCGCATCGCATAGTCGGGGCCGTAATTGCCCACGCCGTCGCCGAACCAGTTCCAACCGTTGCCGCTCAGCAGATTGGACGGCGGCGTCACGACACGCTGGTGGCCATCGGCAAGGCCCGCAGCGATCGCCTCGGGCGCGCTCGGCAGCTTCACCGGATCACCAGGCGTCACGCCGAAGTCCGAAAGGATTTTCAGCGCATGCGGATCGGCCGGCGTCGGCGGGTTGTCCGGCAAGGCCTGCGCGAGCCGGCTGAAGAAGCCGTTCGCGTCGAGCGCGGCGACTTGCGCGGCCGGCGTGCCGGAAACGGCCGCGGCGGCGGCATCGGCAGCACTGCTGCTAGGCGGCGTAATCGATGCCGAGCGCGTGCCGCCCGCGTAGACGCTCAACGGTGCGACGCGGATGGCGCGCTGCAGCTTACGAACCGCTGTCAGATCGCGGGTGCCGTTCGACTGGATGCGCACGCTCACCCAGACGTTGCGGGTCGGCACGTCGACGCGCGTCACGCCCTTGGGCAGATCGCCCTGCCAGCCCGCGCCGACGAAAGCAATCGTTTGCGTCTTGATGCCTGCGGCACGGGTGGTGAATTGCGAACTGGTCGACCAGACGACGTTGGTCCACATGTCGAGCACGCGGGCGTCCACGTAGCGGCCACGCGAGTCGGGCAGCGACACGATCACCGGCTCAGTGCCGACGTCCAGCCAGCCGGTCGAGTCGAGCGTGTCGAGACTCGGCTGCAGCGGATTGGCCGCGCCTATCGGCGGCAAGGCCTGCGCGTGACGTAGCGTATTGACCGGCGCCTGGCCCGGATCGGTGCCGACCGCCGCGTCGCGCGCGACGCCCATCAGCACCAGCGGATAGCCGAACACATACGAATCGGCGACTTCGTCCTTGATCCAACTGTTGGCTTTTTGCGTCGTGGACGGAGTCGACGCACAACCAGCCAGAAATGCGAGGCCTGCGAGCGATGCGCAGGTCCAGTGAAGCGAAAACAGTTCTTGGCGATTTTTTATCATTCGTTCAGGTGGCAGAACGTGCGGTCCTAAGGGAGACGTCGGTGCGCAGCGAAACCGGTTTGCGTGGCCTCCCTAAGCCCAGCGCAGCCAGGCGGTGGCTCGCGATTCCGACAACATCGGGTTGTATCGTATCCTTGCTCACCAGGCAAGCGCAAAGGCAGGAATAGCGCCTGGCAATGCGCGCGCGGACACCATTAGCGTACGGTTGACGATTTTTGCCACTGCGCCGCTGGTTCTTGCCCTGCTGGTCAAGTCGGGCGACTGGTCGGCCAGGCGCACCGCAAAAACATCCTTGACCTTCCCATCATGGGAAGGTCAATACTGGGTTCATGATGCGGCCCAATGCCGCGACGAGCCTTGTCTACCATGACCGAACTTGCCACGCCGCTGCGTCCCGCGGACGCTACACCCTTCAGAACCACCGAACTCGACATCGGCGGGATGACCTGCGCCTCATGCGCGATGCGTGTCGAGAAAGCGCTGGCTAAGGTGCCGGGAGTCGCGGAGGTGTCGGTGAATCTGGCGACCGAAACGGCAACCGTCAATCTCAGCGACGTGGCATCGGATGCCAATGCCGCCTCCGATGCATTGATCGCGGCGGTCAAGAAAGCGGGCTACGAGGCAACGCTGATCGCGCCGCCGGACGCACCGGCGTCGGCTGCCGGGAATGCCGCCCTTGCCTCCTCTGCTGACAACAAACGCAACCAGACACGCCGCGAACTGGCGGCCGTGCTCGCCTCCGCCGTGCTGACGCTGCCGCTCGTCCTGCCGATGGTCGGCGAATGGTTCGGTTTGCACGCAATGCTTTCGCCGTGGCTGCAGTTCGCCCTCGCCTCGATCGTGCAGTTCGTATTCGGCGCGCGTTTCTATCGCGCGGCCTACCGTGCGGTGCGGGCGGGCGCCGGAAACATGGACTTGCTGGTGGCGCTCGGCACGTCGGCGGCTTACGGAATCAGCGTCTACGAACTGGCGACCCATCCGGGCGACATGACGCATCTGTACTTCGAAGCGTCGGCGGTCGTAATTACGCTGGTGCGTTTCGGCAAATGGCTCGAAGCGCGCGCCAAGCGCCAGACCACGGATGCGATCCGCGCCCTCAACGCACTGCGCCCCGACCGCGCACGCATCCGCGTCGGCACGGACGAACGCGAGGTACCGCTCGCCCAAGTGCGGGTCGGCACGGTGGTGATCGTGCGTCCGGGCGAACGCGTGCCAGTCGACGGCGCCGTGCTCGAAGGCCGCACTCATATCGACGAATCGCTGATTACCGGCGAAAGCCTGCCCGTGCCGAAGCAGGCAGCCGATCCGGTTACCGCCGGTTCGATCAACGGCGAAGGCGCGATTGCGGTGACGACGACCGCGATCGGCGCGGAGACGACCCTCGCGCGAATCATCCGCCTCGTGGAAAGCGCGCAGGCTGAAAAGGCGCCGATCCAAAGGCTGGTCGACCGCGTCAGCGAGATCTTCGTGCCGGCGATTCTGGCGATTGCGGCGCTCACGCTGGTGGGTTGGCTGATCGCCGGCGCAGGGGGCGAAACCGCGATTCTGAATGCGGTCGCCGTGCTGGTGATCGCCTGCCCGTGCGCGCTCGGACTGGCAACGCCCGCGGCCATCATGGCCGGCACCGGCGTTGCTGCGCGGCGCGGCGTGCTGATCAAGGACGCTGAGGCGCTGGAAACCGCGCATCGGGTGAATATCGTTGCATTCGATAAAACCGGCACGCTGACGCTCGGGCAACCGTCGGTGACGGCGTTCGAGGCGATCGGCGGCATTGAGCGCGGCGAGGCATTGGCGCTTGCAGCGGCCGTGCAGCGGCACAGCGATCACCCGTTGGCGCGGGCAGTGGTGAAGGCGTATGAAGCGGCACAGGTGGGCGGCAGTCTGCAGGACGACGCTGCGGTTGAGGACTCGCCGGCGAACGGTGCCGTCGGCGCGCTGGACGATAGCAGCGGACTGGGCGCTTCAGCGTCCGTTGCGACAGCGAAGGTCGCGGCGGCGGCGCAAGTTCCGGCAATCACAGCCAGCGCCGCACGCGCGGTGCCCGGGCGCGGTGTGGAAGCCGACATAGACGGCCGCACCCTGGCGCTCGGCAGCACGCGCTGGCTCAACGAACTCGGCATCCAGTTGCCGCCGGAACTCACTG
This sequence comes from Paraburkholderia madseniana, assembly GCF_009690905.1. Taxonomy (GTDB): domain Bacteria; phylum Pseudomonadota; class Gammaproteobacteria; order Burkholderiales; family Burkholderiaceae; genus Paraburkholderia; species Paraburkholderia madseniana. The sequence goes on from NZ_VOSW01000001.1 coordinate 289,027, forward strand.
AGCGCGCAAAACAGCTCGAAGCCACCGGCAACACGGTCTCCTGGCTGATGCAGCGTGCACCGCTTGCGCCTACCGCGCTCGCCTTGATCGCCTTCGGCGACACCGTCAAGCCGACCGCCCGCGCGGCCGTCGAACGGCTTGCCCAGATGGGCATCAAGAGCGTGCTCGTCACCGGCGACAACCACGGCAGCGCAGCGAGCGTGGCCCAGGCGCTCGGTATCGACGAATTCCACGCCGAAGTGCTGCCCGACGACAAAGCCCGCGTCATCCGCGACCTGAAGATCCGCAGCGCCGGCATCGTCGCGATGGTGGGCGACGGCATCAACGACGCTCCCGCGCTCGCCGCCGCCGACATCGGCATCGCGATGGCGACCGGCACCGACGTTGCCATGCAGGCGGCCGGCATCACGCTGATGCGCGGCGATCCGGCGCTGGTGGCCGACGCCTTCGACATTTCGCGCAAGACGTGGCGCAAGATCCAGCAGAACCTGTTCTGGGCATTCGTCTACAACCTGATCGGCATTCCGCTTGCCGCCTTCGGCTTGCTGAACCCGATGCTTGCCGGCGCGGCGATGGCGTTTTCGAGTGTAAGCGTCGTGACCAATGCGCTGCTGCTGCGCACCTGGCGCGGCGCGTCAGCGCGTTGACGGTGTTTACGCCGCTACATTACGCAAAGCTTTCGAAATCGCTAAAGATATGGGCAAATCGGCCGTAATGCTGGCATAGGTGAAAACCATGCATTCGCATGGTTTGCGCACCTCATGTCCTCCTTACTCTGAACGCCCATGGAATTTTTCTCTTTGCGCCGCGCCAGCATCGGCGCCCGGCTTGCCGTGCTGTCGTGCGTGCTGGTGGCATTGATTTTTGCCGCCTTTACATGGGCGCTCACGCGCAACGCCGGCAAGCAGGTCAGCGATCAGGTGCTCGAACGCATCGCCGACAAGGACCGCTCGATCGCCGCAATGATCACGCTGTTCGACAAGGCGCTGTCCGCCGAAGTCGATCGCTCGATGTCGCTGTTCGCGAGCTTCCTGCCCACCGCCTACACGCTCGACGACACCCAGAAAGTCGACATCAACGGCGTTGCCACCCCGACCATCAAGGCCGGCGACAAAGTCCTGAACATGGACTTCTCGATTCCCGACCAGTTTCTCGAACGCAGCGGCGCGGTGGCTACCGTGTTCGCACGCAGCGGCGACGATTTCGTCCGCGTGACGACTTCGCTGAAGAAACAGGACGGCTCACGTGCGATCGGCACGCTGCTCGACCGCAAGGCGCCGGCGTACGGGCTGATCATGGCGAACAAGTCCTACACGGGACTTGCCGCGCTGTTTGGTAAACGTTTGATCACGCAATATCGACCGATTACGGACGCGAGCGGTCGCGTGATCGGCGCGCTGTTTGTCGGCGTGAACGTGGACAAGGAAATCCAGTCGGTCCAGGACGGCATCAGCAAACTGAAAATCGGCGACAGCGGCTACTACTTCGTGGTCAATGCCTCGAAGGGCGCGGATCGCGGCAAGCTGATCGTGCATCCGGCCGCCGCCGGCCAGAACGCGGACAACGCGAACGCGCCGTATCAGCAGATGCTCGACATGAAAGAAGGCCAACTCGAATTCAGTTCCGCCGACGCGACGCTGGGCGAGCGCAACGCGCGCGACAAATTCGTGTCGTTCGTCACCGTGCCGGAATGGCAATGGCTGGTGGGCGGCGTCGCGCCGCGCGACGAAGTGATGGCGGACGTCGTCGCGACACGCGATGAATTCCTGCTGATCGGTTTCGCACTGGTCGGCGTGTTCGCGATCGTGTTCCTGATCGCCGTGCGTCGCCTCGTGAGCCGTCCGCTCGATGAGGCCGCGAAAGCGTCCGAGCGCTTCGCGTCGGGCGATCTGAGCGTGCGCGTGGGGAAGGGTGTCAAGGGCGCGAATGCGCGTGCCGACGAAATCGGCCGCCTGATGCAGTCGATCGACGGCATTGGCGAAGGCCTTGCGCGCATCGTTTCGCAAGTACGCAATGCGTCGACGGATATGTCGGAAGGGACTGAAAAGATCGTCACCGGCAGCGGCAACATCGCCGCGCGCATTGCCACCCAGGCGAGCAGCCTCGAGGAAACGGCGGCCAGTATGGAACAGATCACGTCGACCGTGCAACAGAACGCCGACCATGCCGCGCAGGCCAACACGCTCGTCACGAATGCCGCGGACGCCGCAGTCGAAGGCGGCCGTGCCGTCGAACGCGTGGTTTCGACGATGGGCGAGATCAGCCGCTCGTCGCAGAAGATCGCCGAGATCACCAGCGTGATCGAAGGCATCGCATTCCAGACCAATATCCTTGCACTGAACGCGGCCGTGGAAGCGGCGCGCGCCGGCGAACATGGCCGGGGCTTTGCGGTGGTGGCGTCGGAAGTGCGCGCGCTGGCGCAGCGCAGCGCGGCTTCGGTGAAAGAGATCGACGGGCTGATCGCCGCCTCCACGGCGACCGTGCAAAGCGGTTTCCGGATCGCGGAGGAAGCTAGCTCGACGATGCAGGGCATCGTTCAACAGGTGGGCCAGGTGCGCGCGATCATGGCCGAGATCAGCGTTGCGTCACGCGAGCAATCGGGTGGTATCGAGCAGGTCAATCTCGCTGTCACGCAGATTGGCGAGGCGACCCAGCAGAACGCGACGATCGTCGGCGAGGCTGAACTCGCGGCGGCTGAGTTGCGCGATCAGGCTGCTCGGCTTGCGCAGGTCGTGAGTGTGTTCAAGCTGGAGGCTGGGCGGGATTAAAGCGTTGCCTATGTAACGGCGCGGCAGCTTGCCGCGCCGCCGTGCGCCGTGATCAAAACTCGACGTCCAGTTCGTCGATCTCCTCCACTTCCTGCTGCGCGTCCGCGATCCATTGCTGCATCTCGGGCAGCGCCATGATCCGCTGCCCATAGTCGACGATCTCCGGATCCAGCTTGACGTCGTAGGTCACGAAACGCGTCACCACGGGCGCGTACATCGCATCCGCCGCACTGCGCTCGCCGAACAGAAACGGCCCACCGTACTGCTTCAGGCACTCGCTCCAGATCGTCACGATGCGGTCGATATCCGACTGCGCCCGCGCCCACACCTTGAAGCCCGGAAAATGCGCTTTCAGATTCATCGGCAACGCCGAGCGCAGCGAGCCAAAACCCGAATGCATCTCGCCGCAGATCGAGCGGCAATGCGCTCGCGCGCGAATGTCTTTGGGCAATAGCGCCGCTTCCGGCTTCAGTTCGTTCAGATATTCGGCAATCGCGAGGGTGTCCCAGACCTTGATGCCGTCGTGAAAGAGACATGGCACCAGAATCGACGGCGACAGCAGCAACAATTCTGCGCGCGCGGCGGGATCGTCGATCGGCATCACGATCTCTTCGAACGGCAGGCCGCTGAATTTGGTCAGCAGCCAGCCGCGCAGCGACCACGACGAATAGTTCTTGCTGCTGATGGTGAGCGTGGTATTCGCCATACGATTCTCCTCCAGATGAGGCGTTCGTCCGACGCCTGACGATGCGCATGCACGTTGTCGTGCGCGGGCGCACCAAAGCGCGGCAAATTCGGCCCGTTCCCATGACCGGCGCAAATGCTATGCCAACGTGCAGTGACGGCCGCGTCAGTGCGACTGCACGATTGGCACATGACTTGCCTCTATTCGGGCTCCTTCCCTTTCTGCACTCGTGCGAAGGTTATGAACCTGTTCGCATATCCCACATACCAGGCTTTCGCCGACATGATGCTGCCGATGCGGCACGGCGCAGCGCTGGTGAATCATTCGCTCGACGCCTGGCCCGCGTTTGGCGATACGTCGCATGGACGCTCGATACGCGCGGCTTGCGAATTGCTGACGCTCGCCGGACTCACGCCTGTCAGGCCGCCATTCGGCATCGATAGCGTGGTGACGGAAGGCAAATCCGTACAGATCGTCGAGGAAGTCGCGGCGCACACGCCGTTCTGTTCGCTGTTGCATTTCCGTAAAGACACCGCGCCTTCTCATCCGCAACCGCGCGTGCTGGTGATCGCGCCCATGTCCGGCCACTTCGCGACGCTGCTGCGCGGCACCGTGCGCACGATGCTGGCCGAGCACGACGTTTACATCACCGATTGGCACAACCCGCGTGACGTGCCGCTGAGCCAGGGCCGGTTCGGTTTCAACGAATACGTACGGCACGTGATCGATTTCATCGAAACGATCGGGCCGGGCGCGCATCTGCTGGCGGTGTGTCAGCCGACTGTCGCCGCTTTGGCCGCGGTCGCGCTAATGGCCGCCGATGACAACCCCGCGCAGCCCGCCAGCATGACACTGATGGCCGGCCCGCTCGACACCCGCATCAACCCGACACGTGTCAACGAGCTGGCTAAAAGCAAGCCGATCGAGTGGTTCGAGCAGAACCTGATCAGCGCGGTGCCGTTCGGTTTTGCGGGCGCGCACCGTCGCGTGTATCCCGGCTTCGTGCAACTGACCGCGTTCATGGCGATGAATCTCAACCGCCATCTCGACTCGTTCGAGACCATGCATTACGAGCGGGCCAAAGGCGATCCAACGAAGGCCGATACGATCCGCACTTTCTACGAAGAATACTTCGCGACGATGGACCTGACGGCCGATTTTTATCTGGAGACCGTCGACACGGTTTTTCAGCGGCACGCGCTGCCGTTGCATGAACTCGAGGTGGAAGGGCGGCTTGTGGAGCCTTCGAAGATTCGACGTACTGCGCTGCTGACTGTGGAGGGTGAAAAAGACGATATTTGCGCGGTTGGGCAGACGCTCGCTGCGCAGGATATGTGCGACAAGTTGAGGCCTTATCTGAAGACGCATCATGTGCAGACCGGTGTGGGGCACTATGGCGTGTTCAATGGACATCGGTGGGAGCGGCAGATTTATCCACGCGTGCGGGCCGTGATTTACGACAACGAACCGCGTGCGGTGGTGGTGAGTTCGCGGGCGCGGACGATTCAGCCGGTGTCGGTGGCTGCGGCGGCTGAGGTGATGGCGGCAGCGCCGGCTGCGGTGGCGGTGGTCGATGTCGAAGTGGGTTCGGCGACGACGGTGGTCACTGACGCGCCGAACGGAGTTAGCTCCGGCAGCGGCACCAAGCCTCAGCAGGCGGCGTCACGGGCGCCGCGCCGGCGGCCGCCCGCGACACAATCGTGAGTCAAGCCACGGCGCTCTTCCACGGCTGCACCGCCGGGACTTCGCACGGACCTTCGACTTCAATCGACTTGAAATCGGCCGGCGACACGATCTCGATGTACTCCATATCTTCGGAGTAATCGAACAGATAGTGGACGATGCCCGGCGCCTGATGCACGCAATCGCCGGCGGCGACGAGCGTCTCCTTGTCGCCGTACATGAAGCGCGCCCAGCCCTTCAACATGATCACAATGTGGAAATCGGCCTCATGACGGTGCCAACCGGTGCCTTGCTCTGGTGCGTGATTCGCCTTGACGAGTTGCGCGAGCACCTTGCCGCCGGTTGCCTGCGCGATGCCTAAATCGCGGTAGAGAAAAAAGTCGCGTAGGCCCTGATCCACGTAGGACGTGTCTTGCGGACGGACATGGCTGAACTGCGTAGCGAATTCGGTGGACATGATCGCGCTCCTCTTGAGTGAGCCGGCAGTTGAAAACGACGCGTTGGAGCGTCGGTTGCAAGCATCAAGCGGGCCAGTTTGCGGGGGTGGCTATGCGTTGCTCGAAGGCGACCAGGCTGAGGACGCACCACGCATTACGCAGTGCGTCTTGCTTCAAACGCTTCGGCTGTTGCGGACCATTATGCGCTCGGGCGAAACATCTGGAACATCTCACCGATTCCCGCGTAGTCCGCGCGGTAGCCCGCGCGCATGATCGGCTGCGCGGCGTGTGTGTCGAACAGACCGTCTTTCAGATAGGCCTCGTTGATGTGGACGCCGACCACTTGCCCGAGCGACAGGTAGTTGTCCATCGGCTTGCCGTCGAGGGTATGCAGACGGACCACTTGCAGCAGCTTGCATTCGAGCGCGGCCGGCGATTCGGCGACGTGCGGCACGGCCACGTTGCGGCCAGGCGCGGGTGTAAGGCCCGCGAGTTCGAATTCGTCGACGTGGGACGGGACGGGTGCGGAGGAACGGTTCATCTGCTCGGCGAGCGGCTTGCTTGACAGATTCCAGACGAATTCGCCGGTGGCCTCGATGTTGGCGATGCTGTCTTTACGGCCTTCGCTGCAGAAGCCGATGATCGGCGGGAAGCTGGCGAACGCGCCGAAGAAACTGTAGGGCGCGAGGTTCAGCGTGCCGTCGGTGGCGCGTGAGGAAATCCAGCCGATCAGGCGCGGAGCGACGATGGCCTTGAACGGGTCGTGCGGGAGGCCGTGACCGGTGGCGGGGTTGTAGAAGTAGTGGGACATGGTTTGTGTTGGGGTTTGCGGGTGAGGCGGGAGGTATTTATACCGCAGAGTCATTAGGGCTGCTGGGAGTGGGAGTGAAGGGAGCTGCTGCTGTTGGCCTTTCCGTGGATTCAGGTTGATCGGTTGGCTTCGCGCTCCCTCTTAACAGGCTTTAGACTGTAAATGCTAAATACAGCTTATTGCCTGTATTTGTGCGCTACAGTTCAGAGACTGTATGAGCCTGAAGAAGGAACCGATGGATTACGCTATCAAGACGCTAAGTCAGCTTCGCCCCATTCTCCTGGGCTTCCGAAAATCCGCGGGGCTCACACAAACTGCGGTGGCGGAACTGCTAGGTATCACCCAGCAGAGTTACGCACAACTGGAAGCCAAGCCGGCATCGGCAAGCGTCGAGCGGCTTTTTAAGGTCTTGCGCTTGCTGAACGTGGAGCTACGTATGAGACAGAGATCGTCCGCGCCAGGTAGTGAACCGAAGCAGGCCGACCCGCCGAAAAGCCAAGGGCAAGTCCCCGCCGCCGAGAAAACGAAACCGTCGCCGGTCGCCAAGCGCCCGAGCCGAACTCAGAACGCGTCTAGTTCGAAACAACCTCTTAGGGCAATCGCGACCAAAAAGAAACGAGAAAACTGGTAATCGTGGCACGCCCTTGTCAGACGCAGCGACTTGACATCTGCGGAGCCGTTGTGACGCACGGGACTGGGCTTGCCATAGAAGGCTCTTTCTCAAGCGCTTTCCCGCGGCAAGATCGAGGCTCAATCACCCGGGTAACGCCACCGCCTGCAATCTGCACGTAGTTGGTTGCGGCGTCCGTCAGCGATGCGTAAGCACACCGTCATAGTCGACCGGTGCCGCACACACGACAACCGCGAATTGCACAAACCGGATGGCAGCGCCACGACATGCTCAGACGCCATAAAGCACAAACCCGGTGCTCGGGCTGGGTTTGTGCTACTGCTTGCTGCGGGGGCTAAATCCCTAATCTGGCGATCAAACTAGATCCCCTCTATTCGTACATCTTCGCCGCGTAAAGGATATCGGCCGACGTGCGCCAACTCGGCGTGACCGGAATGTCTTGTCCAGTGTTTCTGTAAAAGTTGTCAATGGATCTGATCCAACTTTCCATTGCGACAAGAAACCGCTCAAGCGTTGGGTTTTCCCATTCAGCTCGATTTTGCTCTAGATCTTGTAACAGAGCGGCAACGAAATCTGCCAATTCCTCTTTGGATGCAATGCCCCTCACCCGCTCCGACAATTGCATGCGTTCCTCCTACGGTTTGGACGTGCCTTTGACACAAATGATGCAACCTTGATTGGGGGTTGTGAACTTCCACCCCCGACTCGACACTTCCTGAGCTGTAGCCGGGGTAATGTTAACTTGGGTTCCTAACTGATACGTAGCAAATAGTCGGCGGTTGTCGAACGTGTACACAAGTCCGTCTTGCTCGTACACGCGTATCGGTGGCAAATCGGCTGGCGAAATCACGCCGGATTTCAGAGCCCCGATCGTATCTTGCCGCGATGTTCCATCCTTAAACGTTGAGCTGATGCTGTATCGCGTGAAACGAACCAAACCCGGATTCGCCAATCTGCTCAGATTGCTCGGCACGCCATTGTTTGTGGCATGGCAAGCCTGTCCAACTCGCGAACGCTGATTACTGGAACAATATCGAGAGGCGACGTGCTATTGCAATCGCGGCCAGATCATCAATCCGCTCAAGCAACAACTCTCCGTCAACATCAATAAAAGATTCAAGCGCATTTTTCGGAACCAATCCCACCGATCTCGCGACCTTGTTTTGCCACTCCGAAATGAAAGGTGTTGGCGCTCGAGTTTTCATTTCTGAAATTATCTCATTCAATTCGTTACGGAGATCAATGCATGCCAAATCCCCCCATTCTCCATCAGAATCGGAATGCAGAATGAAGGTCGGGAATCGACATCCAGCACGCCCACCCTCCAGCTCCGTTACCAAGTACTCGCGCAAACCATTGAAGTCGGCATAAGTGCCGATCTCGACACCTTCCACCTCTTCTTGGCCGTCAAAGATACAGAGATAGAGACCCATCAATAGTTCTCCCGTGTGACCGAGTTCCGGCACCGCTTTATCAAATCAACCAGAGATCGATCAAACTCAAACGAATTCGGCACCTTAATAATCAGTCTCTTCCTTTCCTCGACTGCCCGGAATGCAAGAAGTCGAATCTGATAGGTCGCCCGTAGTTTCGAAACATTTTTCACCAGATACATCCTGTTAAAAGACTCCGCATCCGGCATCGCGCTCCGTGCAACTTGATGTTTCGTATTCTTAAATTCCACGATATCCCCTTACTTCGGCACTGGTTGAACGCTTACACCCCAATTTGATAGCCATTGTGCAAACGTCGAGTTGACGCTGAATGCTTCGCACGACCTCGCATTGACCGGCCCGCTGCAAGGCGCGAGCGTCACGACCGCGCCTGCGACGTTGATATCGTGTTGCGCATTAATGCCGACTGTCGTACCACTGGAGATCTTACCCGTCGATACCACGGTCACATCGTTCTGCGCCGTCGCCGTCACAGCGTGCAACGCCATTAACCGCGACTAATCACCTGCTTACGGCCTGCTTTGACGCGCGCCAAATGGGCGTCGTCCCACTCATAGAAACCAGCACCGCTACGTACGCCAACACGCCCCGCGTTCACCTGCGCACGCAGCAGATCGAGCACGTCTTCGTCTTTGGCGAGTTCCGGCATCAGATGCTGGGAGATATCGAGGAAGGTATCGAGGCCGCCCATGTCCGCGCCCTCGAGCGGCCCGACGATCCCCCATCGGCGCCCGAGCGACGCCTTCATGACCCGATCGACCACATCAGGCGTGGCCGCTCCTGAACGCACGATGTTCAACGCCTCGCGCAGCACCGCGAACTGCAGCCGGTTGCCGACAAAACCCGGAATCGCCTTCGCGAGCACCACCGGCTCCATGCCGATCGCGCTCATCAACGCTGCGGTACGTTCGGTGACTTCCGGCGCGGTCGCGGTACCCGGCACGACTTCGACGAGCGGGATCATGTGCGGCGGATTCCAGAAATGCGCGATCAGAAAACGCTCCTTCGCGCGCAACGGAGCAACCAGTTGATCGGGTGGGAAACCGCTGGTGTTGCTCGCGAGAATCGCATCGTCTGCCATCAGTTCAGCCAGCGACGCATACAGGCGATGCTTCAGTTCCAGCACCTCGGGAATCGCCTCGATCACGAATTGCGCCGCCGCCATCACGTCGAGTTGCGCATGTGTCTCGATGCGCCCGAGCGCCGCCTGTTTGGCGGCGTGGTCGATGCGCCCGGCGTCGATCAGTTCGTCGAGTACCGCTTCCGCCTTGGGCGCGACGCTCGCGAGGCGCGCCGGGTCGACGTCGTGAACGATCGTCCGATGCCCATGCAACGCGCTTTGCGTCGCAATGCCGACGCCCATCAATCCAGTGCCCACTACGCCTATGACTGCCTCGTCCACGCCGCTCTCCTGCTGCCGTCGATGAAAGCCTTCGAGCATAGCGTAGCGCGCCGTTTTCCAAGACCGAACGTGGCAAAGCCGGTCTTCCGTGAGGAAAGACCGGCTTTGCGAACTTCACGCCGCGTCGCACGGCGCCGTCATGCGCGCATTAGTAGCGCGGGGGCGGCGGGCGATGATCGTCGCCGTGATGATGCGGATCGTAGTCGTGCGGATGGTGACCCATCCAGTCGTCATGAGCCCAGTAGCGGTGGCCGTCGTAGTAACGATCGCCGTGCCAGCCGATGTTGATCGACACGCCCACCGGCCTCATGTGCGGCTGACCGTAAACCGCCGGTCCCGGACCATTCTCGACAACCACCCGTTCCTGGGCGAAAGCACTGCCGGCTGCGAGCAACGCGCCGCCCGCCAGCAAGGTTGCAACGATCGAACGCGACGTCTTGTTAAAGGTTTTCATCGTGACCTCCCATGCAAAGTTTTGTATCAAGCCAGCGCCCGTGTTCGGTCGACATCGAACCGCGGTTTTGGGTTCGGACCAGACGCCGTACGCTTGAGACCAACTTTAGCGGTGCAAACCGCGTGAAGACGTGAGCACTTGTAAGCGCACATTTCATTGGAAAAGACTGATGAATGGGAGTCTTTTCGACCTTCGCCGCCCGTCTATAGCACATGCGCGGTGGATCAACTGAATGACACGATGGCGCCGTGTGAGGCGCCGTTACATCCATTTCGGCCGGGAAATATTCGGAAAAACTGGAAATCGGGCTGCGAGCGCACCAAAAACAAAAGCCACGGCACGCGTTTCGCGGGCGGTGGCTTCAATGATGCGAGGCGCACTCGACGTGCGCGCCCATGCGCGATGGTCCGCGCTCAGGCCATACGACTTTGCTTTTTAGTCGCTCAGCTTGATGCCGAACAACGTAGATTGCGCTTTGCGCATGCGCTCTGCTTCGCGGCTACGTGCTGCGTACGAGTAGTCCGAATCCAGCGGCAGATGGGGCGACGCAAAGAGGTCGCTGACCTTTTGGAACAATGCAAAAATGAAGCTCATGGCGACTCCCGGTTGGTTACTGCATTTGCTAGGGTTTTCCCTTAACAAGAATTATAGGGTTTTCCCTAAGCAAAAGCTAGTGCAATGCAGCAATTTCTCGGGTGTGGTGTGTTGTCACAGGGTTTTAGTCCATGGTGCGTTGCACCATGACAACGTCCCCGTTTTTCGTATTTCAGGGTCAAAAGCGTCCGCTTACTGAAGGGTGGTCGATTGCGGCTTTCTGCTGCGCGTGGGTTTCGCGCTCGTCGTGTTTTTGCGAGGGTTCACTACGGCTGCATCGACTGCACCCTCCGCAGTGCTCTCCGCACGCATCAGCGTCGCGCTGTTGACGGAGACAATCAGCCCCGGCAAGGTCCGCGCGGGGTTCTCTTGCGGCTTGACGGAAGCGCCCGTCGCCGAAAACTCGACGTTCAACGCCCAGTGCCCTTCGTGGATGCCCTGATCGCGCAGAAGCGCGCCTAGCAGTTCCTCGATCGAATATTTGTGCGTGCTGGTCGGCATGGTGGCTCCCGTCAGAAGATGCGCTGGCGTATCCGGTCCGGCTTCGCAACAGCAACGAGAGTGTAAAACGCGACGTTTGGCTTGCAAGGCGTTGGCGGCGGGTGTTGCCTTACGGCGCCTATCCTAGGAGGCAGGGAGCGAGAGCGGGGCTGGGGGTTCAGGACTGGAAGCCGCGATGCTGCGGGGCCGGGAGCGGGAATAGGCGCCCAGCTGTTTGCGCGGGCAAAACGAGCTGCCGCGGCCGGCTAACGCCGGCGCGGCAGTAGTTGAAGATCAGTGCGAATTGGCAGCTTTCGGCTTGTGCGCGTGCTGCGCGCGCGTGCCGCGTTTGCCATGCGCTGGCGTGGCCACGGCTGGCTGAGGCGCTGCGGTTGCGGCTGCGTCAGAAGCCGCATTGGCCGCCGCCGCGTTGGCCATCGCGATGTGCGTGTCGAGCAAGCTGGCCATGGCGGCCTGCTGGTTCTGCATCATCTGTTCGATGCGGTGTTGCTGGGCGGTGGTTTCACGCGTCAGGCGCATCAGGAGCACCGTCTGCGTGATACCGATCGCGACTGTCATCAGCAACGCGCCCACCACGATCGACAACATCCACTTCATTCGGCGTGAATGGTCGGTCGCGGCGAGGCGTTGATCGGCGATCACGCCGTACAGGGCATCGACGGTATCGGCGAAGGCCGTAGCACGCGCGCGGTCGAGTTCAGGCGCGGCCCGCAGCGCTGCCGCGGCTGCTTCGGCGCGCTGGGCTTCACGGAAAGAAGGCGCAGAGAAAGACGCGTTTGTGTGTGCGGCAGATGCCGAGGCTGATGCGGGCGCTGATGCCGACACCGACGCCAGCGCAGATGCCGATGCGGGCGCAAACGCAGACACATTGCCCGACGACTTCGCAGCCGGCCTCGGCTCAGCAACCACCGCGCCGGAATCAGTCCCAGCCCCAGACTCGGAGGAAGACAAAGCACGCTCCGCTCCCGCATGCGCGCCTTCTGCGCCGACCGCTTCTCTCAAAGCCGTCGTCGCCTTGGCAAAAGTCGCCGCGAAACGCTGCGGCGGAATAGGCGGCCTGGCACCGCCCGAGGTCGTTGCAACCGCTGCATCTGTCGTCGCTGCGCCCGGCTCAGCAGCCTGGCGCAGCGCGGTCACACTGCGCGCCACAGTCGCCGCCGCCATCGCAGACGTGAGCGGCACAACCGCGTCACGTGCCGACGCCGCCGTTTTATCTTCGGCCGACGCTTCTGCGACCGCCTTCACATCCCCGAAAGCCAGCTCGCCGACAGGCGATGCCGTGGCCTCCACGGCCTCCGTCTCCAGCCCACTCAATTGCGCATTCACCTGCACCGGTTCATCCGATTTCGCAGCGCGAGGCGCACGCCGCGCCGCCCTTGCCTCCAGCGACATGCCGTCGGCATCGATCGCGCCAACCGCGGCCAGCACGACATCGGGTAATTCAAAGCCGTGCAACGTGCCTTGCCGGACGTCGATATTCATCGCTTCCAGCGTGGCGCGAGTGGGATCGTCGGGGAACAGGTCGAGCGTGCTGTCGTCGCGCGAGGCATCGCTCAGTTGCGCGAGACGTTGTGCCGAGCGCGCGGCGCGCGCCAGCTTGTTTTCAGTTTCGGTCGAGACGGTGGCCTGCCGCCGCTTCTTCGAAGCGGCGCGCTGAGGCCGGGACTGCGTGGATGCTGCGGAATCTGCCATAGAGAAAAAAGCGGTCGTCGCCGGAAAGCGGGCGCCGAGCACCGCTCGTCAATGCCATTGGAATTTTTCGAGACCGCATTGTCGCATGGCCGCCCGCCCCAGCCGAAGCCATTCGCCGAGGTTTTTCCGTTTTTAAGACGACGCCTCGTCCTGCCGGAACTGCTTGACGCCGCGCAACTGACGCAAGCGTGAGCGGATCACTTCATATTCGGTATTCGACACGCGGTGCAACGTGATCACTGTGACGGAGTGCCAGCGGCAGCCGTTTGCTTTATGCTTGGCCGCACGTCGCCGCGCGGGTTGCTGGGACGATCGTCGTGCCGCTGGCGAACTGCCCTATTGCGGGCCAATCAGCATCCACGATCGCCGGCGGCGCGCGCCGTGGCGAGAGCCAAAACCCGCACGCGCTTCGAATGACCGAGTTTGACCAACCGAACTATGCAGAGCATGACCCCTTTCACCGCTTCGACCATCCCGCTTGCCACCACACTGCGTGATCACTTCACTCACGTCGTGCTGCCGCTGTGGCGCGGACCCGGTTTCAACCCCGTGCTGAAGCTACCCTACGAAGCGGTCAGCGCCGAGGGTCCCGAACCGTTGCCCGCGGAGCGTTATCGGGCGATGGCGTGCGCGCGACAATTGTTCGTGTTCTCGCAAGCAGGCGATGCAGCGCATGCCAAGGTGCTGTTCGACTCGCTGATGCACGCCTTTCAGGACACGCGCAACGGCGGATGGTTCTATAGCGCGGATGCGCAGGGCGCGCCGCTCGACACGACCAAAGACTTGTACACGCATGCGTTCGTCGTGTTCGCCTGCGCGGAATATGCCGGCCGTTCCGGCAACCGCGACGCGCTGGAAGTCGTGCATCGCACGTCGTCACTAATTCAGTCGCACTTCGCGGCCGGCGATGATCTGTTCAACGCCGCACTCACCGCGGACTTCGCCAGCGTGACCGGCACGCCGATCCAGAATCCCTTAATGCACCTCACCGAAGCCTGGTTGGCCGCCCGCGAAGTCACGCGCGACAACGCCTTCGACGCCGCGTTGCGCCGCCTCGCCGGCGCCATCGCGCATCACTTCGTGCATGCGCCGACCGGCTGCGTCGCCGAATTGCCGATTGGCGCGGACGACAACCGTCTGGAACCGGGGCACCAGTTCGAATGGTTCTGGCTGGTCAAGCAGGCGGGTGCGTTGTTCGAAGCCTCAGGTCTCGACGAATCGCTGACGCGCGCGTTCAGCTTCGCGCAGCAATATGGCGTGGACCCGCAAACGGGCGGCGTGTACGCCTCGCTCGACGAAACCGGACGCATCAAGGACGCCACCCAGCGGATCTGGGCGCAGACCGAGTACCTGCGCGCCCTGGCGAGCCATGACGACCCCGCTGCGCACGCCGCGCTGCCGCGGCAAATCGAACTCTTCCGGCAACGCTTCCTGCGTCCGCAAGGCTGGTTCGAATGCAAAACGGCCGCCGGTGATGTGGTGCGCGCCGACATGCCGTCGACCACCCCCTATCACCTCGCGACCGCCTATGACGCCTTGCCCGGCTAAGTGCCGGCCGCCGTCTTCCCGTGCATCGGCGTCAAAAGCCGACTGACCGGTCAATCAGTATTCTTCGCGTTGCCAGGGTCCCCAATCGGCGTCGGCAGTTTTGAATCGCGTGTAGGTTGCGCTATGTCCGGTGGGGGTATCCGATGTGTCGCCGTGCGGCTTTTTATCGGTGGTGTGAAGGGCGAAAGCCTGGTGCTCTTCGGTATCGACCGTGATACGGCCGACCGGATCCGGGGCGCCTTCTTGAGGTGATTTCGACTCCAATATCGCGAGATAGGGGGTCAAACGACTCCAGAATGAGGTAAGTTCATCTTGCAAATAATGTGTCAATGTTTTTCCTGGAAGAGTAATACAAGCAGTTTACCCTACCGGCTGGGCCCCCTTGGAAAATGGTTTCCGGACCTCAAAAGGGTCCAATCAGGGGAATACCCGAATACTTGTTGATTGGCGTCCATCATAAAGACGTGATACAACTCGTACTTCGCGCTCGATCTCGTGTTGAGAAATAGCGGTCGCGAATGCAACACACAACATTTACTGGATTAAAAATGGCAACAGGTACTGTGAAGTGGTTTAACGATGCAAAGGGCTTTGGCTTCATCACCCCGGACGACGGCGGCGAAGACCTGTTTGCACACTTTTCGGAAGTTCAAGGCAGCGGCTTCAAGTCCCTGCAGGAAAACCAGAAAGTGACGTTCGAAGTCAAGCAAGGCCCGAAGGGCAAGCAAGCTGCGAACATCCAGCCGGCCTAAGTACCTTCAGGTACGTTGAGGCACCCTTAGGCGCTTGCGTCTAATGCAAAATGGCCCGCTTTGGCGGGCCATTTTCTATTGCAGATGCCCTCTTTTTGGGCACGTTCGCGGTCTAGATCGCCCGCATTCCTGACAGCGCAAACGCCGCCGTTTGCCCGCGCAGATCGTCCATTTGTTGCATTCGCAACACAGTCTCAGAAATTTCGAACACGGAAACGGCGTCCTTCAATTGCTGCGTCTGCTGATGCAGCGAAGCAGCCGCTGCGGCGGCTTCCTCGACGAGCGCCGCGTTCTGCTGCGTCATCTCGTCCATCTGCACCACCGCCTGGTTGACCTGCTCGATGCCCGTGCTCTGCTCGAGCGACGACGCGCTGATTTCCGCCATCATCTGCGTGACGCGCGAAATCGACGCGGAAACGTTGCTCATCGCCTCACCGGCATGCTCGACCAGCGCCGAACCGCCCTGAATTTCGGCGACGGATTCGCTGATCAGCGTCTTGATTTCCTTCGCCGATTGCGCGCTGCGCTGGGCGAGCCCGCGCACCTCGCCCGCCACTACGGCGAAGCCACGGCCCTGTTCGCCCGCGCGCGCCGCTTCGACGGCCGCGTTCAGCGCGAGGATATTGGTCTGGAACGCGATGCCGTCGATTACCGAAATGATCTCGGCGATCTTGTCCGAGCTTTGCGCGATGCCGCGCATCTTGTCGACCACCTCGTTGACCACTTCGCTGCCGCGCGAGGTCGCCTCGAGCGCGGTTTCGGCGAGGGCATTGGCTTCACGGGCGTGATCGGCGTTCTGGCGCACCGTGGCGGTCAATTCCTCCATGCTCGACGCGGTTTCTTCGAGCGATGCCGCCTGGTTTTCCGTACGTGCCGACAGATCGGCGTTGCCGGTGGCGATTTCGTCGGCGCCGAGATGAATCGAGTCAGCGGATTCGCGCACGGTTTGCACGGTGCGCGCCACGCTCGCCTGCATTTTCGCGAGGCCCGAGAACAAACGGCCGATCTCATTGGTACCGCGCGAAGCGATCGGCTGGTCGAGACGCCCTTGCGCGATGCGGTCGAAGTGACGGCCGGCTTCTTCCAGCGGCGCCACCACGCCCTTACGGAGCGCTGCGTACACGCCGAATGTGCCCGCCACCAATGCCAGCAGGATCGCGATGCTGACGGCGCGGAACGTGGCCATGCGGGTGTCGATCGAATCGAGCGACGCACGGCTCGCGGCGGCGCCGAATTGCACGAAGTTGTGCGACTCGGCGAGGTACGCGTCCTGGAAGCCTTGGGTCGGCTGGTCGAGAAAGGCCTGGATATTATTCGCGTCGAGAAACTGCACCAGTTCCGCGAGCGCGTCGTGGAGCTTTTTGTAGCGCTCGGCGAGCGCCGCAGCGCGAGTGCTGTTTTCGTCGCTGGTCTTCTGCGCGCTCATAAACGCGCCGAACGACTGGTCGGCTGCTGTCAGTTGTTCGCGGGCGTGCTGCACGATGTCGGCCGGCTCGGCGCCGCCGCGCACCATGCGCGTACCGGCGCGCGACAGGTTGATGCGCGCGTCCATCAGATGCTGGGTCGTTTCATTGACCGCGTCCACCTGCTTCAAGGCGATATTCGACAGATCACCCACGTCGTCATGCGTGCGCGTGAGCGACCAGAATCCCAAACCCACCGTGACAAGCTGGAAAACGCAGAACGCGGCCAGAACACACAACAGGCCGGATGCGACCTTGATCTTGCTGAACATCGTGAACACCTAAAGCAAAGAATGACGGGACCTACGTCAGGGTTAACGGCAAGGCCAAACTTTGCTTGAGATCAATGTCGTCAAAAATCGTCTTACGTCCCCTTTTCATCGGCCAACTTCGCAATTCCCGTCATTTTTCGCAACAATGCTGCGCAGATATTTTGGATTCACCTTGACGCGATGCGTCGGCGCTTCCTAGAGTGGGTAGGGACTGCACAATGGACGCCGGTGCAGATGCCACTGCGGGCTACGCCCGAAGGAATCACAATGACCGACATCCTCGACCGGGCGCGCGGCGCACTGCATGCCCAGCCGTTCAGCATGCTGCTGGGCACCGAACTGATGCACACCGGCACCAACGAACTGACGCTGTGTCTGCCGATCCGCGACGAGTTGCGGCAACAACATGGCTTTGTGCATGGCGGTGTCATCAGTTATCTCGCCGACAATGCGCTGACGTTCGCCGGCGCGCTGTCGCTGGGGCCGAAGGTCGTGACCGGCGAGTACAAGATCAACTATCTGCGGCCGGTGATGAACGGCACGCTGATCGCGCGGGCGAAGGTCGTCTACGCGGGGCGCTATCAGGCGACCTGCCAGTGCAATGTGTATGTGATGGACGGGCAGCGCGAGAAACTCGTCGCCGTTGCGCAAGGCACGATCAATCGCATCAGCGAGAACGGCGAGCACGAACCGGCGGGTTGATCGGAACCGTGCACTAGAGATGGGACGGGCGAGTCATAAGGCTCACACCGGGGTACATAAAAAAACCGCGCCTGCTGGGAAGCAGGCGCGGTTTTTCATTCTGAACGGTGCCAATTGTGCGGCTTACTGCACCGTCTATCGCACCGCTTATTCCGCCGCGTAAGTCTTCTGCGTCTGTTCGCCGAGACCTTCAATACCGAGACGTATCGTCTGGCCTGGCTTCAGATACACCGGATTCGGCTTCACGCCCATGCCGACGCCCGGCGGCGTGCCGGTCGAAATCACGTCGCCCGGTTGCAGGCTCATGCACTGCGACACATACGACACCAGCTTCGCGACGCCGAACACCATCGTCTTCGTGCTGCCGTTCTGATAGCGGTGGCCGTCCACTTCAAGCCACAGGCTCAGGTTCTGCGGATCGGCGACTTCATCGCGCGTCACGACCCAGGGGCCGATCGGACCGAACGTATCGAAGCCCTTGCCCTTGTCCCACGTGCCGCCGCGTTCGATCTGCCATTCGCGTTCCGACACGTCGTTGATCACGCAGTAGCCGGCGACATAGTCGAGTGCGTTCGCTTCGTCGATATATTTCGCGGGCTTGCCGATCACCACGCCGAGTTCAACTTCCCAGTCGGTCTTCTTCGAGCCGCGCGGAATTTCGACGTCGTCGTTCGGGCCACTGATCGCGCTCGTCCACTTGTTGAAAATCACCGGTTCCGCCGGCACCGGCAGATTCGATTCTGCAGCGTGGTCCGCGTAGTTCAGCCCGATGCAGATGAACTTGCCGATCTTGCCGACGCACGGTCCCATGCGCGGATTGCCTTCGACCAACGGCAGCGAAGCCGGATCGAGTGCGCGCAGCTTGGCGAGGCCTTCGTCAGTCAGCGCGGCGCCGTCGATATCGCCAACCACCTTCGACAAATCGCGAATCTTGCCTTGCGCGTCGAGCAGGCCCGGCTTTTCCTGGCCTTTCGGCCCATAACGAAGCAGTTTCATCGTTGCACTTCCCTTTCCGTTCAGTGGTATTCGGTTCGTGTTTCAGCGTTGATCAGACCGCGTCAGTTCGACCAGCCGCCGTCGATCACATGCGCGTGGCCGGTGGTAAACGACGATTCGTCCGACGCGAGATACAGCGCCAATGCGGCGATCTCTTCCGGCTTGCCGATGCGGCCCATCGGCTGACGCGCGACAAAGGCCGCCTGCACGGCGTCGAGCGTCGCGCCCTGCGCCTTGGCCTGCTCAACGATCCGCTGTTCGAGCGACGGTGAATGCACCGTGCCCGGGCAGATCGCGTTACAGCGTACACCACGTGTGATGAAGTCTGCAGCGACGGACTTGGTCAACCCGATCACCGCGGCTTTCGACGCGCTGTAGGCAAAGCGGTTCGGCACGCCCTTCACGCTCGAGGCCGCTGACGACATATTGATGATCGAGCCGCCGCCCTTCTCCACCATCGCCGGCAAAAACGCGCGGATCATGCGGTACATCGCCTTCGCGTTCAGGTCGAAGGCGAAGTCCCAATCTTCTTCGCTGCATTCGAGAATCGAGCCGGCATGCACGAAGCCCGCGCAGTTGAACAGCACGTCGATCGCGCCGAGTTCGGTGGCCAGCGCCTTGATCGCCGCGTTGTCGCGCACGTCGAGCTTGCGCGCTTCGACCGGCTTGCCGGCGAGTCCGTCGATGCGGATATCGGTGGCGATCACGCGCGCGCCTTCGCGCGCGAACATTTCCGCGGTGGCGAGACCGATACCTTGTCCTGCAGCGGTGATCAGGGCCGTCTTGCCGGCCAGTCTTTGTGTCATCTACGACTCCAGTTGAATGGGCTTGCTCTTGTCTTCGTAATTCGTCTTCGTCACATCAAAGTCGATAAAACGCAGCGGCGTTGCCGCCGAAAACCGCGTCACGCTCGGCGTCGCTCAAGGACGCGAGCAAGGTGTTCGCCACCGAGTGCCAGACCTGATAGTCGCCGTTCAGATCGAGCACGGGCCAGTCGCTGCCCCACATCAAACGCGAGGGGCCGAATGACTTCAGCAGATGCTCGACATACGGATGAAGCGTTTCTTCGCTCCAGCCAGGCGACGCTTCGGTGACGAGTCCCGACAGCTTGCAATGCACTTGCGGCAACTTTGCGAGCCGCGTGATTGCGTCGGCCCATGATTGCCAACCCGCGCGACCGTAACGGATCGGTGGCTTCGCGCCGTGATCGACGACGATGCGCAGCGCGGGGAAACGCGCCGCGAACGTTTCGAAAGGCTCGACATGCCGCGCGTAAATCAACGCGTCGAACGCGAGGTCGTGCTCGATCAGTGCTTCGATTGCGGGCGCGAGATCGGGATTCGCAATCCACGTATCGTCGGGCAGATCCTGCAGCATCGGCCGCACGCCTTTGAACTTCGACTCATGCGCCAGCGCTCCAATCACGGCCGGCGCCGTGGGTAACAGCAACGGCACCCAGCCGACCACACCGGCAATCGATGGCTCATGCCGCGCGATGTCCAGCAAGTAGCGCGTTTCATCGATGGTCGGCGCTGCCTGGACCACCACCGTCCGTTCGACGCCCGCTGCTTCTCGCAGTGGCTTGAGATCGTCGGGACCGAACAGCCGGTACAGGATTTTCAGTTCCGGCGTGAGCCACTCGTAGTCGCCACGAGCGGGGTCCCAGTAGTGCTGGTGGGCGTCGATACGTATCGTCAAATCAATCCTCCGGCGCGGGCGCGCGGCTGTCGAGCAAGCCCTTGTCACGCAACGCGGACCACAGATCCGCGGGGATCGGCTGCTCGAACGACGCGGCGTTCTCGCGCAATTCATTGGCACTGCGCGCGCCGGTCAACACGGTTGCGACCGCCGGATGCGCATACGGAAACTGCAAAGCTGCGGCGGCAAGCGGCACGCCATGCACCCGGCACACCGCTTCCAGCCGCGCGACGCGTTCGATGATTTCGCTCGGCGCGTCGCCGTAATTGAATTTCAGATCGCCCGCGACGCCGCGCGCCAGAATGCCTGAGTTGAACGCGCCGCCTAACAGAATGCTGACGCCGCGTTGTTCACATGCTGGGAGCAGATCGTTGAGCGTGGTCTGTTCGAGGAGCGTATAACGGCCCGCGAGCAACGCGCAATCGATATCGAATTCGGCCATCACATCGAGTATTGCCGCGCCTTCGTTGACGCCGAGCCCGACCGCTTTGACCGCGCCCGAGGAGCGCAGATCATCGAGCGCACGAAAGCCGCCGCCTTCGGTGAGTTGCCGCCAGTAATGGGGGTTCTTGTCGCCATGCGTGACAACGCCGATATCGTGCACCAGCAGAATGTCGATATCGACCATGCCGAGACGCTGCTGGCTGTCTTCGAACGAACGCAGAATGCCGTCGTGCGTGTAGTCGAAGATCGCCTGGAACGGCAGCGGGTCTTGCCAGCCTTCGCTGCCGTCGTAGGGCGTGGTGCGCGGTACGAAGCGGCGCCCGACTTTGGTGGACAGCACGTATTCACTACGCGGGTAGCCGCGCAACGCGTCGCCTAGACGGTGCTCGGCTTTCGTGTGACCGTAGTGCGGCGCGGTGTCGAAAAAGCGCACGCCGACGTCCCACGCAGCGGCGATAGTCGCATGCGCTTCTTCTTCGGACAGATCGCGGTACAGACCACCCAACGGCGCCGTACCGAGCCCCAATCCGGATACCTGCAATGCACGACGGCCAATGTTGCGCCGCTGTTCGATCTTCGAACCGATCTTTGCCGTCATGGACCACGTCTCCTATGTCGACCAGAGTTGGCGCTTTAGCGCTTACTCTGGTCCCATGCAAAGCTGTCGATCGGAGTTAGCGCATCAGCGCTTACTCTGATCCCGTTTATGTTTTAGCACGTGCCGGCGATGTTTGCCCGCTGCCGCGCTAGTAGCGACTGACTTGGCGCGCTGATGGCCGCTGAATCGAATACGGCTCGCGCTCGCGGCCGTACTGATCGCTGAGGTCGCTAGGCCCGCTCAGTGCGGCTCGATCGCAACAACCCGATGCGGCGGTGCAGCGTTCGACGGCAAACAGGCCGGGCCCATTGGTTCGAAAGTCTTGTACGTCAGGATGAATTCCTGATGACCGAGCATTTCCGATTTCGACGCCGCCCCGAGCGACACCGCCACCGTTTGCTCGAACACCTCGCGGCCGACTTCGTCGAGCGTGCCGCGGCCTTCGAGAATGCGCCCTGCATCGACGTCCATATCGCCGGCGAGATTGCGGTAGGTCGCGGGATTCGCGCACACCTTGATGACCGGTGAAATCGCCGAGCCGACCACCGATCCACGTCCGGTCGTGAACAGAATCACATGCGCGCCGCATGCGATCAGCTCGCCGATTTCCGCGTTGTCGCTGATGTTCGGAAAGCCGAAGCGCGGTTCGCCGTCAGGTACGACGTCGAGAAGATAAAGGCCGCCGGTCGGCGGAACGTCGCCGGGTTTGATAATGCCGACAATCGGCGACGCGCCGCTTTTCGCATACGCGCCCAACGATTTCTCTTCCTGCGTGGTGAGGCCGCCGTCCGCATTGCCGACGGCAAAACTGCCATGCCCGAGGATCGAGTAGTAGCGCGCCGCCTTCGCCACGCACGCGACAATTTCATCGCCGAGTTCTGGCCTCGCGGCACGCGTTTTCATATGAAACTCGCAACCCACCAACTCGCCGGTTTCTTCGAAGATGCAGGTCGCGCCCGCGTCGATCAGATGATCGAACGCACGGCCCACAGCCGGGTTTGCGGTGATGCCGCTGGTTCCGTCCGAGCCGCCGCAAATCGTGCCGATCACCAGTTCGCTCAGCGCCATCGGCACTTTCTGCTGCGCGGCAAGTTGCTTGCGGGCGTCGCGAATCCAGTCGACGCCGTATTGAATCGTGCTGCGTGTGCCGCCTTTTTCCTGGATCGTCAGGACTTCGACAGGACGGCCGCTCGCGCGCACCACGTCCACAAGGTAATGCTTGTTCATGCTCTCGCACCCGAGCGACACGAACAGCACCGCGCCTACGTTGGGATGCGTGGTGAGGCGCTCGAGCATCTTTTCGGCGTAGCCATTCGGATAGCAACCGGGAAAGCCGATCAGATGCACCGGCGGCTCGCGTTCGGCTGAAGGATCGTCGAACGCGTCGAGCGGTTCGCGAAACTGCGTGACGATCTCGCGCGCGACGTGATGCGCGCACTCGACCAGATACGCCACCGCAACCACATTGCGGATGCCCTTGCGGCCATCCTTGCGCGGATAGCCCTGCAACAAGGGCTGATGCTGCGCGGCGGCGGATGCTACGGAAGTGTCAGTCATGATCATTCCAGCGCGGCGCAAGGCCACGTCAATGTGCTCAATTCAGTGATGGACGAACTCGTGGCCCGCGTCGTGCGTATACGTGGGCAGGTAATCGCTTTCGAGGTTGTGCGTATGCAGATGCGCGCCGCGCGCCACCGCCTCGGTCACGTGACCGATCACCGCGCCGTAACGCAGCACCTTGTCGTCTCTCGCAAGTTCATGGCGCGCGACCTTGTGACCGAGATCGATGGTTTTGGTGAGCGTCACGCGCTCGCCTTCGATCTCGACTTGCGTGCCCGCATCGAGACGCGCCGCCGCGATCAGGCAGTTATCCGCGGGGCTGAGCAGGATCAGGCGTGGATCGATTTGCAACGTTTGGGGCGTTTGCGGGGTTTGCGTTGAGCTGCTGGTCAAGTGCGTTCTCCGTGATGCGTGTGCATTAGTTCTGGCCTTCGCCGCTGGCGAGCCGTGCCACCATCAGCGAGCCGAGGATGATCGCGCCGTAGATCGCCTGAATCCAGAACGACGGCACCTGGGCCAGCGTCAGCAGGTTCTGCACGACGCCGAGCAGCAACACGCCGGTGAGCGCACCGAGCATGGAGCCCTTGCCGCCGTCGAGCGAAATGCCGCCGATCACCGCCGCCGCGAACACCGTGAAAATCATGCCGTTACCCTGGTTCGCGTTGATCGCGCCGACGTACCCGGTCACGATCAGACCGCCCACCGAGGCCAGCATACTGCCGAGCACGAATACGCCCCACGTAATACGCTCCACGCGAATCCCCGCCGCGCGCGCCGCTTCCGGATTGCCGCCGATCGCGTACAACGCGCGACCCAGGCGGTGATAGCGCAGCACGAACGCAGCGATGGCAAACGCTGCCGCCGCGAGCCACACCGACAAGGGCAAACCGAGCACGATCGTGGTGGCGAGCGAGAAGAACGACGGCGGCATATCGAACAGCGTGCCGCCTTTGGTCGCACCGACCAGCATGCCGCGCAGCACGATCAGCATCGCCAGCGTAACGATGAAGGCGTTCAATCGCAAACGCACCACCAGGAAACCGTTGACGAAGCCAATCACCGCGCCAACCACGAGGATAGCCAGCAAACCCGCCGCCGCCGGCCATTGCAACCCGAAGCCCGCGGACGCCGCCGGCATCACCAGCATCGCGCCGATAGCCGGCGCAATGCCCACCGTCGATTCGAGCGACAGATCGAACTTGCCGGTCAACACGATCAGCGATTCGGCGAGCACAACCAATGCCAATGCCGCGGACGCCCCCAGCACGCTGATCAGATTTGCCTTCGTCAGAAAGCTCGGGCTGACGAACGCGCCGATCACGAGCAGCAACGCAAGCGCGGGCAGCAAGGCCAGTTCGCGCAGCCGGGCGAGTTCGCTGCGGGCACGTTTGCCGCTTGAGGCCGCCGCGATCGGCTGCGGTTGCGCTTGAGCTTGCGCGGTGCCGAATGCAGGGCTGGGCACACTATTCTTCATGGAGACTAACTCCTTCAACGGATGCGATCAGGTCGTGGTCTTGCCAACCCGCGGGAAATTCGGCCGCGACACGGCCACGGAACATGACCAGCACACGGTCACAGGTACGCAGATCGTCGAGTTCGCCGGACACGACCAGCACGGCCTTGCCCTCCTC
This sequence comes from Paraburkholderia madseniana, assembly GCF_009690905.1. GTDB lineage: Bacteria > Pseudomonadota > Gammaproteobacteria > Burkholderiales > Burkholderiaceae > Paraburkholderia > Paraburkholderia madseniana. The sequence continues at coordinate 313,803 of NZ_VOSW01000001.1, forward strand.
TCGCACGCGATCCACGACTGACAGCAACGCCTCTTTCGATTTCACATCGACGCCTGCCGTAGGGTCGATCAATACAAGCACGTTCGGATCGGTGGCGAGTGCGCGTGCCATCACGACCTTCTGCTGATTGCCGCCCGACAGCCCTGACACGACATGCTCGGGGCCTTGCGCGACGATGCCGAGCGCGTCGATCATCTTCTGACCGAAGGCGTTCTTTTTCGCAGGCGGCGCGATGCCGAATTTGCCAAGCAGGCGCGCGATCGTCATCGAGGCGTTTTCGGCAACCGATTGCGTCAGCACCAGGCCTTCGTGATGGCGATCCTTCGGCACGCAACCGATGCCGTGAGCCAGCGCAGCAGGGACATCGCCAGGCGGCAGCGTTGTGCCATCCACGCTGATCGAGCCACGCCTCGCCGCGCGCAAACCGGCAATCGCTTCGGCCACGCTCGTGCGGCCGCTGCTAGTTGCGCCGGTCAGCCCGACCACTTCGCCACGCTTCACCGTGAACGACACACCTTCGTAATCGGAACCCACCAGATCTTTGACTTCCAGCGCAATGGCGGTGTCCGCCGGCAACGCATCGCGCGCCGCCGCGTCAGCGACGGCCAGGCCGCCGCGCTCGCCGGTCATCGCTTCGATCAATTGCTCGCGCGGCAACGCGGAAACCGGCGCGCTGACGATATGCCGCGCGTCACGCAGCACCGTCACCGCCTGGCAGATTTCATAGACCTCTTGCAGATGATGAGAAATAAAGAGGAACGTCACGCCTTCGCGCTGCAACTCGCTGATGCGGCGGAACAGGCGCTTGATTTCGTCGCCGTCGAGTTGCGCGGTCGGTTCGTCGAGAATGATGAAGCGCGCGCCGTACGACAGCGCCCGCGCAATCTCCACGAGTTGCCGTGCTTCCACGCTCAGATCGCCGGCGCGCGCATCTTCGCGTACGTCGATCTTCCAGTGATCGAGCAACTCACGTGCATCGCGGCGCATGGCGCGCCAATCAATCACGCCCCCTCGTGACGGCTGCCGGTTGATGAACAGATTCTCCGCGACGCTCAGATCGCGAATGATCGTCGAATGCTGATAAACGCAGGCCACACGCTCGCGCCACGCATCACGGTCCGCGATCGACGGCGCGGCCGTGCCGCCAAAACGCACCTCGCCGGTATCGGGCTTGCGCAAGCCGGTGAGGATCGACACCAGCGTCGATTTGCCCGCACCGTTACGCCCGACGAGCGCATGCGACTCACCAGGCATCACCCGGATGCTCACGTCTTTCAGCGCGGCCGTGGAGCCGAAGCGTTTGGTGACCTCAAACGCTTCGACGACCGGCACGGAGGGCGTCGGCTCGCTCATTTAACGGTATTGCCCCACAAGGCTTTGTCGTCGACATTCGCCTTCGTGACGAGCGGTGCGGGCAATTGATCTTCGAGAATGCCCGGCGCCAGCTGGACGATGTTGCTGCCGTGATCCGTCGGGCCCGGCTTGAAGGTCTGTCCGGCCAACGCGGCCTTGATGTAGAAGAGACCGTATTTCGCGTAGGAATCGGCAGGCTGCGAAATGGTGGCGTCGATATCACCACGACGGATGGCCTCGAACTCCTGCGGAATGCCGTCGTTACTGACAATCACGACGTGCTTCGCATCGCCGGCCGGAAACAGCATCTGCTTGCGGCGCAACGTTTGCAGCGTGGGCGACAGATAGACGCCGCCTGCCTGCATGTAGATTGCCTTCACGTCAGGATTCGCGGTGAGCAGGCTGTCGAGCGCGGTAGCCGCGACGTCACCCTTCCAACTTGCCGGAATCTCCAGCAGCGACAAACCCGGGAAGCCCTTCAGACACGAGCGGAACGCTTCGGAGCGGTCGCGTCCGTTCACCGACGCCAGGTCGCCCATGATCTGCACAACCTTGCCCGACTTCACGTGCTCGCCGATGTACTTGCACGCTTTCTCGCCGTAGGCGTGGTTGTCGGCGCGCACCACCATCGCCACCTTGCCTTGCGTCGGCGCGACGTCGACGGCGACCACCGGCACGTTCTTCGCCGATGCCGCATCGAGCGCGCGACTGATCGCCGCCGAATCCAGCGGGCCGACCACGATGCCTTTCGCACCGAGGTTCAGCAGGTTGTTCATGTCGGTGATCTGCTGGACCGGATCGCCGTTCGAATTGACCGGCGCGAGGATATCGATGCCCATGTCCTTCGCGTACTTGGGCAGATAGTTGTTGTACGACTGCCAGAACGGCGACGTGAGAAGCGGCAGACCGAGGCCGACCTTGCCGGCGTCAGCGGCGTGTGCCGCACCACTGACGGCGAAGCTGGCGACGCAAGCTGCCGCCGCAATGGCGAACAACGAACTCTGGAACAAACGGCGAGCCGGGTGCGGCCCTTTCGCGAACGACATGGTTGTCTCCTATGTCGGTCCGGAGTTAGCGCTTTAGCGCTTACTCCGGCCCCATGCAAAGCAATGCGTTGTGGGAACTGCGTGAACCCGCCATGCGAGTGGTGGGCACTTGGTCCTGCGCTTTCTTATGAAGTATTGGTGTGCGTTCATTCACCAATGAACGTATTATTCATATACGGACTTTTCGAAGTCAAGCGATGTGCACTGCATCATGCCTCGGTGTTTCCCCTGGCGCGTGCCACCTCGCACGAGATTCCCCACGCACTTACACTCACGCGCCAGATAATGAGAACAACACACGGAACCTCGCTCACCATGGACGCAGACGACAAAGACGACGCCGACCGTTACCGCGCCCCCGCGTTGGACAAGGGCCTCGACATCCTAGAACTGCTCGCGGAGCAGAAAGAAGGGCTGACGCGCGCCGAAATCACCAAGCGGCTGGGACGCAACGCGAGCGAGATGTACCGGATGCTGGAGCGACTGGTCGCACGGCAGTACGTGGTGCGCTCGGCGGCGGGCGACCGCTATTCGCTGAGCCTGAAGCTGTATGCGCTCGCACATCGTCATCCGCCGATGAACCGCCTGATCTCCGAAGCCCTGCCGCTGATGCAGCGTTTTGCCGATGCCGCGGAGCAATCGTGTCACCTCGTGGTGTGCGACCGCGGCAATCTGCTGGTGATCGCGCAAGTGGACGGACCGGGCACGTGGGGCATGTCGGTGCGGCTCGGCTCGCGGGTCGGCCTGATCGATACGGGTTCGGGCCGCGTGATGCTCGCGTTTCAAAGCGTCGAGCAACGCGACCAGATGCTGGCCGAACACACCAAGGTGAAAGGCGAAGTCACGATCGATCGCGAAGCCCTGGAACAGGCATGCGAGCGGATTCGCGCGGCGGGTTTTTCGCAGAAGGACAGTCAGCAGACCTTCGGTGTCACGGACGTCACGTTTCCGATCCAGGGGCCGTCGGGTCAGGCGATCGCGGTGCTCACGTGTCCGTACTTGCGGCGCATCGACGAATACGTCGCGCCGACGCTGGAGGCGGCAACGGCGCTGCTGCGTGAGACGGTGCAGGCGCTCTCGATGTTTCGGGAAGAGGCTGTTTAATGCACATGGTTTAGAATGGCGACCCTTTCAAAAATCACGCCGCAGGGGTCTCCTCATGCGCGCTCAACGATCAAGCAATGGCGAAACTTCTGACCGATTCCGAATTCCAGCGTTTTTCCGAACTTCAGCAGAAGCAGTCGAGCTTCACGATCACGCCCGAAGAAGCCGACGAACTGCGCGACATCGTCGCTCATGCGCAAAAGCGCCGTGACGACCGCGCTGCGGCGATGCACAGCATCGAGACCTTCATTCAGCAATTCGACATCAGCCCGGACGAGCTGTTTTCGGCTGAGCAGATCGGCGACGCCGCGCGCACCTTCGGCCTGATTCCGGCCGCGAAGAAAGAGCGCGTGCTGCCGCCGCAGTTCACGTTCAACGGCAAGCCGTATCAATGGACGGCGCGTCCGCTGCCGGACGACATCCGCGTGCCGCTGTTCGACGCCTTCAAGGCGGGTGAATCGGTGAAGTCGTTCATCGCGACGCTGAAGGACGCGAACCGTTGCGCCGCGACCATCGCGCGTCTGGAACGCGAAACCGGTGCTGTGTACGCTGAAGCGTTGCTGGAAGAGTTGTCCGTGACCCGCACGCAGGTCGACGAAGCCGCGGCGAAGTTGCCGGCTTAAAAGCTGAAGTCACAACGCCTGGGGCCGCGAATCGCCGCGGCCTGGCGTCATAGTCATAGCGGGCGGTCTTGTGTCTGTGAGCTTCGGCAAGCGCCCTCCCCGCCAACTTAGCCTTGCGCCGGTTCATCCAGCGCCATCCTGAAGCCGACCACGCCAGGATCTTCCGTCGGCGTGATGGTGAAGCCGCAGGACTTGGCTAGCGCGATCATCGGCGCGTTCTCCCGCAACGCCTCGCCGACCAGCCAGTGGGTGCCGCGCGCCCGCGCGTACTTGATGATCCGATCCATCAGCAATTGTCCAAGGCGCCGGCCTTTCTGGTCGGAGCGCACCGCGGCGGCGAACTCGGCCGTCTCGTTGTCGGGATCGGCTACGGCGCGCACGACGCCGAGCGTGCGCGTGAAACCGTCTTCGCTGGTGACCGTCGCGATCAGCGCCATTTCGCGGTCGTAGTCGATCTGCGTCATACGCGCGAGCTGCGAGTGATCGAAGCTGCCTACTGCGCCGAAAAACCGCAAACGCAAATCTTCCGGCGTCATCGCTTCGACGAAATCGTGATGCGCGGCTTCGTCTTCCGGTCGGATCGGCCGGACTGTCACGCGCAGGCCCTGCCAGTCGATCGTCTCTTCGAAACGGCGCGGGTACGGTACGATCGCGAGCCGGCTGCGTGTCGACGCGAGGCTGAGGGTAGGCTCGACTACCACCACGTGGTCCTTGAATACGCACAGCGTCAGCGCCAGGCCGACGATCTCCTTGACGTCGCAGACCGCCTGCGAAAGCGCCGTCAATGCGGTTAATGCCGGCTCGGGATCGATCAGGCGCGCGTAGCGCGAGTGCATGACCATGTCGCGCGCGAGCATCGGATTAAGTGGCGGCAAGCCGTAGACGCGCAGCGGCTCGGACACGCCATCCGCAGAAGGCGCGGTGAAGCGGAAGACGGGGCCGAAGTTGTCGTCGTCGTGAAGTTCGACGGCGATGGCGACAACCGGCTTGCGCGACTGTGCGGCGACCAGTTCCTCGCAGTCTGCTTGTGCCGGCGCTGCGGCTAGTTGCTGCACGGCTTGTTGGGTTAGCACTTGCGTCGATCTTTCCGTAGCGCCTTGCGCCGAGGATCCTTTCGTCAGGTCGCCCCCTTGCGTTTCAACGCTCAGACCAAAACGCTCAAGAAACTGTGCCGCCGCGGCCCCAGTTAGTTGGTGCTCACCTGCCGCGAGCACGGCGCGGGCCTGCGCCTGAGCGGCGTCGATTGCTTCGGGTATCTGCGCCGGCAAACCTTCCGGCGTTTGCATCAGCAGTTCGCGTCCCATCCGGTAGTCGACCAGACGCGCAAAAGCGCGCGCAAGCCGCTGTGGCGTCGTATGAACCGGAATGCCTTGCGCATGCAGCGCATCGCGCGTGGCCGCATCCACGCCGCCGAAAAAGCATGCGAGCAGCCCGCGATAGGCGAAGCGCTGATTCGCGATCAATGCCTGCGCGACCTCACCGACCGGCGCGCCATGCGTCGACGCGTGGACCACGAAGGCCGTGCCCGTGCTGCGATGCTCGGCGAGCAGCTTGAGCGCGGTGCCGAAATGCTCGGGACGCGCATCGTCGCCGAGTCTTAGCGGGTTGCCGGCCACCGCGTGCGGCAGCGCTTCGCTTAGCGCCGCATCCGCTTCGGCGGGCCACGGCGCGAGCGTGTCGCCGGCAGCGGCAAAGGCGTCGCAGGCGAGCGTGGCGAGGCCACTGTCGCTGGTAATCAGCGTCGCCGTCGCGCCTGCCGCCACCCGGCCCACGCCGAGCGTTTCGATTTCATCGAGCAGATCGTCGAGCGAATCGACGCGCACCATGCCCGCGCGGCGGAATGCCGCCGTGTACAGCGCGTCGGCCGGATCGGCGCGGCCTGAGCGCAACGCCAGCACTGGCTTGTTGCGCGCCGCCGCGCGAGCCGCGGACATGAATTTACGCGCGGCGCGCACCGTATCCAACTCCAGGAGGATCGCGCGCGTGCCGGGATCGCTCGCCAGATAGTCGAGCACGTCGCCGGCATCTACGTCGGCTTCGCCACCCAGCGCCACGGCGTGCGAAAAGCCAAGGCCGCGCGCATGCGCCCAACCGAGCACAGCATTCGTCAGTGCATTCGACTGCGACACCCATGCCACACCACCCGCCTTCACCGTGCACGACGGCGCACCGAAATGCGCGTGCAGCGCCGGCGACACCACTCCGAGACTGCCCGGCCCGACGATCCGCAGCAAATGCGGCCGCGCCGCCGAGAGCGCATGCCGGAGATGCGCGCGGTCCTCATCGCTCCGCACCTCGCCGACGATGATCGCCGCGCGCGTGCCTAGGCCGCCGAGCTTGTGGATGATGCCGGGCCACGTGTCGGGCGGCGTGCAGATCAGCGCGACGGTAGGCGCTTGCGGCAAATCGCCGACATCGCCGATGACCTTGCGTCCGCCGAGCGTCTCGTATTTCGGATTGACCGGCCAGATGGGGCCCTCGAAGCCGCCTTCCAGCACGCGCGCCCACACCATTGCGCCGGTGCTGCCCGGCCGCTCGGAAGCGCCGATCACGGCGACGGATTTAGGGCGGAACAGGGCGTCTAGGTTGCGAACGGTCACGGGCGCTCCAGCGGAGTGTGAAGTAGGCACGGCGGCCAGGTGGCGCGCGTCTTCGTCAGGATAGGCGAAGTCGAGGGCTTGCGCGGCTGCGGTGCTGAAAACGCGGTGTGACGTAGACGAAATCCCGCTTGATCCGCGCCAACGCACGCCAGAATTTTTTTAGCGCGATCAGGCAAAATATCGAGCCTGAATGCGACAATCCTATGGCTGCCCGAACGGCCCGTTTGCCTTTGACAGGTGCGGGCTGATTGATGGCGGCACGGCGCGTCGGAGACAACGCGCAGCACGAACATGGATTCCGCGAGCAGGCACGCGACAACAGTCACGCCTGCTCCGAACGAACAAAGAGACAGAAGGTGATTTATGCGGCGCTTGCCATCGCTGATCGCGTTGCGCTTCTTTGAAGAAACAGCCCGGCACATGAGCTTTAACCGCGCGGCCACTGCGCTATGCGTCACCCAAGGCGCGGTGAGCCGGCAGATCAAGCTGCTCGAGGAATCGCTCGGCGCGAAGCTGTTTGAGCGCGATCACAAGGGGATCCGGTTGACGCCGGCCGGGGTGCAATTCCTGCCTTGCCTCTCCGAAGCTTTCGACACCATCGAGCGCGGCTTCCGTCAGATCACCGCAGCCAAAGGGCGGCGGCGTCTCGTCGTCGCCGTGCCGCCCACCTTTGCGACACAGTGGTTCTCGCCGCGGCTCGGCTCGCTCGGGGACGAATTGCCCGATGTCGAACTGTCCGTTCGCACGTCGCCCACCGAAGACTGCCACTGCGTCATCCGCTTCGGCCGAAATGCACTCGCGGGTGCGCATTCCGAATTGCTGATGACGGAGCGCCACGTACTAGTCGGCGCACCGGGTCTGCTCAGCGAATCACTCGACATGCTGCTCGAACATTTGCCCGCGCTGCACGTGCTGCATAACGACGCCCGCCTGGACCTGTGGCCGAACTGGCTGGCGAAGGCGGGCCTGCCCGCACGCTACGCGGAAAACGGCATCGAGTTTTCTACGCTGGAGCAGGCGATCCGCGCCGCGCGTAAAGGCGCGGGGCTGGCGGTGGTCGATCGGAACATGATCGTCGAGGAATTGGCTGATGGGAGTTTGACGCGGTTCTCGGAGATCGAGGTGACTGGGCCGTTCGGGTATTGGCTCGACATCCCGCAGCAATATGTGGGGCTTGAGTATGTGCAAGCGTTCGCGGGGTGGATGCGGGAAGAGGTTTTGCTCCTACAGGTCTCGCACTCGGTTAGCGCCAGGTCATCGCAGTCGAAGGGCGTAACTTCGTCATCCGGGCTGGAATAATCCCTTGATCCCTTGCCGTGCGTGTTAGCCGAGGGTATTCGACAAGGCCGCGGTAGCGTTTACTCACGCAAGTTCAATGCGCGCAAGAGCGCCTCGACCTGTCCAAAGGCGTCCTGTTGCCATTGCTCTGGCGTGCGATCACCCAGGATTTGAGAGTCTTCGACGAATCGCCGGACCGAGGTAGGTCCAAAACCGTCGAGGACATCAAACTTTGCTGCGATATACCCGAACCCCACAGCACCGCTGGCGTGGTCGAGAAGCGGGTAACAGGCGTCTGCCAAGGCCTCCACGCCTCCCGGATAGTTTCGCACGCAGAAGTAGACGTCATAAGCGTCTTTTTGTTTGAGCCGTCCGTTCAGGGCATACCCCTTCATGGCCAGCAGGGCCGGGATGGAACACACGGCGATTTCGACTTTGTTGGTACCACCGTTTGGCATCGGCCCTGAAATCGCCACCATTTGATAGAAACGCGTAGCGAGGTCGGCGCCGTCTGCGCGGTGGACCGCGAAGTTGTCAATCAGCGGCGGAATGTTCTTTTCAATGTCGGCCGGACGCGGCATAAGGAAGTCGACGATGACATCGATCGCCGGCCCTTCATCCGTTGGCGGGACCTGACGAACGAGCTGGAAGCGCCTGAGTCCGTCGCGTTGTTGATAACCGTGACCCATCAGCGCCGCGACGAGGGTGGCGTATTCCTTATCGGCAAGAGCCTCGGCGTCCAGGCTCAAATCGACGTCAATCGTGCCGACGTGTCGCATCTCTTCGCTGTCGAGCAGCAACCAGGGCACCGCGCCACCAATCACCGCGAATTTGCCTCTAAAGCTGCCAAGCACCTGGCCAATCTCCACCAGAACGGATTTCACGGCATGGGTGGTGCGATCGTCGTAATCAGCCGCCGACTGCGGCTCCTGTGGAACTAATTCGGCCATGTCATCCTTTCCTGACGTAGATATTGAGCGGCCTCTTCGCCGCGCTCACCGGCAATGCTCAGATCAAGATAGGTCTGAACCGGGCTGGTACAGATGGCGCCGGGTGCCGGTTCGACGGTGTCCGACAGCACGCCTTCGTCTTTAGGGAGCATGATCATAACGTTCTCTCCCTTCGCTGAAGGCTCCAGTTTCAGAGCCGTCTTGAGCTTCTCCAGCCCTGCGTGGCTTGCATAGAAGTAGTGGGTACTGGTTCGCGCATAGGGCGCCAACCACTTGGCAGCGGAAAATGAAGCGAAGGCCGCCCAAAGATCCTTCTCGCCATTCCCACTCAGCACGTTGCGCGCGGCATCCTCAAGGGCACTTCCGTGCAGTGTCGTGTAGAAACGCTTGTGCTCGCCGGCTGGCGCTTCATAGCTATCACGCCATGCGTCCAGCAAGAGGTCGGGTTGGGACAAGTAAAGTCCATCGCTGCTCGCCGTGGCCCATTCACGATCCAGCAATCCTGTGCGCACATTGCTGACGTGGCCCAGACTGACGCCCGAGGCTTGCGCAAGCTCAGCAACGCGCCAGATACGCGCGGGCTCGCGCAACATCACTCGAAGCACTTGCGCCGACCGAGGCCTGAACAGGGACTTGAGCTCGCGGCGTTCAACGACAGGCTTGACGGAAACTTGACGGTCAATGAAGACACTCCCGAAGGAAATCCGCGCATTGCCCTCCAAGTCGAGATAGCCCACATGGTTTTGTTGACAGACATCCCTCGTCGCCGGCGAGAAATAGGGGGCAATAAGAATCGGCACAACCTCTGGTCCGCCCCGGGTTACTTCCTCACGCATCTTCAGTAAGGCGTGGTTGACATATCGCGGCTGCCCGCTGGGCAGGATGTCGCAGAACAATTGATAGGGCTGCTCTGCCGTTTGCAGGTGCACGATGAGGTCGACTTCCTGACTGGCGAGCGGGCGCTCCCATTGCACGTCACGGATGCCGATGACGGGTATTTGCGAGAGCAAGCTCTCCAAGGCCTCACGACCCTGAAGTTCGGTCCTGTTCATCAATTTGTCCACTTTCAGCATTTGTTGAAATTAGCCTAAATACTGAAATTTGGCAAATTTTTCAGTAAAATCACCATTTTCAGCAAATGTTGAAATTAATTGTTTTACTGAAAATTTGTGCAAGCATTTGCCTGGCGGCTTTCAGCCCCGCCAACACAACCGCTGGGTCACAGGCTTTCTCGCTCATGAGTTCGCTGCGCCGGATTCACGCCCCATCCTTGGCCGATTCTTGCTGCCTTTCAATTTAACAGCCCATAGATAGGCTGTTAAGCCGCTTAGTGGCCCATATGAGGGATGTTAGACGCATCTTCTAACGCGCCACGATCGAACGCCAAGGAGCGCAAGAGCAACCTACGTCTGCGACCCTTGAACGACTGCCATCCAGTCGCTGATTCGGCCAAAAAGCACTTATAAGAAGCACATAAGCAATCCATCGCCTTATCGCGCTACATTTAGGAGGCACAAGGAGTTGCCTCATGGATTGCACCCTGCAGATATTTCTGGACGATCGCTGGGTTGACTGCGCGCAGATCGAGCTTAACGGCGGCCTTTGCCTGACCATCGACGACGTCGCCGTGCGAAGCGCAGAATTCAAGGAAATGATGTCCGCGCACGGGATGCTGGGCACCGGCACCACGGGGGTTCAGGGCGCGGCGCCGAAATACCTGCTAACCCGGGACCGCGCGGGCCTGCTGCGTGGTGATGCCATCCTGCCTGATGCCGATGCCACGCAGCACTTGATCGCGAAACTGCCGCGCGGGAATAGCGCGGCCGACGACAAGGTCCTGCGCAATGAAGCAGCGTACATGCGGGTGGCTGCCGCGCTGGGTATCCGCACGCACGCGGATTTGCCGACCCTTCACGGAGACGTTCTGCTGGTTCCGCGCTTCGACCGGATCGCGCGCGACGGGAAAGTCGTGCGCCTCCATCAGGAAAGCGTGGCATCCATTCTGGGGTTACCCGGTTTTGACCAGCGACCGAGCCTCTTCGAGGTCGTGGCCGGAATCCGCAAAGTTGTGAGCGATCCAGCAGCCGAAACGCTCGAATTCATCAAGCGGGACGTACTCAATCTGGCGATGCGCAACACGGACAATCACGCGCGCAATACGGCTGTGCAACTGGTCGAAGGCAGAGTTCAGCTCACGCCCCTGTTTGACTTCGCGCCGATGTACCTCGATCCCGAGTTGATCCCACGTGCATTGAGGTGGTATCGCCCGAACACCCGGGCTGAGCTGATGGACTGGACCGACGTGCTCGCGGCGTTGCCTGTACCTGACCACGAACGCCGAATGCTCGCCGCGGAGTTGAGCCGGTTTGCCGTACAGATCGAACGCCTGCCCGACACGATGGCAGCGCGGGGGGTCGATCACGACATCATCGAGTTCCTGACGCAGTACATCGATACACAGGCCCGACAACTGAAAGCTCTTCAACCCTTAGAGGCCTAGCATGCCCCGTCGGATTCGCCCCACCCGTGAAGAGCAGAACGCCCTGCGCCGCGCTTTCTACGAAAGGATCGCCCGGGGCGACATGACCATTCCTGAGGCCATGAAAGCGATGCGCAAGATGACGGGCCTGACCCAGGCGGAATTCGCCGCGCACCGAGGCGTCAGCCGCCGAGTCATCCAGGACATCGAGCGCGGGACCGGGAATCCGACCGTCGACTCGCTCAATAGCGTTGCGAAGCTTTTCGGCCTGCAGGTCGGATTTGTCCCAATCAGGCGAAACGAACCCGCTTCACCGACCTCAATTAGCGGCCTATGACGGCTTACATCGCCTTCTTGAACGGCGCGCCCGAATGCTCGCGCAGTTCATTAAAGACAATCTTCGGCCAGGCCTTCTGCGCGACTTCGATTTCCGACACATGCGATGCCAGATACGTCGGCGCATCCGATGCATCGAGCGCGATCCGCGCCGCGTACGAATCCGTGAAACGACGCAATTCAGCCGCATCGTCACACGTCACCCAACGCGACATGCGATACCGCGCCGGCGCCATCCGCACGTCGACCTTGTATTCCGTCGACAAGCGGTGCGACACCACTTCGAACTGCAGTTGACCCACCGCGCCAAGAATGATCAAACCGCCGACTTCCGGACGGAACACCTGAATCGCGCCTTCCTCGCCGAGCTGCTTCAGCGCTTCGCCGAGTTGCTTCGCGCGCATCGGGTCCACCACTTCCACCGTCTGGAAAATTTCCGGCGCGAAGAACGGCAGGCCAACGAACTGCAACAGTTCGCCTTCGGTCAACGTATCGCCGAGGCTCAGGGTGCCGTGATTCGGGATACCGATGATGTCGCCCGGATACGCCTCGCTGACCGTCTCACGACGCTGCGACAGGAACGTCACCACGTTATTCGCGCGGAACGTCTTGTTCGTGCGCGTCACCTTCACGGCCATGCCGCGTTCGAAATGCCCCGAACACACGCGAATGAACGCCACGCGGTCGCGGTGCGCCAGGTCCATGTTCGCCTGCACCTTGAACACCACGCCGGTGAACTTCGGCTCGTCCGGCATCACCGGACGTTGCACGGTCATGCGCATCGACGGCGGCGGTGCAAGGTCGACCAGCGCGTCGAGAATTTCCTTCACGCCGAAGTTATTGATCGCCGAGCCGAACAGCACCGGCGATTGCTGACCCGCGAGGAACTGCTCGCGATCGAAATCAGGCGACGCGCCTGTGATCAGGTCGATTTCTTCTTTCGCCTTGACCCAGCTATGGCCAAAGCGGCGTTCGCCTTCTTCGTCGCTGAGCGCTTGCAGCGTTTCGACCGCACCGCCCGCCTTATCCTGCCCAGCGCGGAACAGGCGCACCTGGTCGTGCTGAATGTCGTAGACGCCCTGGAATTCCTTGCCCATGCCGATCGGCCAGGTGAACGGCACGGCCGCCACACCCAGATGCTGCTCGATTTCGTCGAGCAGTTCGAGTGGCTCGCGCACTTCGCGGTCGAGCTTGTTGATGAAGGTAACGATCGGCGTCTTGCGGCTGCGGCAGACCTCGAGCAGCTTCAGCGTTTGCGCTTCGACGCCGTTGGCGCCGTCGATCACCATCACGGCGGCGTCGACCGCCGTCAGCACACGGTAGGTATCTTCAGAGAAGTCCTCGTGGCCCGGGGTGTCGAGCAGGTTGATGACGGCGTCGCCGTACTCGAACTGCATGACTGAACTGGCGACAGAAATGCCGCGCTGCTTTTCGATCTCCATCCAGTCCGAAGTCGCATAGCGATTGCTCTTGCGGCCCTTCACGGTACCGGCGATCTGAATCGCGCCCGAGAACAGCAGCAGCTTCTCAGTAAGCGTGGTTTTGCCCGCGTCCGGGTGGGAAATGACCGCGAACGTGCGGCGGCGTTTGAGTTCGGAGACTGACATCGGGTCTGGCGGTCACGGATAGAGGTTCGAGCGGTCTTCAGAAGCTTGTAGCCCCTGGTCTGCCATGTCTGGCGCGGCGGCGCCGAACTGCGGGAGCCGGTCTGAGACCCGCTTCACGCGGCAACTCCGCTGCGTCGCAACCAGGTTACGAACGAGCGTTTGGAAATACGGGAATTGCCGGCACAGAACAGCGCAGGGAACGAATGATACACGTCATGGGGGCGGACGTATCGGAAATGGGGATTGGGGGGCAGATGCGGCACTTGAACGGGGCTCCCTGCCAAGTGCTTCTGGCGAACAGCGGGCCGCTTGCGCAGCACTATTGATAGGCCATGGTGAAAGTGGCCACACCCTTTATTGTGCCCGGAGTCAAAGGCACGGTCGTTCGTATGTATAGGGCAGTCAGTCGAATATTCATCGTACCGCCTGCCGCCATGCCTGCCGACCATTGATTCATTTTTCCCGCAACAGGGGAGTCGGGGCCATAGGCAATCGGCGTCGTTCCATTGAGAATCTGCAAACCAACGCCCTTCGCGGTTGAGTCTGGCGTCAGGCTCAACGTGCTCGACGTGTTGGAAACGTTCGACGCATCGTTAGCGTCACATAAACCTTGGCCCCGGAAGGGCAGTTGACGCCAAGGTTGAACAAAGTTGCCCCAGCCGGTCCAAAGGCTAGACTGCTTGGAGACACGGTAGGCAGCGGCTGCGTAACAGAAGGTGTAGTCACACTGCAACTGCGCGGGACTATCGTCGCCATCACCGCAAGCGGGGGCCGCACTACCATCCGTAAGCCGAGTGACTCACTCTTCAGCATTACCACCGAACTAAGCGGAGGCGCGGCTTGCCTTGATATCTCGTCACCCATTACTGATACGACATCGTGAACGTAGCAAGCGCATTGACCGTCCCCGGTAAGAGCGCACCTGTTCTGATGTAGCGCGCGGTCAGCGGCACATCTAATGCTCCATCTGGCGAACTACCAATCGTCCATTGGTTCGTATTGCCAACCGTGTCAGAGTCTGGGCCGAACGAAACCGGTGAGTTGCCATTTAAAATCTGCACCCCAACGCCTTTCGCCGTCGAACCCGCCTTTAGCTGAAGGGTATTGCTTCGGTTCGCCGTATCCACGCTGTCCGTAAGCGTGATCAACACCTTCGCCCCGGAGCTGCAACTAAACGACAGCGAGAACTGCTCCGCCCCTGCGGTTGAACCGACGCCGGATGACAGCCGGCTGATGCCGATCGAGGGAAGTGTAACTGGAACAGCCGGCCGGCTAACGGAGCAGGCAGGATGGACGAATGTACCCGTTGCGCTCCCCGAAAAAAGGTCACCCTTAGACCAAGAGGTATCTTGATCAGACGACGTATAGACGATTGAGATCAATGGAGAAGTCGACAGCGTCGACGTTCCAAAACCTATCGCTCCTGTGACCACAAGCGTGGGTGTTACAGTAATGTTGGCGGTCTGGACTGGTCCGCCTATCGGTCCCTCGAAGAAGCAGCCAATCTTCACCTTACCGTCTTGCATCACCACGTCTTTCACGTTGCAATCAGATGAATTAAACGTGTATCGAACTCCGATACCAGCAATGTTGGTTTTGTAAAGGTCGTTGTATCCGGTAGCAAGCGATGCCTTTGTACTGAGATTTGCGTAATTCGTCGCGGCAGTAACGTTGTTAACTCGATTCGTAAAATGGCATTTCATCTGGAAGGTGCTGGAAGAAATGGTACCCAATGTCGTACCAGGCACCGTACTCACGGGTAAAGCAATATTTCCGGCCGCAATTGCCAAGTCGATATTCGCAACTTCGCAGGCAATGTTTGCGTGTGCTGATACCGAGATCAGGCCACCGAACAGTATCAGCGCAAATCGCACGAAGAGTCGCGTCAGCGAATGCCCCAAATGGAGTTCGCCAGCGTCGGCTTCAAAACGCCCAACATCGATATTGGTTGAGCCGATTCCGCTCATACTCAAGTCTGCTTTAAACATTGTATTCACCTTTCCGATTCGACACTGAGACGGTTGGCGGTCGCTGGATCCCGCTCGTCATCGGGACGGCAGTGTCCTTCCACCGATATGTACGCCGCCTCCGTCTTACCCGTCGACTTTGGCAACACATAATCAATCCGGCACTGCTCGGCCCCTGCCTCGCCCCACTTCACAAATAGCGAGCCCTTGTCTTCCAGGCCGCGCGCAAAGATCCGACTGTCCTGCGCCACCACACCCACAGTCTTGCCGTTTCCATCCACCACATCCACGCCAAACGGCAGCGCCTTGTCACCCGGTTGCGGCGCACGAATCAAGGCCGCCCGTCCGGTCACCGTCTTGTACTTGAGCATCACCACCGACCCGAGCCGCGGCACCGCCTGCTCCGAAGTCGATTCAAACTCAACATCGGTCGACGTGCCTTTCGGATCGATATCCACCGTGTTCATGCCATACGGCGTCAGGTACGGCACCACCGCATAACCACGACTGTTGACCTTCACACCCGGCGCGCTCGACACACTGGCCCCTTCGGCTCCCGGCGCATCGACCATGCCGAACGTATCGCCGACCGTCTGCGAGAACGTCACGCCACCGGGATGCGCGACCACCGTCCCGCTGATACCAGCCGACAGCTGGCTCGTACCCGATCCCGAACTGGCCGACGCAGTCATCTGCGCATACGGGGCGCGCCAGGTACCGCTGACACCCGCGTTGGACGCGGCCCCGCTGCTGGCGCTGTTGTACGTGCCATAGGCGTTGTACGAGTACTGGTTGCTGTCGCCGAGCGAGCCGCTGACATTAGCCTGCAAGTTCATAGCGCCGCCCGTGCTCGACAGGTTGGTCGACATCAACGGCGCATGCTGGCTGTGGCCGAGCGGTATCGTCGTGCTAACCATGTACAGGTTCTCCATCGAGCCGTCGGAGTTGCGCGTGCGTCCCGCCGTGATGCTGTAGGTCCCGTACTTGAAGCTGTTGGTGTAGCCGGCCTGATAGAACGTGTCGCTGCCGCTGCGATTCCAGTACTTCTGCGACGACGCGCTCAGAAATACGGTGCCTTGATCCTTGAAGTTCTGGTTGACTGTCACTTGCAACCGGTTGCGCTGCCGGTCGACCGAGTTGATGTCGCCGCCGTGCAAGGCCGCATCGCGCACAGATGCTGCATCCGACAGATTCAGGAAGCCTGCGGTCGAATAGCGATACGCCGCCGCCGAAATGTTCGTGTCCGTCGAATCGATGAACTTGCTGTAGCCGATGCGCAAGCTGGTGCCGCGCATCGTGCTCTGGCCCGGCACTTGGGTCTGAGCGCCGGTAATGTCCGCCGAGAGCGCGCCGTACTTCGTGTTGAGCGCGGCGCCGATGTCAGCGGCCACATAGCCGTTGGCAACCACGGCGCCGCCGTAGGCCGTCACCGTGTTAGTGAGACCACGCTGCAGGGTGAACTGCGCAAAAGCTGGCTTCGTTTCGAGCGTATCGTTCCGCAACTGCCCCGCCGTCGCTGAGAATCGCGTGGTGCCCGGCCGCAGTGACTGTGCAACCGAGGCGTACGGCACAGTAAAGCTTTGTGTGTGTCCGTCCGCTTCGGTCACGGTCACATCGAGGTTGCCGCCGTAGCCGGTCGCGTACAGGTCCTTGATCTCGAACGGCCCTGGCGACACCGTGGTTTCGTAAATGATCTGGCCGTTCTGGCGAATCGTCACGCGCGCGTTCGATTGCGCCGTGCCGCGCACCACCGGCGCGTAGCCGCGCATCGATTCGGGCAGCATGCGGTCGTCCGTGGCGATTTGCACGCCGCGGAAAGCCACGCTGTCGAATACGTCGCCGGCGGTGCTCGCATCGCCCAACGTCACTTGCGACTTGAGCTTCGTCACGTCGTGCTGGACGTAGGTGGCGATGTCGTCAAACTGCGTACCTTCACCGGACGCCGAGGTTACCGACGACTGATGGCGGAAATGCCATCCGCCAATGTTCACACCCGCATTAAGCCCCAAATAGCTCTGGGTCGAATTGATGCCGGCACCATTGGTGTGATACGTATTCGCGTTGTAGCTCACGAAGCCCGCGTTCACACCCTGCTGCCACATCTCCGCCGGCACGTAACCGCGCGCGGCGTTGCGCATGTACTTCTGCGGCACAGTCAGCATGAGCTTCTGTTCCGAGAAGTCGAAGTCGACGGTCGCGTTCGGCACGGCGGTTGCCAGGTCAATACACTCGTTGCTATCAGCAGCACCGGCAGGCTTGCCAGCCTGCGCCGCGGCAATCGCATCGCTGGCCTTTCCTGCCTCCGGCTTCGCAGCGGTGTCCACACCGACCTTGGCGAAATCGACCCCGAAGCCCTCGAGCACCTGACGACTAAAGCAAGGGCGTGCAGTGTCACTCCCCTCTACCGCCACAAAGCGGACGTCCTGCCGGGCGATGCGAGTATCGTTCAGCCACACGTCAACCGAGTACACGCCTGGCGACACCGCGTTGCCACGCGCGAAACGCGCGACGTCCACGGTCTGGTTCGGGTCGGTGCGCAGGAACGTCGAATCGAACTGCACGGCTGCGGGAGCGGTGTCGCTCTCGGAAGCACTCACACACGCCGGCTGGACGCCGCCCACCACCGCGAAAACCGACAGCACAACTGCGGTGACGGGGTTCAGGCCGAACGGACCAGATTGAGCACTGGTGCGAGCATGCGACTGAAGACGAGGTGAACGTTTCATGATCTGGCTGACTTCTAATGTCCGGTAACAGGCGTGCGTCGTCCCTGTGCGTTGCCTGTGCAACGCACGCTGTGGGCAGGAAAGGGTTGTCAATGGGCGGAAGGCGGCCGCCCGGCCGACGAACTACGGAGGTCTATTGGCCGAGCGTTGCGTCGCCGGGCATGGGGCCGCCGTAATCGCTGATTGCGGTGTAGTGGACCTTCGCGCCTGCGGCGACTGCATTCATCTGGGCGACGGGCATCACCTCGGTCGCGTGGGGTGCCACCATACCGCCCTGTTCGTTCTTGTATGTGTGACCGCCGCTCTCCACGTCGACTTCGCTAAACGACACGTAGTACGGCGTCGGATTCGATACGCTCAGGGCTTCGCCTTTGCCGCCCGGCGCAGCCGTGACCTTCCAGCTCAATTGGGCCGGCGCATCTTCCGGCTTGCCGGCCAGCTTCGGCGGCCGCACGAACACCTTGATGCGTGTCCGATAGGCAAGCTGCAGCAAGTTGGCGTTATCCTTGTTGTCTGCCTTCGGCGGGATGTCGAGCACGTTGAGCCAGTACACCGATTCGCGATCGGTCGGCACGGCCTCACCGCTGTAGATAACCCGCAGCGTTTGCGACTTCTTCGGGTCCATGCGGAAGATCGGCGGCGTAATCACGAACGGCACTTTGATTTCGCCTGGCTTCGCATCCGGGTGGCCGTCGTCGATCCACACCTGTACCAGGGATGGCGTGCCGCTGTCGTTTTCGAGCTTGACCGTGACTTCGCGCTGGTCAAGCGGATACACCACACGCGTACCGCCAATCGTCACGCTTGCATTTGCGTTGCCTGCCAGCAGCGCACAGGCAAATCCAACTCCTATTGCAATTCGACCGAGCTTCATCACATTCACCTCTTTGAAAAATGGTCTTAAAAATGGGCTATAAAAAAGCGCTCGCGCGAGCGAACGCCTCGGCTTTCGCTTACTGGTACTGCATCGTGTAGTTAACGCTCGTGCTTACTGCACCGGCCGTCGCCTTACCCGTGGCGTAGTACTCGCCGTAGTAGTTAAGGGTTGCAGCGCCTGCAGTGATCGTCGCGCCATTAGCGGCGATATCGTTGTTCAAACCGCTGGTGATGTTGATCGGTTGGAACGATGCGTTCAGCAAACGCACTTCGACGTTGGTAGCCGGACTTGTGGCTGCCTGGTTCTTCAGGTAGCCGTTGCTTTGGTCAACGGTCGGGCCGCTTTCGAAAAAGGCCACGGCCTTGGTCGCTGTGCCCGAGCAGCCGGTCAGTGCCAGCACGATCGGCTGCGTCCGGCCCGCCGTTGCGCCTGCAGTCCCGAGCGCGGAGGCCGAAACCTCCGGCAACTGGACACCCGGTATGTCAGCAGGTGTGCCGGCCGCCTTGCCGTTAATCGAGCACGTGGTGTCCGACAGGCTGCCCGTGAACGTAATCGTGCCGTCCGACGCTTGCGCGCCGAGCGATGCAAGGCCCAGCAGACCGCCGGTTGCGAACGCAACTGCGGGGATGAGTGACTTCATAGTTACTGCTCCAGTGAGTTAAAAAAACAACTTTCTTGATTCGATTCAACGGCGAATTCGTATTCGGTACGACCCGCCATCTGCCCCTGGGCGTTCCAATGTTCATCGCCGGAAATGGCGGTCTTGTTTCGAACCATTGGCCTATCGTTCAGGCGCAAAACAATATTAAGATTCCGCATTGTCGAAGTACCTAAGAAGATTCTTAAATTCGTAGGACTATCCCTACGATTGATTCGAATGCATCCGACAGCCATGTCTTTTACTCGGATCAACGATTAAGACTTTTCCGAAAAATGCATGAGACACCTCCGCCCGAACTCTCGCGCCGCAAATGAAAAAACCCCGCCGCATCGTTGCCGATGCGGCGGGGTTTCCGAACAGCACTAACCGCGGACTATGCGCCGCTGGCTTCGTTCAACGTCAGATGCTTCGTCTCAGGCGCCCATGCAATCGACACCACCATGCCAATCAGCAGGACAACGGCAAGCACCATCATCGTCGAGTGAAAACCCAGGTGGAGGATGCCGAGCGGCAACAGAAACGTACCGACCGCCGAACCAAGACGGCTGCACGCAATCGCCAACCCGACGCCGCACGCGCGCACTTCGGTCGGAAAACACTCTGGAGGAAACACGCCAACAAGGTTCGAGAAAGCGGACATCGTCAGCGTGAAGATCGCGAACGCGACGATCATCGCGAGCGTCGCTGACTCCGGCAGCAGGCTCAACGCAATCAACGACATACATGTCACTGCGAACGAGCCGATCAGAAACATACGGCGCGATAACTTAATGGTGAGCCAGATACCGATCAACGCGCCGAGCACGAGGAAACCGTTCAACAGAAAATCCGTGCTGGAGTTGTTGTCCAAATGAATCGCTTTAAGAATGGTGGGCAGAAACGTGTAGATCGCGAAATAGGGAATCACGAGGCACACAAAGAACGCGCAGTTGAAGATCGTTCTGCGGATCAGGTCCTTCTTGAACAGGCGCATGAAGCCACCGTGCGTTTGCGCGTGTTCGTCATCGCCGCCGTCGAGCGTCACGTTGGGGCCGAAGTGCTTGAGCACGATCGCTTTGGCTTCAGCAACACGTCCCTTGCCATGCAGCCAACGCGGCGATTCAGGTGTACCTATACGCAAAATCAACACGATCAGCGCCGGGATGCCGGCCGACGCAAGCAGCCACCGCCATGCATCGGGCGACGCGTCGGCATACTGCATGCCAAGCACGTTGGCCGCCACATAGCCAATTGTCCATACCACGCTGAACGACCCGAGCAAAGTGCCACGATGTTTGCGTGGCGAAAACTCCGCAAGGATCGCGTGCCCAACCGCGAAATCGCCGCCCATGCCGAAGCCGATCAACACCCGCAGCAGACACAACTCGAGCGGCGAACTCACGTAGAACTGCGCGAACGCTGCTGCGGTGATGATCAGAAAACTCAACAAAAAGATCTTCTGCCGTCCCAGGCGATCCGACAGCCAGCCGAACACCAGGCTGCCGACAAAGATGCCCATCAGCGCGGAACTGCCGATCATGCCCATCCAGAACGCGTCGAGCGGCATCTGGCGATTCAGCGACGCCAGTGCATAGCCGATCGTGCCGAGTGCAAACCCTTCGGTGAAGTGGGCGCCGAACGTCAGCCCGGCAATCTTGACGTGGAACGCGTTCAACGGAACGTCGTCGAGAGGAATGGGGCCGTGCACGGCCGTCGCTGCGGCTGACGACAAAGTGGGGGCGAGGCCGAAAGTGGCCGCCTGGCTATCCTGATTGCTCACGCTGTCTCCTTGTATGTGTGTGCGCGGCGGACGCGGAGCCGGCGTGATGCCGGTGCCGCGCCAAGCCACGCAGTTGGGCTCGTTATTCGCTTCGCGGTTTATCTCGTCGTTCGCCTCGCTTTTCGCCGCGTGCGTCGGCGTGCGATGCGTCAGGCGAATGCGTGGGAAGAGCGCTTGAACGAAGATCAGCGGCCGAGCCCGCCCATCATCATGTACTTCAGTTCCGTGTATTCATCGAGCCCGTACTTCGAGCCTTCGCGGCCAAGGCCCGATTGCTTGACGCCGCCGAACGGCGCGACTTCGGTCGACAGAATCCCTTCGTTAATGCCGACCATGCCGCTCTCCAGCGCTTCCGCAACGCGCCATGCACGCGCCAGGTCACGCGTATAGAAATAGGCGGAGAGGCCGAACGGCGTGTCGTTGGCCGCCGCGATGGCTTCGTCTTCCGTCTTGAAGCGAAAGCACGCGGCCACTGGGCCGAAGGTTTCTTCCGCGGCGATCAGCATCGAGTTCGATGCATCGATCAGCACGGTCGGCTCATAGAACGTGCCGCCGAGTGCATGCGGTTTGCCGCCCGTTAACACCTTCGCGCCTTTCTGCAACGCGTCGGCGACATGCGCTTCCACCTTCTTCAGCGCCGCCTGGTTGATCAGCGGACCTTGTTCAACTTCGCCTTGCAGCGCGTTGCCGACGCGCATCTTCCGCACGGCCTGTGTCAGCGCCTGCGTGAATGCGTCGTAGATACCGTCCTGCACGTAGAAGCGATTCACGCACACGCAGGTCTGCCCGGTGTTGCGGAATTTCGAAGCCATCGCGCCTTGCACTGCCGCGTCGATATCCGCATCGTCGAAAACGATGAACGGCGCGTTGCCACCAAGCTCCAAAGACAGCTTCTTCAGCGTATCCGCCGACTGCTTCGCGAGTAGTTTGCCGACGCGCGTCGAGCCGGTGAACGACAGCTTGCGCACCACCTCCGATTCAGTCAGCACACCGCCGATCGCCACTGCATCGCCGGAGACAATGTTGAACACGCCCGGGGGAATGCCGGCCTTCTCCGCCAGTACTGCCAGCGCCAAAGCGGACAACGGCGTTTCTTCGGAAGGCTTGAGCACCATCGTGCAACCTGCCGCAAGCGCCGGGCCGGCCTTGCGCGTAATCATCGCAAGCGGGAAGTTCCAAGGTGTGATGGCCGCGACCACGCCGACCGGTTCGCGCGTCACGATGATCTTCGCGTTCGGATTCGGGCTCGGGATCACGTCGCCATAGCTGCGCTTGGCTTCCTCAGCGAACCATTCGAGGAAGCTCGCCGCATATCCGACTTCGCCACGCGCTTCGGCGAGCGGTTTGCCTTGCTCGCGTGTCAGCAATTCGGCGAGCGCGTCGCGGTTCTCGAGCATCAACTCGCCCCAGCGTCTGACACGCGCGCCGCGCTCCTTGGCTGTTATCGAGCGCCACGCCGGAAAGGCTCGCTCTGCCGCAGCAACGGCGTGCGTCGTTTCCACCGCGCCGCCCTTCGCGACCTGAGCGATCACCTCGCCCGTTGCAGGATTCAGAACCGGGTACGTGCTCGCGCTTTCGTACCACTGGCCACCAACGTAATGTCCGGTTCGAAGCAATTCGCTCATGCGGCCTTCTCCAGGTTCTCGACGAACACGCCTTGCGCAAGCCGCGCTTCACGAGCGATGCGTTTTCCCGCGGTGTAGTCGTTGATCAGATCGCACGGCGTGTAGTTGCGTTCGAGTTCGAACAGCTCGTCGGCTGAGAGCTTCGTGCCGAGCGCAGCCAGCGCGCTATCGAATTGAGCGGCCGTATCCGCGCCGACCAACATGCTGGCAACGCCGCCATGGTTCAGCACCCACGCCTGTGCGATCTGCGCAGCCGACACACCGCGCCGCGCCGCCACGCGCGCCACCGAAGCAGCAATCTCACGAGATGCCGTATCGCCATACATTTGCGCGGTGAAGAAATCGGTCTGGTTGCGCGTGGAGTTTGGATCGCAGGTCAGCAAACCGCGCGCCAAAGGACTGAACACGGACACACCGACGCCCTGATCCTGGCAATACGGAATCATTTCGCGTTCTTCCTCGCGATACGCAAGGTTCAACTGCAGTTGCATGTTGATGGGTTTGTGCCAGCCGTTGCGCTCGCAGACCTGCATGATCTTCGCGAACTGCCACGTGTACATCGTCGATACGCCGATGTAACGCGCCTTGCCCGCGCACACGATATCGTTCAACGCGCCCATGGTTTCTTCGACCGGCGTGTTCACGTCGAAGAAGTGCAGCATGTAGATATCGACGTAATCCATACCGAGGCGCGTGAGCGACGCGTCGACACCGTCCATGATGTGCTTGCGCGAATGGCCGCCGGCATTCTGATACGCGCCCATGTCGTAGCCGACCTTGGTCGTCACGACAATCTCCTCACGCCGCGCGAGACGCTTCAAAATGCGGCCCACCACTTCTTCGCCCACACCGGTCGAATAGAAATCGGCGAGGTCGATAAAATTGACGCCGGCTTCCAGCGCGTGACGCACAATTGGCTCGCTCTGCGCTTCGTCAAAGATCCACGGCTTCCAACGCGGAGTGCCCATGTTCATCGTGCCGAGGCACAGACGCGACACCTTCAGGCCCGAATGGCCGAGGCGAATGTATTCCATAGTGCTTGTCTCCTTCCTGATCACATTCAGTAGCGCACGCAGCAGCACGCCCCTCACGGCGCGCGGACCGCGTTGCGTGTGATTAGCGTTGTTTGGGGGTGTAGAACGGATTCGATACATCGCGAGCGGCGGCAAACACCTCATCGCGATGCGGCAGGCCCTTCATCGCCGCGAGAATTGCGTTCTTGCACGCGCGGTAGTTGTTCTCGAAGACGGCGTCGAGATCGTCGGTGGCCGGATTGACCCAGTTCGCCGACACCACCACCCAATCGTTCTCCGCTTCGGGCGGCAACGTGCCGTTCTCCAGCGATTCGGCCACGGCCTTGGCGATGCCGGCTTGCGAAGCACCCCACGTCGCGTTGCCATGGAAGTCGCTGCCGATCTGCGCCTTGTTCACATAGAGCGTCAGCGGCTTGGTCGGCACACCCGGCCGCGCGATCACGACAAACGGCGCATGCCCCGTTGAAGGCGTCGCCAATGCCGTAGCGAAGGCCTGCCCCGCGGGGCCGTTGCGCGGGCCGACCAATACATTGATATGCGCGAGATTGACGCCAGGGCCTTCGAATCCTTCGCCGATAAAGAGTTGTTTGTCCGTCGATACGCTCATGGTCTTTCCGTCGGGGGTGAGTGGATGACCGATTGTGCTGCGCGGTCTTCGCGACCATGTATCGATGAGTTTTGATGCGGGGTATGAGGCGAACTCATCTCCGGGTTTGCCCCGGGCGCACCAGTCGGCACGTTGGATGTGCGCGTTGAGTCGCGCGCACGGGCAAGCGCAAAGGTGAGACTTTTCGGGACTCGCGGTGACGAGCCTCGAATCGAGACGAAAGGTGAACGCACCGAAGGCCGCGCACGCACCAGCGGCGCGAAGTTCAGCAACGAGGCAACGTCCGCGGAAAAGACCGTGTGAGAATCGAACGATGGACTACGCGATTCTTCGCATAGCCAGGGAACGCCCGCCAGCAAAGGCTGGCGCGGGTTTCGAGGAAGGTTGCGACACCACGATGGACTGCCGGGATGATCGCGCCGCAAGGTGCGTCATCCGACAAAACCAGGCTCACCGAAACAACGAACCCTGGTGCGAGGCGCCTCGCTAAACCCACGGCGCGCCTTGCAAGCTCACACGAAAGGTGAGCGTTTTCGGGACCCTCTCAGCGGTGCGAGAAAAACCCGCCGCAACTTCACTTCAGAGAAATTCGGCGCGTTGCGAGCGCAAGCGCCATGGTCGAAACGTACTTTAGCCTTCGATCAGAAAACGCTCGCGATTCTTGCCCGCGAGCCAGCCAGGCGAGCGGCCACGGCCGCTCCACGTCTCGCCGGTTTTCGGGTTGCGGTACTTGGCTACCGAAGGCGCTTTGCGTACCGCGGCACGCTTGCTCGTAAAACCCAGTTCTTCCGCGGTCAGATCGTACTCGGCGACCTTCTGCTTGATCTCGGCAATCGCCTGCGCGATTTCCTTTTCGCGCGCCACCGCGACTTCCTTATGGAGCTTCTCGAGCTGAGCAGTTAACTGTTTATATGAGGCCATGGCGGGTACTCCGATCGATTTGACGAACTGCAGTGCGGACACTTGCGGACACTATCAGACGAATAAAGCGCCGGATAGAGCGGCCCGCGCAGGACGGTCCGCTCAGAGTGCGCCCGTGAACTGTCCGCCGCTCAAGACCGCCCGCTCAACTGCTGCAGCCCACGCACTCAATCGTCAATTGCATCGTACACGCGGCGCTCGAAATCAACCGACATTGGGAAGGGTTCGACAGCACGGCGCTGAATCAGCATGAGACCGATCAGGTCCTCCACCGGATCGGCGAACCAGCTCGTGCCATACGCACCCGGCCAGCCGAACGAACCCATCGAGCGATAGCCGAGCGGCAACTGCTGCGCCGGATCGTCGACGATGGACAAGCCGAGACCGAAGCCTTGGCCTGCCCACAGCACATGACCGAACGCCGGCACGCGCCGCTGGTCGCGGGTCAGAAAATTCGAGCGCATCAAATCGACCGAGCGATGCGACAGCAGACGCGTCGAGCAGGCGCGTCCGCGCCCTAGCAACAGTTGCGCGAACTGCAGATAGTCCTGCGCTGTCGAGACAAGGCCGCCGCCGCCGCTCTGGAAGCGGTCGGGATTCGCCCAGCGGCTCGCCGACGGATGATCTTCGACCACGCGCCGCCGCGTGCCCGCCTCGACGCCATACGCCGTCGCCAAACGCGTGAGCTGCGCGTCGGGCACCCAGAACGCCGTATCGCGCATGCCGAGCGGTTCAAAAATCCGCGTCCGGAAGAAGTCGCCGAGCCGCATGCCGCTCACGCGCTCGATCAGCACGCCGAGGACGTCGGTCGCGATGCCGTAATGCCAGCGCGAGCCGGGCTGAAACATCAACGGCAAGCTGGCTATGCACCCCAGCCACGCGCTGGCATCCCCGCGCGCTTCAATGCCGTTGAAGGCTGCCGCGTAAGCTTCGGCCAGCGGTCCGGTGGCGGTGAAGTGATAGGCAAAGCCGGCGCGATGCGTGAGCAGATCGAGCACGGTAAGTGGCGCTCTGAGCGGGTCGGTTTCGTCGAGCGGGCCGGTGGGGTCGCGCAGCACGGATGGCGCAGCCAGCTCCGGCAGCCACGATGAGATTGGCGTGTCGAGCGCGAGCCGATCCTCTTCGATCAGCATCAGGATTGCCGCGCTCGTCACCGGTTTGGTCATCGACGCGATGCGAAACAGCGTGTCGCGCTCCATGGGCAATTGCGCCGCTTCGTCGCGCAAGCCGAGCGGCTCGAAGTAACCGATTTCACCGCGCCGCCAAACCAGCGAAACGACCCCCACCACTTCGCCGCGTTCCACATAGCCTTGCATGGCGTTCGTGAGCGCCGTCAGCCGGGTGGCTGAAAGTCCTGCTGGTTGCATGCTCCTCCTGAGTCCTTAGGCATTACGTTCCCTTATTTCTGCCGGAAACGTTACCCGATCAGACGGTACACGTCACCCTCCGCCCATGGACAGTTACGCTTTCTGCCGCTCCTCCAATGCGGAGAGGGCCGCATTGAGCCGTTTGACGCGACTAGCCTGCGCCGGCACCAGTGCCGCCCCGGACACCGAGTTAATGCGGTTGCGCCAATATGACAGCGGGATGCGGTCTTCAGCGGAAATATGCGTGATTACATTTTCAAGGTGTTTGATATCTTTTTCGAGTTGGAGGTGATTCATTGCTTTCCCCGGAATTACTCATTGAGCCAGTTTAAGAGCATAAAGCGTGCCCCGATTACTCCAGGAGCTCCGTTGAAACGGAAAATTTTTCTGAAGTTGATAATTCGGGCCGCCGCAAAACCGGCAAAACCTGCACATTGTTTTTGATTGTGAGCCGGCCAGATGAGGATACTGCGGCGAAACTTCGCGTTCCGTTAGATGCCGCACCGACTCGGCTTGACAGCGAAAACCGAGCGCTTTTTTATCAGCGCAAGCGGTAAGAATAATAATCTCGAAGCAATTCGATCAATATTCATTGCGCATCGCAACCGTTTCGGTAAATGCACATTAGAGCCAGATATTTATGACGGCCATATGCTTCTTGCATGACACCGCTCGCCGTATCGTCGGTTTAGCCC
The DNA here is from genome assembly GCF_009690905.1 of Paraburkholderia madseniana. GTDB lineage: Bacteria > Pseudomonadota > Gammaproteobacteria > Burkholderiales > Burkholderiaceae > Paraburkholderia > Paraburkholderia madseniana. The sequence continues at coordinate 341,418 of NZ_VOSW01000001.1, forward strand.
AGTTAAGCGAAAACTGCGAAGAGAGGGAGACAGCCCGCCGTCATGGCCGAGCGGCGGGATCAAGGAAGGAAAGTGTTAGAGCGTGTTAGGCACTTCGTGTCAGACCTGGTATCCTAGCGGCATGAGAAAAGCAGACCGCAAAGGGTATCCGAGTGATGTGTCGGACGAAGAATGGAGCTTCGCGGCACCGTATCTGACACTG
>NZ_VOSW01000200.1 GCF_009690905.1 Paraburkholderia madseniana
CCTCCGTGGAGGGAATCGCCGGGGCATGGCCCAGTCCACGCCCGTGCGGCTCTGACAGCAATGCTAACCCGCGTTCAGTTTCCCCACGGCGGGCCAGCCCTTGCCTCACGCAAAGTCATACTGCCTTCCGGTTCAGCCTGAGCCTTCGCGACATCGAGGAGTTGTTGCTTGAGCGTGGTGTCGTGGTCACATACGAAACGATCCGTTGCTGGTGCGACAAGTTCGGCGCTCGATTCGCCCATTGTGCCAAAGCGGCGCGGCGCAAGCCGGGCAGCACATGGCATCTGGACGAAATGTTCGTGACGCTGCGCGGCGAGCCGTATCTGTTGTGGCGAGCGGTCGACGAGCATGGTGCCGAACTCGACGTGCTGGTGCAAAAGCGGCGCGACAAGGCTGCGGCAAAGCGCTTCTTCCGGCGGGTGCTGCGTTCAAACCCGCTGCCGCGCAAGATCGTTACCGACCAGTTGCGCAGCTATCGCGCAGCAAACGCTGACATTCCCGAGCTCGCTCATGTAAAGCACGTCTTCGTCCAAGCGGCTGCACGCGTGAACAACCGTGCCGAGAACAGCCATCAGCCGACCCGTAGGCGCGAACGCCAGATGTGCGGCTTTCGCGATGCGCATCGCACGCAGGCATTCCTCTCATGCTTCGGCCCAATCCGGCAGCACTTCGCGTTGCCCAGACATCAAATGAACGCGGCATGTCATCGTGCCGTACTCAAAGAACGCTTCGCCACATGGCATGGTTGGACTGTTACTGTCGCACTCGAGGAAGCTATCTGATACGGATACCTACGCTTTAGCAACACGGGCAGTCGACGGCCGCCAAGTTGACAGAGCCGGTGAAAGTGCAACGAGCCGATGTGGTTTTGCCGATATCTCCTGGCCCTTCACAACAGCGGGAGAAGTCAATGCTTCGTGAGCCGTTTCGCTGGTCAGAATTCTGAAAATAAGCGATTCGCATGCGATGTAATAAATGTTTCTCAATAACAGGTTATAAGCGGCCTTTCTGAAAAAGACAATGCTTGCCTATAAACGGCGCATTCAAATATGAATTGGTGGCGTTGCGCGGTGCCGTTGATTGGACTGCCAATTCAGACATCGGGTGCGCGGCCAGATCGACCTGGGCCACGCCAGTCAAGGCTTTCATGGCCTCCGCACCGGCATGGCGAGGGCAATGCGTTGTCGTCGATATGCAGACTAAATAAACAGACAGATCAAAAGTGTACTTCGCATATTGCAATTGAAAATTGTGCGGTTATGATGACGTCTCCGTAAGGATTTCCTGAACGCGCTTCGCAAAGGCGAGGAAATATTTGCTGCCACTCGGCCGCAGAGAAGGTAATTAACGCCTGCGGCGCAGACAGACTAAATGGAGGAGACGATATGCTGAGTCCCCATGAATTCGCCACCCTAATGCTCATCAAGGACGCGCCGGATCAGATCGAACTGGGCCGTGCTGAACTCGATATGTTGCTGGAGCGTCAACTCATAGCACTGGAACGCCTCGCGTCGGGCCATCCTCGTCCTCATGTCACAAGCGAAGGCGCTTCCCTTCTCAAAGCCGTCGCGCGTAGGCGCTAGGGAATTACGGCGGGTGCCGCTGCATCACGCCGCGAGCGCGCCGAAGAAAAGTAAGCGAAGTAAGCTTTTGTTGGACTTTAATGTGTAGTGCCTCCTGCTGTAACGACCCTCCGAAGTGTTCGCGACGCATGCTGCCTGGCAGGCGTCCTTGCGCTTCGGTCCATCCATCATCGCCATTCGCCGTGCTACATCCGGTCAATCGGGGTTTCGCGCGGCGGACTGAATCCTGAGGAATTTCAACAATGGCTCTATCGAGTCCCGAGCAAATCGCCGCATCGCAGAAGGCCAGCCTCGACGCATTCTTCGGATTGACCGGCAAGGTCTTTGAAGGCGTCGAAAAACTGATTGCTCTGAACCTGCAGGTCGTCAGGTCCGCGCTGGCGGAATCGCAGGAGAACCTGACGAAGGCGCCCGCCACGACAGACCCGCAGCAGTGGTTCACGCTGCAAGCCGGTTTCACCGCGCCTTTTTCGGAGAAGTCACTGGCATACGGCCGTCAACTCTTCGACATCGCGTCAACCACTCAGGCCGAGGTCGCGCAACTCGCACAGTCGCAATACGAACGCTACAACGCTAAGGTTCAGGCACTCGTCGAGGACGCGGCGAAGAGTGCTCCCGCGGGTTCCGAAGCGGCGATCGCCGCATGGAAGTCCGCGATCAGCGCCACCACCACGCTGTACGAATCGCTGCAGAAGACGGGGCAACAGGCCGTGGAGATGGCCGGGACCAATCTCGAAGCCGTCACGGCCTCAGCGTCCAAGGCCGCCAAACGTAGCGCCGCCGAGTCGGCTGCCGTAGCCGCGAGCGCGAAGCGCTAGGACTCACGCGGGCAGCGATGCCCGCGTTATCGGTTCCATATATATATGTAGGATTCCTTTTATTCATTTTGGATAAGAATCCGGCATTTCAATGCATCCAATTTTTGACTGAAGGCAGTGTCGCTCCAGACGAGCACGCCGCTGGTATTTGTGAGGACGATTCGATGGCAAAGCAGATCGCGGTAGTAACGGGTGGCATGGGTGGACTGGGCGAGGCGATCAGCATCAAGTTGGATGACGCCGGTTATGCAGTCGTAGTCACCTATTCGCCCGGCAACACCGGTGCGAACGAGTGGCTCGCACGCATGGAAGCCGAGGGACGACAGTTCCGCGCGTACGCGGTCGACGTCGCCGACTACGACTCGTGCGAAAGATGCATGGCGCAGATCAAAGCGGAAGTCGGACCGGTCGATATCCTGATCAACAACGCCGGCATCACGCGCGACGCCAGCTTCAAGAAGCTCGACAAGGTCAATTGGGACGCGGTGATCCGCACCAACCTCGATTCGGTGTTCAACATGACGAAGCCGGTGTGCGACAGCATGGTCGAGCGCGGCTGGGGCCGCATCATCAACGTGTCGTCGATCATCGGCTCCAAAGGTGGGTTCGGCCAGACCAACTATGCGGCGGCAAAGGCCGGCATGCACGGTTTCACGAAATCGCTGGCGCTCGAGGTGGCGAAAAAAGGCGTCACTGTCAACACGATCTCGCCCGGCTATATTGCGACGAAGATGGTGATGGCGGTGCCCGAGGACATCCGCGAGACGAAGATCATTCCGCAGATTCCGGTCGGCCGGCTCGGACAGCCCGACGAGGTCGCCGCACTCGTGCTCTATCTGTGTTCGCGCGAAGCGGGTTTCGTGACCGGCGCCAACATCGCAATCAACGGGGGGCAGCACCTGCAGTGAAGCCGATAGTTCTGCAAGGGAGGTTCCGATGAGTGAAGCAGTGGGATTCGTGATGGGTTCGTTCGTGCTGGCGATGGCAACCGTGTTCGTCGCCGCTCATTATTACCGGGAGCAAATGCGCCGAAAACTGCTCAGACGGCTGGATCACCATCGTGACTGGTGGGACTGGGGCAGCGTACCTGTGCGAAAGGAATGCGGTTGACTTCAGCCCGGTCAAGGGCGCGAAGCGCCCGAAGGTCGACAGCCACGAGAGCAAAACACCGGCGCTCGGTGATCATCAGGCCCGCGCCCTGCTCGATGCGCCCGATCCAACCACACTCAAGGGACAGCGTGATCGTGCAATGCTGGCCGTGCTGCTGTATCACGGGCTGCGCCGCGAGGAACTGTGCCTGTTGAAGGTCCGTGACATTCACGACCGCCGCGGCGTGCCGCATCTGCGCGTGCACGGCAAGGGCGGCAGGACCCGTTACGTCCCGCTCCATCCGGCAAGCGCGGAACGCCTCCACACGTACATGGAAGCGGCCGGCCACGCGATCACACCGGACGCCGCGCTGTTTCAGCAGATCCGGAAAACCGGCAACGCCATTACGGCCGATGGCGTGTACAAGTGCGTGCTCGCGTATGCGGCGCAGGCCAGGATCAGCGTGGAGGGCTTTGGAGTGCACAGTCTGCGTGCGACCGCTGCGACCAATGCGCTCGACCACGAGGCCGACATCGCGAAAGTGCAGGAATGGCTGGGGCACGCTAACATTGCCACCACCCGGATCTACGATCGCCGACGCAGCCGGCCGGAAGATTCGCCGACCTTCAAGGTCGCGTACTAGAAGTCAGGCTGAGCGGTGTACAGCGCGTTGCCGAGCGGCCAAAGCGCTCAGTAACGCGCCTCAATAAGTGACGTCGCTTCGCAAGTGGACCGGCGCATCGAAATGCGTCCCCGTATACTCACCGCAGGCGAAATTTTCCGTTGGGATCGTGGCGCGGCTGCCAGGCTATCGGGCATTACGCGCCGAGTTGCTAGCGCTGCTCGAACGCGTGGGGCCATGTCGGCTCGTTCAAGTCGTGGTTGGTCCGCCCGATCGTGTTCCGGAGGCGACCCGAGCGTTTTCGTGTCGCCCTCCACGGATATTGGTTAGCACGTCGAATGGGCGAGTTATCGAAAGGCACATCGTGATGGTAAGCGGCGCCCACGCGCGTGGCGTTGATCATCCCGGCGAACGTGCCGCGCTCCCGATCACGAATTACATCGTCGCTATGGAGGCTATCGGATGCGAGCCGCGTGCAACCCCGCATCACGCGCCTTTTGCCGCGAGAGCAAATCCTGCTTCAGCATGAGTGCCTCGCTATTGTCCGGCTGCAACGAAAGCGCCCAATAGATCCCTGATCGGGCCATAGCCAGATCATTTTTCTCGAGACCGCTGTGCGCTCGCGCAAGCGCGAGCGCCATCAGCCTGTGATTCCTGTCGCCATACCCCTTGTTGCTCGCTGTCGAGCTCGGTGACGAGGCTTTTTCGTCCTGCGAATGTGTCTCGCGATCCGCGATCGCAGGCGCAACGGGTTGCGCGGACGCCACCGAGGAAGCAGCTGCAGCAGGCGCCGTCGAAGAAGCGATCGCCGCTGCCGCGACAGCTGCGGCCGTCGCCGGGTCTTGCCCCGCCGTCGGACTTTGCGGCGTGATCGAGCCTTGTGTCGCCCTGGGGCCCTGGACCATCGTCGGCACCTGCGGCGGCGCGGAGCCCTGGTTAGCCTGGCTCACGCCATCTGTCGTTACGCTGCCTTCCACCGTGCTCGACGTCGTCTGCTGTTCACGCGTGGCGGAGTCATCCCGGTGCAACAGCACCGCTCCGCCATAAAGGGCGACGCATGCCAGCAACGCCAGCGCTACGCTCGCTTTCAATCGCCAATGGCGGGCACCGCCAAGCGAATGCGGGCGCGTGTGGCCATATGGATGGACATCGGCCGACGCGAACACGGGTCTCGACTGCGACGGCCACAGCAGCTTGTCATGCGGAACATGCGCACGCGCGTGCGCTGCGCTCGCCGTGGCTACATCGGGCTTCTTCGTCCACGCACGATCGCCGAACGCAAGCCACGCATGCGCGCCACAATGCGGACAGAAAGAAACCGCCTCCGAAACCCTGCCGCCGCAGCGCACGCAGGTTGCCGGAAAAATCGGGTCACGTGTGGTTTCATCGCCCATTGTTGAACCTTCCGTCATACGAAAACGCGAACGGTGCTTCGGGCGTGGACGATGGGGTCGAAAGGACAGGTACAAGTACCCGCTCGGTTCGACGTGAGTAAGCATTTATTGCCATGACGACAGGACCGAATCGAACTACCCGGCCAATATAGGTCAGCGACGGACCAGCGTCAACCCGCCATCGGCAGATTTGCGCGCTCGATTTGATTCGCATTCCTATTTATCTGACGATTTGCACTAGCGACCTGCGACTGATGGAACCTGAACGCGCCGGAATTGCCCCCTGCTGTGCTCCGGGCGGCCGGTTTCTTCGTGCCATGGGTCAGAGTTTGACAGGATGATAAATACTACTGTTCATTCAGCGGAATCGCAGTTCAATTCATGACCACATTTCAGGGGCGCGGTGCCGGGCAGGCTCGCGTCGCGGACTTTGGCGTTTGAGCGTAGTGGAATGGAAAACCTGGTTAAGCGTAAGTGTTCGCTGCAGGGCAACAGGATTCGCGCGACTGACTTGCCGCGAGCTCGGCAATTGGACAATGAAGCACGACGTTGCCGCGTGCGGTAGCCGAGGAGATAGCGACTTACCGGTTCGAATGACGGTGATCGACCCAGAGTGTGTGGAAACGCATTGATCGCCTAAACTGAATCAACGCACTGAGACCGGGTGACTCATGAAGCGATTTGTTGAAGGCGATGACCGCAAGCAGGTCGCACTACTTCCCGAATGTATCGATGACTACATCGGACAGGACGGTTCTGGTGCAAATAGGAAAGCAGGTTGAGAAGTTGCCTATAGGAAGGGTAACTTATCGAGTGGGCAGGACCGTATTCCATACGGCGGGCGCAGTAGCCTCCTTGAGGCCGAGCTCCGTGAGGTCGAACTGGCCCTTGCGAATGCGATGTGTCAATTCGATACCTGAAATTGTGGTCGTGGCGCTCCTGAACCGCTTGAATCCAAGCATTACGTACGTTCTGGACTTGATGTGGCGATGGTCCTGTTCGATCACGTTGTTCAGATATTTTGAGGACCGGACCTTCGTGTCTTCAGGCACCAAACCATCGGCCTTCATCTCGCGCACCGCGCGGTGCGAGGCCGCGTAGCCATC
>NZ_VOSW01000201.1 GCF_009690905.1 Paraburkholderia madseniana
CATCGTCTTCGAGTCCGCTACGAGCGCCTTGCCAGGATCCATGAAGCTTTCTTGAAGTTCGCCGCTTGCCTCATCTGTTGGAATACCCTCCAGCGATCTATGCAGGAGCCTTTTTGAAACCGTCTCTTAGTTGTGTGAGCGATCGCCTGGTCGAAATCAGGGCCAGTGTCCCGAAACGAAGGGTATGATAGCTCTGATAAGCGACCCTCCGTTTCTCCGTTGCCGCAGGCCCATCAGAAAACGCTCGGCGGAAGGGCCAACTGCATCCAGTCGGCGCTACCGTTGCACGCCGCGTGTCGCAGTGTGTGGAGCAACACGTACTTGCCGACGAATTGAATGGCGCCGCACTCCGTTGCCCGCGCCACCAGGACGGTCGCGATCTGGTAACCGCCCCGCTGTTCTTGGTGGCACCCGGGAAGGCATCGCCTGAAGTTGGCGAAGGGGTTCCCGGAATGCCGGGCTAGTGGTGTCCGAGATCAGCCAGGTGCCTGCGGCGTCAAGTTCCGTTTCGAGGGCCGTCGCCGTGGCCTGCAGCATGCGCACTTGGGTCCCCGTCGGCGCATTAGCTCCTCACGCACATCGGCGCTTGCCAGATAAGCCTTCGCGACCTCTTCGGCGACCTTCATCGCGAACATTGGGGCCTGCCTCAATGCATTTTCGTTGAAGAAGGTGCGGCTGTCTCGGTCTTCGCGCAAATGCCGGAGCCAGTCGGAAGCAGCACGCTGTTGTGGACTCTGGCATTCTCGGAGTAGAACAGCTTAGCCGACGACCGTGCAATAGGGCACCATGTCCGGAGCACTCGCCGACCCGTTTCCTTGCGCGAGCAGTGGCAGGTCGATCCGGGTGAGTTGTATTAGTTTGGCCTCTTCCGGCGTTACGGGGAAAAACGCGCCACCCGGTTCGCTGTACATGAAGAAGTCACCAAACTTGGCATTACAGTGGGCGCAGTGGTTCATGTAATAGCTTGAGTCAGCCATCTTGCTCAGGTCGACGTAGTAGCCCGGACATCGCTCGCTGATGAGTCTACGAACACTGCCATTCACAAGCGTCAAGTTGCCGATGAACATTCCAACGAACGAGCCATACTCGGATATTGCCCATTCGACACCTCGGACTGCACCGTCGTCCTCATCATAGTCCAGACGCCGCTGCAGATAGTCCCCTGTGCACGCGATGCAATGCACGGCTGTGGCTTCGCCGCATCGCCAGCTCTGCTCGCGAGTTGTTGCGAGGTAGAAATGAGGCGCCACATAATCCGGCATCCATCGGGCCAGCGCCTCGCAACCGCTCAAGTCCGTAGCAAACCATCCTGCGGGATCGTCCACCCAAACAGCCCGACCGGCGATCGCGTCTGGGCGCTCGCTTTTTGACAGCAGTAGCGGTGTACGCTCGAAAACGACCACGTCGCCGTGGTCCTCACAAAGGCTGCCGAGGAGCCCCAGGTTTGTTATATCGCGCAGCAGTTCCGCCCTACGTTGAAGCTGTGGTTCGATCATATCGGCAGTTTCATTCTGGAGTCGCTAGTCGGATCGGACATCATCCACTGGCTGCATGGGTACAACGCTCTTCAGATAGAAGCCCGCGCGCCCCGAATCGTTGCGGCGCGTGAACTCAACCGGTTTCAGCACGTCGGCCGTTGCGGCGTGAATCTTTTCATTCTCGGCCACCACAATCTGCCCCGGCCCACCCCAGGTCGACAGCCACGCGTAAAACCTGTCAGTGAGTGTCCGGGTAGGCCGGGCCCGTTCTTCGGCCGAATCGGGATCAGCGTATGCCTTGAGCGGAGAATCGATCACCACCACACCTTCTTGCAGCAATTTGTTCCTCGCCTCGAGACGTGAAACAAACGCCCTGTGATACCGCGGGCCCAGCCTCCCCGTCAGCGCACGGGGTACCATCAAACGAGAGCGCTTTCACCGGTATTCAATTCGGCGCTGCGCTTGGGGCCTGCCGGAAAAGTCACAAAATCGCCTCAAGCGTTGGTCTGGGGAACAACTTTCTGCAAGGCCTCTTGAAGCAAACTTGTTCCCGACATGTCTGCCAGCCGCAATTCGACTGGCCAGGAACGGGAACAAAATTATGCGACCCAACGACTGGGGTTTGATGTGTTCGTATCGCAGAAAACGCAAGACGGTTAGTTGCATCTGTTCGTTTTGATCGAGGCGCCAAAAGGTGAGCCATTTCGGGAGACCAACGGGCTAACTCTGTCTGAGCCAGCATCGTTTCAATCAACCTGATCGCGGCAGGTGATCAGCCGAGGCACCCACTCGAACGACGAGTAACAAGGCAGGCCTCACGCGCCAGCGTTCGCCCGGGGGCTATCCGGCGGTAGTCGTTTAGGGTTGTTCGCCGACCCGAAGCCGCTGATCGGACGAGATTTACAACGGTCCGTTCCAAGGCCAGCACCGGTCAATCGCCAATGACGTTTCGAATGGCCGTCTGGCGAATCTGCCGCGCCTTTCCCCAGTTGCCAGTCTTTGTCCGTCGACTTCGGTGTAGTGCGGACTAGGGCTTTGCACTCTCGGTGGACATTCGCTTTGTCAAGACGCAAACGTTATCGAATATCCTCATCTGGCGAGGCAGGGACCGTCCCATGTCACCGGACCGGACTCCCGGAGGGAGAGCCACGTGCGCGCCGCCAGTCAGCGAAGGGGCGCACGTGGTATCGTGCAACGCGTCGCGTAGCGAGAATGCGTTTTCAACGTGAAACTCATGCGCCATTACTGACGACCTTACAAAAGAATGTTCACGCCTCCCTTCGCGACGTGCGACCAGCCTTCGGGCAATCAAGAAAATCCCCGCGAGCTTCTCAAAACCGTTGTCGCAGCATCGCTTGTGACTGGCCTCGAAATGTTCGATTTCACCGTTTTCGGATTCTTCGCGGTGATGATCGGAGACCGGTTCTTCCCAGCGAACGATCCGATGACTTCATTGCTGTGGGCCGTCGGTACATTCGGCGTCGGCTTTTTCATGCGACCTGTTGGCGCGATGATCATCGGCGCTTACGCGGACCGCGTTGGACGCCGCGCAGCGATGACGAGGACCAGCTGGATGATGGCTCTGGGAACCGCCGCGCTCGGCCTGTGCCCGTCGTTTGCCAGCATAGGCGTGATTGCGCCGCTCGTTGTCATCGCCGCTCGATCGTTGCAGGGCTTTGCCGTCGGCGGCGACATCGGAGTTGCCGCGACCTTCGTGCTGGAGGCTGGGCCCGTGTCGCGTCGCGGCTATCTGGTCAGCTGGCAGCTCGCTAGCCAAGGCGCGGCCGCGTTGCTGGGCGCAAGCCTGGGGGTGCTACTCACCAGCACGGTGTCACCGGCCGCTCTTGCTTCGTGGGGCTGGCGGATCCCATTCCTGATCGGTCTGCTGATCGCGCCAGTCGGTCTCTACGTTCGCCATCGGCTTCGCGATGATCGGATTCCCACCAACACCGCCAGAAATGCCGGCACACCGCTCGCCGAACTGTGTCGCGAACATGGGACGACGATCCTGCTGGCGATGCTGATGATGATGGGGCAAACCATACCGGTCTACGCGATCGTCTACTTCATGCCTAGCTATGCGACTCGCGTGATGCACATGCCCGCCGTCATCGGATTTCTGGCTTCCGCGTTGTCTGCGCTGCTGCTGGTCGTCATTCCGCCGCTGGCCGGCCGCCTCATAGACAGTCTGCCTCGCCGCAAACCACTGGCCCTCCTTGCCTCTGGATGCACGGCGCTTCTGGTCTATCCGGTCTTTCTGGTGATTACCCGTGCGACCAGCGCGCTGCCTATCCTGTGCGGCGTCGGGCTCATTAGCACAATGGTGGCGTTCGGCGCCGGCGCGGTCGCCCTGCTTGTGCTCGAAGCGCTTCCTGCGCGGGTGCGCGCCAGCGGCATGGCCGTTTCGCATGCGCTGCACGTCGCCTTGTTCGGCGGCACTGCTCAATTCATCGTGACGGCATTGATCAGATGGACCGGCGATCCCATGTCTGCAGCCTGGTATGTGGCGCCGGCGTGTGTGGTGAGCTTCTGTGCGCTGACGCTTTTCAAGGAACGGCGCCTCGAAACCTGAACCGCCGCGTGCGCATTGACGCCTATCACTGGGTCTGAACTATCTTGTCAGCTAGAGCCCGAAAATCCTGCGGCGCCATGTCGTAGGCTCGCCGGAAGGCGCGCGTAAAATCAGACGCACTTTTGAAGCCGAGTCCGTAGGCAATCTCTATCACCGCTAAGTGCGGATACCGGATCAGTTCATCGGCCGCATGGCGTAGCCTCAGGTGGCGGATATAAGCGCCAACGCCGCCTTCATGCTGAAACAGGCGATAGATGGTCGGGCGAGGAAGTTGAAGCGCATTTAGCACACTTTCGGGGGAGAGTTCATCTTCAGTCAGGTGCGCCTGAATATAGCGCCGTACCTGACCGAACATGGCTACCCGGGCTGCAGCGCGCGTGTCGCCGCTCAGGCGCGCCTGTCGTCCAAACGCTGCGACAAGGAGCTTGGCCGCCGCGCGTATGGCGCCGTCCGCCTCACCGGCACTCATGCATGCGATCGTCCGACTGAGCGCCGCAACGTGTTCGATGATCAGTCGCTCGAGCGGCGTCGAACCATGGAGCACACGGCCGTGGATGGCCTCCGGATCAGGAAAGACCTCCTGCACAAACTCGCCCGGCACGAAAAACGCGATCACCCTGCATGCCTGGCGTTGCATTCGAACGGGTTGGTTCATATCCAGTGCAAGGATGCTTGCGGCTGAGGGTGTGGGATCGCGCCGCGCGGTGCGCACGGCGACGTTCTCAACTCCGCCCTCCAGAAACACATGAAAGACGAAGTCGCGTACCCGGTCTGTCGAGATCCGGGCCAGTGAGCGCTCAAGCACAATCAGGTCCGACCGGCAATCCGTAAATACAAGCTCGCCAACCTGATAGCGGTCAATCGACGCTTGGAACGGCCTCTCCAGGTCAGATCGCGAGGGCAGCACGTCAACAAGGTGACCGACCCGATCCCGCCAGGCGAGCAAGCGCCGCTGTGGCGCTTCCCCCCGCACGCTGAAGTGACTGTGGGCAATGCCGTGCTTTAGCGGACGGCAGACATCAACCGTGGGTGCGCGGGAGCTCATGCGAAGAAGTTCGTTACTGGAATGTGCATGGACGTCTTCTGGAGTAGACGTTTTCGGAATTTAACCGAAAATCTGCCCGGCGTGAATTTTTCGAAAAACGGGTCTGGAATTTTTCAGGAGCTGACACGCACGGTCAAACCTGCGCGTACAGGTAAGAGTATGTTGAGTGTCAATTGTGGGCCGCAGTTCGCCAAGAACCAGCCATTGGGTCGTGCAACACAAACGACCCTTCGTGGCCGGCAAGCGTGCGCTCGCTCACCGGTTCCCTTCACAAGGGAGACACGACGATGAAGCAAGCGCTTAATCGGTGCCGCATCTTTGGAAGTGCGCTACGGCCAATATGTCCAATATGCGGGACACCCCGAATTGCCGTACTCCTGAACCTCCTTCTACCATCAACTCCCCGCTGCATATCGCAGCCAAATGCGCCGCTGGTAATGCGTGGCCGCAAGCGAGCGCTATAGCTGGCGGGCACGGCACACAAGCCGGTAGCCGGCGCATTCCATGTACAGCGCCTACTCGAACTCTCAGGAGACAGGTATGCTCAGCCCCCATGAATTTGCGACATTGATGCTCGTCAAGGACTGCGTCGAACAGATTGCCGACCGGGACGAACTTGACACGTTGCTCGAACGTCAACTGCTCGACATGGAGCAACTTGCGGGTGGTGCCGTGCTCCCTCGCGTTACGCAGGACGGAGATGCCCTGCTTCGTACCCTCGCGCGAATTCACTGACACGTCGGACCGTGTGAGCCCGCACGCTCGGTGATATGCGGGATTGACCGTTCTCCCAGGCCCTTGCCGCGGCCCCAGGATTTCCGAAATGTTCTTGAGGAGATTGCCATGTCTCGCGAGTCCGAATGGGTCAAATTCGTGCTCCACGACGAATTCCGGTTCTGATAATCATATAGCCGGCCTCCCCTCCGTTCGGGTCGAACGGCTGGCGTAGAGTCGAGGTGCGAACAGCGACGTGACGCACAGGAGGCCGGCATGAACAAGTTTAGTGGAATCGATCTG
>NZ_VOSW01000202.1 GCF_009690905.1 Paraburkholderia madseniana
CCAACGATCCGTCCTTGCGCGCGAGCGGCACGATCGTCGAAGTGCCGCACAAGAAACGCGGCACGTATCTGACGGTAGGCAGTCCGATCAAGTTCTCGGACATGAAGCCGGAAGTGACCGCGTCGCCACTGCTCGGTGAACACACGGATGAAGTGCTGGCGAGCCTCGGCTACAGCCGGCAGGACATCTTCAACCTGCACGAAATCAAAGCGGTTTAATGGTGTTACGCTGCGAGCCTGTGTGTAGGCTCGGGCCTGTGGATACGGCGCCCCCCAGCGGGCGCCGTATCCAATTCAAGGATCTGCGGTTTTACTTCCGGGGAGCGCCATGCAAAGCGCTATCGACTTCGAGCAACTCGTCAACGCAATCGGCGACGCGATCATCATTTCCGATGCCGCCGGCAGCATCACACTATGGAACCCCGGCGCTGAGCGCATGTTCGGCTTTACGCAGAGCGAGGCACTGGGAAAGTCGCTGGACCTGATCATTCCGGAACGTTTGCGCGGCCGCCATTGGGACGGTTATCACAAGACCATGGCAACGGGCGAAACCCGCTATGGCAACGACGTGCTGCGTGTCCCTGCCGTGCATAAGGACGGGCGGTCACTTTCGATCGCCTTTACGGTCGCGTTGCTGCATTCGCCGCAGAACGAACTCACTGGCATCGTCGCCGTGATCCGCGACGAAACCAGCCGCTTCCAGGAGGATCGCCTGCTGCGCAAGCGTCTCGCGGAACTGGAAGCGTCCGCGGGCGCGTGAGCGTCATGCATAGCGCGCAAGAAACATATCGGCAGCAGATTCCGCGACATGCTTTTGTTCATCGGCGCTGAGGGGTGGCTGGCCCATCGTCACCTGCGGCCAGAACGCGAACGCTTTCACCAGGGCCTGCAACTGCTGTGAGGCGAACATCGGGTCCGACGTCTTGAGGCGGCCATCCGCAGCGGCTGCCCGAATCCACACTGTTAGGTCCTCTTCGCGCTCGCCCATGCGCGCCACCATATCGCGCGCGCGTTCCTGCGAATGAATGCCCGCCGCGATCGCAACGCGCGCCAGCGACAGAAACGCCTCGTTATTCAGAAGGGCCAGCTTTTTAAACAGAAGCTGGAGCAACTGCGCACGCAACGGATGCGCGGCCGAATAAGCCGTCACCTCTCCCGTATCGCTCGACTCCCACAACTGCCCCAGGATCGCAGCGAACAGCGCTTCCTTGCTTGGAAAATGGTTGTAGACCGTCCGCTTCGAAACGCCCGCGCGTGCCGCGATACGGTCCATGCTGGTCGCGTCGAAGCCGGCCGCCAGAAACTCTTCGATTGCCGCCCCAATGACGGCGGCGCGCTTGCGGTCGGTCAGGCGGAGGGTGGGTTCACTGGTGCTCATCAATAAATTTTACACCGGGCAGTTTACTTTTCTCGAAAATAAACTACACTGAGCAGTCTACTTTATGCCTCGAGGCTGCTCGCATGACATCGTTCACCAGTTCTATTCGCCGCGCCTTGGGCCTGACGGCAGCGCGACGCGGGCGTGAATTGTTCGATATGTCGGCTCAGCACGACGGCAAGCGCTTTCGTAACGTCAGACCGCGTCCTGTCGAAGGACTCGGCAAGACCTTGAGCATCGTCTGGAATATTTTGCTCAACAAGCCGGCCGGCACGACGCCGGCGGGCGCCCTGCCCGTCGATGCCCTGTCGCCCGAACAACTCCAGGCCGCGCCGGACCGGAGCCTGTACCGCCTCGGGCATTCCACCATGCTGCTCAAGCTGCGGGGTCAGTTCTGGTTGACCGACCCGGTCTTCGCTGAACGGGCATCACCGTTCCGGCGCTTCGGTCCAAAGCGCTTTCATGCGCCGCCCATTGCCCTCGAAGACTTGCCGCAGTTGCGCGGTGTGATTCTGTCGCACGACCACTACGACCATCTGGACCGCGAGACCGTGCTGGCACTCGCTGCGAAGACAGGCGTATTTCTGACGCCGCTGGGCGTCGGTGACCGTCTGATCGAGTGGGGTATCGAGGCGTCGAAGGTCCGCCAGTTCGACTGGTGGCAGGGCGTCGAAATCGACGGCCTGGCGTTCACGGCAACCCCGGCGCAGCATTTCTCCGGCCGCAGTCTGTTCGACGGCAACAGCACCTTGTGGGCTTCGTGGGTCATCGTCGATGACGCGCTGCGCGTGTTCTTCAGCGGCGACACGGGCTACTTCGACGGATTCAAGGCCATTGGCGAGCGGCTGGGTCCCTTCGACGTGACGCTGCTCGAAACCGGCGCCTACGACGCTCAATGGCCATACGTCCACATGCAGCCCGACGAGACCGTCCAGGCCCATGTCGATCTGCGCGGCCGCTGGCTGGTGCCCGTTCACAACGGCACGTTCGATCTGGCGATGCATCGTTGGCAGGAACCGTACGAGCGCGTGATCGGGCTCACCGCCGCGCGCGGCATCCCGCTGTCGACGCCCCGTATGGGCGAGCGCCTGGACTTGGCCTCGCCGCATCGCGGCGAGAAGTGGTGGCGCGAGGTCGCTGAGGCCGAGAGTGCGCGAGAGTCCGTGACACCGCTGCGCCGGTTCGTCTGCCGCCAGACCCGGCAAACGAATTCGTGAGGTCAACGACCTCACGCAACGTAGTCTCAGCCAGCTTGATCAGATGCCCGCGCGCAACGTTTTGGCTGCCGCGACCATGTTCTTCAACGCAGGGATGACTTCTTCCCACGCACGGGTCTTCAGGCCGCAGTCGGGGTTCACCCACAACCGCTCAGCCGGAATCCGCTCGGCCGCCTTGCGCATCAGATTCACGATGTGCTCCTGGCTAGGAATATTCGGCGAGTGGATGTCGTAGACGCCCGGTCCGATCTCGTTCGGATAATTGAAGTTGTCGAAGGCGTCCAGCAATTCCATGTCCGAGCGCGACGTCTCGATCGTGATGACGTCAGCGTCCATATCGGCGATCGAAGCGATGATGTCATTGAACTCCGAGTAGCACATGTGCGTGTGGATCTGCGTCTCGTCCTGCACGCCATTTGCCGTGATACGGAAGGACTCCACCGCCCATTGCAAATAGTCGCTCCACTGCGACTTACGCAACGGCAGGCCTTCACGCAGCGCCGCTTCGTCAATCTGGATCACCCGTACCCCCGCCTTCTCCAGGTCCAGCACTTCCTCGCGGATCGCCAGCGCCAACTGATAGCAGGAAACCGAACGCGGCTGGTCGTCACGCACGAACGACCAGTTCAGGATCGTGACCGGGCCGGTCAACATGCCCTTCATCGGCTTGGCGGTCTGCGATTGCGCATACCTGATCCACTCGACCGTCATCGCCTTCGGACGGCTGATGTCGCCGAACAGGATGGGCGGCTTCACGCATCGCGAGCCATAGGACTGCACCCAGCCGAACTGGCTGAACGCGTAACCGTCGAGTTGTTCGCCGAAGTATTCGACCATATCGTTACGCTCTGCTTCGCCATGCACGAGCACGTCGAGACCCAGCGCTTCCTGTTCCTGCACGCTGCGCGCAATTTCGTGCTGCATCACCGTCTTGTAGCCGGCTTCGTCCAGTTCACCACGCTTGAACTGGCTGCGCGCCTGGCGAATTTCGGCGGTTTGCGGGAATGAGCCGATGGTGGTGGTCGGGTAAGCCGGCAGGTTCAACAGCGCAGACTGCCGGGCGGCACGTTGCGGATAGGCGCTGGTGCGACGTCCCAACGCGGCATCGATCTTCACGATCGCGTCCTTGACCGCCGGGTTGTGCACGCGCGGCGACGTGCGACGGCTTTGGATGGCGGCCTGATTTTCGGCAAGCGCGGCTAGTACCGACTCGCGTCCATCGTTCAGCGCCTTCGCGATGATCTTCAGTTCATCGAGCTTTTGCAGGGCAAACGCGAGCCAAGAACGGATTTCGTGATCGAGCCTCTGTTCGCTGTTCAGGTCTACCGGAACATGCAGCAATGAACACGACGGCGCGATCCACAGGCGAGCCTGCAATGTTTGATGAATCGGCGTCAGCCATTCCAGCACCGCGCTCAGATCGGTCTTCCAGATGTTGCGGCCATTGATTACGCCAAGCGACAGAATCTTGTCGGCGGGCATCCGTGCGACGACCTGCTCGACCTCGCCACGGCCGTTGACCGCATCGACATGCAGACCTTGAACCGGCAATCCGCAGGCGAGCGCGAGGTTGTCGCGCAGCTCACCGAAATAGGTTGCCAGCAGAAGCTTCACGCTGGTGGTCTTTAATGCGTCGTACGCCGTGACGAATGCGTGTTGCCATGCCGGCTCAAGCTCGGTGACCAGCGCCGGCTCATCGATCTGCACCCATTCCACCCCTTGCGCCGCCAGTTGATCGAGTAGTGCCGTGTACACAGGCAACAGACGCGGCAGCAGCGCGAGCTTGTCCGAATCGTCCTTCGCCTTGCCGAGCCATAGATACGTCACCGGTCCGATGATGACCGGCTTGGCTTTGACGCCCAGCGCGCGGGCCTGGGCGAGTTGATCGACGAGGCGCGACGCATCGAGCGAAAACTCGGTCGCGGCGCTAAATTCCGGCACGATGTAGTGGTAGTTCGTATCGAACCATTTGGTCATCTCGCCTGCCTGCACGCCGCAACTGCAGGCCGAATCATGCGCGGAGCGGCCACGTGCAACGCGAAAGTAATTGTCGAGCGCGTCGCCCTCAAAGCCCCGGACCCGTTCCGGGATATTGCCCAGCATGAAGCTCGTATCGAGCACCTGGTCATAAAACGAGAAGTCGCCAACCGGAACCTGATCGAGGCCGGACTGGTTCTCCCAGTGCCGCTGACGCAGTTGCGCGCCCAGGCTTTTCAATTCGTCGCGCGACGACTGGCCTTTCCAGTAATGCTCTTGAGCGAACTTCAGCTCACGCTTTGCGCCGATGCGGGGGAAACCCAGATTGTGTGTCGTAACCATGGTGATGAGCTGCTCCGAAAATGAACGGCTCGATCATAGGGTGGATGGCTCATGAAATATAATGGCATTATTTCATTGATCGATTAGTTTTATTCATGGACTCACCATGCTCGAACGAACCCATCTGACAATCATTCGGGAAGTGGACCGCCAAGGGTCCCTGACCGCGGCGGCCAACGTGCTGTGCCTGACGCAATCGGCGCTGAGTCACACCGTCAAGAAGATGGAACAACAACTGGGCACCGCGGTGTGGGATCGCGAGGGCCGAAACCTGCGTTTGACCCAGGCAGGTCAATATCTGCTGGCGCTTGCCAACCGGGTGCTGCCGCAAATGGAACACGCGGAAGAACGGATGAAGCAATACGCCCAGGGGCAGCGCGGCACGCTTCGTATCGGTATGGAGTGCCACCCCTGCTATCAGTGGCTGCTCAAGGTGGTCTCGCCGTATCTCGCGCGCTGGCCGGACGTGGATGTCGACGTCAAACAGAAATTCCAGTTTGGCGGCATCGGTGCGCTGTTCGGTTACGACATCGACATTCTGGTCACGCCGGACCCGTTGCGAAAACCCGGTCTACGCTTCGAACCGGTGTTCGATTACGAGCAGGTGCTGGTGGTCGGCCTCGGGCATCGACTCGCGCAGTTGCCCTTTATTCCGCCCGAGGAACTGGCGGATGAGGTCCTCATTACGTACCCGGTGGAAATCGACCGGCTGGATATCTATAACCAGTTTCTGATGCCGGCGAACGTCATGCCGAAGCGCCACAAGGTCATTGAAACAACCGACATCATGTTGCAAATGGTAGCCAGTGGGCGCGGCGTCGCCGCGCTGCCTCGCTGGCTGGTGGAAGAGTACGCCGGCAAGGTCGCCGTCAGTCCAGTCAGATTAGGCAAGCGAGGCATCGCCAAGCAGATTTTTCTCGGCGTGCGCGAGACAGACGCGGCGATCGATTATTTGAAAGCGTTCGTCGAACTCGCGCGCCAATCGGACTGGAATGCGACTAGAGCGTGTTAGGCACTTTGAAGTACCGGCACTGCGTGAACGAGCATGAGCATCGCGAAGACCACGAAATGCAACCCGGCAAGTGTTTCGGGTAGCCTTTCATAATCACGCGCGAGGCGG
>NZ_VOSW01000203.1 GCF_009690905.1 Paraburkholderia madseniana
GCTCAGAAGGGACGAGGTAGCAAACTGCACTGCCATCGTCCCACTCAAGGGGAGACATTCCATGACCGGTATCGAAGACGCCGCCTCCGGCCAACCACCTGCTACCGCGTCAGCGGTTTCGTTCAACGCAGGTTATCCCGCAACGTACCCGTGCGGACCACGCGCGGATCGCGCATCCGCAACAAACGCGTGATGTCGTCCAGCGCAGGCGGAGTCGCGGTCGCAGTCAGCGCAAGCACCGGCGGTTGGCCGAGCGCCTTGACGGCGCAGGCAATCTCAAGAAACGCCGGCCGGAAGTCGTGGCCCCATTGCGACACGCAATGCGCTTCGTCGACCACTACCAGACCCATGTTATGTCCTGCACCCGCCCGCAATACCTTCATGAATGCGGGGCCGCTCCAGCGTGACGAAGATGATGCCGCTCTTCCCGTCCAGAATGCGCTGCAACGCCTCCCGTTCATCGCGGCTGCGCAACGTGCTGTTGACCAACGTACACTCGATGTCCGCCGCCAGCAGTTTGTCCGCCTGATCCTTCATCAAGGCGATGAGTGGCGACACGACGAGCGTCGTACCGTCGAGATGTAATGCCGGTAATTCATAACAGAGGGATTTGCCGGCGCCGGTCGGCACCGTCGCAAGTGTGTCACGCCGCTCCAGCACGCTGCGAATGATGTCCTCCTGGCCGGCACGCAATCGGGCGATGCCGAACATGTCACGCTTCGTCTTGCGCACGCCGCGAAGCCGCTGCTTCAGCGTCATGAACTTTTTATCTCCGGTTGGCGTGCGCGATCTGCTATTGCGCTGCAGGACTCAGAGCATCTCAGTCTTGTCGCCTACCGATCCGCTGCCCACTGCATCGAGCTTGCTTTGCAACTCCGCCTTGCGTTTTGCCAGCTTTTCGCCGAGTGCGCGGAGATTGCATTTCGACTTGCGCAGTTCCGGGAAGAGCTCCTCCTCTTCTTCCTCGACATGATGGCCCACCATCTCGCTCATCACCTTGAAGGTCGCGTCGAAGCCCTTGTCGCAAGGTTTCAGCGTTTCAAACTTCGCGATCAGCGTCTTGACGAGGAAGTGCTCGATATACGCTTCGTCGACGTCGATCTTGTCGCTGTCGGCCAACGCCTCCTGTGCGGCCGGATAAAGCAGCTCCTCTTCGAGTATCGCGTGGATGGATAGCTCTTCGCAGGCGCGCTGCACAAGCGCCGACCTCGCGTCAAGGTCGTCGTCGCCGACCTTCCCGAACGCCTCGAACAGTTTTTCAACTGAACGATGCTCCGCTTCAAGAAAGGCCAGTGCATCGTGCGAGCCGGATCCGGTCTTGGTCTTGTCCTGTTTCGTCGCTTCCATACTGATCTCCTCGGTCATGCGGTTGGCTGCTACGGGTGAATGCTGCGGTAGAACGCTATGTCGAGCAAACCCCATGCCTACCACCTGACGGGCCAGTACGCAGAGTCGGGAAACGGAACGTGGAAATACGGACGAGACGACACCCTGATCTGGCGTCAGTCACGTCCACACCAAAACGCGCATCACAGACGGCTGCCGGGCACAAGCGGCACAAAAAATGCGACATACGCAGGCGATTTGCTACAGCACGGCGTCGCAGTGATGCCGAACGGGTCGGCATATCGACAATGGCGGTATCAACAAGTTCATGGAGGCTGTCAATGAACAACACAAGAGATCCAGCAGACTATACGCTGGCCACGAATGATCCTGCGCTGCTAGTCCGTCAACACGAGGCCGCGCTCTCATGGGGAGCCGTGTTCGCCGGCGGCGTCGGTGCGGCCGCGTTCGCGCTCATCCTGCTGACGTTAGGCACCGGCCTCGGCCTAACGTCGATTTCCCCGTGGTCATCGGGCGCCTCGAATGCGAAAGCGTTCGGTGTCGCCGCTGTAGTATGGGTATGCGTCACCTCGATTCTCACGTCAGGATTAGGTGGCTATCTGGCGGGACGGTTACGCAGCCGCTGGCTGGCCGTCGACGCCGATGAAGTCCACTTCCGGGACACGGCGCATGGTTTCCTGAGCTGGGCCGTGGCGACGCTCGTTACCGCCGCCATACTGACATCGGCCGTGTCGGGCACCGTGCGGGCCGGCGCGCAGACCGCCGCGACAACCGCCGCGGCAGGCGGCTCCATTACGATGGGGACGATGCAACGCGGCAATGCAGAGGCCGCGACGAATACGTGGCCGCTCGGCTACTTTGTCGATTCGCTGTTCCGGATGCCCGCCGGTTCGTCACTCGCGGCCCCCGCGACCGTAGCCGGCGGCAACGAGATGCCGCGTGCGGAAACGGCACGAATCTTCCTTAACAGCGCGGCAATGGGCGATCAACTGTCGCCGGAAGACACTGCCTATTTAGGCCAGCTTGTTGCGCAGCATACTGGCCTTACACCAGAAGCTGCAAAAGCTCGTGTGGTGACCACCTACACACGCCTGCTGCAGAAAATCGCTGCCCTCGATGCTGCCGCTAAGGATGCCGCCGACAAAGCACGCAAAGTCACAATCGGCGCATCGTTGTGGTTATTCATCTCGCTGCTGATGGGCGCATTCTCTGCGAGTCTGATGGCAACTCATGGCGGCCGCGTGCGCCAGCTCTGATTGAAACTTCAATTCATTTACCGAAGGAGGTGTTCATGCGCTCAATTCTTCTTTATATGCTCGGGGTACCCATTCCCATCATCATTCTAATCGCGCTGTTCTGGCATTAGGCGCCACCGTGCCGCCGATCGCGGGGCGTATCCTAGCGTTCGGCGACAGTGAACGACGAAAAGGTCGCAATTGGCGAGCCGCAGTTGAGCGCGTCGCGTTCCTTTTGACACCACGTTACTGTCGATCAACCAGGTCTAGGCCGGGATAGGGTCGGCACCAGCTCCGAGGTGGACGGCACGAACTGAAAGCCATCGACCGATTCATGGCCGAGCAGCTTGAGGACCATGCCTTCGAGCTGGGTTAGCTCAGCAGGCTTGCGGCAGACGGCGTCGAAACCAACCTCCTTCATTTCCTGGATGTAGTCGGCGGTACCGAATGCAGTAAATGCCAGAAGAGGACTCTTTCCGGTCGTCCCGATTCCCCGGAGCGCCGCTGCGACGCCTGATCCGGATAGGCCGGGCATGGCGACATCCAGAACAATGCAATCAGGTGTCCATGCCTTCGCGTCCCTCGGGGCGTCCGACCTGTGGTAGACGGGTTCGCACCCTCATGCCGCCGACTTGCAGGTATGCGCTCAGAGCGCCGGCCGACGGGCACGAATCGTCCACGACAAGCGAGTGGACAGGCGCCCAGTTCTAGAGGCGCCTGTGCTGGCCTGCGGTCGGATCTTCCCGGCATTCCCGGTTTTCGAAGCTCGATTTCATGGGTTTTCTCTCGCTATTGGCTCGTTGGCATAGGACCGCTACCAACTGTGAGCGCACCAACCGCTCACTCACAGCGGCCGTTCCGTCGACTCGTCGCAGGCGAACAAGCTGTGCGCAGCGACATAACTGCTCCGCAGGCCGTACCAGACCGCATGGCGGCTAGCAATTCTTGCTCGACCGCCGTGCAACTCGACAGCTCGCGCAGTAGCGCGCTCCTAACCTCACGCGTCTACGCCGACGGAATGAAGCGATGCACGCCCGCCGGCCGATTCAATCGTTGTGCAAGTCGCCCCTTGCATCGTCCGAAGAAACCAACTTACCCGAACTGTCCACGATTGCAACCCGCTCGGCGTCGCCAGTCGCCGGTTGCGCCATGACAAGCAGGCTCGACCCGCCGAGCCGCTCCAGAGCGGCGAATCCGACTGATGTGACGTCGAACATCTCCGCGAACGGCTGAAGCGAACCTCCGAAGTGCTCCTCCATTACCCCGAAGAACCCGTCTCGTGTTTGAACCGCAATGTCCTCGACATGCCGCCAGTACGCGAAGGTCTTTTTAACGGAGGCCGGGAATTGCTGCGACTGGAGATCAATTACCTCACTGAGGGATCGGGCAGAAAGTGCCGCGTCGGCCAACGCCTGCTGCTCGGACAATGAGGTTTTCACAGTCTGGACATTCAATTCGACAATTCTCTCAATACCGGCAAAGACCTTCGTAGTGCAGTCGAAGGCTGCTTCGACGACAGCGTCCCGTTGACGCGGGGAAAGCTGGTTCATGGTATCAGGGTACATAAAGGCTCCGTTGTGGTGAGGCGCGCACAGCGCCGTGATACGGCATCTTGGGGCGACCTGTTCGCCCCCGCTCGCACTGCGCTGAGACCGAACAGGTTCCGCCGTCGCCGGTGTAGAGGTGCCGGCGACCTTGATTTCTGCTGCTAACGCTTTTACTTCGATACGGCTGTATCCTTCCCGGCGCCCAGGTCGGCACCGGTGACCGGATTGGTTTCAGTTGCAAAAGCCGTTCGCGATGCCATCGCACTCAACATCTCGACTTCATTTTCAGACACCCGAACATTTGCGAGGCCGTCGCCACCGTCGACTGACGGTTCCGGCATTTCGACGAACTCCCAGCCCGGTCCTTCATTCCACGGACCGCGCGGCGCGTCGTCTCCGTTGGACATGTTGTAGTAGACGTTGGTGAATTCTGGGACGCCCGGCAACTTGCCTTGCGGGAAGTTTGGCTGGATCGAGTGCAACGCCTTCTCGAACGATTTCTGGTGTGCGATCTCGCGGGTCACCAGAAAGCCGAGAGCTTCCTTGAAGCCTGTATCATCGGTCACATTGATCAGCCGTTCGTAGACGCCTCCGACTTCGCATGCATCGTGCCTGGGGAACAGAATTGTTTGAGCGGATCCCTCCCGGTCCCGCTTAAGATCGGTCTACCTATGCGAGGCTTCGACGGCCAGCGGTTCGCATGCATGTGAGTCAAGACTTATCCACTTGCGTTGCGGACAGCACGAGTTACCCACAAAATCTGTTCACAAATCTGTGCATAACTCGTCCGAAGGTGTCCACCCGATAGACCAGCGTCACTGTCGGCATACCGGCTCAAGCCGGCGCCCGCGTAACTGCTAAGCCGCGGACGTTGTGGTATCGACCGGAAAGGCCGGCCTTTTGAATTCATAGAGAAACTTTTCGTAGCCTGCTTGCACGCCGAGCGCGTCTGACCTTTGTCAGATAATTCCGTGTCCAAGCAGACAGATTCGCGGCAGATATCGGAGGAGCGAGCGACGCGCTGTATCGGACAGAAACGAAAGCAGTGCGGTGACGTTCACATCGCCAGCAGGCAGATTGAGACGGAAAAACGCTGGACACCGTTATCGGGCTTTGGCCTTGCGCAAGCTTGACGCTGGGCAACGCGCGATGAAGCGACACAACTCTGGAAAGTTGACAGGCATATTCGTTGCGGAAATCAGGTTGCCTCCGGACTACTTACATGTCTACTATCCTGCTCGTCGACGATGAAGTGGATTCGCTGTGGCTGCTTCAGATTATCCTGGAGGGACGCGGTTACCGCATACTCCTCGCGGAAGGCGGGGAGGCAGCCCTCGACAAGGCAGCGCGGTACCTTCCCGATTTGATAGTCACGGACTGGAACATGCCAGGTATGGACGGAATTGCCTTGTGCGAACGGCTGAAGTTTTATCCCGCACTTGCCCAGATTCCCGTGGTCATGGCGTCCGGTCGCGTCCCGCCAAAAGAAAAATCCACGCTGTGGAATGTTTTTCCTTCCAAGCCCGTCGACGTGGATGCCCGGGAATCCGCCATTGACTCGCTGTTGGCGAAGCGTTTGTCCAGTCCTCAAACCCGCGTGAATGTGCCCGCGCCGGCAGTTTCCCGGTGGCAACCAATATCCTCAAAACTTTGGGCGTAGTTAGCAGTATTCGCAGCTGTGACTGGCGGTGGGGTTCAGGAAAAACTGAAGTTGACCCAGAAAAACGGACATCTATCCTTTGGAGAAGGAGGTGCCGATTATGGGCAAGCATCGTACCCCGTACCCGGCGGAATTCCGGGCGCAAATGGTCGAGCTGGTGAAGGCTGGACGC
>NZ_VOSW01000204.1 GCF_009690905.1 Paraburkholderia madseniana
CGCCGCTGGCCCACGACGAACGCCTGTTCCGCTTCGAGTTTCCGGAGCGTCCGGGCGCGCTGATGAAGTTCTTGTCGTCGATGGCGCCGAACTGGAATATCAGCCTGTTCCACTATCGCAACCAGGGTGCGGACTACAGTTCGATTCTGGTCGGCATCCAGGTGCCGGAAAGCGAGAACAGCGAGTTCGACCACTTTCTCACGACGCTTGGTTACCCGTGCTGGGAAGAGACGCAGAATCCCGTGTACCGATTGTTCCTCGCGTAACGGAGCGAATTGCAGCGTGGCAGAAGACAGCGCCTGGCGACAGGCGCCGCTGCTTCGCCTATTAACGAGCGTGCTTACCCTGCCAGACTTTGCCGAAATGCACGGACATATACACGCCTAAGACCAGCGCGCCTGCAAATACCGCGAGGCAGTTTGCATTCACACCGATCGTGACAGGCTGCCGCGTGAGCAGATAGAGGCCGGCCAGCAGATTGAAATATCCCCACAGCACGTTGACCAATGCCGACGAATCGCCGACACCCCGCGGTTTCGCGAAAGGTGTCGGAAACGGCTCGCCGCGCAGGCCGCTCGCGAGGTGCGGGACGCAATTGCACAGAAACGCGCCGGAGAAAAACAGGGCGAGATAGCTCATGGAATGGTTCGTCTGGTTAGCAAAAAACGCGATCGGGCGACATGGATCATGCCGCATTTATGCGAGGGTATCCTCTCAAAAGATAGTAGAGGATGCCCTCGCATATGTCAAACCCGACCAGACCGGACTGCGGACGGTGAGCAACGGCGCACATGCGGTGCGGCGCCAGTAGTCTTGGCCGTCGCCAGCCGCGGGGTTAACATGCACGCTGGAATCCACATCACGATGCGAAACCAGGCTCGCAAGAAAACAGCGGTTAAAACTCTCCGATATGGCAACGACACTTTCTAGCGGTGCGCAGGAGCCGAAACGACAACGGGGGCATCTACGGGTCGCGGCAATCATGGAAGCAGGCGTTGCGGTGTTTACCGAGAAGGGCTACGACGCGGCCACCATGACCGAGATCGCCGCGCGCTCGAACACCGCGATTGGCTCCTTGTACCGGTTCTTCCCGTCCAAAGAATCTTTGGCGGATGCGCTGCTTTCGCGCTATGTGCAGGACACGACGAGCAGCTTTACCGCGCTCGCCGATCAGTCGTCGGCAATGACTCCAGGCCAGCTCGCCGATGCATTCGTCGATTTCATGCTGTCGCTGCAATCGCAGCGCAGTCTGGCAATCGCACTTGTTGATGCGCGCGGTGGCAGCGACGAGCGGCGCGCACGTTTTCGCGAAACGATGCGCGGCAGCATCGCCACGATTTTGCGTAACGCGATTCCGCATCTGACGAAGGCGCAGTCCGAGACGAAGGCGGTGCTGCTTCTGCATGTGCTCAAAGCAGTCACCGGGGCGAATGACGAGAAGCCCGCAGTGCGCCGGAGGTTGCTTGCCGAGATCCGGAAATTGACCAGGGTTTACCTCGAGGCCGCGCAAAGCGGCACGGACGATCGGTTATCGGTCGAGTAAGCGCAAGAGCCGACTGGGCAACGGGATGACGCATTGACCTGGGTCCAGTCCGCTCGAACCGGTACATCCGTTATCTCAAAACTAGATACTGCATATCCTCCATATCGCGTTGCGCGATACAGCGCATGATCGTCAAACTGCGTGCATATCAAACGCCGCATTCAGGAGACAACTCATGCGCACCCAAGTTGGCATCATCGGTGCCGGGCCTGCGGGCCTGCTTCTTTCCCATCTTCTTCACTTGCGCGGCATCGACTCGGTCGTGCTCGAATCGCGCACTCGCGAACAGATCGAATCCACCATCCGCGCCGGCGTCCTCGAACAAGGCACGATGGACCTGCTCACCGAGGCAGGTGTCGGCGCGCGCATGAAGGCCGAAGGGGCGTTGCATCACGGCTTTGAACTGGCTTTCGAAGGCAAGCGGCGCCGTATCGATCTGACCGGACTCACCGGCCGTTCGATCACCGTCTACGCCCAGCACGAAGTCATCAAGGATCTGGTCGCCGCGCGCCTGGCTGCCGACGGGGCATTGCGTTTCGGTGTGACGGAGACGTCGCTGCACGGCATCGATACCGATCAGCCGTCGATCCGCTATCGCCACGAAGGCGAAGCGTGCGAATTGCAATGCGACTTCGTGATCGGCTGCGACGGCTCGCAAGGTGTGTCGCGTGCATCGATCCCGCAGGCCTTGCGCAAAGATTTCGAACGCGTCTATCCGTTCGGCTGGTTCGGCATTCTGTGCGAAGGACCACCGTCGTCGGAAGAATTGATCTACGCGCGCCACGATCGGGGTTTTGCGTTGGTCAGCACGCGCTCGGCGAACGTGCAGCGCATGTATTTCCAATGCGATCCGAAGGATTCCGTCGACAACTGGTCCGACGACCGGATCTGGGCCGAACTGCACGCACGCGTCGATTCGCACGACGGCCAGCACATCGTGGACGGCAAGATCTTCCAGAAGAACATTGTCGGCATGCGCAGTTTCGTATCGGCGACGATGCAGCATGGCCGGCTCTTTCTCGCCGGCGACGCCGCGCATATCGTGCCGCCCACCGGCGCGAAGGGCATGAATCTCGCCGTTGCCGATGTGCGTGTACTGACCCAGGCGCTGAGCGCGTTCTACGTCGAATATCGCACCGATCTGCTCGACAGTTACAGTGCAACCGCGCTCAAGCGTATCTGGCGCGCGGAGCATTTCTCGTACTGGATGACGAGCATGATGCACCGCATTGAAGGCGCCTCGCCGTTCGAACAGCAGTTGCAGGTAGCCGAACTCGAATACGTGACCACGTCGCGTGCGGCGGCTACCGTGATGGCGGAGAACTACGTGGGCATCGCCGTCGTTTAAGTGGGATGGAGATCTGCGCGCGCAGCCTTGTGTCGCCAGCGTTTATAGAATGTGCGCGGGAAATTTTTGCTCAGACGAACCCCGGCGGGACCCGCGCACTCCGGCAAACCCTTGATGGGCGGGCTTCCGCGATTGTCGTGTCAAAAGCAACACTGAATTCAGGAATGGAGGATTTATCCGCGTCTGATCGACCTCTAGACTGCTTCCACCGACTGCACGATCTGTGACATCTGCAGCGCGTATAAGACATTCTCTAGAGGTGGTTTCATGAAATCGCTCATCAAAGCTGTTGCTATTGCCGTTGTTCTTGGCGCCCCGATCGCTTCGTTTGCGCAATCGAATCAGCCTGCCCCGCAAGACGCGCAGGGCACGCAAGCGCAAGTTTCCACGCAGCAGGGCGCTGCTCAAGCCGATACCAGCGGTTATGGTTCGGCCAGTCGCGGCACGTGGCAAGCAGGTCACGGCAACGACATGTCGGTAAGCTCGTATTCGCCGCCGATCTATAACGCGCGCTAAGGGCACAACGATAGGGCACAACGAAACACGCGGATCATTCCGGCGCAGTTCGGCTCGTTCAATATCTGCGAGTTGAAAATAAGAGGCCGGTCATCGGAACAAGTCCGATGACCGGCCTTTTTTCGTATCCGTCACGCGGTTATGGCGTGCGCAACAAGGTCATTTCGTTGCGCAGCAGGGCGCGAAGGTCCTCGTCGGTGGGCCGCGTACCCCAGTGCCGAGCTCCCGCCACTGATGCAATCGCGATCCACGAATGAGGTGGGAACCATTCGCGGAGCACGGCGCCATCCTGACGCAAACATAGTTGGCCGGTTTGTTCACTGTATTCGGCGGAGATGAGCGTGCCGTCGATTTGTGCGGTTACACGCCGTGGATCGCTGCGTAGCAAATCGTCGCTCCTGAAAAAGGTGTGGCGCGAATGCCTGCGCGGGCCGGCGGCGTCAGCGACGCTGCACCGGCCCATGCATTAGTGATCGCCCCGGCCGTGGTCATCGCCATGGCCGTGCCAATCGCCGTGATCGCCGTCGTGGCCGTGCCAGTCGCCGTGCGGGCCGTCGCGATAGCCGCGCGCGTCATGCCATTCGCGCTCGTGATGGCGTTCTTCCCACTCGCGTCGTTCCCAGTAGCGGTGGCCGTCGTAATAGCGCTCGCCGTACCAGCCCGGACTCACTATTACCACCGGCGGAGCGGGTACGTAGACAGGCGGAGGCGGAGCATAGACCGGCTCAGGGGCATAGGCCACGCCTGGAATGCCGATGTTCACCCCCACATCGACGTGCGCCAGCGCGACAGAAGATGCACCGATCCCCAGGCCTGCAACGATCGCCATGGACAGCCAGCGGTTTCGTGAATTGCTCATGTTTTATTCTCGGGTTTTACGATTGAGAGTGGAGTGCGCAGCGCGAGCAGCGCTTAGTAATGGTCGTGATCGTGGTAGTAGTGGTCATGGTCGTGATAGCCGCCCTCTGGCACGATGATGCAACCGCCCAATGCACTCCCGAGGGTGACAGCCAACAGCACCAGCGCGAAAATTCGTTTCATGACGTTGCCTTCCCCTTTGCGTGTGATCGAACTCTACTGAGCGGCTGGATTACCGGTGTGTTCGTGTGTAACAGGACGTGTCGATTCATTCGCATGTCGGCCGCGCATGTGACACGGTATGGGGACGCGTTGCGACGCTGCGATTAGTCGTTCCGCCAGCGAGAAATCGGTGGGCAACCCGCGGTGGGCAACCCGTTGAGCGCGCTATGAAAAACGTCGGGCCTTCATGCATCCGCCGTGCTCGGGCAGGTTGAAACACACGCGTATGAACAACCGAGGCAAGCAGGGCGTGGCAGGTCGCTACGCGTATGCCTGACGGATACATTCAGTTGCAGACTAGGGATGTGAGCCGACGCGATGGGGTGCGGTTTGCACTTTCTACGTGGTTGCTGATGCGTTGCCGATGCGTCGCCGCCCCATGGGCGTGAAAGAGATCGTCAAACGCGGCATCAGCTTTTCTTAAGGTTTGATCCGTAGCATCCTGCGTGAGCGCGCCCAGAATGTGTGTATCCTCGGCGCAAATACGCTTTCTTCATTCAATGGCTTCACTGCGGCTAAAACATTCTCATGACTATGCGCTCGGACTCGGCCAGTTTCTCACGCTATGCATCAGGCTATGACGGTATAGCCAGGTTTCTTCACTGGCTGGTGGTTCTGTTGATCGCCGCGCAGTTCGTGATCGGTTGGACCATGCCGGATATTCATAAGGGCACGCGGCCCGACGGCCTGATCGCGTGGCATCTCGGCGTGGGGGCAGCGCTGATTGCAGCGGTGGTGGTGAGAATTGTCTGGCGTCTCACGCACACGCCAGCACCAGCACCAGCCTCGCTCTCGCCTTTCCTCCGTGTCGTTTCGCACATCACGCACGGTCTGCTTTATCTCGCGCTGGTGGCTGTGCCTTTGTTGGGATGGGCCAACGCTTCTTCGCGTGGATGGTCCGTCAAGCTGCTCGGCGTACTGCCATATCCCGGCATCTCGGCGGTCGGTTCGTCAGTGGGGCATGAAATGGGCGATATTCATGGCTATCTGGCCTGGGTATTGTTCGCACTGGTTGCACTGCATATCGCGGGCGCGTTGTTTCATCGCTTCGTGCTCAAGGATCAGACAATGCAGCGGATGCTGCCGTGATCGGTTAGTGTGCGTTAGCGGCTTGTTGCTTCTCGTGTATTAATCGCCTGTCGTCTGCGTGCGAGCCGCGTTCCGTCGGTGGCCAACGGGCCTACCAATATCCTTCCCTGATGCCTGGATCATGGCGATTTCGACGTCATTGCATCGGCGCGCGATCGCCACTCCCGAGTGCGTGATAAGCACATAAAAAAACAAGTCTTTTACGCGCGCCGCTAACACTGGTTGAACGAAACCGCTGACGCGGTAGCAGGTGGTTGGCCGGAGGCGGCGTCTTCGATACCGGTCATGGAATGTCTCCCCTTGAGTGGGACGATGGCAGTGCAGTTTGCTACCTCGTCCCTTCTGAGC
>NZ_VOSW01000205.1 GCF_009690905.1 Paraburkholderia madseniana
CGCTGCGGGCCCGTCTTGGGCCGGCAGCGTCACAAGCCGTTTTAAAACCGCGGCAGGTCCGGATGCGGCAGCAAGCCGCCGCGCACATGCATCTTGCCGTACTCGGCGCAACGCGCGCGGGTGGGAATGCCCTTGTCGGGATTGAGCAAGCCCGGCGCGTCGAAGGCACGTTTGACCGCGTGGAATGCATCGCGCTCTTCGGGCGAAAACTGCACGCACATCGAATTGATTTTCTCGATGCCCACGCCGTGCTCGCCGGTCACCGTTCCGCCCAGTTCGACGCAGGTTTCGAGAATGTCACAACCGAAGGCTTCGGCACGGTGCCACTCATCCATATCGTTGCCGTTGAACAGGATTAGCGGATGCATGTTGCCGTCGCCGGCATGGAATACATTGATGCAGCGCAGACCGTATTTCTTCTCCATGACTTCGATGCGCGCCAGCAGCGGTCCGATACTGCGGCGCGGCACGGTGCCGTCCATGCAGTAGTAGTCAGGCGAAATGCGGCCGGCTGCGGGAAACGCGTTCTTGCGCCCGGACCAGAAGCGCAGCCGTTCGTTCTCCGAGCGCGAAATCTGGATGCGGGTTGCACCCTGTTCGCGCAGCACCGCGGTCATGCGCACGATTTCGTCGGCGACCTCTTCAGCCGTGCCGTCGGATTCGCACAGCAGGATCGCCGCCGCGTCGAGGTCGTAGCCCGCGTTGACGAATTCTTCGACGGCGCGCGTAGCCGGTTTGTCCATCATCTCCAAACCGGCCGGAATGATGCCTGCTGCAATGATGCCGGCGACCGCGTTGCCGCCTTTCACGACGTCGTCGAAACTGGCCATGATGACCTGCGCCGTTTGCGGCTTCGGGATCAGCTTGACAGTGACTTCGGTGACGATCGCGAACATGCCTTCACTGCCGATCAGCACCGCGAGCAGATCGAGCCCGGGCGCGTCAGGCCCGAGCGAGCCGAATTCGACGATGTCGCCTTCCATCGTCACGGCGCGAACACGCAGCACGTTGTGCACGGTGAGGCCGTACTTGAGGCAGTGCACGCCGCCCGAATTCTCGGAGACGTTGCCGCCGATCGTGCAGGCGATCTGCGACGACGGATCGGGCGCGTAGTAAAGGCCGTAGGGCGCGGCGGCTTCGGAAATCGACAGATTGCGCACCCCCGGTTGCACGGTCGCGGTCCGGGCATACGAGTCGACTTCGACGATCTTGCGGAAGCGCGCAAGCGACACCACCACGCCGTGACGAATCGGCATTGCCCCGCCGGACAAACCGGTGCCCGCGCCGCGCGGCACGATCGGCACGTCGAGCCGGTGACAGATCTGCACGATGCGCTGGACCTGCGATTCCGTCTCGGGCAATGCGACCGCGAGCGGTAGACGCCTGTACGCGGCGAGGCCGTCGCACTCGTAGGCAACGGTGTCTTCTTCGCGATACAGCAGACAGTGGTTCGGCAGCACGGCCATCAGCGCCTGCACGACTTCGCGCTGGCGTTGGGCGAGAACTTCGGCCGTCAGTTCGACGGGTGCGTTCATATGACTTGTCTCCTGGTGTCTTTCACGCTGCATGCCCGGTCAAGCCTGGTTGTGCGGCAGTAGGCGTTGCCGCTGCCGCACCTTTGAGCGTTGACGATCTCTCAAGCCGCCCAGGAAAAGATCTTGCCCGGGTTCATCAGATTTCGCGGATCGAGCGCGTGTTTGATGGAGCGCATCGTGTCGACGGCGACTTCACCGTGTTCTTCGAGCAGGAAGTTCATCTTGTGCAGACCGACACCGTGCTCGCCCGTGCAGGTGCCGTCCATGCGCAGCGCGCGTTGCACGATGAGATGGTTCAGGCGCTCGGCCTCGACGAGTTCTTCCGGCTTGTTCGGATCGGTCAGGATCGCGACGTGGAAGTTGCCGTCGCCGACATGGCCGACGATCGGGCAGGGCAGCGGCGACGCCTTCAGATCCTGCTCGGTTTCCACCACGCATTCCGCCAGGCGCGAGATCGGCACGCAGACATCGGTCGTGACGGCGCGGCAGCCGGGTTTCAGTTGCAGCATTGCGAAATAGGCGTTGTGGCGCGCGTTCCACAGGCGGCTGCGGTCTTCCGGGCGGGTTGCCCATTCGAAGCCTTCGCCGGCATTCTGCGCGGCGAGCTCCTGCACCAGTTCGGCTTGCTCTTTCACACCGGCTTCGGTGCCGTGGAATTCGAAGAAGAGCGTGGGCGCTTCACGCAACGTCAGGTTCGAATGGCGATTGATCGAGCGGATCGCGAGCGAGTCGACGAACTCGACGCGTGCAATCGGCACGCCCATCTGAATCGTTTCGATGACCGCGCGCACCGCATCGCCCATCGACGGGAACGTGCAGACCGCCGCCGAGACCGCTTCCGGTTGCGGATACAGCCGGACGGTGATTTCGGTAATCACGCCGAGCGTGCCTTCCGAGCCGACGAACAGACGCGTGAGGTCGTAACCCGCCGACGACTTGCGCGCGCGCGTGCCGGTTTTGATCACGCGGCCGTCGGCGAGAACCACCGTCAGCCCGAGTACGTTTTCGCGCATCGTGCCGTAGCGCACGGCGTTGGTGCCGGAGGCGCGCGTGGCCGACATGCCGCCGATGCTCGCGTCAGCACCCGGGTCAATCGGGAAAAACAGGCCGGTGTCGCGGAGTGCTTCGTTCAACTGCTTGCGCGAAATACCGGGTTCGACGGTGACGGTCAGGTCTTCGGCGTTGATCGACAACACCCGGTTCATTTCCGACAGGTCGATCGACACGCCGCCTTGAACCGCCAGCAGATGCCCTTCGAGCGACGAACCGTTGCCGTAAGGGATGATCGGTACGTTGTACTGGCCGCACAGCCTGACGATGGTTTGCACGTCTTCCGTATTGCGCGCGAATACGACGGCGTCGGGCAGTTGGGGATCGAACGGCGATTCGTCGCGGCCATGGTGGGTACGCACGGCTTCCGCGGTGGACACGCGTTCGCCGAAAACGGCTTTGAGGGCAGTCAGCAACTCGGCGGGAAACGGCCGGCGCAGCGGGGCCGGCGGCACGGGATGATTCACGCATGTCTCCTGATATTGGGGCGGAGCTGTTCTACAGCTTGTGCTTCATTTTACGCCGATCACCCGCGGGTCGGCGTTGCGGACGGCTGCCGCTCCTATAATGGCGGCGACCTCACGATGCGCGCAATATGGATAACCCGGTGGCCAACCTGGTGGCTTACTTACCGGATTCACCGGATGGATTCACCGGCGCCGCGAAGACGCATCGTTACTGAATGAATGCATGCATGGGAGACATCATGGGCAACCGCTTGAGCAAGATCGCCACCCGTACGGGCGACGACGGCAGCACCGGTCTCGGCGACGGCCGGCGCGTGCGCAAAGACAGCGCGCGCATTGCGGCAATCGGCGACGTCGATGAACTCAATTCGAATCTCGGCGTGTTGCTGTGCGAAACGCTGCCCGACAAGGTGCGGGCGGCGTTGGTCGCGATACAGCACGACCTGTTCGATCTTGGCGGTGAGCTCTGCATTCCCGGCCACACGATGATTACCGACAGGCATCTAGGCCAACTCGACGACTGGCTGGCCGACTACAACGCGACCCTGGCGCCATTGAAGGAATTCATTCTGCCCGGCGGTTCGCGTGCGGCCGCACTTGCGCACGTGTGCCGCACGGTGTGCCGGCGCGCCGAACGGTCGATCGTCGCTCTCGGCGAAAGCGAGGCGGTCAATGAGGCGCCGCGCCAGTATGTGAATCGGCTGTCCGACCTGCTGTTCGTGCTCGCACGCGTGCTCAATCGCGTGGACGGTGGCAGCGACGTGTTGTGGCAGCACGATCGTAGCGCCGACTAACACGGCGCTTCAGTCCCTTTAAGCACCTGTGACAATCTGTCCGGGGCAAAACTTCTCCTTAAAGATGTATTGTAAATGCATCTTTAAGGAGAAGTCGTTATGACCGCACTCACCGCCGACCAGATCGCCCGCGTCAAAGCCACCGTTCCCGTGCTTGCCGTGCACGGCACGACCATCACCAAACGCTTCTACAAGCGCATGTTCGCGCACCATCCCGAGTTGAAGAACGTGTTCAACCAGACCCACCAGAAGAGCGGCAATCAGCCGGAGACGCTGGCGAAGGCGGTATATGCATATGCCGCCAATATCGATAACCTCGGCGCGCTGGGTCCCACCGTCTCGCGCATCGCGCATAAGCACGTGAGTCTGAATATCCGGCCGGAACAGTATCCGATCGTGGGGCGCCATCTGTTAGGCGCAATCGTTGATGTGCTCGGCGACGCAGTCGATCAGGAGACGCTCGGCGCATGGGAAGTCGCTTATGGGCAGCTCGCGGATATTTTCATCGGCACAGAGGCCAAGCTTTACAAAGGTGCGGCGTGGAGCGGCTTCCGGCCGTTCAAGGTTGCGCGCAAGGAGGTGGAGAGCGATGAAATCACGTCGTTCTATCTTTCGCCCGCCGATGGCTCACCGGCCTGCGGCTTCGAGCCTGGCCAATATCTGAGCGTGAAGCGTTTCGTGGATGAACTCGGCGTCGATCAGCCGCGGCACTACAGTTTGTCGGATGCGCCGAACGGCAAGTGGCTCCGTATCTCGGTGAAGCGCGAAGCCGGCCGCGAAGATACGGCGCCCGGCCATGTATCGAACCTCCTGCACGACGGCGTGGAAGTGGGCGCGGTGGTGCATGTCAGCGCACCATCGGGCGACTTCACGCTGGACCGCAAGACGACGACACCCGTGGTACTGATGAGTGGCGGCGTGGGCGTGACCCCGATGACTTCGATGCTGTCCACGTTGCTTGCCGACCAGAGTGAGCGCAGCGTGACCTTTGTGCATGCCTGCCGCAATGGTCGCGTGCACGCGTTCCGGCAGTGGCTTAACGATACGGTCGCAGCGCATCCCAACGTCACGCGTGCGGTGTTCTACGAAGCCATTGAAGCGTGCGATCGCGCTGGTATCGACTACGACTTCGAGGGCCGCCTCGACCTCACGAAAATCGCCGACAAGGTGATCGTTCCCGATGCGGATTACTACATCTGCGGGCCGGTGCCGTTCATGCGCGCGCAATGCGAGGCGTTGGCTTCGCTCGGCGTGGATTCGGCGCGGATTCACACCGAAGTGTTCGGTTCAGGCGTGGTGGAGTGAAACAAGGGCGCACGGCAAGCGAAGTGCGAAAGCACGCGAGGGCGCGCCGTGCACCTTACCCAACAGCCAGTGTGACCGGCTTGCCGATCCGGCTCATCATTTCGACGAGGGTATCGATGGTGAACTTGGTGGTCTTCTTGTTGAAAACCCGGCGCTCAGGTCTTATACCTTAACGGTACATAGTTCGCGAGCAAGTGGCCGGGGATTCAGTAAGGGCGGTGTTTTAAGCATCAACGCCTTGCGATGTATAAATACATCGTAATACACCGAAACTTCCAAGCGCCAG
>NZ_VOSW01000206.1 GCF_009690905.1 Paraburkholderia madseniana
GTCTTATACCTTAACGGTACATAGTTCGCGAGCAAGTGGCCGGGGATTCAGTAAGGGCGGTGTTTTAAGCATCAACGCCTTGCGATGTATAAATACATCGTAATACACCGAAACTTCCAAGCGCCAGCCATTACGCTGGCGCTTTTCCTATTGCGTAATTCGTACGTCAGGGGGTTTGGTGGCGTTCCCTTTGAGCCTGTTATTCCCCAAGCGACGCCTCCCACTCCTTGCCATCATCAAGGATAGGATGGGTATCACTCACCACAACCAGCGGCTTGCCACGATGGGCCAGCGCAAATCGCGATATCGCGCCGGCTTGCCCTTCCGGCATTGCTTGGCAGTTCGAACCTAGTGCCCCGACCCACACATACTGCCTAGATTCAATGCAGGCAAGGTAATAAGCCACACTCATGTTGTTCCCCTTTAATTTTTGCTTTGCCTACGCAAGCACTTTTCGAATCGCCCGCGCGAACCCCACCTCAAACACTGTCCGGCCGCGCGCGTTGACGATTTCGCCGTGGCTGCCTTCCCGCAGTCCCCGTTGCTCGAGGTAATCGGCTGACACCGCTTTCCACAAGGCTTCGCGCTCGGAAGGCGTGAGCTGCGCGGCCATGGCAAGTACGGTCACCGGCGGCGCTCCGGGCGCGGCTGTGATCGTCGCGCCCAGCGGGCGCCGGTCCACAGTCACCTGGGTGTTGGCCTTCAGCACGTTGAGCTGCGCCTTGAGCTTGTCGCGCTCAGCAATGATGGCCTGCATGATGGAGCGGATCGCCGGGTCCTCGATGCGCATCAGGTATTCGTGGCTCGCGAGCGTCTTCGGCGGCTTGGGCTCGGGTGGCCCGACGTAGGCGGCCCAGGCTTCAATCAGTGCCTTGTAGTCCGTCGACTGGGCGTTGTAGAGGGCACGCCCCTTCATGATGCCTTCGGCTTCTGCCAGGCGCCCGACGGCCGGCAGAGAGAAGTCGCGCGAGCCCGTCTCGTGCTGCCTGCGGCAGAGATCGTGCATCTTTGCCAGATTTGTGCGCCGGTTTGAGCGCCCGCCCTTGGCGAGCAGCGACTCCAGCACCGCGTCCGGGTGGATGTCGGTCGCACCATTCATGCTTCATCTCCTGAGAGGACCTGACGTCCAGCGGGGTGGGCAGGAGGCAGAAGTGAGGTGAGGTCTAGGTCGAAGTGCTGGCTGAGGCTCAAGCCTGCATCCATCAGGCGAATGACTTGGCGCTGGCCCAACGCGGGATTCTCCGGGTTCATCTGCTGGGCAAGGCGGCGCAGGAAGGCGTTGCCGGCGAGCAGTTGCTCCTGTTCACTCAACAGCATGAACACGGGCGGCAGGTCGTCGCGGTAGAGCACCGCGTCGAGCAACTGGCTACGGCGGAACACCGCCTTTCCCGGTTCGAGGTCGGGGTAGACCTCGACGTTTTCGCAGACGCCCGCAAGTTGCAGCAGCTCCGACTCCGTTTCCTCGAAGGCGACCTGTACGTCGCCCCCCGTGCCGGCGGCCACCAACTCCGTGCCGGAGCCTTGCGGCGCGTCGAGCGCCGCCTTGCAGCGTTCGATGAGACGCCAGCAGGCCACCAGGTCTTCGGCGAGGTCGCTGAAGCGCTTTATGGCGCTCTCCCACACCCGCTCAGCCTGCCGGCAGGCGTCGAGCCTGGAGAATGGCTGGCCAGCATCCTCGGCGTCCGCCTTTTGCCTCTTTAGGTCTTGCAGCGTGTTCTCGTGCGCGAGACAGGCGTTGCGCGCCTCGTCGAAGTGATAGGCGAGCGTGTTGAACTGGGCAACGAGCGCCGGTAGGTGGTGCGGCTCGGTCACGAACCAGCGGCAGCGCACGCAGTTGCGGCTGCCGCCCGGAACAGGTCCATACTTGGGAGCCGAGAGTGAGCCAATGTTCGAGCCGCCGTTGTAGCAGCCACCCACAACACTGTTATCCTCGACCTCGCTGGTGTTGCCGCCGACGAGACACAGGCCGTGGTGCATGGGCATCCAGCCCGCCGGGTTGCGCGCGGCCGGATGCTGCGGGACGGCGGCGGCGAGGATGGGCACGCTGTTACAGATGGCCTTTTGCAGCAACTCGTCGTGCTCGGTGTCGAGCAGGAAGTTTTGGATGCTCGCCTCTTTGTTCATTTCCAGCCGCTCCGCTGCACCGAGCAGCACGTCGCGGATGTGCGTCGCGCCGGGCTTGGTGTAGTAGAGGGTCATCAGCAGGCGGCTGTGGCCGACGAGTTTCTGCAGGATAGGGAACGGCACCTGGCCTTCGAGCGCCAGCGCGGTGATGAGGGATACGCGCAGGCTGTGCAGGGGGAAGAGGGTCGTCAGTCCATTGTTCTGTTCTTCCGGCGGCGGGAGGAAACGTATCGCCGCTCCGTTGTGATGGGTTTCACCTCGGTCGGCCAGCCGCAGTTCCAGTGCTTCCAGCAGCGAGAACCAGCAGCTGTCCAGCCCCCTGTTCCGGATAGGCCGATGACGTTCGCCGTCTCCCGCCTCCGGTATCCTGAAGAGGAAGCAGGTATCCGGGTAGCCCGCCAGTTGCACCTCGCTCTTTGCCTTCATGTGACGACCATCGAGTTCCGTCCAGGACGTCCGCCGCGAGACGGGGTTGTACTTCGCCTGCCAGTTGCGCAGCTTCTCCAGCCAGTAGAAGACATCCTGATGCACCGGCCCGCCAAAGGACCACGGCAGCACGTAGCCCTTCTCGGAACCGGACTTGGTGATGTCGGCGGTCTTGTTGGTGTTGATGTAGAGCACTGTCGAGACCGCCCCGACGTCGGCGAGCGGGTCATTGCGGCGAAACACGCCCTGTTGCAGCGGCTGGCGTTCACTGCCCTGAGCGAGCCGGCTCGGATTCAATGACCAGTTGCCCGCCGCGTAGCGCCAGGTATCGGCTTCACCCGAATCAAGCATGCGGACCTGGAAGGTGCGCAGCGGCAGGATGAGCTTCACGAGCAGGGCAACCCACCGCACCGGGCTCCACATCTCCAGGCGAGTTCCGTTCTTGAGGGGCCGCTCGCGCCACACGCAGTCCGGGTCGTTCCGGTCTATCTGTGCCTTGGCCACTTCGAACCAGTCGGGTGCACCGCGCCCACGCTGGCCGATTTCCACGCCCAAGGCGGCCTGCGCCCACTGCCAGTCCCGGAAGTGCGGTCCCGCCGCGAGCATCTGCCGCAGTTCGTCGATGTAACCATAGGGCAGCGGCGAATGCACGCTCTCGTCGCGCTTCGGCAGACCGCCATTGGACATCCGGGAAACGGGGTTGCGAAACGCCGGCGAGACCACCGGCCGGCCGTGGTCGTCGATTTCGCTGAACTCGCGCAGCAGCACGAAGTGCAGGAAGGCGTGGATGTAGTTGTTGTACTTGATACCTTTCAGGGAATCGGGGCAGGCTGTCCGGTAGAACTCAGGCAGGACGGTGGTGCACGCCAGGAAAGATGCCGGGTCGAGCGGTAGCCCCTGCTGGATTAGGTAGCGCTCCACGAACGCCACCAACCCGAGCAGTTTGTCACCCACGTTCGTTGTCTCTCCCTTCAACCATTCCACTGCTAGCGCGCGCCAGGCTGAGAGCTGCGGATAGTCGCGCTCGACCCAGCCTAAGTTGGTATCCGTGTCGCGGCTCACTCCTTTCCCGTTGCGAGCTTGAGTGGCAGGTGCCTTGGGCGCATACGCTTTCTTCTTTTCGGCCATAAGGGTTCCTCAGTCGTTGAGTTCGATGCCAGGCAGCAACAGGCCGGACGCGGACGGTGTCCCGGTGTGCCTGTCCCGCAATCGCTGCGCGGCCGCCTCCAGCTCAGCCAGTGCCTCTCGGGTATTCGCCTGCGTATAGACCTCCTGGCTCTCCAGCGAGGCGTGATGCATGAAGCGGCGGATGAGCGTCTTGTCGATGCCAGCGCTGCGAAGGCGCCGGCCGTAGGCGTGACGGTGTCCGTGTGGCGTTGTGCCCAGCGCCTTGCTCACCGTGAGCCCGATGCGCTCGCACGCTGCGGCATGGGCCTTGTTGTACTGGGTGAGCGTGTACATGGCGCCGACGGGCTCGCGGTTCAGGTTGATGAAGGCGAAGGGGTGGCCACGCTCGACGCGTGCGACCTGCTCGAGATAGCGGTGCCAGAGTTGCAGGAACCACTCGCCATACTCGGGCAGAAACCAGTACGCTTGCTTGTAGTACGCGGCGTCATGGGTGCCGCCCTTCCAGCCGGCGTGCCGCCGATCCATCAGATCGGTACGTGGCACCAGGCCAAACTGGTGGGCGAGATACTCCGCCCTGCTGCCTCTACGCGGGCGTCCAAGTTTGTCGCGCCAATCGGCAGGCGCGGAGCCGTAGCTTGGATGGTGAATCAGGACCTTGGCCTGCTTCAGATTGGCTGGATCTGGAAACACGTCGGGGATGAAGAGATGGAAAGGCTCGGATTCGCGAAACCCCGCCCCGTGTAACAGCAATGTGATGAGCATGCTTCGATAGTCATAACGACCACCCGCGCAGAAACCCTTCAGCAGTAATTCCTCAAAGCGCTCCTCAGGGAAGGCCGGCGGATCGCCTTTTTCGACATTCGGAGCGCGTCGGCTTCGCACGCGATATGCAGCCTGGGCGGAGGACGAGTTCGCCGCCCATATATGCCCAAGGAACGCCTTGCTGCGTCGGTACTGGTATGCAGCCTCATCGGTTTGCCGGTCGAAAGCCCCGCCTGCATAGCGGGGATTCACTGCGGCAGTCTCAGGGCGCACTTCCCCAAGCCAATCAAAAAAGTCGGAGAGATGCGTGATGATGTGCGACGCATCTCGCGGTGAACGTGGCGCCCAGCACAAGCCACTGGGGTCAAGGCCGGTGGCCCGATCAAACGTGCCGGTGTAGAGCCTCTGGGCGAAGTTCTGGAACAGACGATAAGTATCGCGCTCCGCCGGATTGGACTGTAGGTATTCAAGAAACATCCGGACGGACCGGGTTACCTTGGTCATCCATGCCAAGCTGCGGTCGTGACTACGAAAGAGGTAGTAGTCGAGCAGCGGCTCCAAGATACCCGCTGGCGTCAATACCACCGGAAGTTCCGCGTACACGCCTGTCCAATCGGTATGTATGCGCGCCTTGACCGTCACAAACATGTGAAGCGGTCGGTCAGCGGATTGAACAAAGCGACATCGCGGGACGGGCCACGCGGTGGAGCCTCGACGACACGCGGGATCACGACTACATCTCCAACTCTGCGCAAGCTATTCTCGCCATACATAAAAAGGCGCGGATTATACATACGATGCCATCGCACGGTATAGCTTCAACATCTGAAAGGCAAAAAAACACCCCTTCAAGAGGGGTGTTCGAAGTGAATTCCGCTCAGCGTTACAGAACTATGTATTCCTTGCTGGGGGGAATAA
>NZ_VOSW01000207.1 GCF_009690905.1 Paraburkholderia madseniana
CCGACCCCCGCCCTCCCGACCATCGCCGTCGCCGCCGGCCCCAGCGGCTTGCAGCGCGGACTCATCTCGCCGATGCTCGCCGGATTCCCCCCCGCGCCCCCCGCCGTCGACGAAGCCGCCAACCCCGCCGCGCCATTTCCGCCCGCGATCCACCGATCCGCGAGGATCAGCGGAATGCCCGTCACGACGATCACCCCAAGGCCCAGCACGATGCCCGGCAAGCCGCTCGTGACGATCACATTCAGGTCGATACCGTTACCGAGCGCGAAGCCGAAAAACGGAATCAGCGGATGCACGCAGCGGCCAAAGAACTCGCGCAACTCGCTGTCCAGGTTACCCAGCGCGAAGCCGATCAGGAACGGCAGCACCGCGCCGACGAACAGCCGCGGTTCGAAGAACGCGACGCCGGTCGCGCCGAGGATGATCATGCTGACGAGCGGCCCCGATTCGATCGACATCAGGACGAACGCGCCCGCCTCCTCCTTGGAGCCGTATTGCTGCATCACGGCCGCATAGAGACCGCCGTTGGTCATGTCCATCGACGTCGTGATCGCGAGCACCGAGAGGCCCGCGAACAGGCCCGCCTTGACGCCGTCGATCGGAATGAAGTGCGAAGCAACGATCGTTGCAATCCACGCCACCACCATTTTGGTCACGAGCAGCGTGCCCGACTTGCGCAGTACCGTGCCGGTCGCCCGCAGGTCGATCGTCGCGCCCATGCAGAAGAACCACACCGCCAGAATCGGCACGGTGCCGGTAATCAATCCATTGGTGAACGACCCGAGGTACTTCCCTCCGCCCGGCGCAAACGTGTGGACACAGGCGCCGAGCAGCAACGGCACCAGCATCAGGCCGCCTGGAATGCGGTCGATGGCCTTCTTGAGCTTCATGCCTCCTCCATGGACTTTGCGTCCAGTTGTCGGGTGGATCACCCGGGGTGATGTCCCGTTCTTGCGCCGGGCGACTCCCTTTCGGCGCAATATAGCATCGCGATAGGAACAACGTTCCGATTTTGATAGACTTCCTGATCATCGTTTACCCGTGTGTCACCCAGAAGGCTTGCCGCGCTTGATGTGGCAGTGCAATATTTTCGGACCGATGTTCCAGATTTGAAATTCTGCGCTACAGTCAGCAACAGAACGCCGTCGTAAAACGGCACGGCAAGACACCCCATCCGACCGGAGGCAAGAGCAATGGAAGTGAGACAGAGCATCAACAGCGAGCACGCGAAGACCCT
The DNA here is from genome assembly GCF_009690905.1 of Paraburkholderia madseniana. Classification (GTDB taxonomy): domain Bacteria; phylum Pseudomonadota; class Gammaproteobacteria; order Burkholderiales; family Burkholderiaceae; genus Paraburkholderia; species Paraburkholderia madseniana. Next base: position 1,238 of record NZ_VOSW01000207.1, read on the forward strand.
GGATACCGCCGGACTGCGCAAGCAGTTCCTCGTCGAAGACGTGTTCGAACGCGACGCGCTGCGCCTCACGTACAGCCATATCGATCGCATCATTGTGGGCGGCGTGTGGCCGGCGACGCGCGCGGTCGAGGTGCCTACCTCGCTAGGCAAAGCGATCGGCGTCGGCTATCTGCTGGAGCGTCGCGAGCTTGGCGCGATCAACATCGGCGGCGATGGCTGGGTCGACGTGGACGGCACGCGCTATACGGTGCGCAACGAAGAGGCGATCTACATCGGCAAGGGCAAGCAGGCCGTCGCGTTCGGCAGCGACGACGCGGCGCGCCCCGCCAAGTTCTACCTGAACTGCGCGCCCGCGCATGAGTCGCACCCCACCCGCACGATCTCGCTCGCGCAAGCATCGCCCGAAACGCTCGGCGACCCCGCCACGAGCAATCGCCGCACCATCTACAAGTTCATCGTTCCCGAGGTGCTACCCACCTGCCAGCTCTCGATGGGCATGACCAAGCTCGAACCAGGCAACCTCTGGAACACGATGCCGTGCCACACGCACGAGCGCCGCATGGAGGTGTACTTCTATTTCAACGTCGCCGACGACGCGGCCGTCTTCCACATGATGGGCGAACCGGACGAAACGCGGCACATCCTCGTGCACAACGAGCAGGCCGTGATCTCGCCGAGCTGGTCGATTCACTCTGGCGTCGGCACGCGCGCGTACACGTTCATCTGGGGCATGGTCGGCGAGAACCAGGTGTTCAGCGACATGGATCACATTGCGGTGCGCGATCTGCGTTGAAGGCGAGCAGGCTCCTCCCTCAGCGCTGCACGGGCACCGCAAGCACCGCAGGCACATAGGTACCACGAGCACCCTGGACGCCACCGGCACCGCGAACGACATAGGAACCTACGCACAGTGAGCAGCTTCGATCTGACCGGTAAGGTCGCCATCGTCACCGGCAGCAATACGGGCCTCGGCGCGGGCATGGCCGTCGCGCTCGCCATGGCCGGCTGCGACATCGTCGGCGTGAGCCGCGCGGACGCCGGCGATACGGCCGCGCAAGTCGCAGCAACGGGACGCCGCTTCGCGGATGTGCGCGCCGACCTCGCCTCCATTGCCCCGGTCGACGACATCGTGCGCGCCGCTGTCGAAGCGTTCGGCCGCGTCGACGTGCTCGTGAACAACGCAGGCATCATCCGCCGCAAGGACGCGCTCGACTTCAGCGAAGACGACTGGGACGCCGTCATGGACGTCAACCTGAAGAGCGTCTTCTTTCTTTCGCAGGCCGTGGCGCGGCAGTTCGTGAAACAGGCAAGCGGCGGCAAGATCATCAACGTCGCGTCGATGCTGTCGTTTCAGGGCGGCATCCGCGTGGCGTCGTATACGGCGTCGAAAAGCGGCGTGCTCGGTCTCACGCGGCTGCTCGCGAACGAGTGGGCCGCGCAGGGCATCAACGTGAACGCGATCGCGCCGGGCTACATGGCCACCGCGAACACGGCGGCGCTGCGCGGCGACGCGCAGCGTAACGATGAAATCGTCGGACGTATTCCGGCGGGCCGCTGGGGCACGCCGGCGGATCTCGCGGGACCGGTGGTGTTCCTCGCCTCGTCCGCGTCGGACTATGTGCACGGCCATACGCTTGCAGTGGACGGCGGCTGGCTTGCGCGCTAGCGTGATGGAAGCAGAGAGGTCACGCGGCTCGCGCGACGCGGTATGCTCTCGGCGCTGGGGGCGATCGGCATCGGGCTGTAAGCGGATTTTGATCGGTTTGGCATCAACAGGGAATGACGGACATGGCAGCAATGGGCAAGCAGCGCAAGGACGACGACGCCGTACACATGCAGGAAGCGGACAGCGCGGGCGGTATGGCTAACGACAGAGGCGAATCGGCCTCGTCGATCGGCAGGGTCTTCGCGATTCTTGGCGCGATCGGCGACAGCGGGCAGATCGGCATCAGCGAATTGTCGCAGCGGCTCGGCATGTCGAAGACCACCGTGCACCGCGTGATCCAGACGCTGAAAGCGCTCGGCTATGTGACGCAGGAAATCGAAACCGAGCGCTACCGGTTGACGATCCGCCTGTTCGAACTCGGCGCGAAGGCGCTGGAAAGCGTCGATCTCGTGCGCGAGGCCGATGTCGAGATGCGCCGCATCGGCCAGGTCACGCGCGAGGCGGTCCACCTCGGCGCGTTTGACGAAGACGCCATCATCTACATCCATAAGATCGACGCCGACTACGGGCTGCGCATGCAGTCGCGAATCGGCCGCCGCAATCCCCTGCACAGCACGGCGATCGGCAAGGTGCTGCTCGCGTGGATGGACCCGGCAGAAGCGCGCGAAGTACTCTCACACGTGGAATTTCGCAAGTCGACGCAAAAGTCGCTCGCCTGTGCCGACGCCGTGTTGAGCATCCTGCCGCGTGTGCGCGAGCAAGGCTACGGCGAGGACAACGAGGAACAGGAAGAAGGGCTGCAGTGTCTCGCGGTGCCGGTGTTCGACCGCTTTGGCCGCGTGATCGCCGGCCTGTCGATTTCGTTTCCGACGATGCGCTGCGGCGCCGACACGAAATCGCACTACGTCGCGCTACTCAAGCAGTCGGGGCTCGCGATCTCGACGCGGCTCGGGTATCGCGAAGCGACGGAGCATGTAATTGTCGAAGGGTTGAACTGAAAAACGCAGGCCCCCCAAAAAATTCGACGGAATTCTTCGGGGCGCCTTCATCACGTACGCAAGCAGTGTGGCATGCGCAGTGTACGCATGCATACGCGGCCCGCGACGTTCAAGCAGCCTTCGCAGCCAGATTCGGTTCGACGCTGCGCGTAAAGCTGCGGCGACCGTCGACACTCACCGGCACGTCGCCCTTCAGCGTCACGCGACGCACCACGCGGTGAACATCGCCGTAGTCGTTGACGGCGTAGTGCTGGGTCGCGCGGTTGTCCCAGATCGCGACGTCGCCTGCCTGCCAGCGCCAGCGCACGATGTTCTCGAGACGCGTCACATAGGCCTGCAGCAGTTCCAGCACATGCGCCGACGCGCTCGGCGTGAGACCGACAAAGCTCTTCACGAAATGACCGAGAATCAGCGTCTTTTCGCCGGATTCCGGATGCACGCGCACGACCGGATGCTCGGTCTCATAGCGTGTCGACACGAACACTTCGCGATAGCGTTTGAGCGCTTCGGCATCTCGCCCGCGCTCGCCGACGTTGCCATAGTTCGCGTAGTCGTATTCATTGCTGTGCACGGCCCACAGTTGCTCGGCGAGCGCTTTGAGCGGCGGCGGCAGATCGTCGTATGCGGTCGCGGTGTTGGCCCAGACGGTGTCGCCGCCCACTTCCGGAATCGTCACACCGCGCAGGATCGACGCTTGCGGATATGCGTCGACGAATGTCACGTCCGTGTGCCACGAATTCGCGCGGCCGCCACGATGTGAATCGAGTTCGAGCAGGTAGTCGGTGCCGTCCACCACCGGCACCGTGGGGTGTGAAACCGGCTCGCCAAGCAGCTTGGCGAAGGCCTCCTGATCGGTATCCTGCAGGTGCGCCTGGCCGCGGAAAAAGATCACCTTGTGGCGCACCAGCGCGGCGCGAATCGCTTCGACGGCGGCCGGTTCGAGCTGGCCCGACAGGCGCACGCCGCGAATTTCCGCGCCGATGCGGCCGGTGACGGGATGAATGTCCAATGCGCTGGACGTCGCGAGACTGAGATTCGACATGCGATGCAACTCCTGGGTTTGAGGATGAGACAGATCAGAGCGCCGGTTGAATCAACACTTGATTGGCTCTGTCTGCTGAATCGACGAACCATTATCGGCAGAGTGGGCGCCGCGAATCTATCGCGCTTTGGACACTTGATAGAAGAGCTTTTTATATCGTTATGAGTTTTCTCACGCTGTATCGCTCACTTCCCGCAACGCGTCCATATCGATCACGGTGATCCGGCTATAGCGCACGTCCACGATGCTAACCCAGAGGATTGTTAGCGGAACGGGAACGGCGCAATGAGTTGGTCGCAGGCACGGCGGACGAGCCGTTCCCGTTCCGCTAACAATTCGTTGAGCTAAACCGCTCCACAGTCGGTGGCTATGGGT
>NZ_VOSW01000208.1:0-3433 GCF_009690905.1 Paraburkholderia madseniana
GGGGAGCCTGACGATTACCTACTTTCACACGGGAATCCGCACTATCATCGGCGTGGAGTCGTTTCACGGTCCTGTTCGGGATGGGAAGGGGTGGGACCGACTCGCTATGGTCATCAGGCATGACTTGTTGTCGTGCTGGGTGGGTTTGAAACCCGGGCCAACACAACCAATCTGGAAGAAGTAGCTGAGAGGATGCCTCTCGGTATTACATCGGGCTGTGCTTGTACTGCACAACACTGATCTCAACCTGTGTGTTGCCCCCTGCGGGGGTTGTTTCGGCTAGGCGCTAAAGCGCTAACCCGAAACGAAACACACCTGTTATAGGATCAAGCCTTACGGGCAATTAGTATCAGTTAGCTTAACGCATTACTGCGCTTCCACACCTGACCTATCAACGTCCTGGTCTTGAACGACCCTTCAAGGGGCTCGAAGCCCCGGGGATATCTCATCTTAAGGCGAGTTTCCCGCTTAGATGCTTTCAGCGGTTATCTCTTCCGAACATAGCTACCCGGCGATGCCACTGGCGTGACAACCGGTACACCAGAGGTTCGTCCACTCCGGTCCTCTCGTACTAGGAGCAGCCCCCTTCAAATATCCAGCGCCCACGGCAGATAGGGACCAAACTGTCTCACGACGTTTTAAACCCAGCTCACGTACCTCTTTAAATGGCGAACAGCCATACCCTTGGGACCGGCTACAGCCCCAGGATGAGATGAGCCGACATCGAGGTGCCAAACACCGCCGTCGATATGAACTCTTGGGCGGTATCAGCCTGTTATCCCCAGAGTACCTTTTATCCGTTGAGCGATGGCCCTTCCATACAGAACCACCGGATCACTATGACCTGCTTTCGCACCTGCTCGACTTGTCGGTCTCGCAGTTAAGCACGCTTATGCCATTGCACTATCAGCACGATTTCCGACCGTACCTAGCGTACCTTCGTACTCCTCCGTTACACTTTGGGAGGAGACCGCCCCAGTCAAACTGCCTACCATGCACTGTCCCCGATCCGGATCACGGACCAAGGTTAGAACCTCAAACAAACCAGGGTGGTATTTCAAGGACGGCTCCACGCAGACTGGCGTCCACGCTTCATAGCCTCCCACCTATCCTACACAGATCGGTTCAAAGTCCAATGCAAAGCTACAGTAAAGGTTCATGGGGTCTTTCCGTCTAGCCGCGGGGAGATTGCATCATCACAAACACTTCAACTTCGCTGAGTCTCGGGAGGAGACAGTGTGGCCATCGTTACGCCATTCGTGCAGGTCGGAACTTACCCGACAAGGAATTTCGCTACCTTAGGACCGTTATAGTTACGGCCGCCGTTTACCGGGACTTCAATCAAGAGCTTGCACCCCATCATTTAATCTTCCGGCACCGGGCAGGCGTCACACCCTATACGTCCACTTTCGTGTTTGCAGAGTGCTGTGTTTTTATTAAACAGTCGCAGCCACCAGTTTATTGCAACCCCTTCACCCTCCTGGCGCAGGCCAGTCAAGCTACAGGGGCGTACCTTATCCCGAAGTTACGGTACCAATTTGCCGAGTTCCTTCTCCCGAGTTCTCTCAAGCGCCTTAGAATACTCATCTCGCCCACCTGTGTCGGTTTGCGGTACGGTCTTGTTAAACTGAAGCTTAGAGGCTTTTCTTGGAACCACTTCCAGTTGCTTCTTCACCGAAGTGAATGGCCTCGCACCCTTGAATTCCGCGCCCGGATTTGCCTGAGCGCCTTCTCCAATGCAAGGACCGGGACTTCCAACACCCGGACAACCTTCCGCGATCCGTCCCCCCATCGCATTTAACAATGGTGCAGGAATATTAACCTGCTTCCCATCAGCTACGCATTTCTGCCTCGCCTTAGGGGCCGACTCACCCTACGCCGATGAACGTTGCGTAGGAAACCTTGGGCTTACGGCGAGGGGGCCTTTCACCCCCTTTATCGCTACTCATGTCAGCATTCGCACTTCCGATACCTCCAGCACACTTTTCAATGCACCTTCGCAGGCTTACGGAACGCTCTCCTACCATGCACATAAATGTGCATCCGCAGCTTCGGTATATTGCTTAGCCCCGTTACATCTTCCGCGCAGGACGACTCGATCAGTGAGCTATTACGCTTTCTTTAAAGGATGGCTGCTTCTAAGCCAACCTCCTGACTGTTTTAGCCTTCCCACTTCGTTTCCCACTTAGCAATATTTGGGGACCTTAGCTGGCGGTCTGGGTTGTTTCCCTCTTGACACCGGACGTTAGCACCCGATGTCTGTCTCCCGTGATTGCACTCTTCGGTATTCGGAGTTTGCTATGGCGTAGTAATCCGCAATGGACCCCACAACCATGACAGTGCTCTACCCCCGAAGGTGATACACGAGGCACTACCTAAATAGTTTTCGGAGAGAACCAGCTATTTCCAGGTTTGTTTAGCCTTTCACCCCTATCCACAGCTCATCCCCTAACTTTTCAACGTTAGTGGGTTCGGACCTCCAGTACGTGTTACCGCACCTTCATCCTGGCCATGGATAGATCACCTGGTTTCGGGTCTACACCCAGCGACTGAACGCCCTGTTCGGACTCGCTTTCGCTACGCCTGCCCTAATCGGTTAAGCTTGCCACTGAATGTAAGTCGCTGACCCATTATACAAAAGGTACGCCGTCACCCCTTACGAGGCTCCGACTGTTTGTATGCATGCGGTTTCAGGATCTATTTCACTCCCCTCCCGGGGTTCTTTTCGCCTTTCCCTCACGGTACTGGTTCACTATCGGTCGATCACGAGTATTTAGCCTTGGAGGATGGTCCCCCCATCTTCAGACAGGATTTCACGTGTCCCGCCCTACTTGTCGTACACCTAGTTCTTTCAAACTGTTTTCGCCTACAGGGCTATCACCTGCTATGGCAGCACTTTCCAGAGCTTTCGGCTAACAGTAAGAATAAAGAGTACAGGCTGGTCCCATTTCGCTCGCCACTACTCTGGGAATCTCGGTTGATTTCTTTTCCTGCGGTTACTTAGATGTTTCAGTTCACCGCGTTCGCTTCACGTAGCCTATGTATTCAGCTACGGATACTCCATAAGGAGTGGGTTTCCCCATTCGGACATCTACGGATCAAAGCTCGTTTGCCAGCTCCCCGTAGCTTTTCGCAGGCTACCGCGTCCTTCATCGCCTGTGATCGCCAAGGCATCCACCACATGCACTTGTTCGCTTGACCCTATAACGGGTGTGTCTCATGTGCCATCCACTGGGAATGACACGTGCGCCACACTCGCTACAGGTTGAGTATTCGTGTTGCGCCGTATTCCAAAAGCGATCTTTCGATCTCTCTTTTCATACATTGATACAATCACAACCCTGATTCACCTACTCACACACCCATCTCTAAGTATGCTTTCGTGAATCTCTTTACTACTTCTTCCTGATTGTTAAAGAACGACAGCCGATAT
>NZ_VOSW01000020.1 GCF_009690905.1 Paraburkholderia madseniana
ACAAGAGCGAGGAAATACTCGCATGCCACGAGGCCGGAATCACGGTGTTTGTTCCCAAGACGAAGACTTCGGGCGCGACCTTCGACGGGCGCTTCGGCAAAGACGATTTTATTTACGACGCTGAGACAAACGAGTATCGATGCCCGGCAGGCGAGCGCCTCATATGGCGCTACAAGACAACCGAACGTGGTCTGGAGTTTGATCGCTACTGGAGTTCGGAGTGCCAACAGTGCTCTTTGAAAGACAAATGCACTCCAAGTAGCGAACGTCGGGTAACGCGCTGGGAGCACGAAGGATTGCTCGAAGATATGCAGGTCCGGCTTGATCTTGCCCCGGACATGATGCGCATTCGACGACAGACAGTCGAGCATCCCTTCGGCACGATCAAGGCCTGGATGGGCGCAACTCATTTCCTAACTCGCACTATCGAGCGGGTGAGCACCGAGATGAGCTTGCACGTGCTCGCCTACAACATGAAGCGGGTTATCAAGCTTCTCGGTTCAGAAACGGTTATGAAAGCGATGCGGGTGTGAAACCCGTATGCGACTCACCGTCCCCGCAATACATTCGGCACTGAATTGACGTTTGTCGTGCCGCAATCGACTCGCCCCAATCTGCCAACGAGCCAGCGTGTCCTCAAATTTCCGCCGGCTGCGCGTTTTGACACACTCTGGGCCACAAACAGCCGTTCGACCCCGTGACCTGGATCGTCAACAATCGCTTCCTGCCGGTCGTGAACGTGCGCATCACGACAGCCGCAGTCGCCTCACGTCTTGCTGCGGAGGCGCGCCGAACAGACGGCTGTACTCGCGACTGAACTGCGAGGCGCTCTCGTAGCCGACCTGGATCGCGGCACTACCCGCGTCGATGCCAAGGTTGAGCATCAACTGCCGCGCTTCCTGCAGGCGCAACTGTTTCTGGTATTGCAGAGGACTTGTTCCGGTGATGTTGCGGAAATGCTGACGGAACGTCGAAGGACTCATGTGCGCGTGCGCGGCCAGGTCATCCACGTGGAGTCCCTTCGAGAAATTCTGCTTGAGCCATGTCACGGCCCTGGCGATTTGTTGGCTCGGCGATCCGTTGGCTGCAAGGTGCTGTAACTGCGGACTGTGGGGGCCAGCGAGAAGCCGCACAATAATTTCCTGCTGATAGAGCGGCGCTAATTGCGGAGCCAATGCCTGTTGGTCCAGCAATTCGATCAGCCGAATCAGCACGCCGATCAGGGCATCGTCAAGAGTTTCGATCGTGATGGGCGTGAAAGCTGGCGTTCGAGGCGGAGCCGGCAGCTGCATCTCCGCAGATGTCCTCACGATGTCACGGCTGTCCAGTGTCAGCATCAGGCCCAGCATCGGTTCCTCAATACTCGCGCGCGTGACGTGCGAGATCACAGGCAGGTCGATGCTTGCCAGCATCGACTGGCCGGGGCCGTAGTTCACCACCTGTTTTCCTACCAACGCCTGCTTATGGCCCTGCGCAACGACGCCCAGCCCGAGGCTAAAGATGCAGTGCAACGGCTCGGTTGGCCCCTTCCGGCGGTGAAGGGAAAGGGCTGGTATGGCTGTGGTGTAGTCGCCGTCAGACTGGGCAAAGCGGGCGATGGCTCGCGCGAGGCCGTGCGTGCGTGCGGTAGTCGTACTCATTGGCTCGGAAACCCGGTATTTCATGCGCAATCTCTAACGCCAAGACGATGGAAACACTTTACTCCGGTAGAAGACCATTCGCGTGGCTTTAAGCGCGCCTCGTCAGTTTAGGCAAGAAGTTCGGCGCTTTCGGCAACCTCCCTGGTGCCAATCGCGCGACACTGAAGCCAGTTAATTCATATCCGATGCTCGAATTTTGGGGCATCAAGAACACAAAGGACCAGCGTATGAATAGCAAGAAAGTGTGGCTGATTACCGGCGCCGGCCGCGGCATGGGCGTGGATATCGCCAAGGCAGCACTGGCGGCCGGCCACGATGTTGTGGCGACTGGGCGCAATCCCGAAAAGGTCAGGAGCGCCATCGGCGATCACGATAATCTTCTAGTCACCCAGCTCGACGTGACCAGCCCCGCCGATGCCGAGGCCGCCGTCGAAACTACCGTCCAGAGGTTTGGTCGCATTGACGTGCTGGTCAACAACGCGGGGAACTTCTATGGGGGCTTCTTCGAGGAGCTTAGCCCCGCCCAGGTGCGTAGCCAGCTCGAAACGCTTCTGTTCGGCCCGATGAATGTTGCCCGGGCCGTATTGCCGGTGATGCGCAAGCAGCACTCTGGCCTGTTAGTCACAATCTCATCGACGGCTGGCATTACTGCTGGCGTCTTTTGCAGTGCATATGCCGCTGCAAAGTTTGGCGTCGAAGGATGGATGGAGTCGCTTGCCCAGGAAATTGCTCCCTTTGGCATTCGCACCATGCTGGTGGAACCAGGTTTTTTTCGAACAGATCTCCTCAGCGCAGACTCAACTACCTACGCCGAACTCTCCATTGATGACTATGCGTCGCGCACTCGGGAGACCGTGACTGCGTGGAAGGGCATGAACGGCAAGCAAGGTGGCGATCCGGCCAAACTTGCCGCCGCGCTAGTGGAGTTGACGGCACAGGAAGAGCCGCCCGCTCGCTTCGCCGCCGGCGCGGATGCAGTTGAAGCTTTTGAATCCAAGGCGAACACCTTGCTCGCTCAGGCGAATGCCCACCGCGAGCTGTCTTCATCCCTTTCACACGACACAGAATAAAGACGGGCCTCGCCGGACAAGGGTTCGGCACCCTAGTCTTTGGTGCATCCGACCAGGGGGCGAGCGGCGGGCGCGACTATCTTCCGCTCAGGCAGGAATCGCACCGATTTGCTGCAAGAGGGCCAACAGGTCAGGTTGCGCGCGCTCTTCGACAATTTTTCCGTTGGAAAAGCGATAGAAGTTCACGGCCTGAACCTGAATCTTCTTTCCGCTCGCAGGCACGCCAAAGAAGGTGGCTTGGTGAGTACCGCGCATGATGAAACGTGCGGCAACCGTGTCGTTTTCCGCGATCATTTCTTCGAGCGTCCATTGAATGTCAGGGAAACCAGAACGCATCATGCCGAGGATTTCCATGTATCCGTGCGGCCCGATGAAAGGATCAGGGCTGACGGGGGCATGGAAGATTGCATTGGCATCAACAAGCTCTTCGGCAAGCACTTCGTTAGCTGTATTGATGAATTCAACAAAGCGGGACATCAACAGTTTGTTCGATTCGGCGGACATGATTTGAACCTTGTGAGTGAGTGTGGTCGCCCGCAACGGCGTCGTCTGCGTGCGCCGCCAAACGAGAGGCGGAGCAGGTTGCGGTAGGTCGCGTACGTGCCGGGTTCAGCCCGCTTACGACAACTGCAACAAGTCTAGACTGCAAATCCATTGAGATAAATGCGTGATATCTTTGGACATTCACAACAGGACGTTTCGAATGGATCGCCTCACGGGTATGAGCGTTTTCACGAAAGCAGTCGAGCTGGGTTCGTTCTCGGCGGCTGGGGATGCGCTTCAGATGTCGCCACAACTGGTCGGAAAACACGTCCAGGTGCTGGAACAGAGTCTCGGCGTGCGTCTGCTGAACAGAACGACCCGTAGGCAAAGCCCGACAGATATCGGCCGGGCTTATTACGAACGCGCCAAGATCATCCTCGCGGAGGTCGAGGCGGCCGAAAACCTCGTAGCCGAGACCCGTTCAATGCCGACTGGCCGTCTGAAGGTAAATGCGCCTGTGAGCTTCGGCATACACACCTTGGCGCCAAAATTGCCGGAGTACCTTAAGGCGTTTCCGCAGGTCGCAGTTGACGTGACTCTGTCGAATCGAGCCGTCGATCTGATTGACGAGGGTTATGACGCCGTGTTCAGGATTGGCGAACTGGGGGATAGCGGCCTGATTGCTCAGCCACTGGCTCCATACCAGTTAGTGCTCTGCGCCGCGCCGTCGTATCTTGCTGCAAACCCGCGCATAACAGTTCCCGCTGATCTCGAGCACCATGAGTGTCTTGGCTTTACGCATACGGAACTACGATCGGAGTGGACGTTTGATGGCCCTGAAGGCCGCGTCGCTGTGCAGGTCTCGGGGCGGTTCATGGGAGACCATGGTGAGGTGCTGCTGGCGGCCGCCGTGGCGGGCGTCGGGGTCATGCTTCAACCCGTGGAACTGGTGAAGGGCGAACTCGATCGGGGCAGTCTGGTTGTGGTGCTTCCGGACTATCAGGCGCCTTCGCGGCCATTACATGTTCTATATGCGCGTGATCGCCGCGTGACGCCCAAGTTGAGGAGCTTTCTGGATTTTGCGCGGGAGCACTTCGGAGCTTAGCGAAGTGATAGTTCCTCAGCGTTGTCCAAATGCCATCGGCGCCACACCCTGTCGAGCGGGCGCTGGTGGCAATGACCGCTTCCGGGAAAACTGAAGGTCTCGGATGGGTCGGCTACGGAAGTTCGGCACCAGGGGAAATCCAACACCATCCCGACGGCGCTGAACTTCCGGGTTCGTGGGCGAGCGAACCCAATGAGCGCCGGGCACTTTGTGACATCAATACATCAAGCGCCGGGGAGCGGTGCACGGAGGACTATTCGTCCCACATGGGATAGCCATATCGCCGCGATTGCCGCCGCCGGTAGTTCGGAGAATCCTAAATCCGATATTGCACGCGGCCTTCGCGAGACGCAACGGGTTGGGGCGCTCAGTTACGATGTGAAGCAGTAGTGGATGATGGAAAGTTACCCTTGGCGGCAAGTACTCGATTTCGCCCCATGTTCTTTGCCTCATACAAAGCCTTGTCGGCAGCCAGTATCAGCTCCGTAGGCTCGCCCGCGCCTCGAATCGGGATCCGGGCGTCAACACCTGCGCTTATCGTGACGAAGCCAGTTGGGTTGCCCGAATGTTCAATTTCCAGACTACGGATAGCGCTACGAATATTGTCCGCGATTGCTACAGCACGAGCTACATCGGTGTTCGGAAGAAGCACTGCAATCTCCTCTCCACCATAGCGGGCGGCAAGGTCTCCCGGACGTCCGGCTGTCAGGTCCCTGATGAGACCGCTAATCGTTCGCAGGCATTCGTCGCCCGCTGCATGCCCGTAAATGTCGTTGTATTGCTTGAAGCAATCGACATCCAGCATGATCAGTGCGAGAGCACTCGCGTGACGCGTGGCACGACTGAATTCGTTATGCAATGCGACATCGAATTGGCGGCGATTTGCGAGCCCCGTCAGGCCGTCCTGCATTGCAAGTCGTTCAAGGGTCTGATTGAGCTTTTCAAGGGAGGCGTGCGTCTTTGTCAGTTCCGCCTCGGCAGTCGTTCGCAATTCGATCTGCCGGATCAGATGCCAGCCGAACAGGCCCACCACAACGACAAGGCAAAGCACGCCAGCGGAATGCAAGATCGTGTCGCGCCACCACTCATGCAAAATCTCATCCTTGGACAACGCAGCTGCTACAAAGACCGGATAGTTCGGGAGGCTACGATAACTGTTCAGCCGCGTGACGCCGTCCTGCGCCGACTTGATGATCGCCGTTCCGGCCGGACCCTGCGTTGTGTAATAGCGGTACAGCTCGGTTCCCCGCATGTTTTTGCCGATCACTTTTTCATCGAACGGTCGACGAATCAGCATCACACCGCTATTCAGGACGAGCGCAACGGCTCCCGCGTTGCCAATCTGAAGGCTATTGTAGAAGGCTTTGAAAAAATCAATATCGACGGTTGCCAACACAACGCCGCCGAAACTGCCGTCCGGTTTATTGATTCTCCTTGAAACGGGAATAACCCACTTTCCACTCGATCGGCTTACTACTGGGACGCCAATGTGTGGACCAGGATCAGCGTTGTCTCGATGGAAGACGAAATATTCGCGATCCGAGTTATTGAATCGATTGAGTGGCGTCGATGTGGAATTGACGATCCAGATTCCGTTTTTGTCAAATACAAATAGACCGTCAAGCTGGGGAAGCCCCTGTCGGCGCATCACCAGGACGTCGTGCAGTCGTTTAAGAGCGGCCGGGCCGAGCCCGTCGTGCTGCACGCGCTCAACGATGCCCAGCAACGCCGTGTCTGCTTCCTTAAACGTGTCATCGGCCTGCTGAGCCATTGCCCGCGAGAGATTCGAGGTGGCGACGTCCATTTCGCCCAGCTCGACTGCCCGTGCATTCCAGCTTCGCCAGCCATCAAGCACAACGAGAGACAGGCAGACGATCACCACGAAGGTTATCGCGCGCCAGATGATGGACGGTCTATTCAAAATCAAACTATTCTCCGTGGACAGCCTGGATGCACTTGGCGGCGAGGCGTTTTCCGCTGGGAAAGTCGCCATAATCGCAAACGCATAGCGAGTATATCGGCATCCAGGCGCACATCTTGACGTTCGCCCGCTTGCGGGAGGTCTTGTGCCCCGCGCCGCGAGTTCGCCACCAGACACAGGTGAGCACGCGGTATACGCACCAGCTGCTTCGAAGATCAGGGGCAGCATAATGCGCGGACGCTGATGGGCCTTCTGGGCGACGCAGCCGTCGTGCCGGCGCGCTAGCCCGCGCAATCCATTTGCTCGTTGACGGCCAGACCCTCGCACGCAGTCGGCCAAGCGAGCTGCCACCTAACCGGTTGCCCAGCGCAGGGCATCGGCAATTATCTTTCGCCGATCTGACGCAGCCTCAATGCCCCGCCGACATTGTGCAATCAGGACGATAAGGCATCCTTTTTGCTCACCCAGAAGTACTGTCGAGAGAACGATATGCAGGCTGGCGATACGTCCGCCACATAGGGCAACCGCCCGTTCAATCTGTGGGGAGGCGCTATGCAGGGAAGCAATGACACGGTACGTGCTGTAATTCTTGCCACGGTGATGTCGCTATTGACAGCATGCGGCGGGGGCGGGGGTGGAGGCTCGAGCAACGGCAGTAGCGCGGCCACGCCACCGGGCGGCGTTAATCTGCAAGTTGTGTCATTCGGCGACAGCCTGTCGGACGTCGGGACCTATACGCCGCTCGCGAGCGCGGTGGGTGGCGGGCGTTTCACGACCAATCCGGGCCAGGTGTGGACTCAGAACGTCGCGCAATACTACGGCGGCTCGCTAAGCGCCGCGTTCACGATCGACATCACTCACAAGTTGAACGCGCAAAACGGTCTCGGCTATGCCGAGGGCGGCTCCACAGTGGCGACGCCGGCAAACCAGAACGACTTTCTTACCGACGTGATCGGCAATGTCGAAATGCCGGTCAATCAGCAGGTTTCGAGCTATCTGGCCACGCACGGGAGTTTCAATTCCGGTCAACTGGTCCTGATGTGGGCCGGCGCGAACGACGTGCTTCGCGCCGGTTCGCTGCCGGCCGCGGCGCCGACGGTGCAAACGGCGGCAACCACCCTCGCTCAGCTTGTCGGGCAGATCGTTCAGAACGGCGCCACGCATGTGGTGGTGGTCAATGTTCCAAATGTCGGCCTGTCGCCCAAAGGCCTCGCCGCGGCCGACGGCGGGGTCAATCTGACCCAGCTATCGCAACTCTTCAACCAGGACCTGAACGCTGCCTTGCAGGCCGATGGCCTGCAAGGCAAGGTCATCCAGATCGATTCCTATACATGGGTGAATCAGATCATCGCGAACTTTCAGGCTAATGGCTTCGTCGTGGCAAACACGGCCCAAGCCTGCGACCCTAAGAAAACGCCGGATGACACAGCATTGCTGTGCTCGCCGGCAACCTATGTGACGGCCAATGCCGATCAGACATACATGTTCGCCGACGACCTTCATCCGACGACGCATCTGCACGCGCTGTTCGCCCAATTCGTCGAGCAGCAGATCGCCAGCAGCGGTCTTGGGCACTGAGCCCTCAGGACGATGACGACTCGCCGACAGAATCGTCAGGTTCGCTGTAACGGGGCGCGAGGGCGACGCCGCGCCGACGTCAGGCTTTCTCGCTGAATTCCGGCGACTTGCGCTTCGTCTGGCGTGTGATACGTTAGTGTTAGGGACGTTCGTGTGCGGCACGAACGTCCCCTGGTATGATGCCAATCGCACGCCGGTCGGCGTTCGATTCATCGCCACGTTTCGCCGCAGCGTTTTGTAATTGCATTTCCAGCCGCGTTTTGCGCGGCAGGTCTTCCAGCCTCGAGAACCATCATGCCCGCCCAACACGACGAAGTCCCCACTACCAGCACCACGCCGGGCAAGGCTAAGCGCAAGGATCTGTCCATTGTGGCCCGCAATCTTCTGATGGTTGCCGTCGGCGTCATCGTCTTCGCGATCGTTGCGACCGTCGTGCTCTACGGTCCGATCACTTACGGCGACGAGATTCCCAACTTCGGCATCATCCTCATGCTGACCGTGCCGGTCATCGCGGGCGTGGCCTTCCGGGTGGGACTGGATGCGTGGCTGGACCGGGAATGAGCGGCAACACCACCCACACTTCCAGCCCGCCGCCCTCGCGCGCGTGAAACTGCAGGCTGCCGCCGTGCAGCCGCGCGATCCGCTCGACTATCGCCAGCCCCAGCCCGGTGCCGCCGCTATGCGCGCGAGCATTGCGGCCACGCTGAAACGGCGCTTTCAGTTGCTCCAGCTCCTCTGCCGACAGACCTTTGCCGCGATCGCCCACCGCGACATACACGGCTTCACCTGTAGCCCAACTCCGCACAGCGAGTCCGCTGCCGCCATAGACGATCGCGTTCTGCATCAGGTTCATCAGGAGCCGCATCATGCTGATCGGCCGGTAGAGAATCGCGGGCAGAACCGCGAGCGTGAGCTCGAACTCATGACCCAGCCCGGCGAAATCGCCGGCAAGCCGCTCGACCAACGCATTGAGATCGCCGGGCTCCGGCGCTTCACGCTCGCCACTTCCGGCGTAATCCATGAACTGCTGCAAGATCGTCTCGATCTGGTCCAGGTATGATTCGGCGGCGACCACGAAGCTGCTGTCGCTGCCGTCGGGCATCGCCATGGCCATCGAGAGCCGCAGTTTGGTGAGCGGCGTGCGGATGTCGTGCGAGATGCCCGCCAGCATCAGCGCGCGCGTCGCCTCGGCCTGCTGCAACGCATGCGTCATCTGATTGAAAGCGTTGCTTACCGTGGCGATCTCGACAGGACCGTCGGTCGACAACGGCGCGGGCGTTTCACCGGCACTCACGCGACGCGCCGCCTGCGTCAACGCCTGGAGCGGCTGGTTGAGGTGGCGCTGGATCACATAGCCGGTCAGCGCCGCCAGTGCGCCCAAACCGAGCGATAGCAGAATCGCGGCGTCGAGTCCGTTGCCTTGCGCGTCCTCGGGAATCGGCAGCGCGATCCAGTACGGCGTGTGCGGCGCATCGGCCGGAGCATGCATGCGAATCCACAAGCGTTGACCGCCTTCGGACTGCCAGAGCGCGGGCATGTCGGCAGGCAGATGCTCGCGCAAGCTGTCGAGAAACACGTTGCGCTGATACGTGCGATAAGCGCGCGTCAGACTGGGCGGCGGTTCAACGGCGGCATCGGCGGGTAGTTGCGTGCGAGCGTCGAGACGTGCCGTCAATTGAGCGCGCGCGCCCGGCGGCGTGGCTTGAAGCAGGCTATCGAGCGTTGTCACGTAAGTGGCGAACACCGTGGCCGCCCGTTCAACGCGGGGCCGCTGCACATAGTGCAGCAACACCGCAAGCGCGCAGAGCTGGCTCAGCATCACCAGCACGATCAGCAAGAGGATATTGCGCGCCAGCAGCGTTTTCGGCAGCGCCCTCTGCAGCCACGCGCGCGTCATGAGTCGACGTCCGCGACCAGCATGTAGCCGACGCCCCACACGGTCTTGATGAAGCGCGGCTTCGACGGGTCGTCCTCGATAATCTGCCTGAGCCGCAGCACCTGCACGTCGATGCTGCGATCGAGCGCATCGTGATCACGCCCACGGGCGCGCGCCAGCAGATTGTCACGGCTCACGGGCCGGTTCGGCGACGAGGCCAACGCGACCAGCAGCAGCATCTGCGCAGAATGAATCTCCAGCAGTTCGCCGGTACGCGACAACTGCTGCTTGCCGACATCGAGACTGAAATCGCCGAAACGCACGCTCTGCGAGGTCACGGTGACATCGCCCGAGGCGATCTTCTGGCGGCGCAGCAGCGCATTGATCCGCGCGACCAGTTCACGCGGCAGGAAGGGTTTGGCGAGGTAGTCGTCGGCGCCGGTTTCGAGGCCGAGCACCCTGTCGAGCGGATCGCCCTTCGCGGTCAGCATCAGGATCGGCAGCGTCTGCCCTTGCTCGCGCAAACGGGCGCAGATGGCGAGGCCGTCCTCTTCGCCGATCATCAGATCGAGCACTAGCAGATCGAACGGCTCACGTTCCAGATAGCGGTCGAGCCGTTTGCCGTCCTCCGCGATCCGGACGTCGAAGCCATGCCCGCGCAGAAAACGCTGCAGCATATTGCGCAGTTCGGCTTCGTCGTCGAGCACGATGATTTTTGCGGGGCGATCCATACGAAAGCTCCTCGGTTTAAGCGTCGGGCGGTGCATGCCGCGCCGCGTGCCGTTCGGCCTGGCGCTGCAACAGCACGTAGAACGACGGAATGAACAGCACGGCAATGCACGTTGAAGCGAGCATCCCCGAAAATACCGCAATCCCAAGCGAACGGCGCGCGCTCGCACTCGCGCCGGTGGCGATCACGAGCGGCACCACGCCGAGAATAAACGCGAACGAGGTCATCATGATCGGCCGGAACCGCAAGCGCGCCGCTTCCACCGCGGCCTCGGCGATGCTCACGCCCTGCGCGCGCAGATGCCGTGCGAACTCGACGATCAGAATCGCGTTCTTCGCCGACAGCGCGATCAGCAATACGAGGCCGATCTGCGTGTAGAGGTTGTTGGCAGCCCCCAGGATGGCAAGCGTGCCGGCTGTACCGAGCAACGCCAGCGGCACGGCGAGCACCACCGCCACCGGCAGCAACCAGCTTTCGTATTGCGCGGCCAGCACGCAGAACACCAGCAACACACCCACGGCAAACACCCAATACGCCGAATTGCCGACCAGTTTCTCCTGATACGACATCGCGGTCCATTCGTAACCGATACCCGCGGGCAGCACGCGCGCGGCTTCCTGCTCGAACGCGGCAATCGCCTGGCCGGTGCTATAGCCGTTCGCCGGATTGCCGTTGATGGCCGCTGCCGGCGCGAGGTTATACAGCGTCGCCACTGCCGGGCCGACGCTCGTATGCGCATCGATGAACGTGCCAAGCTCCACCATATGACCACTGTTGCTGCGAATCTGCAAACGGCGGATGTCGTCGGTTTCGCGGCGAAACGCGCCGTCGGCCTGCACGAACACGGGGAACGTATGGTTGAACGTCGTGAACTGGTTCACATAGCTCGAGCCGACGTAATCCTGCAGCAGGTCGAACACATTGCCGACCGGCACCTGCAGCGACTCGGCCTTGGCGCGATCGAGCGTAAGTTCGACGGTCGGCACCGACGCGCGAAACGGGCTGAACACGCGCTGCAGTTCGGGCCGCTTCGAAACGCTGGCGATCAGCGCGTCGGTGGCGTCCTGCAAACGCCGATAGTTCTGCGAGCCGTCCGTGAGCATCACCTGCATCTGAACGCCGCCGCTATTGCCGAGGCCCTGGATCGGCGGCGGCACGATCACCACGGAGCGCACGTCGGGCAGTTTCGCGAGTTCGCTATTCATGCGCAAATACAGCGAGCGCAGGTCCTCGCCCTTGCCGCGCTTGCTCCAGTCGTCGAGCGTGACGTAGATCAGCGCGGAATTCGGCAGCGATGCGTTGTTATCGAGCGGCGAGATGCCACCGATCGACACCACATGACTCACGCCAGGAATCGCGCCGATGCGCTTTTCGATCTGCGTGCTCGCCTCGCGGGTGCGGCCGAGCGAAGCGGCATCGGCCAGTTGCGCGGCGATCAGGATATAGCCCTGATCTTCGAGCGGAATGAAGCTGGTGGGCACACGCGTCAGCAAAAACGCAGACGCCGCGCCGAGCACCAGCGCGATGCCGAGCGCGAGGCCACAACGCTGCACGAACCACGAAACAATGCGCACATAGCCCTTTTCGACACGGGCGTACCCCTTGTCGAACACGCGATACACGATGTTCGGCTTGCCGGGCCGCGCATGCCGCAGCCAGCGCACGCTTTGCACCGGTTTGAGCGTTACCGCATTGATCGCGCTGACGATGGTCGTTGCGACGACAACCAGCGCGAACTGCCGGTACATCTGGCCCGTGACGCCGCCGAGAAACGCCGATGGCAGGAACACCGAGATCAGCACCAGCGTGATGCCGACGATCGGCCCGAGCAACTCGTGCATCGCGTCGATGGCAGCCTGCTTCGGCGTCTTGCCCTGCTCGATATGCTGCGTAATCCCTTCCACCACCACGATCGCGTCGTCCACCACGATGCCGATTGCCAGCACGATCGCGAACAGCGTCAGCAGGTTGATCGAAAAGCCGAGCATGTAGATCGCGCCGAACGTGCCGATGATCGTCACCGGAATCGTCGTGGCAGGCACCAGCATCGCGCGCCAGTTCTGCAGGAACAGCAGGATCACTGCGAGCACCAGCAGCGCGGCCTCGAACAGCGTCTTGTACACGTCGATCACCGACTGCCGCACGAAGGTCGTCGTATCGAACGGCAATTGATAGCTGACGCCCTTCGGCATATCTTTGGCCAGCCGCGCCATGGTCGCTTTCACGGCATTGCCGACTTCCAGCGCGTTGGCTTCCGGCAGTTGATAGATGGCAATGCCCGCAGCCGGTTTGCCGTCGAGATTGAAGAACTGTCCATAGCTCGACGAACCGAGTTCAGTGTGACCCACATCGCGAATGCGCACGAAGTGGCCACCGTCGTTGGGATCGGCTTTAACGATGATGTCGTCGAACTCGTGCGGATCGGACAGCGCGCCCTGCATCGCCACCGTGAGCTGGAACGCCTGGCCGCCCGCGTTCGGTTCCGAACCGAGTTGGCCGGCGCTCACGTCCTTGCTTTGGCTCTGGATCGCCTGCATCACATCGGCGGCGGTCAGACCGCGCTCGCTCAGCTTCTGCGGATCGAGCCACACGCGCATGCTGTATTGGCCCGTGCCGAACACGGTGACGTCGCCGACACCCGGCAAACGCGCGAGTGTGTCGCGCAGATAAATTACCGCGTAGTTGCTCAGAAACAGCGAATCGTATTTCGGATCAGGCGACTGCAGCGTGTACAACTGCAGGATCGCCGTGGAGCGTTTACGCACGGTCACGCCCTGCTGCTGCACCGCTTGCGGCAATTGCGCGGTGGCGGCCGACACGCGGTTTTGCACCAGCACCTGCGCTTTATCGACATCCGTGCCGACGGCGAAGGTGACCGTGAGCGTGTAGGTGCCGTCATTGGTGCTGGTCGATTGCATGTACAGCGCGTTTTCCACGCCATTGACCTGCGTTTCGATCGGCAGCGCCACGCGGTCGATCACGGTCGCAGCGCTCGCACCCGGAAAGCGTGCGACAACCTGCACGGTCGGCGGCGTGATCGGCGGATATTGCGCGATAGGCAGGTTGATCAGCGCGACAGCGCCGAGCAGCATCACGATCAACGCGATCACATTGGCGAGGACCGGGCGCTCGACGAAGAAGCGGATCATGACTGGCCCTGCGCCGCCGCGGCGACCACCTGCACCTTGGCGCCGGGCGCGACAGCCAGCGCACCGCCGGTCACGACCTGGTCGTTCGCGGTGAGACCCGAGGTGACCGCCCGCTGCGAACCGTACAAGCCACCAATGACCACCGCGCGTTTTTCGATCACGCCCGCGCCGTTCACGATCAGCAACGACGCACCCGCCTGATCGCGCAGCAACGCGGTGTCCGGCACCAGCAGCACGTTTTGCGGCGCACCAGCGGGAATATGCACTTCAACCGACATGCCGGGAATCAGGTGCGCGTCCCGATTGGCGATATCGGCGCGCAGCTTGACCGCCCCGCTATTCGGATCGACGCGTGTGTCGACAAATTCGAGCGCGGCGTCCTCACCTTGCCCTTGACCCTGGCCCACTGCTGCGCCGAGCACATTGACGCGCACTGTGCGGGGTGGCTGCGTAAAAAGTCCGATGCGGTTAGCGTCGCGTTCGTTGAGCGTGAAATTCACGTACACCGGCTGGATGCGGTCCAACGTGGCGAGCTTGGTGGAGTCGGAAGCGCCCACCAGATTGCCGACGTCGAATGCACGTGCACCGATGCGGCCCGCGAACGGTGCGCGTATTTCCGTGTAAGCGAGATTGATGCGCGACATGTCACGTTTGGCGAGCGCCTGGTCGCGTGTGGTCTGGGCTTTTTGCAGCGTCGATTCGGAGGTGGCGTTATCCGACGTGAGTTGCTTTTGCCGGACCAGTTCCTGGTTGGCATTGTCGAGCGCGGACTGGTCGTAGGTCAGTTGCGCGCGATACGTATCCGGCTCGATGCGAAACAGCACCTGCCCTTGCTTGACGTAAGCGCCATCGGCAAAGCCAATTTCCTTCAGCACGCCCTGCACGCGCGCGATTAGCGTGACGGTCGCCGAGGGCGCGACGGTGCCGCTCAGATCAAGTTGTTCGCGCACCTCGCGCGGCACTGGTCGTGTCACGCTGACTTGCGGCAGGGGCACGGCTTGCGCCGATTGTGCCGATTGTGCGGCAGGCGCGCTGCCGTCGTGGCACGCGGCGAGCGCCATTGCCGCTGCCAGCACGATGCAAAGCGTCGCTCCCAAGTGCCGGCCTGGTTCGTTCCGGCTTGGTTCGTTCCGGCTTGGCTCATTCCTGTTGGCCACGTTACCGCATACCCCGCTCGTGCTCGTCTCTGCCATGTTGTTATTTCCCATTCTCGAGCTGGCCTCCACTGGCGCGCGCCAGCGCGGAATTCGCCGGCGGGTTCAGCAAGCGGCCCCAGTCCGTGCGCTGCGCCATCTGTTCGGCGATCTGTTCGCTCACCACCTGCTGCCCCTCTGCCACTTCCCAGCCGCCACCCAACGCGCGATACAAAGACACCGCCGCAAGCGCGGCGATCCCGTGGTTCTGCGCGAGCGAATCGCCATCGCGCAACATCGAACGCGATGCGTCCAGCACCGTGTCGTACGTGACCGATCCCGCGCGATACTGGATATTGGCGAGCTTCAAAGCGCGTTGCGACGCATCGGACGCACGCGACGACGCCGCCAGCGCATCGAGTGAGGTCCGCAGTGCGGCAATCGCGTCCTCCACTTCTTTCTGCGCTTGCAGCACCGTGTTCTGATAGTCGAGCACGGCCTCCTGGAAGGCGGCGTCCTGAATCCGTACGGCGTTCTTCAACTGGCCGCGATCGAGGATCGGCAGCGTGATGCCCGCGGAGAAGAGACCGATCGTCTTGCTACCCCACTGCGACAATCCGATGCCATGCTGTTCGCCCGACGAAAGCCCGAACAGTCCCGTCAACGACAGCGACGGATACAGCTTCGCCTTGGCCGCGCCGATCAGCGCCGATTGCGCCGCCGCGTTGAGCGCGGCCTGGCGCACGTCGGGACGGCGGCGCAGCAGATCGGCGGGAATACCGACATCGATCTGCGTCGGCGGCACCGGAATCGCGCTGCTGCCTTTGAGTTGCGCATCGACTGCGTCGGGGGGATCGGCGAGCAGCACGGCGAGCGTGTCGCGGTCTTGTGCGCGTGCCTTGATGAGCGGCGGAATCTGCGCCTCGGTTTCAGCCACCAGCGTAGCGGCCTGTTCGACGTCGAGCTGGCTCGACGCGCCACGTTTGTAGCGCGCCTGGGTCAGCGTGAGACTCTGCTGCACCGCCTTCAGGTTTTGCTGCGCGACCGCGATACGTTGTTCGAGCGCGCGCAGATCGATGTACGCATTGGCGACATCGGCGAACAGCGACACGAGCGCGTTGTCATACGCGGCTTCGGACACGCGCAATTGCGCGCGATCCGATTCGATCTGCCGGCGATACTTGCCCCAGAAATCGATTTCCCAGCCCACGTTCACACGCAGATGCTCGGCCCACAGATGCGTTGGCGGAATCGGACCGACGCCGCTTGTGTTGATATGGTCCGCGCCAACGGACACGCTGCCGGATTGTGGCAGCAGATTCTCGGCGCTGACCGCGAGTTGCGCGCGCGCCTTTAAGATATGCAAACCCGCCACTTGCAGCGACAGATTGCGTTCGTACGCACGCTGTTCCAGCGCGCTCAGCACAGGATCGTTGAATGCGGTCCACCAGGCTGCCTGGTCACCTGGCGCGGTCTGCGCCTCGCCGGACAGGCTCTCGAGCCACTGGTTTTCGAGCGTCACGTCCGGCTGTTTGAAGTCGGGGCCGACCGTCACGCAACCCGTCAGCGCCACGCTCATCGCTACGATCAGCGCGCAGGCGATGGACAGGCGGCAGGACGTGGCTGATTTCATCGCGCATTGAGGCGTCAAATATCCTACGATCCCGCCGATGCCCGCGCGGCTCAGTGCGCTGCCCCGCGTTCCTGCATGAATGCCGCGATCTGCGGCAAGGTGATGTAGCCCGCCTTCTGCGTGTCGATTTCATCGAAATGCTTGGCGACCATCGGCATGCCCGCGGCGGCCTGTTCCCGGGTGAGCTTGCCGTCGTGCGTGGTGTTGGCATTCGCAAAGCGCGTTTGCAACTGCTGCGCCATGCGCTCCATGCGCTGAGGGTTGCCGCCCTGCGGTGCGGCCGTTTGGGCGAACGTGACGGTGGATGCGCAGCACAGCAGCACGACGGCGAGAAACTTTTTCATGACTGACTCCTTGGATCGAGCCATCGTGCGTCGCCTGCTAACCGCCGCGATCCGTTCGATGACAGGCCGAATTCTTGAGGATGTGCCGCCGGAAGGCAATTTGAGAATCATGTCGCCTTATGTCATGGCTTTTCGCGGCGCCGGCGCAGCAGATGTTCTCGCTGTCGTCGCAACACAGCATGCGCTTCATACACCTGCATGCTCATCTCATGGCCCACTTTCGCGCGACATTGAATGAAATAAGTTCGCGCTGCCGTTTTCGGGGCGGTTTGCGTATCTTTCGTCTGCCGGCGCTGCCAGTGCCGCAAGTGCCTTAAGTGCATCAAGTGCCTTAAGTGCATCAAGTGCCTCAAGCGGCGTCTCAACGGTTCGGAAGGGTTCTCAAGCAATCCGAATCAGTCGCACGGCTTCTTCACCGGAAGACGCTCCGCACCGCTCAACGTCTCAGGAGTATCAAGTGAGTATTCGTCTCGTCTGCGCCTCTACCTTCACCGCCATCGGTCTCGCCTGTTCGTCGACGGCGTTCGCCCGGGTGGTCGTCTATATGCCGGCTGCCGTGGTCTACGCGCCGCCGCCGCGCCCGGTCTATTACTACGCGCCGGTCAAGCCGGTCTATGTGGTAGCGCCGCCGCCGGCTCCGATTCCCGTTGCCGTAGCGGTCGGCACGCCCGTGCCATTGCCTCCGAAACCCGTCACCCTGTACACGACGGTCGTGGTTCCCGCGCCGACCAACTATGCAATCGTGCCCGCCCCTGCCGTCACCTATGCGCAACCCGTGATGGCGGTGCCGCGCTGAATGTGCCGGATGCGAGTCCCGACACACCATCCCCGCACTGTCAGCGTGAACGTATCCAACGTATTGATTACATAAATCGCCGTTGAACCAGCATAGGACATGCTGTACGCAAGAATGCCTGGTGAATTCCCGTTGTGCTGAAGAATGGCCGGCGCGCCGCGCGAGAACAGCTTGTTCCGCTTGCGCGGCGCGCTGAGTCGCGCATTGATCGCGCATTGAACCAGTACGTCGGCGCGCTGGACTCCCGGCGATCGGTCGCTTGTGCTCTCCGACACAATTCTTACCGGCAAAGACGTGAGATGGACTCGCTTTTTTGGCTGTCCCGGGACGTATTGGGTGGATTAAAACAGGTGGAAGACCAGTCTTCTCCAGAGGCCCGCCTGACTGGGCGGCGCCGATACATCATATAAATGCATGGCGTTCGAAAGCTCGATGTTAGCTCGACATCGTGGACGCGTGGTACGGCGCTTGCTGCACTCTTCACCACCGTCAGGCGCGCCCATTAGTCGGACCTATCTGTCCAGCTACCGGCGTCTGGCTCGCACGCGCTTGATCGCCCGTCCACTTCCTCTTCTGGAACTTTAGTTAGATGAGCTATCACGACATAGACAAAGAAATCGCCCATCTCGAACTCGTCTTCGGGAAGATTTCCACCACCGATCGCATTCCACTGTCGTATTGGCGCAATCGGCTGGGCATGTTTCCCAAAACGTTGCTGATGACGACACAGCGCGCCCGCCTCGCGCGGCTCGAAGCCGCCCTGCGCTCACTCGAGCAGTCCGCGCAAACGCCGGCAGCCGAGCGGCCCATGCGAGCGACGGGCACCCGGTCATGACGCGTTGCCCTTTATTTACCCTTAACCGATCAGGATCCGCGCGGCGAGCGCTAGCGCGAGGGCGGGCAGCATCACCACCACGCCCACTTTGAAAAACTTCATGAAGCTCACGTCTTCGCCTTCGCGGCGAATTGCGTTGAGCCAGAGGATCGTTGCGAGCGAACCGGTGATCGACAGGTTCGGACCCAGATCGACGCCGATCAGCAGCGCGTCGATCACGCGCTCAGGACTATGCGCCTGCATCACGGTCGAACTGGCGACCAGACCCGCCGGCAGGTTGTTCATCAGATTGCTGCCGATCGCGATGACGCTGCCCGCCCAGCCAGCCGTCGTGGCTTCACTGTGTTGCGTCGCTTCTTGCAGCAGATGGACGAATGTCTTGATGACGCCGGTGTGATCGAGCATCTCGACCAGCACAAACAACGCGGCGACCAACGGCAGCACGCTCCACGATATTTCCCGGATCATCGGCAGCGGCGATTTGCGCTCCTGGATCAGCACGACCGCGGCGGTCAGCGCGCCGAGTATCGCGGTGGGCAGGCCGAGCGGGACATCGAAGGCGGACACTGCCAGCAGCACGACGGCCGTCACCGCGATACCCGCAAGCGCAACGCGCCCACTCGACGACAACTCGAGTGGTTCGAGATCGGCCTCGCAGGTGCCGGCGAGCGCGTCGCGCTGAGTCCAGCGCAACAGCACATAGGTCGCGACGATCGACAGCAGCGAAGGCAGCGTGAAGCGGATCAGCCAGGCGCCGAGCGCGGGCGTGTGATTGCCGTACAGTACGATGTTGGCCGGATTCGAGATCGGCAGCACGAAGCTCGCGGCATTCGCAATGAACGCGCAGACGAAGAGCAAGGGCAGCGGAGGCGTCTTCGCTTTTTTGGCGGCGGCAAAAACGGCAGGCGTGAGCACGACCGCGGTGGCGTCATTGGAAAGGAAAGCGGTGATGACCACGCCGACCAGGTAGACCAGCAGAAAGAGCTTTCGCGGCGATCCTTTGGCGTGGTTGACCGCGAAAACGGCGACCCAGTCGAACAGACCTTCGCGGCGCCCGACTTCCGATAGCAGCATCATGCCGACCAGGAAGAGGTAGACGTCCGTGCCTTTGCCGACTGCCTCGACGGCCAGATCGACGGGAAGCAGGCCCAGCGATACGAGTAATAGCGCGCCGGCGACGGCCCACACGGCCTCGGGCCATTTGAACGGGCGGGTGATGACGCCAGCCGTGGCGGCTATGGCAATACCCCAAGACAGGAAGACGGAATTCACCAAGCAGGTCCTTGATTCTGATTGCGCGCGAGCGCGGATTTTGTAGCGATTAAGCCGGAAAATTAACACAGTGCCACGTCTTTTCAGCAAATCAGACCGCCGTCCGGCTTTATTTCATCCCCATTAGCGTCACGGCTAGAACAATCTGTTCTCTTCTCCTGGTCTATTCAATTTTCATTGGCATCCCTACTATCCGCATTTACACGCGACACACCGCACGCGGCTCGCACCACGAATAGTGAGCATGAACCCATGAATCCCCGTCCTTCAGACGTCAAGCACTACAGCGGCCCTGCCGTCGCATTGCACTGGCTAATCGCATTGCTGATCATCTGCGGGTTCTATATCGGCTGGATCATGACCGATATCCCTGGCTTCACGCCTACCAAGCTGAAGTACTTCTCGTGGCACAAGTGGATCGGCGTGACGGTTTTCGTGCTGGCCGTGGCGCGCGTGCTGTGGCGCACCACTCACCGCGCGCCGGCGCTCGACAGCGCTACACCCGCATGGCAGAAGGCTGCGGCCCATCTCGTGCACGGCGTGCTCTACGTTCTGATGCTGGCAATTCCGCTGTCCGGCTACTTCTATAGCTCGGCCGCGGGCATTCAGGTGGTGTACCTCGGCATCGTGCCGCTGCCCACCTTCATCGGCCCGGACCAGGCGCTCAAGGCAAGCCTGCGCACGGTCCATGTGCTGCTCAACTACACGCTGTTGGCACTCGTTGGGATGCACGTACTCGCGGCGCTCAAGCATCAATTTGTCGACCGCGACGGATTACTCGCACGGATGATTCCGTTCCTCAAATGACACACGAGCAACGGCCGATTGGCTACAGCCTGTTGGCAATCTAATTCCCAACGGTGCGCAATCAGCGCGCGTGGGTTCGATAGGATGCGTACCACTATGAAATCAAACTTTTACCACTCCATTCTGGCCGGCGTCGCCGCCTTTTCATTCTTCGGCGCAGGCCTCGCGCACGCCGATGTCGACACCAGCAAAAGCACTGTCGTCGCCACGACGAAGCAGATGAACGTGCCGGTGGACGGCAAATTCAAAAAATTCTCGGCGCAACTGAATTTCGATCCCGCCAAGCCGACCGCCGGCAGCGCCAATGTGTCGATCGACACCGGCAGCTACGACCTCGGTGCCGACGACTACAACAAGCAGGCCCAGGGCAAGGAATGGTTCGATAGCACGACCTATCCGGCCGCGACGTTCGTCTCGAGCGCGATTGCGCCGGCCGGCGGCAATCAGTACAAGATCACCGGCAAGCTCACCATCAAGGGCAAATCGCAGACCGTCGTGGTGCCGGTCACCATCGCCAGCCAGGGCAATACGCAGACATTCGACGGCGCATTGCCGATCAAGCGTTCGCAGTTCGACGTCGGGACGGGCGAATGGAAAGACACGTCGGTGGTCGCCGACGAAGTCGTCATCAAATTTCACATCGTTGCTTCGAAGAAGTAACGGAATACACCTAAGCGTCACAGCACTTTCTGAAACCTGGAGAATAAATTGAAGAAACAACTTTTGCTCGCCGCTGGCGCGCTGACCGCAGCCATGTCGTTCAACGCAATGGCCGCCGATACGTATCAGCTTGACCCGATGCACACCTACCCGAGCTTCGAAACCGACCACTTCGGCGGACTGTCGAACTGGCGCGGCAAGTTCAAGAAGAGCAGCGGCACCGTGGTGCTGGATCGCGCGGCGAAAACCGGCACGGTGGACGTGACGATCGATATGAGCTCGGTGGATATCGGTAACGACAAGCTCGACTCGGAACTGGTCACGGACAAGTTCTTCGACGCCGCCAAGTACCCGACCGCGACCTACAAGGGCACGCAGATCCGCTTCGACGGCGACAAGCCCGTGGAAGTGATCGGCACGCTGACCATGCATGGCGTGACCAAGCCGGCCAACCTGAAGATCGAATCGTTCAAGTGCATCATGAACCCGATGCTCAAGCGCGAAGTGTGCGGCACCGAATCGACCCTGACGTTCAATCGCGACGATTTCGGCGTCGACTTCGGCAAGACCTATGGCTTCAAGATGCTGACCACGCTGAATATTCAGGCTGAAGGCATCAAGCAGTAATAGCTGCTCCCCTGTAGCTTGCGGCAGGCGGCGGAATAACTCCCCGCCTGCCCGTTCGACGTCACGACGTGACCATTTACTGTCGCTCAACAGGCGGATAGGCGAACGTGAGCGAAAGATGCGGGGCCCGCGGCACGTAGAGACGCAACGCCAGATAGAACCCTGCAGACGGCGCCGGTAACCAGTTGCTACGCAGCGCGGGGTCCACAGGCTCCTTTGCAGAAATGGCGATGCGCAAACCTCCGTCGCTGTCATAGCGCAGTCCCTGCGTACGGTCACCAATCGAATAGCGCTGAAGCGGATTTTCGACGAGCATTCGCGTCGTCTTGTCGTACATCGTAATTGACCAGAACGCGTCAGTTTGCGGCAGCGCATCCGGCTGGAAGTGGAGCAGGTATTGCATGCGTCCGTCGAGCGGCGCGTCCGCGGCATCGCGATCGGCGATGATGTACATGGCTTCTTCGACCCCAAGCGCGCCAATATAGTTGAGCGCAACCTGCGCCCGTTCGCGATACCGGGTACCGAACGAATCTCTCACAGCGACAGGCAGTGCCCACCCGCCCCCCAGCGCGGACGGCAACGCCCCGCTCAATTCATCAAGCACTTCCGTCAGCGCCCTTTCGATCGCATCGTGTTGCTGATGACTCAACGCGTCCGCATCGAGACCCGGGCCGATGCCGCAGATGGCGAAGCACGCGAGATCGTCCGCGGCTTCAGCAGGCGGAGGGCATTCCGCCAGCGCATGATTGACCATGCGCACGAATAGCGTGGCGTCCCCTGGCCTGTCACCCGGTTGCATACCCGCATCGATCAGACTGGGCACCCTCGCGCCGGAACCCGGCAGTGGCCGCAATTTCAGACGATCCTGTAGTGCAACCACTTGCGCGACATCGTCCGCGCCATCCACCAGAATGCGTCCGATCAACCACGTACTGTCCGTCGGGCAGGCAATCGCCTGTACGCCGTCCGGCACCGTACCGTCCCAGTCGGGACCGTGCAGCAGAAATACCCCACCGTCGTTTCCGGTGGTCCGGGTGCCAACATAGGCAAACGGGTTGGTATAGAAATCCAGCAGGCCCAGCACGAAATAACGCCCCGGCATGGGTGGCGCATCCAGCAGCAACGGTCCATGAGCAAGATCGAGCCAGGTGCTCGAGTAAAGGGTGTCGTTATTCGGCGTGACCACTTCCCGATTCCGGGGACCCAGCGGCTCTCGCGTGTGGACCCATTGATTGGCCCATCGCCAGGTTGATTCCGGCGAGCCGCCGGCAAAGTGCCCCGCGCTGTCGCGCCGCGCCGAGGTCGCGGATCGCATGCGCGACATTTCGTAAAGCGGCAAGGTGAAGAGCACGGCTGCACGCGCGGCGGCGGCGAGGTCCTGATTTTCCGCCAGCGTGGCTTGAGCGTTGGTATCGAACGTAGACATAGGTTGGTTTCAGTTAGCAGTTCAGATTGCGGACAGCCGGAATCTCGTAGCGGTTTTCAAGGAACGCCGCGCGAGGCTGATAGAGTCGCAGGATCAGATAGAACCGCGCTGAGGGAGCGGGAAGCCAGTTCGCCTCAACGGCTGGCGCGTCGTGCTGGATGAGAATGCGCAGGCCGCCGTCCGCTTCGTAGCGCAGGCCCTCGGTTCGATCGCCAATCGCGTGGCGCGCGAGCGGATTCT
This sequence comes from Paraburkholderia madseniana, assembly GCF_009690905.1. GTDB lineage: Bacteria > Pseudomonadota > Gammaproteobacteria > Burkholderiales > Burkholderiaceae > Paraburkholderia > Paraburkholderia madseniana. The sequence continues at coordinate 23,326 of NZ_VOSW01000020.1, forward strand.
CGACGAAGAAGCGATCCGCGCCGTAAAGCGAGATCGACCACAAGGCGTGCACCGGCGGCGGGCCACCCGGCGGGAAATACAACTCGTAGCGATGGCGCCCGTTCAGGTGCTCGCCCGCGCCATCGAAATCGGCTACGGCGTAGACGGCCTCAGTCGCGCTGAGCGCGCCGAGTCCCTTCATGGCCGTGCAGGCGCGCAGCAGATAGTCGCTGCCATAGCGGCCGAGCTTCAGGTTGTAGCCCCAACTGCGCCGCCCACGGCTTTCGGTGTGAGCGGCGATCAGCCGGTGAGCGTCCTCATAAGCGAGTTGCAAACCGCGTCGCACGAAGGGCGAAAGCATCTCAACATCGATCGGTTTGCCGGGGTACAGGTCGGCGCGTGCGAGGAGGCCGAACAAAGCCGTTTCGTCAGCGCGTGGTGGCACATCTTGAAGCGCATTGAACAGGTTCTGGAAAAAATCAAGCGCCGGCTCGGTGCTCGCGCGCCAGTCTCGCACGCAGGCGAATCCCACTGCGTCACGCCCGCTGAGAGCAAATCCTGACGCTGCCTGCTGAGCCTCAGGCAAGTCATCGTCTCCCTTGACAAGCACGCGCCCCAGCATCCACACGAGGGGCGTCGGGCAAGCGATCGGCTCTGCGTTCAGGCTCGCGGGTGCTGCCTCGCTCGCGCGATGCAGCACGTACCGTTTGCCGGAAGAGCCCGCGTTAAGCGGACTCAAATTGACGAAATTGTTGGTGAACGCATCAAGCAACTCGATGACGTAATACCGGTCCACGTCCACCGCGGGAATGTCCATCACGACCGGACCGTCAGTGAGATCGATCCACGCGTTCAGATAAAGAAAGTCGTTCGCTGGTGTAACGATGTCGCGATCCTGATGTGTCCAGCGGCGCATGCTTGCGTGGATCGAATTGAACGGCGCACGCAGGGGGCTCGTCGAGACGGGAGATGTATGCATTGCACACGTACGTATCACCTCGACAAGCGGATAACCATATATGGCAACCGGCGCCGCGGCCATCCTGACGAACGCCACCCTGGGGTCGTCGTCCTGCGTCGAAATTGCCTCGCGTGTCTCTATCGCATTGCTATTCATGAGTGTTCCGTACAAAAGTGGTCGGGATCGCGCCGATCTGCGCGCAGGTCGACGCCAGACCCGCAAAGCGGCGCCGGTCTCCGGCCGGGTCTACCAGGCACGCCGACGCGACGCCCGCGACCACGGCGAACCCGCCGGCCAGTGCGATGCCCAAGCGATAGCCCGTTAAGGCGTCGCCAGCCACGTCGATGATCTGGCCCATGACAGCCGGCGTAATGAGTCCCGCCAGGGTGGTCACGCAGATATTGATGCCGAGCACGCCCCCGCGCTGACGGGCGGGCACCACCTCGCCCGCCAACGCGACACCCGTCGTGAAGGCAAACGACGCGAGCGAGAAACCGACCGTCACGGCGGCGATCAGCGCCGCACCAGGCGGCAATACCGGCATCAGAAGGAGTGCGCTGCCCGACACCACGACGGCCGCCGCACCCAGCGTGCCCCGCGCATGACGGCTGGCGATGCCGCGCTTCATCAAGCGTTGCGACCACCAGCCGAGCAGCGGCGCCATGACCATCTGGCCGAACGCGGGCAATACAACAATCCATCCCACTTGCATCAGCGAATAGCCCGCTACTCTGACCAGATAACTTGGCAGCCAGATCGTCGAGAGCGCGAGCACGACGTACGCCGCAAATCCGGACAGATTGCAGCCAAGGCATGTGCGCGATAGCAGCAATACGCGTAGCGGTATCTTTTCCTCCAGCGATGCGGCCTGCGCGACCAGGGCGCCGGGCGCACGATCGCCGGCCGATTCGAGCGGTCCTTCACGGCCGATAGCGAGCCAGACGATGCTCCAGACGAGACCCACCACCGCGAGGGTCAGGAAGGCCGCGCGCCAGCCAAAATTCAGAATGATTGCGGTAATGACGGGCGCGATGAACCCGGCCCCGAACGCCGCGCCGATCGTCAGCAGCGCGGTCGGCAAGGTCCGCTCCGCGTCCGGAAACCATTTGTAGAGCGAGTGAATCGCGACTGGATAAGCGGGACCTTCGCTCGCGCCGAGCAGTATTCGCGACATCACAAGCGTGGTGGGCACCGCGGCGAGGAGCAGCGGCGCCTGCGACACGGACCAGACGACGGCCATGGCCAGCAACAGCCAGCGGGTTTTCACGCGGTCCGACAACAGCCCGACCAGCAGAGACGAAAGCGAAAACAGCAGGAAAAAGCTGGCGGCGATGCGCCCGAACTGGGTATGCGTCAGGCCGAGTTCGCGCATGATCGGCTCGGCTGCAAGCCCCATCAGCGCCTTATCGGCAAAGTTGATCGCAAGGAAAAAAAACAGGCCGGTCACCACGATCCACCGGTGACGGATGTCGTGCGTCGAGAGTTGCATCATGTCTCCAGTCGCGGCTATCCGGGACGTCGCCCTCAAGCTGAAGGCGGCCTCGTTGCCGCGTCGAAGACATTGAACGATGCCTTGATCAATAAGACAATTGCATAGTTTTCATCGAATTAATGTGTTTTCAACATTTATTCGACTGGGTGCCGCGTTCACGCAGGTTTCACCGCCGCCACACGCTTGATGGCCATGATCGCCTGCTCGGCTGCCGGCGAAAGCGTACGTCCAGCCAGATGGACGATTGCGAACTGCAGCCACAGATGCGACCGGGATGGCACCGACAGCGCGACCAGACCGGCCGAGCGCTCCCGTTCCCAACCCGACTGCTCGGTGAGCAGCAGCAGCGCATCCGTCTTGCGGGCGTACTCACGCAGCACGTTGACGTCGTTGCAGGTCAGGTGAAACTCCATTTCCTGTGTGGGCGGAAAACGCAACCACTTGCGCAGCGACTCGCGCATCGCCTCCGGCAGCGGAACCGATACGACGGGATAACCTGAGAGTTGCTGTACCTCGATCGGATCGTGCTGGGTCAGTGGGTGACCCTCGCGAACAAACCAGGCCGCTCGATGCCTCGGCAATGCAATGACCTCGAGCTTGCTGCTCGACGGCACGCCGCGAATGTCGACGATCAGAAAATCCAGTTGCTCCGCGTGTAACAACTCCAGCAGATTCTTCCAGTTGTCGACGGCGGCGTTGATGCGCAGATTCGGATGGCTTTGGGCGAGTTCGTCCAGTGCAGCGGGCAACAGCATCGCAGCCGGATAAGGCCCGGAGCCAAAGTTCACCGAACCGAGATCGTGGCTTTTCAGCAAATCCACGTCGCGCAACAGGCAGCGTGCTTCGAACAGGACCTTCCGCGCGCGCTGCACGACCGTCTGGCCGGCGGGCGTGATGCGTACTTCGCGGGTGCTGCGGTCAAACAGCACCATGTCCAGATGCTCTTCGATGGTCTGAATACTTCTGCTCAGCGCCGGCTGACTCAGATGGACGCGCACGGCGGCTCGCGCAAAGCTGCCCTCTTCTGCGAGCGCAACGACGTGTTCGAGTTGGCGAAGATTCATGGGATCGGGAGGAATAGTTGGATTTCGGCCGCGCTCGTTCAGGTGCGGCGTGACGATGCATCGGAGTGTCACATAGTTCGGCTCGGCGGCAGACCCCGTTCTTCGCAACACGCCCCGTTTTCGAGGCTTAAACCGAGGCTCAAACAGGCTCGCCGCCCAGACAACCTCTTGTTATAATTCTCTCATCAACGCGAACAAAACATAACGCGCCTCCACACTGCGCTCCACACCACGCGACAGGACCTCCATGCTGAAACCCGACCGCCTCCGCGCCCTCGCCGATGCGCTGGCCAAGCAGAACGTGATGCGCCTGCGCGACGCCGCCAGCCTGCTAGACGTATCGGAGATGACTGTCCGGCGCGATATCGCAGGCAGTCCGGAACGATTCACGTATCTCGGCGGCTACATCGTCAGCGCGACCGACGTACCCAATAACGCCGGCTATTCACTCGAAGAAGAGAAGGATCATTTCGCGCAGGCCAAGGCGGAAGCCTCCGCGATTGCGGCGAAACTCGTCGTCGACCACGAAACGATCTTCATCGATTGCGGTACGACGCTCACCACGCTTGCGCGCCTGATTCCGCTCGAACGTCATGTCACCGTGGTCTGCTATTCGCTGAATGTGGCGGAGATTCTGCGGCGCAAGCCGAATGTACGGATGATTCTGCTGGGCGGCGTCTATGTACCTTCTTCGGATTCGTTTGCGGGCGAAGAGAGTCTGGAGATGCTGCGCCGCATGGGCATCAACAAGGCGTTCATTTCCGCAGGCGGTGTGGATAACGCGCGCGGCGTGACGTGCTGGAACTTTCACGAAGTCGCGCTCAAGCAGGCGGCCATGGCAAGTGCCGTCGAACGGCATCTGGTCGTGGACCAGAGCAAGTTCGGCGTCGTCAAGGCGGTGCGCTTCTCGCAAATCGACGACTTCGATTCCATCATCACCGAGAAAGGCCAGGAGCATCGCAAGCGCAAATGAATGCGCTAGCGGCGCGCCGTCGCGTCACGGTGCCGGTGAGCGACCGACGTGACTGGCTTTCAGTCTTCAGCTTTTGCGCTGCAATGCAAACAGCGTCCCGGCGATCAGAATGAACGCGCCGATGATCACCTTCTGCCAGGTGCTCGGCACACCAACCAGAATCAGCACACTGTTGATCAACGTGACCAGCACCACGCCGAGCAACGTGCCGGCCACCGTACCCGTTCCCCCCGTAATGCGCGCGCCGCCCAGGATCACCGCGGCGATCACATCGAGTTCCGAGCCGACCAGATCGAACGGATTCGCGAGCCGGTTGTTCGATACATGCAGAATGCCCGCTATGCCGGCGAGCATGCCGGTATAGCCGAACACGAACAGATGGATCGCACGCAGGTTATAGCCGAGCCGCTCGGCAATCGCGAGGCTGCCACCCATTGCATAGACACCGCGTCCCATCATGGTCCGGTTCAACAGCCACCACGTGACACCGGCGGCCGCCACCAGCGCCAGCACCGAAACAGGCAGCACCGCGCGCAGGCCTTCGCTGGTGTGATAGAAAAACAGCGGAATCCGGCCGAAGTGATCCATGCTGTGCGGAATGTTCATGAAGAACGTCGTGCCGATAAACGTCAACAGCAGGCCGCGATACAGATACTGCGTGCCGATCGTGACGATCAGCGAAGGCGCTTTCAACCGATGCACCAGCAGGCCGTTGATGAGACCCAGCAGCACGCCGCCCAGCGCGCCGGTGATCAGGATCAACGCGAACGGCGCGTCCGGCCACCAGGCAAACACCGCCTTGGTTATGCCGTACATCGTCAACGCGGCGATCGCCGTGAACGAAACGTCGATGCCGCCGGACGCCAGCACAACAAGCGTGCCCAGCGCGAAAAGCGACATCGTGGTGGCCGAATGCAGCAGATCGAATAGCGTCGCCAGTTGAAAGAAGCGCGGATTGATCGCGCCGACAATCAGGCATGTCGCCGCGATCAACGCGACGGTGAACCATTCGGGGTTGCGCGAGAGCCTGGCCCACAAGGTAGGCGGCTTGACCTCGGGTGCGACTTCGACAACGGTCGGGGTGGTCATGGTCTGGTTCATGCGCGAAGGGATCCGCGAGTTCATGGGTATCGGCGTCCTTTATGCAGCTTCCGAAAGCAGCGCGTGATACAGGTCGGCTTCGCTCAACGTGTCGGCCTGATACTCGTTGGCCACACGCCCCTTCTTCATCATCAGGATGCGATCGCAGTTCTGCAGCAACTCGGGCAGATCGTCGCTGATCAGAATGATGCCGATGCCGCTTTGCGACAGGCGCTGCATGATGCGGTAGATGATGTCTTTCGATCCAACGTCGACACCGACCGTCGGTCCATGCAGAATCAGCACGCGCGGATCGATGGCGAGCCAGCGGCCGATCAGCACGCGCTGCTGGTTGCCGCCCGAGAGCGATTGCACGGGTTTGTCGACACCGGGCGTCGCGATCTGCAAGTCTTTCACCGTCTGTTCCGCGAGCGCCTGCGCGCGCGTGCGATCGATCTGGCCAAAGCGATCCCGCAAGCTGGAGATCATTGCCGTGATCACGTTGTCGCGGATCGACTTGTCGAGAAACAGCCCTTCGTTCAGGCGGTCTTCGGGCACATAGCCAATGCGATGATGTTTCGCGTCCGAGGGCGTGCGCAATGCAATCGCCTTGCCGTCGAGCAACACCTGCCCCGATTGCGCCGCCGCAACACCCGCGAGTGCGCGCGCGAGTTCGTTGCGCCCCGAATCGAGCAAACCAGTGACGCCGAGAATTTCACCTCGATGCAGCGCAAACGACACGTCACTGAACTGGCCCGCACGCGTGAAGCCGCGCACGTCGAGTACGACATCCTGGCCCAACGTGCCTTCACGATAGCGCTCGTTCGTCAGATGGCGTCCTGTCATCAGTTCGCTGATCTGCGCTTTGGTGAATTGCGCGATCGGTCCCTGCGCCATCTTCTGGCCATCGCGCAGCACGATGACTTCGCCGCCGATCGCATAACACTCATCGAGCTTGTGGCTCACGAACAGCACCGTCACGCCCTGCGAGCGCAGGTTCGCGAGCACGGCGATCAGATTGTCGACTTCTTTCTGCGTGAGCGACGTGGTGGGCTCATCCATGATGACGAACTTTGCCTCGCTGGCAATCGCGCGAGCAATGGCAACGAGCTGACGCGTGGCGAGCGGCAATTGCTCGATCAAGGTCGCCTGAAACTCGGCGTCGCCGGGCAGGCCGACCGATTCCAGCGCGCGCGCTGCCGTGCGCGCGAGCGCGCGCCGGTCGAACGTCCGCGCAAGCCGGCCTTCGCGCGTGGCCAGCTCGGCGGTAAGCGCGACGTTTTCCGCCACGTTCATGTTGGGCAGCAGAGAGAGATCCTGATAGACAGTTTCGATTCCTGCGGCCAGCGATTCCAGTGCGGACAGCCGTGCATGCCGAACGCCTTCGATCACGAGTTCGCCTTCGTCGGGCGGCTGCGCGCCGGAGATGATCTTGATCAGCGTGCTCTTGCCGCAGCCGTTCTCGCCGAGCAGGTGATAGATCTGACCACGCTCGAACGACAGGCTCACGCCGCGCAATGCATGCACGCCGGTGAAACGCTTGTGCACGCCGACCACCTGCAGAAACGGCTGCGAGGTGTCGGACTGCGGCTGCGAAGACGATACGTCTTGATTCATGATGGCGAGTCGCAAGTTAAGGCGTGCCCACACGGGCACGCCTTGAAGGAAGCCCCCCGAGGGGGACGCCGTGACACATGAAGCAAAAAAACTCGATCAGAACGGATACTGCTTGTAGTTCGACTTGTCGACGTTCACCCAGCCCTGACCGCGCACGATGATTCCTTTGCCCGGCCCCTTGGCGACGGTGACTTTGGTGTAACCCGGAATGCCGAGATCGGCGCCGTTCTCGACCGTCTTGCCGTCGATCAGCATCTGCGCGACCTTATTCATCGCGATGCCCGCGAGCTTCGGATCCCAGAACGCAATGCCGTTGATCGCGCCGCTCTCGAGGAACTTGCCGGCTTCCGTCGGCAGGCCCGTACCGTAGACACAGATCTTGCCCTGCATGCCGGCTTCTTCCACCGCGCGGCCGATGCCGATCACGTCGAGCGAGGACGAACCCTGGAAGCCCTTCAGATCCGGATGCTTGCGCAGCACTTCTTTCGCAACTTCATAGGCGCGCTCGCCGTCATTATTGGTTTCGAGTTTCGGTTCGACCAGATCCATCTTCGGATACTTGGCCTTGGCGTTGTCGATCCCACCGTCGGCCCATTGCACCTGCGAGCGGCTGCCCAGCGAACCAACCAGTGCCACCCACTTGCCGTCGTCGTGCATGCACGAGGCGAGACGTTCGTTCAAGCCGGCGCCGTAGGCCGTGTTGTCGAATGCTTCGATGTCGACCATCGTGTTCTTCGCGTTGTCGGCCTCGTGGGTCACCACCTTGATGCCGCGATCCATCGCCTTCTTCAGCGCCGGTTCGAGCGTCGGCGGATCGTAGGGCACCACGGCAATCGCGGTGACCTTCTTCGCGATCAGGTCTTCGATGATCTTCAGTTGCTGTGCCGCATCCGCGCGGCCCGGACCGGTCTGATACGCGTTCACGCCCGGGTTGTCCTTTGCGAACTGCTTGACGCCGTCGTCCATCCGGTTGAACCAGTTGATGCCGGTCACCTTGACGACCGTGACGATCGTCTCGTTGATTGCAGCCTGTGCAGCGGCGATCACGCCCACGGTAAGAGCGCCTGCTGCAAGCGCGGCACCCAGTCGAGTCAATTTCATGCGATGTCTCCTTTATCGTTCGATGTAGTCCGATGTCGCCCCACTTCACCATCACGGACAGTCAGGGCTCGTTGTCCGCCGCGTACTGAAACCTGGGTTGTGCCTTTTAAGTCTGTTCGGCACGCTAACGTTTTGGCGCCGTGCCGGAGCTTGCTGCACTAGCACTCCCACCGCCACCACCGCCGCCAAAACCGAAGATCGCCCTCACCCGCTCGCCGCCTGCAAACGCGAGCGACAGCAACAACAGAAATCCCCACGCGCAATCGCCGAAGAACTGCGACACGCCCAGCAGATTGAACAGACTCGAGAGGAACTGCAGCACCGTTGCGGCAAAGAACACGCAGATGATGCGGCCGTGACCGCCGGCGGGATTCACGCCGCCCATCACCGCGATCAGAATGGCGATCAGCAGATAGGAGTTGCCGTAGTCCCATTTCGCGCTGGACGTATGGGTCGCGCTGATCAGACCCGCGAGCGACGCAAGCACGCCGCACATCGCATAGGTCGTGATCAGCATCCGCGCGCGCGGAATGCCCGCATAGAACGCCGCTTTGGGGTTGGTGCCCATCAGATAGAGACGCAGGCCGAACGGGCTGCGTCTGAGCAACCAGCCGAGCACGATCACGGCCGCGATAAAGATGCAGAATGCGATCGGTACCTGAAACACGGTACCGTTGCCGATATTCGACAAGGGGTCGACATAGTCGACATGCACCGAGGCGCCGTTGCTGAGCACCACAGCAAAGCCCGTGAACAGCAACTGCGTGCCGAGCGTGCAGAGAATCGGCGTGAGCCGCAGGCGCGCGATCACCACGCCGTTCAGGAGGCCGCCGAGCAGTCCCATCGCCACGACGAGCGCGCAGAAGAGCGACGTGTAGAGCACCGGCGAATCGTCGCCGTTGACGAAGCGCGGCACGACGAGCGCGGCAACCATCCCGGACAGGTTCGCGAGCCCGACGCCTGACAGGTCGATCCCGCCGTTGCCCGACACCATCGACAACATGATGCCCAGCGCCAACAAGCCGAGTTCGGGCAACTGCCCGCCCATCGACTGCAGGTTGTCGATGTCGACGAATTGCCCGTGCGAAAGCCACGTCGCGACCAGCACGACGAGTACATTGACGATCAGCAGAAAATTCAGTTGCCGGTCGCCGAACATTTTTCCAGCGGTGAACGAGGACTTCATGGTCAGCACGATCTCCTTCAGTCTTCGCGAACGGTCAGGACAATGGCGAGGCGGCCTCGGCCGGCTGGCTCAACACGCGGTTCACTTCGTCGAGCGTCGGCATGGAAGGCGCCGTGCCCGGACGCGTGACAGAAATGCCCGCGAGCGCGCAGCCGAAACGCAGCGCCGCGACAGCGTCGTCGCCACGTGCGAGGGCCGCCGCGAAACCGCCCGTGAAGCCGTCGCCGGCGCCGGCGGTCTCCACCACGCGGCCGCAGTGATAGGCCGGCACGAGTATCGATTGGCTTGCCGAATGCAGCAGCGCCCCGCCTTCCCCCAGCGTGACGATCACCGCGCCGACACCTTTGGCGAGCAGCACGTCGGCGGCACGGCGCGCGTCGTCGGCATTCGCGATCGGCACGCCGGTGAGCGCGGTGGCCTCGGTTTCGTTCGGGGTGATGTAGTCGCACAACGGAAAGATGTCGTCGTCGAGCGGCAAGGCGGGCGCCGGATTGAACACGGTAATGACGTCGTGCCGGCGCGCCACTTCGAGCCCACGGCGCGCAGCCGCGAGCGGCTGTTCGAGCTGCGTGACGAATACGCGCGCGGCGGCGATGTCGGCTTCGATCGCGTCGACGTCGGCTGCCTCCATCGTGCCGGCCGCGCCGGAGGCGACGATGATCGCGTTCATGCCGGTGTTGTCGTCGACGAAGATATGCGCGGCGCCCGTGGACACGCCCTCGACCACCGAGGCGCGTGCCGTGATGCCTTCAGTGGCCCACGTGGCACGCGCAATCTCACCAAACGCGTCGTTGCCGATGCGAGTGCAGAACACCACCTCGGCGCCCGCGCGCGCCGCCGCCACCGCCTGATTCGAGCCTTTGCCGCCCGGCCCCATCGCGAACGCCGTGCCGGCAATCGTCTCGCCGATCAGCGGCATACGCCCGGCGCGAAACGTCAGGTCGGTGACGTAGATGCCGAGAATGACGACACGCCCGTTTCGTTGCAAAGACGTGTTCATTCGCGTTCCCCTTGAGGCGCGTTGATCGTGAAGCGTGCGTGCGGGGCATGCGTTGCGAGCAGCACCGCGGTGTTCAATTGCAGATCCAGATGCTTCAGCACGTTGTCTCCTCCATTTTCTGGTTGGCGTGCATGGTGTTCAGGCGTAAGCGCCGACTTTCAATCAGTCTCCGTACGGTATCCAGATGTTCTTCACCTGCACGGCCTGACGCAGAAACGGCCGGCCTTCGCTCGAACGGTCGAACCAGTCGAACTGGCGACCGTGATCGACGAACGTACGCTTCAGATTACCGACCGACTCGCGCTCGACCAGCGTCGAATCCGCCGCGTTGCCGAAACACCAGACGGCATCGACGTCGTCATGTTTGGCGAGCGCCGGCAGCAACGCGCCACGTTCACCCGTGACGATGTTCAGCACACCCGCCGGCACATCCGAAGTTTCGGCTACCTGATAAAAATCGGTCACCGTGAGCGGACACGCCGCGCTCGGCAACACCACCACACGATTGCCCATGGCCAGCGCGGGTGCCGCCAGCGAGACGAAACCGAGCAACGGCGCTTCGTCAGGGCAGGCAATGCCGATCACGCCAAGCGGCTCATGCATCGCCAGCGCTACACCGCGCAACGGCGGCGTATGCACGGCGCCGTCGAACTTGTCGGCCCACGCCGCGTAAGTGAAGAGACGCGCTACCGCCGCCTCGACTTCCGCATGCGCCGCCGCTTCCGTCGCGCCGTTTCTGATCACGAGTTGCCGCGCGAACTCGTCAGTACGAATGGCGAGGTTCTCCGCGAGATAGAACAGGACCTGAGCACGATTATGCGTACTCGCCTGCGACCACTTCTGCGCCGCGCGCGCTGCTTCGACCGCGTTGCGAATGTCCTTGCGGTTGCCCTCGCCCACTTCACCGACCAGCGTCCCATCCGGTGCGTGAACCGGCAGCGAATAGCCGCTGTCCGGTCGCACCTGCTTGCCGCCGATAAAGAGCTTCGCGGTGCGATCGATCAGCGTGATGTTCGACAACGGATCGCGCTCGCCTGTGCCTCCACTCTGTTCAACACGCACAGGCTGGCGGACAGCAAGATTGAGCCACGCACGCGGTTTCAGATATTCGTAGATGCCCTCACGGCCGCCTTCGCGACCATAGCCCGACTCGCGGTATCCACCAAATCCGACCGCCGCATCGAACAGATTGGTCGCATTGATCCATACGACACCGCACGCGAGGCGCGGCGCGATATCAAGTGCGCGGCCAATGGTTTCGCTCCACACGCTCGCGGCGAGTCCGTAGCGCGAATTGTTGGCGAGCGCGATCGCCTCATCCGGCGTGCGAAAACTCATCGCGACCAGCACCGGTCCGAAGATTTCTTCCTGCGCGAGAGTGGAAGCCGGCGCCACACCGGTGACGAGCGTGGGCGGATAGAAGCAGCCGCCGGCGGGCATCGTCGTGTCGGGCGACTGCCACACCGCACAGCCTTCGCGCCGCCCGGTTTCCACCAGCGACTCGATGCGTTCGAGCTGTACCGGATCGACGATCGCACCGATATCGATACTTTTATCGAGCGACGTGCCGACGCGCAGCGTTTCCATACGGCGCTTCAGCTTCGCGATGAAGCGCGCTTCGATCCCCTCCTGCACGAGCAGTCGCGAGCCCGCACAGCAGACCTGCCCCTGGTTGAACCAGATCGCGTCGACCACACCTTCGACGGCGCCGTCGAGATCCGCATCGTCGAACACGATAAAGGGCGACTTGCCACCAAGTTCGAGCGTCAGCGATTTGCCCGTGCCGGCCGTAGCCGCGCGAATCAGGCGCCCGACTTCCGTCGAACCCGTGAAAGCGATCTTGTCCACCCGCGGATGTTCGACGAGCGCGGCACCGGTGCGACCATCACCTGTGACGACGTTCAGCACGCCTGCCGGCAAGCCCGCTCGATGAGCGAGTTCGGCGAACAGCAACGCCGTGAGCGGCGTGTATTCGGCCGGCTTCAACACGACGCAGTTACCCGTTGCGATCGCCGGTGCGATCTTCCACGCGAGCATCAGCAGCGGAAAATTCCACGGCACGATCTGCCCGACGACGCCGAGCGGCGCGTAATCGGCGAATTCGCTCTCCTGCAACTGCGCCCAACCCGCGTGATGCAGGAAGTGCCGCGCGACCAGCGGCACGTCGATATCGCGTGTCTCGCGAATCGGCTTGCCGTTGTCGAGCGCTTCGAGCACGGCAAAGAGGCGACTATGACGCTGGACCATGCGCGCGAGCGCATACAGATGCCGCGCCCGTCCGGCGCCGCCGAGCGCGAGCCAGCCAGGCTGCGCGGCGTGCGCGGCGGCCACCGCCGCGTCGATGTCGGCCGCATCGCCCTGGGCGATCTCGGCGAGCCGCCCGCCCGTGGCAGGTGCATGCGAGACGAAGTGCTCGCCGGCAGCGGGCGCATACCACGCCCCGCCGATGAAATGCCCGAAGCTCGCCTCATGCTGCGCGAGCCAGGCGCGCGCGGGCTGATCGTCCTCGGGTGCGGGACCGTACTCCATCGATGAAAAATACTCGGCTACGCTCATGGGATCGGTCTTCTGTTCAGGCTACAGGGTGACGGTTGAAAGCGGAGTAACGACCGCTCACGTGATGTTCGAGCTGGCGTTCGATATCGGCCAGCAGGCTCGAGGCGCCGATACGGAACAGTTCCGGCTCGAGCCACGGGCGGCCGAGTTCTTCCTTCATGAGGATCTGATAGGACAGCACCGACTTCGCGCTCGACACGCCGCCCGCCGGTTTGAAGCCGATCGGCACGCCAGTGCGCTCCTGGTATTCGCGGATCATGCGCACCATCACCAGCGAGACATCCAGCGTGGCGTTGACGCCTTCCTTGCCGGTCGACGTCTTGATGAAGTCGGCGCCGGCCATCATGCAGACCATCGAGGCGCGCGCCACGTTAGAGAGCGTGCGGATGTCGCCGGTCGCCAGAATCGTCTTCAGGTGCGCCGGGCCGCAGGCCGCGCGGAAGTCGCGCACTTCGTCGTACAGCGCCTGCCAGTTGCCGGTCAGCACATATTCACGCGTGACAACGATGTCGATTTCCTGCGCCCCATCCGCGACCGAAGCCTCGATCTCTTTCAGCTTCAATGGATGCGGAATCAGCCCGGCGGGAAATCCTGTCGACACCGCCGCGACCGGAATGCCGCTGCCCTGCAGCGCGTCCACCGCCGCCGCGACGAAACGGTGATAGACGCAGACCGCGCCCGTCGTGATGCCTTGCGGCGCGATGCCGAGCGCTTCGAGCAGATCGGCCCGCACGGGTTGACGCGCCTTCGCACACAAGCGGCGCACGCGGCCCTCGGTGTCGTCGCCGTTGAGCGTGGTGAGGTCGATGCAGGTGACGGCTTTCAGCAGCCAGGCGGCCTGCGCATCTTTCTTGACGGTACGGCGCGTGGCAAGCGTTGCCGTACGCCGTTCGACCGCCGACTGGTTGACGCGCAAGCCGTCCAGCCAGGACGCGTCGAACGGCATGCCCGGGTTGCGCGCCGGGTGAATGAGCGGACCGCCGCGCAGCGCGACGACCGAAGAAGAAAGCACAGGGGCTTCAGGCATAAGACATCCGAAAATTTGATGCGGCGCACAACGGCCGCCGACAATTTGTTCCCACTTATGCTACAACGATTGATAGAATCATAACAAGCTTTCCGATTCAATCATCACATAAGCAGGCATCTAAGCCCTGTCAGCACCGCCAATGTTATTGACGCACCATATTCATGATGCGAAGATCACATCTCGGCTTTGGCCGATAGCACCATACAAAGAAAAGAATGTCGTCGTCTTGACGAAGGAGACATGCCAGATGAGTGAGCCGGTTGCGGTCGCGGCCGCGTCATCGCCTCAGGTTCCATTGATCCGTGTTGCGGGCGTCACCAAGCGATTTGGCGGCGTGCAGGCGCTGCGCGGTGTCAGCCTTGATGTGTTGCCCGGCGAAGTGCACGCTCTGCTCGGCGAAAACGGCGCGGGCAAATCCACGCTGATCAAGATCCTCAGCGGCGTTCACACCTACGACGACGGCGTCATCGAGATCGATGGCCAGAAAGTGGCGTTCGAGTCGCCGGCGCGATCGCGTGAGGCGGGTGTTGCCGTGGTCTACCAGGATCTGAGCCTCGTCGAATCGCTGTCGGTCGGCGCCAATCTGATGCTGGGGCGCGAGCCTCGCACACGTCTCGGCTTTGTGAAAAACCGCCAGCTCATGGCAACGGTCAGCGAATTTCTCCGCTCGCACGGCATCCCGCTCGACCCGCGCACCGCCGTTGGCGCATTGCCGTTCGCATACCGGCAAATGACTGAGATCTGCAAAGCGCTGATGGGCGACGTGCGGGTTCTGATCCTCGACGAACCCACGTCGGCCCTGACGGGCGGCGAAGAGCAGATTCTGTTCGACGCGATTCGCGCGGTCACGAACCGCGGCGTGGGCGTGATCTACGTGACGCATCGGTTAAATGAGGTGTTTCGGATTTCGCAGCGCGTCACCGTGTTCCGCGATGGCGCCAATGCCGGCACATTCTCGACGGCGGAAACCGATATGAAAGAGCTGGTCGCGGCGATCGTCGGTCCCGGTCATGCCGCGTTGCAGGCGCGGGAGAGGACGGCTGTCGGCGCTACCGGCGATGAATCCGCTGTTGGACCGCAAACATCGGCCACGCCCAATGCCCCCACTGTCCCCGTTCTCAAGTTGTCGAACGTGAGCAATGACAGGCTTCACGACGTCGACCTCACGGTTCGTCCTGGCGAGATCCACGGGCTCGCGGGATTGATCGGCAGCGGGCGCACGGAAATTCTGCAAACCATCTTTGGCATTCGCAGAATCGAGGCGGGCGCCATCGAGATCGGCGGTCAGTCGCGCTCGCGTATCACGCCTGCAGAAGTCATCCAGCTCGGCGTAGCGCTCGTGCCGGAGGATCGTCATCTCGAAGGGCTCGTCCTCGATCATTCGATCGAACGCAACCTGACCTTGCCGCGATTGCCGCAATTTTCTCGCTGGGGATGGCTGCGCAGCCAGGCGGCCGTCAACCAGGCGAAGCGCTCGATGAAAGAGCTGGCCGTCAAGGCCCCCGGCTCCTCGACCGCGGTCAAGTTTTTATCCGGCGGCAACCAGCAGAAAGTGGTCTTTGCCAAGTGGAACCATCCGCGCCCCACGCTTCTTTTACTCGACGAACCGACTGTCGGCGTCGACGTCGGTGCACGCGAGGAGATCTACGGCGTGGTCCATGACGCCGCGCGAGCGGGCACCGCCGTGCTCGTCGTGTCCTCGGACCTCGATGAACTGTTGCGCCTGTGCGGCCGGATTTCGATCGTCGCGGACGGCGCTATCGTCAAGACCGTCGAGCGCGCCGAACTCGCCAACGCCGAAGCGCTTCATCACCTGATTCAATTGTCCCGTTCTTCCATCGAGTCCCCCGAGGGGACTTCCTTCGAGCACGCAATATGAACGACTCTGTCTCGCCGCTGACGGCTAAACGGCAGGCATCGCCACCGCAGAAGAGCCGTATGCGGCGCCTCGCGCAACTCCTCCTGCAAGGCGACCGGCCCTATGCGCTCTACGGCGCGTTCGCTATCCTGCTGGTGGTGTTCAGCTTCGCCTCGCCGTGGTTTCTCTCCATCGACAACTTCCTGAATATCGGCCGGCAGACCGCACTCGTGTCGATCGTCGCGATCGGCATGACCTTCGTGATCATTGCGCGGCAGATCGATCTGTCGGTGGGCTCGACCTTGGCGCTCTCGGGCATGTCCGCGGCGCTCGCCATGGCGCATGTCGGCGACAGCTGGATCATCGGCGCGATTGCCGGCATCGGCACCGGTGCGATCGTCGGCGCGATCAACGGCGTCGTGACCACGCGGCTGAACATTCCCTCATTCCTCGTGACGCTCGGCACCTTGAGCGCGGCACGCGGACTCGCCCTGATGGTGACGACAACGCGGCCCGAGATCATCACTAACGACTCATTCATCTCGATCTTCGGCGAGGGCGACATTGCCGGTGTGCCGGTGCCGATCATCTGGACTGTGCTGACCGTGATCGCCGGCATCCTGCTGCTGCATTACAGCGTGTTCGGCCGGCAGATTTATGCGGCCGGCGGCAATCCGACTGCGGCGCTCTACTCCGGCATCAACACGCGACGCGTGACCACCCTCGCCTTCATTCTCACCGGCGCGCTGGCCGGGCTCGCCGCGCTCGTGCTCGCCGCGCGCTCGCATGCGGCGCGGCCCGATGTCGTGCAAGGGCTGGAGCTCGATGTGATTGCTTCCGTGACGCTCGGCGGTTGCAGCCTGTTCGGTGGGCGCGGCTTCGTACTTGGCACGCTGCTCGGCAGCCTCATCATCGGCACGCTCAATAACGGGCTGGTCCTGCTGGGCGTCAGTTCATCGCTGCAACTGGTGATCAAGGGCGCCATCATCGTCGCGGCTGTGGCCTTTACCAGGAAGTGATTCAGGAAGTGACCCAGGAAGTAACCAGGGAAATAAGGAAAGCACGTCGATCACGCGAGATGTCACGTGCCCGCGTTGTTCGTGAATGGCAGGAGACGTAACACAAACATGAAGACCAACGGAGAAGAATCATGAAACATCGTCGTGGCTCAGGAAGTGTTCTACCCACTCTCATGGCGGCGGCGGCCGTCGTGGCGCTGGCGTCGTCGGGCGCCTACGCGCAATGCGTGACCAGCCTGCCGGCCGGTTCGATCGGACCGAAGACGATTGTCGGACAAGGGCCGAACGGCGAAAAAGCGGCCTCGGTGGATGCCGTGAAGCTGAGCGACGCCGACATCGCCAAAATCAAGGCAGGCAAGTTCAAGGTCGGCATTTCGATGCAGACCATGAATCTCGACTGGTCGCAACTGCAGGTGCAAGGCATCACAGACACCCTCAAAAAATACGGCGTGGAAGTGATCGGCACGGCTTCGGCGGAATACCAGGTCGACAAGCAGATCGCGGATATCGAGAACACTATCCAGCGTCACCCGGACGGCATCATCTCCATTCCGGTCGACGGGACGGCCACGGCCGCCACCTACAAGAAAGTGTCCGAGGCCGGGATCAAACTCGTGTTCATGGACAACGTCCCGACCGGGCTGAAGCATCCTGAACAATACGCGTCGATGATTTCCGCCGACAGCGAAGGCAACGGCCAGATCGCGGCGAAAGTGCTCGCTTCGTGCGTCCCGCAGGGTGCCACGATCGGGCTGGTGAATTTCGGCGTGGATTACTTCAGCACGACGGAACGCACCAAGGCCGTCAACGACTGGATCAAGAAGAATCGTCCGGACATCAAGGTCAAACAGGTCGCGTTTACGGACCCGTCGAAAGTGGGCCAGATCGCTGGCGATTTCCTCACCGGGAATCCGGACGTCAAGGGGCTGTTCGCCGTCTGGGATCAACCGGCGCTCGACACGCTGACTTCAATGCGCGCGCAAGGCGTGACCATTCCCGTCACGACGGTCGACCTGGGCCTTCAGTCCGCTATCGAGATCGCCAAGGGCGGACCGCTCAAGGCAACCGGCTCGCAACGCCCGTATGATCAAGGCGTGGCCGAAGCTACGGCGATGATGAAGGCGCTGATCGGCCAGACGCCGCCGGCGTGGATCGGCGTACAGTCTCTGCCGGTGGTTCAGTCGAACGTGCTCGAGTCGTATAAGACGGTGTTCAAGAAAGACCCGCCGCCCCAGCTTGCGGACGCATGCAAGAAAGCCAAGCCGGCTTGCGGGTGATGCTTGCGGGTAACACCAGGCATGGGTGATCCGGGCGCCATTCCAGCGCCCGGATGAGCTTGGCCGCGTGTGAGGGGTTATGAGGCCCTCAGGCGCGACACCAGGCCCGGCGGAGCAAGGTACTATTACGGTTTGAAGTCCGCCGTGCCGCGCGCCGATTGTGCGAATGCGGACACCCGGCGCAGCAAGCCGCCATACGACAGGGCAGCACGGGAAGCGCATCGACTGTTATGCTCGCTGCCCGCACCGTCACCCGTTTCCGCCATCCATGAGTACTGCAAGCCGCCACATCGCGCACCTGGACATGGACGCGTTCTACGCGTCCGTTGAACTCTTGCGCTATCCGCAACTGCGCGGCAAGGCGGTGGTGATCGGCGGCGGCCGCAATGCTGTGCCGCAAACGCTTGAAGACGGCAGCCTTCGCTTTGCGAAGCTGCGCGATTATGCCGGCCGCGGCGTGGTGACCACCTCCACCTATGAAGCCCGCGCGCTCGGTGTGTTCTCCGCGATGGGCATGATGAAAGCCGCCGCGCTCGCGCCGGACGCGATTCTGCTGCCCACCGATTTCGAGTCGTATCGCCACTACTCGCGCCTGTTCAAAGCAGCGGTCGCCGCATTCACGGACCGGATCGAAGACCGCGGCATCGATGAAATCTATATCGACCTCACCGAATTGCCGGGCGAGCCACGCGAGATCGCCGCGCGCATCAAGCAGGCCGTCAATCAGGCGACCGGCCTTACCTGCTCCATTTGCGTGGCGCCGAACAAGCTGCTGGCGAAGATCGGTTCCGAACTCGATAAACCCGACGGCCTCACGATCCTCACGCCTGCGGATGTGCCGTTGCGCGTCTGGCCGTTACCGGTGCGCAAGGTCAACGGGATCGGCCCGAAGGCCGCGGAAAAACTCACCGCGCTCGGCCTCGCCACGGTCGGCGATCTGGCGGCAGCGGACGCGGGCTTGTTGCAGGATCACTTCGGGCGCAGCTATTCGGCGTGGCTCATGCAGGTCGCACAAGGCTACGACGAACGGCCGGTCGTGGTCGAATCGGAACCCAAGTCGATGAGCCGCGAGACGACCTTCGAACGTGATCTGCATCCACGTCATGATCGGCCGGCCCTATCCAGTTCGTTTACCAGCTTGTGCGTGCGGGTCGCGGAAGATCTGGTGAGGAAGGGCTATGTGGGCCGCACCGTGGGCATCAAGCTGCGCTACGACGACTTCCGCACGGTCACACGCGACCTGACGCTCGACGAACCAACCGCCGACGCCACCGAGATCCGGCGCGCCGCAACCGAATGTCTGAGACGGGTGGAATTGAACCGCAAGCTGCGGCTGCTAGGCGTGCGCGTGAGCGCATTGACGCCGGCCAACGCGCAACCGGCGAAGCGGCGCGTACCGGTTCAGGCCGACTTGCCCTTTACCAGCGACGATTAACCCGCGGCTTCCGCCGGGACACCCGCCTTCGTGCGCGCCGCCGGTAAGCTGGCTTCCACACTCGACGCCGCAATCGAAAAGGCAAACGTGTTGACGCCGTTCGCGCTTTCCACCGACACCGTGCCGCGATGCATCTCAGCAATCGCCTTCACGATCGCAAGACCCAGTCCGTGGTTTTCGCGGCTATTGGTGCGAGACACTTCCGCGCGATAGAACCGGTCGAACAGATGTTCGAGCACGGCTGGCTCGATGAGCTCTCCCGGGTTGGCCACCGCTACGCGCAACTGATCCGCTACATTCGAGATCGTCACCGTAATCGCCGCGCCAGGCGCGCAGTGCTGGATCGCGTTCATCAGCAGATTCGTGCAGGCGCGGCCGAACAGCGAGCGGTTCACACGCGCCACCGCGTCGCCGCTCAGTTGCGCATGCACGCGCGCTTCTTCCAGCGGAATCTCCAGAAACTCCAGCGTATGCGCAACTTCCCCGGCCAGCGACACCTCGACGAGGCCCGTCGCGCGTTCGCCCTGGTCGGCCCGAGCGAGGAACAGCATGTCGTTGATGATCGTGCGCATACGTTCGAACTCTTCGAGATTCGATTGCAGCGTATGGCGCAAATCGTCGACCGAACGGTTGCGTGTCAACGCCACTTCGGTCTGGCCGATCAGAATCGTCACCGGTGTACGCAGTTCATGGGCGACGTCCGCGTTGAACGATTCGAGGCGGCCGTATGCGCCGTCCAGACGTTCGAGCGCGCCGTTGAACGAGTTGGCCAGATCGCTCAATTCGAGCGGCAGCGAGGCCGTATTCAGACGCTGTGAGCGGTTATTCGGGCTCACAGCGGATGCGTCTCGCGTCAGACGCGTCAACGGAGCGAGCCCGAGTCGCGTCACCGAGTAACTCAGCAACAGCACAGCGAGACTACCCAACGCGGACAGCGCGGCGAGCGCCGCCCCGAACACGCGCATGGTGCGGGTATTCGGCGAACAACTGGCGGCGACCTGCAATTGCACTGGCGGGCGAGCCCCGTAAGCCGGTATCGTCACCGTGATGGTCAGCATGTCCGCGCCGCCGCCGATCGGCGAAACCCTCGTGTAGCCACCCGGCCAGTTCGACACCACGGGTCCTTCGATG
Organism: Paraburkholderia madseniana; assembly: GCF_009690905.1. Lineage (GTDB taxonomy): Bacteria > Pseudomonadota > Gammaproteobacteria > Burkholderiales > Burkholderiaceae > Paraburkholderia > Paraburkholderia madseniana. The sequence continues at coordinate 44,085 of NZ_VOSW01000020.1, forward strand.
GGCTTGCCATAGTGGAAATACGGATCGGTGCTCGACACCGCATACACGGTGCTGCCGTCGTGCGGCATCATGTCCGTGAGCTTTTCGCGCGCCATGCGCCACTTCTCCGGCGTCACCGCGTGATAGACGATGATGCGCGCGATCTCGGTGCGATCGTCGAGCGATTCGCGCAAATGGTGTTCGAGTTGCGTGCGCAGCACCAGAAACAGCCCGGTGCCGACCAGCGTGAACACCAGTAGCGCCACGAGTGCGAACATCAACGCAAGGCGGCGCGCGATTGAACGGTTCATGATTGCTCTGCCTCTTCACGCACTTCGAGCACGTAGCCCATGCCGCGCACGGTGTGCAGCAGCTTCGAGGGAAACGGGCCGTCGAGCTTGGCGCGCAATCGTTTGATCGCGGTTTCGACCACGTTCGTATGGCTGTCGAAGTTGACATCCCACACGAGTTCAGTAATGGCGGTCTTCGAGAGGATGTCGCCTTGCCGGCGCGCCAGCACGCTCAGCAACTGGAATTCCTTGGCGGTCAGATCAAGCCGTACGCCGTCGCGGGTGGCGCGCCGGCCGATCAGATCGACGAACAGATCGCCGACGGAAATCAGCGTCGACTCCTGCGAACGCGTGCGGCGCGCCAGCGCATGCAGCCGCTCGACCAGTTCGAGGAAGGAAAAGGGTTTGGTGAGGTAGTCGTCGGCGCCTTCGCGCAAGCCCCGCACACGGTCGTTCACGTGATCGCGGGCGGTCAGCATGATGACCGGCGTCGACTTGCGCATGCGCAGCGCCTTCAGCACGCTGAAGCCGTCGCGTTTAGGCAGCATGACGTCGAGGACGATCACGTCGTAATCGAATTCGGTGGCCAGATGCATGCCTTCCTCGCCATCGAGCGCGACGTCGACGACCCAGCCCTGCTCTGTCAAACCGGAGCGCAGGTAGTCCACCACCTTATGCTCGTCTTCAACGATCAGCAATTTCATGCGCGTCCCCTTGTATCTGCATTATACGAAACGCCTCGTTTTTCCTTTTTCCTGTCTGGCTGTGTCATTGTCGGGCGGCTCACTTCGCGGGAGCCATCGCCTCCTTCGTGTCCGCTGTGTTTGCTGTGTTCGCTGCGTCTGCCGTGTTCGGTGCATTGCTCGGCGGCTGTGCGCCCGATAGGTCCGTGCCGGCATCCCAGCCGCCGCCCAGCGCCTTCACCAATGAAACCGAGAGGGTCATCTGCTGGCCGTGGATCTGCACGTCCTGGCGCTCGCTGGTGAGCAAGGACTGCTGCGCGGTGATGACATCGAGGTAGGCGACCAGGCCGCCCGAATAACGGTCGTTGGCGAGCGCCAGAAGATGCTGCGCATCGGTCACTGCCTCACGCGACTGCTTCGACGCGCCATCCAGAACGGAGAGGCCCGTGATGCCGTCCTGCACCTGCTGGAATGCGTTGAGCACGGTTTGCCGATAGTTTGCCTCGGTGGCCTTGTAGCCTTCGCTCGCAAATTGCACGTTCGCCGCACGGCGGCCGCCGTCGAACAGCACCTGGCCCACTGTCGCGCCGAGCGTCCACATCAGCGTCGGCGCGCTAAACAGGCTCGCGAACTGTGCGCTTTCCCAGCCGATGCTCGGCGTCAGCGTCAGGCTCGGAAAGAACGCTGCCTTGGCGACGCCGATCTGCGCGTTCGCCGCGGCCATCGCGCGCTCCGCCGAGGCGATATCCGGGCGGCGTTGCAAGACGTCGCTCGGCAAACCGAGCGGAATCGCCGGCACCTGCGTGTCGAGCACTTTGGGCTCGATCGCGAATTGCGGCGCGGGCACGCCGACCAAGGCGGCAATCGCATGTTCAAACTGCGCGCGCTGATTCAGCAGGAGTTGCGCCTGCACGCGCGTCGAATCGAGTAGCGACTTCTGCTGCAACACGTCGAGCCCGGATACCGAACCGAGATCGTGCTCGGTCGTGACGTAATCGAGCGCCTTTTGCTGCAGTTTCACCGATTGATTCAGCACGTCGATCTCGGCGTCGAGCTCACGCAGCGAGAAATAGTCGGTGGCGAGATCGGTGGTGAGGACGAGCCGTGCGTTGGCAAGATCGTCGGCTGACTGTTGCGCGGAGGCCGCGGCGCCTTCCACTTCACGACGTATCCGGCCGAATAGATCGGTGTCGTAGTTGATCGTCGGGCCGAGTTGCAGGTTGTTCTGTACTGTCGACGTGGTCGGCGTGCCGTAATTGGTCAGCGGGCGATCATGCGAAATTCTGAAGCGCGACCCGGACGCTCCCAGATCGACTTCAGGAATCTGCTGCGCACGGGTGTTCGCCAGCGTCGCTTTGGCCTGCGCGTAATGTGCGCTCGCCGCGGCCAGTGTCTGATTCTGCGCGAGCGCCTGCGTTTCCAGCGTACCGAGCGTCTGATCGCCGAAGGCGCTCCACCAGTCCAGCGAAATCGGCGCATGCGAAGGCGCCGCGACGCGCCAGTACGAATCGGTTTGCCAGGTCGGCGGCACCTCGGCTTGCGGCCGCTGATAATCCGGGCCGACTGTGCACGCGGCCAGTAACGCCGCGCTAGCGGTGGCCGCCAGCGCCATGAGCGACATTCGTGACGCTCGTGTCGTTCGTGCCCGATAAGCGCCCGCCTGCTTCGCGATCACGACGCCCCCTTGCCGTTTTTCTGCGGCTGCGTGATCCGCACGTGGTCGCCGTCCGCGATCGAATCACTTGGGTTGATGATGATCTTGTCGTTCGCCTCGATCCCGCTTTCGATTTCGAGCGACTGCCCCAAATCCTGCGCGATCACGACCTTGTGCAAAGCCACATTGCCATTCGCATCGACCACCGCGAGCCGCGGACCTTCGGCGCGGAACAGCAGCGCATTGCCGGGCACCGTCAGTTGCGCATGGGCTGCCGCCGGCACGGCCACCTGGACATACGCGCCGGGCCGTAGCTTGTTGTCAGGATTCGGCAAGGTCACTTCGACTTGCAATGAACGGGTCGGCACGTCGATCGCGCCAGAGATGTGCGTGATCGTGCCGTGGAACTGCTGCCCCGGCAATTCGGCCTGCGTCACCACCACGTTCTGCCCGACCGACACGTTTTGCGCGTACGCCTGCGGCAGTTGCACATAGACCCGCAACGGATCCGATTGCGCCAGCGCGAACAGCGCGCGGCTCGTGCCGCTGCCCGCGTCGATCAGATCGCCGACATCGACATTGCGCTGCGTGACCACGCCCGAAAACGGCGCGACGATGCGCTTGAACGATTCGAGTTGCTGCAGGCGTTTCACGTTGGCATCGGCGGCGGCGAGGTTGGCCAGGTCCTGCGTGTAGGTGCTTGTCCGTTCGTCGAGTTCCTGCTGCGAAACCGCATCGCGTTGCCGCAGTTGCTGCCAGCGTTCCATCGAGCTTTTGGCGAGGCCGAGACTCGAACTGGTTTGCGCGCGCTGCGCCAACGACTGTGCGAGTTCCTGATCGATCTCAGGCGTGTCCAGATCGGCGAGCAGCTGCCCCTGCTTCACGCGCGTGCCGATATCGGCGTACCAGTGCAGCAGATAACCGGTGGAGCGCGCATAGATCGGCGACTCGACAAAGCCGCGCAACGTGCCCGGCAACAAGGTGTTGCCACCTCCCTCCGTTTGCGTCGGACTCACCACGTTCACATACTGCGTGGCGTTCTGCTTCGTCGTCTCGGCGACCGAGCGGCTTTGCAGAACGTTCGCGATCACGGTGCGCAACGCGCCCACAGCGAGCAGTGCCAGCACGATCCAGATGGCGATTTTGGCGCGCTTCCATTCGCGATTGCGCGGCGGCAAGGCGTGGCCGCCTTCGGTCTCTCGCGCGGGAATCGCCAGCGATGCATGGGTTTTTTCGGTCATCTCAGTCAGCCATCTCAGTCAGCCGTCATTTACATTGAACGTTACGCGGGCTTGCCTGCGCCGCCGTGGTCCGGCGCGGGGCCGTCGTTGCCGTGGCCGCCCGTGGTATCCGTGTCGTCATCGTCGCGATGGCGCCGCGCGAGGCGGGTATGAATGCCCGCGAACACCAGTGGCACAAAAAACAGCGTGGACACGGTGGCGAACAGCAAGCCACCGATCACCGCGCGGCCCAGCGGCGCGTTCTGCTCGGCGCCCTCGCCGAGACCCAACGCCATCGGAATCATGCCGATGATCATCGCGAACGCGGTCATCAGCACCGGCCTGATCCGGCTTGCGCCGGCTTCGAGCGCGGCGGTGAGCGGCGGCGCACCGGAGGAGAGCCGCTGGCGCGCGAACGACACCATCAAAATACTGTTGGCGGTAGCAACGCCCATCGTCATGATCGCTCCCGTCAAGGCAGGCACGCTCAAGTGCGTGCCGGTCAGGAACAGCATCCATACGATGCCCGCCAGTGCCGCGGGCAACGCGCTGATGATGATCAGCGGATCGACCCACGACTGAAAATTCACCACGATCAGCAGGTACACCAGCACGATGGCCATCGCCACGCCGATCCCGAGACCGAAGAAGGAACTGCGCATGGTCTGCACCTGCCCGCGCAAGGTGATCTGGCTACCGCGCGGCAACGAGGCCCGCACGTTGTTCACCAGCTTGTCGACCTGAGTGGCCACGCTGCCCAGGTCGCGCTTTTCAACGCTCACGTACAGGTCGATCACCGGCCTGATGTTGTAGTGCGTGACTACCGCGAACTGATTCTGCGGCGCGACCCGCACGAGGTTGCCGAGCAGTTGCGTCGGACCGTTGGCCGAACCCGAGACGGGTGTGCGCAACAACTCATCGATCGACGAGATCTGATACTGCGGCGTTTGCACCGCGACGCTGTATTCGACACCGTTCTTGTTGTTGAACCAGAAACCCGGCGAAGTCTGCGAACTGCCCGACAAGGAAATCAGTACATTTTGCGCCACATTGCTCGCGCTCAGATTGAGTTGTTGCAGGCGCGTGCGATCCATCTGAAGATTGATCGCCGGCTCGTCCAGTTTCTGCTGAATGTGGGTGTCGACGGTGCCGGGAATCATCCGCACCTGTTTCAGCAGCTTGCGCGCAACGTCGAAGTTGCCCTGCTGATCCGTGCCGGAAATCTGCACGTCCACAGCGGCGGGCAAGCCGAAGTTGAGAATCTGCGTAACGATGTCGGCCGGCTGAAAGAAGAACTCGACGCCCGGAAAACGCTGCGGCAGGATCGCGCGCAGTTTGTCCATGTAGATTTGCGTCGGGTGGTGGTCTTGATTCAGGGCCACCTGAATTTCGCCGTCGAGCGTGCCGATCGTGCCCGCGTTGCTATACGAAAGATTGATACCGCTATACGGCAAACCGAGGTTGTCGAGGATCGTGCCGAGTTCGTCGGCCGGCACGACCTCGCGGATCACCTTCTCGACCTCGTCCGCGAGACGCGCGGTTTCCTCGATGCGCGTACCTGTCGGCGCACGCATGTGGAGACGAATGTCACCGGCGTCGACGCTCGGAAAGAAGTCTTCACCGAGCACGAAAACCAGACCCATCGACACCACGCAGAAACCGAGGAACAGGCTGCCGAACATGCCGCGCCGCACCAGCACACTGCTGAGTATCACGATGTAGGTGGACCGCATGCGCTCGAAGCCGTGATCGAAACGCAGGTAGATGCGCCGGAACAGACTCGGCCTGGCATCGGCCTTGGGCTTGTGCGCATGCCCCATCAGCAGCATGGCCAGCGTCGGCACCAGCGTACGCGACAGAACGTACGAGGCGAGCATCGCGAATACCACCGCTTCGGCAAGCGGCACGAACAGATAACGCGCGACGCCGGTCAGGAAAAACATCGGCACGAACACGATACAGATACACAGCGTCGAGACGAGCGCCGGGATCGCGATTTCGCCGGCGCCGTCGAGAATCGCATCGTGCAGATTCGTGCCCATATGCAGGTGCCGTTCGATGTTCTCGATCGTTACCGTCGCATCGTCGACCAGAATCCCGACCGCGAGTGCAAGGCCGCCCAGCGTCATGATGTTGATGGTTTGCCCGAGCGCGTGCAGGGCGATCAGCGAGGACAGAATCGACAGCGGAATCGAGATCGCGATGATGCAGGTGCTGCGCCAATTGCCGAGGAACAGCAGGATCATCGCGGCGGTCAATGCCGCGGCGACCAGCGCTTCACGCACCACGCCCTGCACCGCAGCCTTCACAAACACGGACTGATCGAACAAGGCCGTGATGCTCAGGTCCGGCGGCAACGCGGCGCGCGCGGCCGGCAGAATGCCTTGCAGTGTATTGACGATCGAAAGCGTCGAGGCGCTGCCGTTCTTCAGCACCGACATCAGCACGCCGCGGTGTCCGTCCTGCCGCACGATATTGGTCTGCGGCGAGAAGCCGTCGCGCACGTGAGCGACTTCACGCAGGTACGTCGTCGCGCCGTTGAGAGTGCGCACCGGAATGTCGTTGAGCCCTTCCACCGTGGCGGGCGAGCCGTTCATATTGATCGTGTATTCCTTCGGCCCGATCTTGGCCGTCCCGGTCGGCAGAATCAGGTTTTGCGCGTTGAACGCGCTGACCACATCCGAAGGCGTCAGGCCCTTTGCGAGCAATGCGCGCGTGTCGAGGTCGACCGAGATCAACCGCGATTTGCCGCCGTACGGGTACGGTACGGCCGCGCCGGGAATCGTCACCAGTTGCGGGCGCAGGAAGTTCAGTGCCGTATCGTTGAGTGCCTGCTCGGAGAGCTTCGGGCTCGACAAGCCGAGCTGGATCACCGGAATGCTGGAGGCCGAGTAGCTGATCACCAGAGGCGGCGTCGCGCCTGGCGGCATCTGCTTGAGCTGCGCCTGTTCAACGGCTACGGTTTGCGCGATCGCGGTCTGGATGTTTGCGTTCGGCTGCAGGAACACCTTGAGAATCGTGATGCCCGCGAGCGACTGCGATTCAATGTGCTCGATGTCGTTGACCGTGGTGGTCAGACTGCGCTCGTTGACGGACGTGATGCGGTTGGCCATGTCTTCGGCCGACAAGCCCGTGTAATTCCAGATGATACTGACCACCGGAATGTTGATTTCCGGCAGCACGTCGACCGGCGTGGTCAACAGCACGAATGGCGTCGCCAGCAAGATCAGAATGGCCATCACGATGAACGTGTATGGCCGCTTAAGCGCAACGTTGACGATCCACATGAAACGCGCCCGAGAGAATGCAGGTAAGGGATGGGTGAATCCGTACCTATGCTAGATCGATAGCACCAACGCCTGCATGGCGCCAAAATGGCTAAATTGTCAGGAAGGCTAATGTAAGGATAGGTAGCGCTTCAAACGCCCGCAACATCATGATGCGCAAACGTTTGATGAGCGGTAGATAAGCTCTTTTAAGGGTATTGCTAAATGCATGTCTCGCCGAACTGCCGTGAGACATGCCTTCAGAATAAATTGCGCAAAGCAAATACGCTACGCTCAGGCGGCGATTCTGGGGTTCATTCCGGCGCGGCGGGTGAATTGCCGAGCTTTGGCGCCAGGCAAAAAAAGGCCGGTCAACACGATTGTTGACCGGCCTTTTCGTTTCGAAGCGCCGGCGTGTGCCGCCGGCGCCCTCACACCTACATCACTTCACTTCGCAAACAACGACGACATATCGGCAAACGCCTTGAACTCCAACGCGTTGCCCGACGGATCGAGGAAGAACATCGTCGCCTGTTCGCCGACCTCGCCCTTGAAGCGCACATGCGGCTCGATGATGAAGTCGATGCCGGCCTTTTGCAGCTTGTCCGCGGCGGCCTGCCATTGCGCCATCGAGAGCACCGCGCCAAAGTGGCGCACCGGCACCGCGTCGCCGTCGACCTTGCTGGTCTGACGGTGGCCGATTTCCTCGGGTGCGAGGTGCGCGACGATCTGATGGCCATAGAAGTTGAAGTCGACCCAATCCGGAGAGCTACGCCCTTCCGGACAGCCGAGCAGCTCGCCATAGAACTCGCGGGCCGCGGCGAGGCTATGCACGGGAAACGCCAGATGGAACGGCGGCAAAACGGTGTCGGCAACGCTCATGGTGGGAAAACTCGCAGAAAGTAAGGTGGGCTCGTGTATCGGTCAATGAAGCGGCCCGGAAAGGCGCACGCGTGAGGTAAATTCTAACCATGACTAAAAATGGTTAAAAACGATATATATTTGATCTGACCAACACCAAAATCGATCAATCGACGATGCTCAGCGAACTCAGAACATTTATAGCCGTCAGCCAATACGGCACGTTTTCCGCTGCCGGCGCGCGCATCGGCCTGACGCAATCCGCCGTGAGCGCGCAAATGCAGCGGCTCGAACAGGAACTCGGTTTCGCGCTGTTCGACCGCACGGGCCGCTCCGCCACGCTCAACGACGCCGGCCGCGAAACGCTCGCGCTCGCCGAAGAAATGATGACGCTCTATGCACGGCTCTCGGAACGCGGCGCGGGTGCCGCCGAAAGCGGGATGCTGCGGGTCGGCGCGATCGCGTCCGCGCAGGTGTCGTTTCTCGCCGACGCGCTGGCCCGCTTTCGCGACGACCGTCCCGGCTGGCGGATTCGCGTGGTGCCCGGCGTGTCGCTGGGACTGCTCGGGCAGGTGGACTCGGGTGAGCTCGATCTCGCCGTTATCATCAAACCGCCGTTCGCGCTGCCGTCCGAACTCGAATGGCGCACGCTCGTCACCGAACCGTTCGTGCTGCTGGTGCCCAAGGCGATCGCGCGTGGCACGCCGTCCTGGCGCGAGCTGCTCAGGAGCGAACCGTTCATCCGCTACGACCGCGGATCGTTCGGCGGCAGGCTGGTGGACCGCTTTCTGCGGCGCGCGCGGCTGAACGTGCACGACGTGATTGAGCTCGACGAGTTGCAGGGTATCGCGCAACTCGTCGCGCGCGGCATCGGCGTGGCACTGATTCCGAATACGGCGGGATTGGGCAAGTGGCCCGCCAATGTCACCGCGCTCGAACTCGGCGACGCGACGTTTCACCGTGAAATCGGGCTCGTGCAGCGTCCACGGCATAGCCGGCAGGCGGTGGCGGGGGCTCTGGCGGATTGCATCGAAACGGCGGCGGAGTCGTGAGCTGGCTGAGTTGGCTGCGGCGGCTCACTGCCCGCTGGAGTTGCCCCACAAACACCCGATTGTGCCGCCGCACAGGCCATCAACTGTATCTGTGAGATTCGCGCGCGGGCGAGCAGAATCGTTGTTCGCGCATCGATCCATGCGATTCCCCCGTGCCGCAACGAGCGGCGCAGTTTGCCCGCCGCCGAGGTTCACACGCCCATGACCGCCAGTTCCTTCCTCACCGCCGATGTCCTGATCGCTTACAGCGCCTACTTCGTCGGCACGGCGAGTCCGGGGCCGAGCAATCTCGCGATCATGTCGCTGGCGATGAGCGCCGGCAGAAAATCCGCGCTCACCTTCGCGCTCGGCGTGGTGTCCGGTTCGTTCTTCTGGGCGTTGCTGGCGTCGCTGGGTTTGTCGGCGGTACTCGCCACTTACTCCGAATGTCTGGTGGCGATCAAGATTGCCGGCGGACTCTATCTGCTGTGGCTCGGCTTCAAATCCGCGCGCTCAGCATTCAGCGCGGAAGAGCTGCCGACGAATACCGCACGCGAAGGCGAACCGCTCAAACGGCTCTATCTGCGCGGCCTGCTGCTGCATCTCACCAATCCGAAAGCGATTCTGGTGTGGCTCTCGATCGTTTCGCTGGCTATGTCGCCCGCAGGCGGCACGTCGCACACCGCGCCGGTGGTGCTCGGCTGCATGGTTATCGGCGTATCCGTGTTCAGCAGCTACGCGGTGCTGTTTTCAACCGCGTCCGCACGGCGCATTTACGTCGCGATCCGTCGCTGGCTGGACGGGTCGCTCGCGATCATGTTCGGCATTGCCGGGATCAAGCTGCTGACGTCGAAAAGCTAGCCGCGCCTTCGGGGTGCGCCCGCTCTGCGATACTGTCACCCTGATGACACGAGCGGACACACGAACACGATGAGCGGTGGCAATGACCTGAATCCGGCAGCAAAGCGCTCGTCCTTGCAAAAACGGCTTTATCTGGCGGGCGCCGTCGTGCTGCTCGCCGGTTTGATCGCCGCGGCGATCATCTATGCCATGGCGCCAGCGCCAGACAGCGCCGTCTCGATGTACAGCATCGCAGACCCGCGCTATCAGATCGAATTGCAGCGCATTGGCGGCAACGCGGCGGTGGTGATGGCGCAGCTTCATCAGTGGTTCGACAGTCTTTGGCACGGTACCGCGCTCGCCTACACGGTGGCCGTACTCGGCGCCCTGCTCGCGGGCGCGTGCTTTTTTATCGGCTACTTCTTTGCCGATGAAGAGCCGCAGGTCTGAAGCAATCCACCACGTCTGGCCAAACAGACCAAACAGACCCAAATGACGACTACGACGCGGCTTTGACCTGCGTACCGGGCTGCTCCACGCCTGCCAGGCGCAGCGCGTCATGCAAGGTGCTGAAAATGCAGTTTGCGCCGACGATCGGCGTGATGCCATGCCGGTCCATATCCGAGCGCAGATACTGATTCACGCGCGCAAAAATCACTTCGACGCCGCTACGCTTGAGCATCTCGCACAACTCGCCGACCGAACGCGCCGCCGAGTAGTCGAGGTCGGTGATCGCGCCGGAATCGATCACGAACCAGCGCACCGCGCTCGGCGCATGATCGATCAGGCTGCGGGCATCGTCGACGAAAAAGTGGTCGTTCGCGTAGAACAGATCGGCGCCGAAGCGATAGACGATCAGTCCCGGCCCGGTCTGGACTCCGGGCGCGGCCGGCACCGGCACCCAGATGCCGCCTTCGCCGGGCACGAGGACCATGGTGTGCGGCCGGTAACTATGCCGCACATGCCGCAGCAGCGATAACGCCACCGCCACCAGAATGCCGTGCTCGACACCGATCAGCACCACCGCCGCTGCGGTAAACACGGCCAGCGTGAATTCACCGGGACTTTCGTGGCGGATCGAAAACAACGTCTTCACATTGATCAGGCCGATGGCGATCGTAAACACAATGCTGGCCAGAATGCAGTGCGGCAGGTACTGCAAATAACCACTGAAAAACAGCAGCACCACGACCACCACCACCGCGAAAACGACCTGCGCGAACTGGCTGCGCGTGCCGGCGCGATCGGCCATGGCGGTTTGCGTCGGACTGCCGTTCACCACGAAGGCGCCGGAAAATGCCGCCGCGGCGTTGGCGGCGGCGATACCCAGCAGGTCGGCATTGGTATCGACCGTCTCGTGATAGCGCTCGGCAAATACGCGGCTCGCGGCGGCGCTTTGCGCGACGATCATCACGAAGCACGAGGCGGAGACCGGCAGCAGTTCGAGTAATTGCTGCCACGTGACCGACGGCATACGGAGCGGCGGCAGTCCCCCTGCGACCGGCCCCAACACAGAAATGCCGTGGGCAGCGAAACCGTAAATATCGCTTGCGGCAATACCCGCCACCACCGCGATCAACGGCACCGGCAGGCGTGGCGAAAAACGCTTGAAAACCAGAATGGAGGTCACCACCAGCGCAGAAATAGCGAGCGTCGGCAGATTGATCTGCGCCGACTCGCGCACCACGAGCGCGAGTTGATCGATGCTGCGTGCGGCATGTCCGGGGACTCCGAACATGTCGCCCAGCATGGCGATGCCGACCTGCACGCCGACACCGGCGAGGAAGCCGACCAGCACCGTGCGCGAGAGAAAGTCAGCGAGAAAACCGAGCTTGAAGATCCGCGCGATAAGCAGAAGCGCGGCAGTGAGCAAGGCGACCATCCCGGCGAGCGCCGCATATTCCGCGCTCGACGCCGGCGCCATGGTCGAGAGGCGGCTCGCAAAAATGGTTGCGGTGGCGGAGTCGGCTGCCACGACGAGGTGCCGCGAGGCGCCGAAGAACGCAAACGCGATAAGCGGCAGAAAGACAGTGTAAAGACCGGTAACGGCCGGCATGCCGGCAATGCGCGCATAGCCGAGCACTTGCGGAATATCCATCGACGCAAGCTGCACGCCGGCCAGCGCATCGCGCGCCGCCGCGGCACGGCTCAAAGGAAGCACGCCCTTCAAAACGCCAAGGCGCGTCGTGATGTTTGCCAGAAAATCTCGCATACGCGATAGTGCCCCAAACCTATGTTATCGCGCATCGTGCCGTGACTCGGCATGCCAAGGCAAGGGTTAAGGCTTTGATCGGCGAAAGAGAATGGTTAAAACCAGCAATGGCTTGAACACCCCTGCCGAAACTGCCCCATTTTGGGTCTAACGCCTGAACTGCCCTGTCAGCGGATCCACGTGCCGCGCGAAACCGAACAGCGCGGCGATGCAGATCGGACAGGCGATGATGAACACGGCCAACATCTCGCACCCCGTAACAAATTGTTACTGCCAAGTTTAAGCGATTGCCGTGCGAAATGAATGAGGGAAAACGCAAAACACTGTTGCGGACTATTACAACACCGTTACTGCCGGGCGGTAGGTGGCGCGTGAAAAAACCCCTGAAAACGCGGCAAATAATGTGAAAAAATACGCGCTTGATACCGTGCGCTATGATGCGCAAACGTTCGCCCACCTACAAACCGATTACGCCATGTACACGTCAACTTTCATCTTCGCGACGAGACAATTAGACGAACGCTTCTACCGGCTCGACGAGACCATTGCCACCGCCGCCAAGGCCATTCCCGGTTATCTCGGCGAAGAGGCGTGGGAAAACGCGTCGACTGGACTGACGTCGAATGTGTACTACTGGGCCTCGCTCGACGCATTGCAGGCGTTGATGCAGCACCCCGCACATCTGGAAGCGAAAGCGGCGCAGGCGAACTGGCTCGATGGGTATCAGGTGATCATCTCCGAGGTGCTGCGCACTTACGGCGATGCAGGGTTTGCGCATCCTGCAGCGGCCCATCAGGTCCAAGATGGACCGCTTGCCCAAGCCACATCGCCCGCACCATGAAAGTGCAGCCCTATTTCGCTTCCTTGAACAGCACCACGCCGGCGAAACTCACCAGTCCGCACGCCAGTACGTACCATGCCGGCGCGTAAAAACTACCGGACATGCGCCACAACGCGCTGACGATCAACTGTGCGAAGCCGCCGAAAATCGTCACGCCCAACGCATAGATGATGCCGAGCGAGGTCGCCCGCACGTCCGGTTTGAACGCTTCGAGAATCAGCACGAAACCCGCTGGACTCGAAAGCGTCATCAAACCGATCAGCACGAACACGACCAGTACCACCGTGTAGATCGACGGCCAGGTTTTGATCGCGTAAAACGCCGGCAGCAGCACCATCAGCGACACCGCCGACACCGCGTACAGCAAAGTCTTGCGACGCGGCATGCGGTCGGCGAGACGGCCGGCGAACGGCGAGCCGATCAGCAACACGAGGCCCGCCGTGCAACCGGCCAGTAGCGAAACAGCGGCCGGCATGCCGGTCGTCATCGTCAGGAACGACGGCAGGAAAAACACGATCACGTACATCGACGAAGTGCCGCCGATCACCAGCATCGTACCTGCCACGATCTGCCGCCATTCGATGCGAGCCTTCGGCCGGGCCGCGTCAGGCCGGGCCGTTTTCGCTGATTGCGCGGCAGGCAAGGTCTCGTCCAGATGTTTGCGCAGATAGAAACCGACCGGACCGATCAAAAGCCCGATCAGAAACGGCACACGCCATCCCCAGGCAAGCAATGCCTCGTGCGAGAGGCTGCGCGAGAGCGTCGCCGCCACCAGCGCGCCGGCAAGCGCCGCGCCGCCCTGCGAGGCCATCTGCCAGCTCACCAGCGAACCTCGCTGCCCCGCGCTGCCCGACTCCATCAGCAAGGTGGTCGCCGCGCCCACTTCTCCGCCCGCCGAAAAGCCTTGCAGCAAACGGCCCAGCACGATGATCGCCGGCGCCGCCAGACCGATCGTCGCGTAAGTCGGCGCAAGGCCGATCATGCCCGTGCCGAGCGCCATCAGCGAAACGGTGAGCACGAGGGCCTGCTTGCGGCCCGCGCGGTCGGCATACGCGCCGATCACAATGCTGCCGAGCGGCCGCACGACGAAGCCGACGCCGAAGGTTGCGAGCGACATCATCAGCGCGCCCACGTCGCCGCCGGCCGGAAAGAACAGCTTGCCGATCAGCGCGGCGAAGAAGCTATAGACCGTGAAGTCGAAGAACTCCAGGCCGTTGCCGAGCGCCGCGGCGAAGACAGTCCGGCGCGACGCGTGCCGCTCTTTCACGTCGGTCGCCTCGGTCGCGACAGCACTAGCGGTGTGTTGGATTGCATTCATCGGGAGACTCACGCCTAGAAGTTGTGATACATGCCCAGCGACACGGTGACCGGCGTCGTGCCGAGTTCCGGTGCGGTGCTACCGGTTTGCGTCGGCAGCGGATTATTGTTCAGCAGTACGGTGGAAATACCGTAGTTACGGATGAAGCCGGCGCGCGCGTAGAGCCCTGTGCGTTTGGAGAGGGTGTAGTCGTACCCGAGCATTACGCCGAATGCCGAATCTTTCGCGGGATTATTTGCCGGGTCATGCACGCCGGACGTATCGCGATACACCACCGAAGCGCGGAACGCATTGCGCCCGACCGGCCAGATCGTGCCGAGCGTATAGACGCGCGCGATGCCGTCGTTGGCGAGCTTCGGCGCGTACTGGTTGAACGCGCCGGACAGCACGATCTTGCCGGTGTCATACACCACGCCAAAACCGTACAGATCGTTACGCACGGTGCTCGTGCCGCCTGTTCCGGTCGCGCCCCACACCTGGTTGTAGGTGCCCGTCACGTAAGTCGTGCCGTCATACCACTGCAGCAGCGCGCCCTGCGCCGCCGCTGTCGGCGACTGCCCGGCCACATTGCTCGGCGCGTACATCAGTTCCGTGCTGAAGCCCGCAAAACTCGGCGACAGGTACGTGATCGCGTTATTCACCCGCGCGGGCAGTTGCGTCGCGCCGGCGCCGAGGTCGCTGTTGTAACCGAAACCCTTCGACGTTTGCACGACAGCGGTGCCGAGCCACGTGTAGGCCGAATTGGTGCCCACCGTGCCGAACACGTCGACGAAGAGCGGCAAGCCCGTGCCGATCTGTTTGCCGAAACGCACTCGCCCATAAGTCGACGAGTTCAGCCCCACCCATGCCTGGCGATTGAGGAACGAGGTGTTGTCCTGCATGGCGCCGCTATTGGCGAGAAAGCCGCTTTCCAGATTGAATTCGGCACGCAGGCCTCCGCCCAGATCTTCCCGTCCGAAGAGGCCGAATTTCGACGTCCATTCGCCACCGCTCTGGGTCTGCACCAGCGACTTGCCGCCCACGGTCTGATAGTTGATGCCCATATCGACCGACCCATACAGCGCCACGCCTTCGCGCAGGCTGCCGTTGAACTCAGGCAGTGCGCTCAGCAAAGTCATCTGATACGGCTCGGCGTCCGCTGTCCCCGTTCCGAGCGTCAGCAGTGCCGCGCTCATTGCGATGCATTTTTTCATGGGTCTCCCTACTCCTCGCGTGCAAATGATGTCTAGAAATGAAGTGCAAGACGGAACTGAAGATTCCAGCGTACTGGACGCCGGATCGAAACCCGGCGAGTGGACCGTGCTCAGGCAGCGCTCAGAGCATGCTCAAACAGCGCTCGGCAAGTCCGACGAAGTAAGCGGCCCCCCAACTGATCGCCGCGTCGTTGAAGTCGTATGCCGGGTTGTGGACCGCGCAGCCGCCCTTCGAGTCGACGCCGTTGCCGAGCACCACGTAACAGCCCGGCACCATTTCGGTCATCCACGAAAAGTCTTCGCTGCCCATTACCGCATCGGGCATGAGCGTGTAGCCCGCCGGGCCGGCCAGGGCCTCGATGGTTTCGATCGCGAGGTCGGCCGCGCCGCGATGATTGACGAGCGGGCGGGAGATCTGCTGGTAGTCGACTTCAGCCGTGGCGCCGTAGGTTTGCGCCTGTAACTGCGCGATGCTGCGGATCCGCGCTTCGACCAGGTCGCGCGTTTGCGAATCGAGCGCGCGCACCGAGAGTTTCAGCGTCGCCGTTTCGGGGATCACGTTGGGTGCGCTGCCGGCGTGGATCGCACCGACCGTCACCACGGCCGCACGGGTCGGCTCGATGTTGCGCGCGACGATCGATTGCAAGGCCAGCACGATGCTGGCCGCCGCGACGATCGGATCGCAGCCCAACTGAGGCATCGCGCCGTGCGTACCTTTGCCGGTCACGGTGATCGTCACCGAATCGGACGACGCCATCATGCAGCCGTGGCGCAGTGCGAAATGGCCGACCGGCAGGCCGGGCGCGTTGTGCAGCGCGAACATCTGGTCGCAGGGAAAGCGCGCGAAAAGACCGTCCTCGATCATCTTCGAGGCGCCGCCCAGGCCCTCTTCCGCGGGCTGGAAGATCACGTTCAGCGTGCCGTCGATTTCGCCCCGGCTAGCGACGCGGTGCGCGGCGGCCAGCAGGATCGCGGTGTGGCCGTCGTGGCCGCACGCATGCATGGTCTGTACGACGGTGCTCGCGTACGGCAGGCCGGTGGCTTCCTGGATCGGCAGCGCGTCCATGTCGGCGCGCAGTCCGAGCGTTCGGCTCGACGTGCCGCGCCGCAGTTGGCCGACCACGCCCGTGCCGCCGACACCCGTTGTCACTTCATAGCCCCACTCCGCGAGCTTGCGTGCGACCAGTTCGGCGGTGCGCGTTTCAGCAAAACCAAGTTCAGGATGCGCGTGGATGTCGCGGCGAATCGCAATGAATTCGTGTTCGGTCTCGCGCAGTTCGGCGAGAAGCTGGGGAAAAGATTGCGTCATTCGTTGTGCTCCGATTAAGCCGGCTGTCGTTTCGCAACCGTCGAAGCAAAGCGTAAAGATCCGGCCCGAAAACAAATAAGCACAAATTTTGATGCGCATAACTGCCAGTGCTATATTCCGCATCATGAAAATCCATCATCTGCGAGCACTGGTTGCGATTGCCTCGACCGGCAGCATCAACGGCGCGGCCAAAGCGCTGTTCGTGACGCAACCGGCCATCACGAAGGCGGTGCGGGAACTGGAAACGGAATTCGGCGTGCGGCTGCTGGAGCGCAACCCGTGGGGCGTCGTGCCCACGGCCGAAGGCGCGGCGCTGGTGAGCCGGGCGCGCACCGTGGTGCGCGAGATGGAGCGCGCCGAGGAGGATATGGCGCATCTGAAGGGGCTGCGCGACGGCAGCCTGGTGATCGGCATCACGCCGATTGTCGGCACCACGGGACTTGCCGAGGCCTTCGTCGAATTTCGCAAACGCTGGCCGATGGTGACGCTGGAGTTTCGCGAGCTGGGTTTCAACCAGTTGCATGAGCAACTTCGCAATCGCACGCTGGATCTGGCGTTCGCCGCGTTCGCGCGACCGGTGAGCGATCTGGGCAGCGTAAAGCGGATGGTCTCGTTCGAAACCGTATTCGTGACGCGCGCGCAGAGTCCCTATGCGGACGCGGCGTCGCTCGAGGCGGTACAGGAAGCCGAGTGGATTCACACTGACGTGACGGACAAGTACCCGGGCTTTATCCGCGCGATGTTCGAATGCGCCGGGCTCACGCCACCCCGGCGAATCACGCGCTGCACGTCGTACGCGCTGTTTTGCAGCCTGACCATCAGCACCGACGCGATCTTCGCGTGGACCACGCATTCGCTCGAAGAAACCGCGCTCGGGCAGAGCTTCGTGCGTCTCGCGCTGCCGGTCGCGCCGCCGCCGTTGCAGTTGTATCTGCTGTCGCCGCAGGAGTCCCAACTGACGCGGCCGGCGGAATATTTCGTCCACTGCATCGAGCAGGCGATCGAGCCGTTGTTGAAGAGGCCAGTGGCGTAGGGAGCGGGTTTGGTGCGGTTGCACCGACCATTGACCGCCCTATTTTGTACGATACTTCAGGCTAAATTAATTAACTGCCTAAAGTATCGTACGAATCTCAGAAATTTTGGACCAGATCAACACACCTAGCCCCTTGTTCAGCAAATTTGTCCGATACTTTTGACATACTCTTCATATTTGCCTAATCTATCGGACATGCCCCGTACCTTTCAACGTCCCTTTCCGTCGGTCGAGAAGCAGATGCGTGCGCTCGGCGAACGGCTGAAACTCGCCCGCCTGCGACGTGAACTCACGACCGTTCTGTTCGCTGAAAGGCTGGGCATTTCGCGCGACACGCTGAGCCGCCTCGAGAAAGGCGATCCGAATATTGCGCTCGGCACCTATATGCGGGCGCTTCGCGTGTTGGGTCTCGACAAGGACATGGACGCCATCGCCCGCGACGACGAACTCGGCCGCAAGCTGCAGGATCTCAAGTTGCCGGGTCAGCGCAAACCGCGCACGAACACGCCCGGTGCCGCTCCTGTCAAAACCGGGCAACCGGCAAAAAAACCCCCGAAGAAATCTGATGGTCAGCAATAAACCTCGCGATGCGTTCAAGGTATTCCTCGACGCAACCGAACTGAGCAACCAGCAGCAAGTCGGCCCCTTGTATTGCCAGACTGCACGCACTGACTTGCCGGCATCCTTTACCTATGCGAAGAACTGGGTAGATGGGCGTAACGCATTCATGCTCGACCCGCGCCTCGAGTTATGGACCGACGAGCAATATCCGCCCGCGAAGTCCGCCGCATTCGGCGTCTTCATGGACTCGGCGCCGGATCGCTGGGGCCGCGTGCTGATGGAGCGCCGCGAGGCCGCGGCGGCAGATCGCGAAGACCGGCCCATGCGTAATTTGCAGGAGATCGATTTCCTGCTGGGTGTGCACGATCTGACACGAGTCGGCGCGCTGCGGTTTCAGGACGTGGACGGACATTTTCTCGACAACAGCGCGAATGCCGCGCCGCCGGTCACCGACCTCGCGACCCTGGCCTATATCAGCCTGCGCATTGAAGAGGCAGATATCGAAAAACTGCCCGAGTACGAGCAGTGGCTCGCGATGCTGATCGCCCCTGGCACCTCGCTCGGCGGCGCTCGCCCGAAAGCCAACTTCACCAGTCTGGGCAATGATCTCAGGATCGCCAAATTCCCCGCGAAAGACGACCGTTATGACATCGGCGCGTGGGAAACCGGGACGATCACCTGCGCAATCATGGCTTCATTCGCGAGCCTTCGGGCTGGCGGCTCTCGCCGGCGTTCGATATGAATCCAAACCCGGGCAAGCGGGAACACGCGCTCACGCTGGACGGCATGAGCGCCCTGCCGGATCTTGAAACCGCGCTTGACACCGCTGAGTTTTATCGACTCGACGACGCAGACGCGCGCCGCATCGTTGCGGAAGTTCAAGACACCGTCAACACATGGCGGGAAGAAGCCACCGCGCTGAATATGTCCCGGCCCGAAATACAACGAATGGAGTCTGTATTTCAGGCGTGATGTCTGCGCATAGCGGCCACACGTTCGAGCCGTGCCAGTCACATCCGGCACCTGGACGCTCGCGTTCCGGCACATGTCTCCATACCCTTTATAATCCGGCATGATCCGAATCCCGCACCTCCCCTCGCAATCGGCCGCACATGGCCGATCAGCCCCCCACCGCGCTCCGGTGGCCGCATGAAAACACCCAAACGTCTGCTCCCGCTGGTCGAAGAGGGCCTGATCGACGAAGTCATCTCGCAGTTGATGAGCGGCAAAGAAGCCACCGTCTACGTGGTCCGCAGCGGCGAGTCCACGCGCTGCGCGAAGGTCTATAAGGACGCCAAACAGCGCAGTTTCCGCCAGGCCGCGTCCTATCAGCAGGGCCGCAAGGTCAAGAACAGCCGCCAGCAGCGCGCCATGGAAAAAGGCAGCCGCTATGGCCGCGAAGTGCAGGAACAGGCGTGGCAGAACGCGGAAGTCGATGCGCTGTTCCAGCTCGCCAACGCCGGCGTGCGCGTGCCGCAGCCCTTTATCTGCACCGACGGCGTGTTGCTGATGGAATTGGTGACCGATGCGGACGGCAACGTCGCGCCGCGTCTGAACGATGTCGAGATGACCGAAGCACGCGCGTTCGAACTGCACGCGCTGCTGCTCAACCAGGTGGTGCGCATGCTGTGCGCCGGCATGATTCACGGCGACCTGTCCGAATACAACATCCTGCTCGCGGCAGACGGCCCGGTGATCATCGACCTGCCGCAAGCCGTGGATGCCGCCGGCAATTTGGAAGCGCCGGCCATGCTCGAGCGCGACGTGAATAACCTCGCCACGTATTTTGGCCAGTTCGCGCCCGCATTGCTCGATACGAGCTACGGCAAGGAAATCTGGTCGCTGTACGAAGCAGGCGCCTTGCACGTGGATGCCAAATTGACCGGCCGTGTCGAACTCGACACTACGCCGATCGATCTCGAAGCCGTACTACAGGAACTTGAAGACACGCGCCTCGACGAAGAAGCGCGCCTGCGCTACGAACAGTCGCTGCGCAGCGGGACGTAAGCGGGGCCAAAACAGCCCCTACGCAACACGTAAGCGACCAATCAGCGGCACCTGCGTGCCGCTTCGCGAAGAGGCTACGACGCGATGCGGCAGCTGGCCGCCTTGATCCTGGTCGACGAAGCCCCCGGTGCCGGCCCCACCGATTCCCGCATCGTCACGCTCACCGGAAACTCGCGGATGATCTCCCATGAGGTCCGGTAGCACTGATTGACCAGCCAGCGCACGGCGTTCTGCGTCAACTCCGCCGTGGGGATATGCACCGAGGTGAGCCCAGGCGCGGCATACGCGGCCGAATAATCATCGTCGTAGCCGATCACCGAGACTTCGTCGGGTACGGAAATCCCCACCTGGTGGAAGCGCGCCAGCGCGCTCACCGCCATCGTGTCGTTCGCGCAAAAGAGGCCGGTGAAGCGCCGCTTCGAATCGAGCAGCTTCTGCGCGGCAACGTAACCGCCTTCCGGCGAGAAGTCCGATTCGATCAGCGTGACGTCTTCACGTGCAATGCCCTCACGCGACAATTCGGCAAAGAAGCCTTCGAGCCGGGTGTGATTGTCCGAGGCGCTGAACGGCCCGGAAATCACCGCAATGTCCCGATGCCCATAATCGAGCAGCGTGCGTGCTGCCAGTTCACCGCCGCGCCGATGATCCGCGCAAAACGACGCTTCCGGCAACTGATCGAACGCGCGATTCAGAAACACCATCTTTGGATGCATGCGATGCAGCATGTCCAGATCTTCGTCGTGCAGATCGTGGCTGATCACCACCACGCCATCGCAATCACGGCCGATCAGAAAACGCACCGCCTCGATGGCCTGCTCGCGCGGCGACACTTCTCCGCAACCCGTCGCCACCACCACGTGGCGGCGCACCGCGCGCAGTTCGGTGTCGGTCTGCTTGAGAATCGTGCCGTAGTAAGAGCCGAAGAAAGTCGGCACGAAAATGCCGATCATGCCGAGCGATTGCGTCGCCATCGCCCGGCCGATGGACGACGGCCGGAAATTCAGCGCTTCGATAGCGGCCTTCACGCGCGCGGCGGCATCGGCTGAAATGGGTCCCTTACCGGAAATGGCTCGCGACGCAGTCGACATGCCGACGCCGGCCAGTGCCGCGACATCCTTGAGTGTTGCCACACGGTTCTCCGTCAAGCTTGCTGTATTCAACGACGCTGCGTCCCGTCACTACAGACGCGCACCGCCTTCTTCCTCGAACAGCGAAATATGTGCGCCATCGAACGAAAACGCCGCGGCATCCCCAATCGCCACCGGTGTCTTCGTCTGGTCGATCGACGCGATTTGCACTCCATGATAGTCGAGCCAGATGACACGGTGGTTGCCCATCGGCTCGATCAGTGAAATGTTCGCGCGCTCGCTCATTTTTGTGTTTGAACCGCTTGACCCGCTTGAGCCCTCGCCCACGTGCACGTCTTCGGCCCGTACGCCGAGTACGCAAGACAGACGATCCGTCGGCAGGTTCTTGAAAGGATAGTGCGACACATCGAGCCGCAAATGCGCTGTACAAAAGTGTAGCGCGCCGTCGCGCGGCTCAAGTGTGCCCTTGAGCACATTCATTGCGGGCGAGCCCAAAAACGTCGCGACAAACAGATTGTTCGGCCGCGCATAGACTTCGGCGGGCGTGCCGAACTGCTGGATCACGCCGCCGCGCATCACCGCCATGCGCGTGGCAAGCGTCATCGCTTCGACCTGATCATGGGTCACGTAGATCATCGTCGCGCCCAGACGCTGGTGCAGTTGCTTGAGTTCGCGACGCAATTCGGTGCGCAATTTGGCGTCGAGATTCGAGAGCGGCTCGTCGAACAGGAACACATCGGCCTCGCGCACGATCGCACGGCCGATCGCCACCCGCTGCCGCTGCCCGCCGGAGAGTTGCGCGGGCTTGCGCTTGAGCAGCGGGCCGAGTTGCAGCATGTCGGACGCCCGCGCCACACGCCGCTCGATTTCCGCCTTCGGCGTGCCGTTGATACGTAACGCAAACGACAGATTGCGCTCGACACTCATGGTCGGATACAACGCATACGACTGGAACACCAGCGCGATACGTCGATCTTTCGGGTCGGCCCAGGTCATGTCAACGCCCGCAATTTCGATGCTGCCGTCGGTCACGTCGATCAGGCCCGCGATGCTGTGCAACAAGGTGGATTTGCCGCAGCCCGATGGGCCGAGGAGCACCACGAACTCACCCGCTCGCACATCGAGATCGAGATTCTCGATCACCGTATTCGCGCCGAGCTGGATCTTCAGATTGCGCACCGATACGTTGGCCGGATTCGACAGACCCGCGGTGTCCGCCACGTGGCCGACATTCGCCGCATCTGCCGGGGTAGCCACGTCTGCCGCATTTACCGCCGCACCTACCGCCGCATTTGCCATCGCGTTTTCCACATTCGCCAGGTTTGCCATGCTTTATCGCCCTATCCCTTGACGGCGCCGGACGCAATGCCGCGCACAAACCAGCGGCCCGAAATGAAGTAGACCGCGAGCGGCACCATGGAGGTCAGAATGGTCGCCGCCATATTGACGTTATAGAGCCGCTCGCCAGTCGTCGTATTGATGATGTTGTTCAATTGCACCGTCATCGGCAGGTTTTTCGTGCCGGCGAACACGACGCCGAGAATGAAGTCGTTCCAGATGCCCGTCACCTGCATGATGACCGCGACGACGATGATCGGCGTGGACATCGGCAGCATCAGTTGCAAAAAGATGCGCCAGAAGCCGCCGCCGTCGATGCGCGCCGCCTTGAACAGCTCCTGCGGAATCGACGCGTAATAGTTGCGAAACAGCAGCGTCATCACCGGCATGCCGAAGATGGTGTGGATCACCACGATACCCGGCAGCGAGCTGAACAGATGCACACTCGCGAGCACGCGCACGAGCGGATAGACCATCACCTGCACGGGAATGAAGGCGCCCATCAGCAAGACGCCGAACAGCAGCCCTGCCCCACGCGGCCGCCAGAACGACAGCGCATAGCCGTTCACCGCGCCGATCATGATCGACAACACCGTGCTAGGTACGACGATACGCACCGAATTCCAGAAGCCGACCTGGATGCCGTTGCAATCGAGCCCCGTACAGGCGGATTGCCACGCGGCGCTCCATGCGTCGCGTGTGAAATGCGCGGGGAACGCGAGCAGATTGCCGAGGCGAATCTCGCTCATGGGCTTCACGGATGTGACGAGCATCACGTACAACGGCAGCAGGAAGAACAGCGCCGCTGTGAGCAGAAACGCGTAGACGCCGAGTCGTGCGGGTGTAAACGCATGGCGGCGCCGGCGTGTACGGCTCGGCGTGCCGCTTTTGAGCGGCGGACTGAGCGTGTTCATCACACCTCCTTGCGCAACGCAGCGCGGCTGCGGGCATAGAAGAACGGCGCGAGAATCGCCAGCACCGTGGCCAGCAGCACGATCGACGCGGCCGACGCGAGGCCGATATTGGCCCGGCCGAACAGGTAATCCATGATGAACTTCGCCGGCACTTCGCTCGCGGTGCCGGGGCCGCCTTGCGTCATGGCAACCACGGCGTCGTAAAGCTTCACGACCATCACGAAGAGCAGCACAAAGGCAGTGGACAGGGAAGGCCCGAGCATCGGCACGACGATGCTCGCATACACCCGCCAACGCGGAATGCCGTCGATACGTGCGGCTTTCCACAGTTCGTCGTCGATACCGCGCAAGCCGGCCAGCAGCAGCGCCATCACGAGGCCGGACGCCTGCCACACCGTCGCAATGACGATGGTGTAGATCACCCAGTCCTGATCGACGATCCAGTCGAAACGCGCGTGTACAAAACCGAGCTTGTGCAACACGGCCTGCGCACCCAGCTCAGGATTCAGAATCCACTGCCAGACCAGACCGGTTGCGACAAACGACATCGCATATGGATAGAGAAACACCGTGCGCAACGCGCCTTCGGCCACGACGCGTTGGTCGATGAAGATCGCCAGCAGCAAGCCGATCACCATGCACGCAACAATAAAGCACGCACCGTAGATCACGATGTTTTGCAGCGACAGCAACCAGCGGTCGTTATTGAAGAGCCGCGTGTACTGCGTGAGACCCGCGAAGTCGCCGGAAGGAAACGTACGCGAGTTGCTGAGGGACACGCGCGCGGTCCAGACCATCGTGCCGAGATACGCGAACACCACGGTCAGGACCATCGGCAGCAAGGCTAGCCATGCCGCTATCGGCAAGCGCTTTTTTAGCGGCTTTTTCAGCGGCCCTTTGCGAGGCTTGGAGCCGGCGGCTGGCAGCTTGAGCGCGTGCATGGCGAGCGCCTAGCTCTTCAATGCACTGGCAAACGCCTTCTGCGCATCGTCGACCGACTGGTTCTTGTTCCAGAAGTTCGTGATGACGTCGATCAACGCGCCCTGCGTGTCAGGCGAGAGCAGCATCTCCGGATTCGGCAACTGACGCGACTTGTCCTTCATGATCGCCATGCCCTCCTTCGCGCAGATGTCGAGACTGCTCGCGTCCACATCGGGGCGAATCGGAATCGAGCCTTTCTTCGCGCTGAATGCGACTTGCGCGGCCGGCGAGGTCATCACCGTGGCAAGCAGATTTTGCGCCTTGATCGCGTTGGCGTTGTCGGTTTTCGGGAATACGAATACGTCCCCCGCGACCAGATACGGCGAGTGCGGACCGAAACCCGGGAAGCAGCCGAAGTCCTTGCCCGCCGTCTGATTGGCCGCGGAGAATTCACCCTTGGCCCAGTCGCCCATGATCTGCACGCCCGCCTTGCCGGAAATCACCAGCGCGGTGGCGTCGTTCCAGTTGCGGCCAGGCGAGCCCGCATCGACGAAATCATGCAAGCGCTTGAACGATGCGAGCACTTTCTTGAACGCATCCGACTTGACCGCGTTCATGTCGCGATCGCGGTACACCTTCAGATAAAGATCGGGACCGCCGACGTCGGCGAAGACCGCGTCGAACGTGATCTTTTCCTGCCAGGGCTGACCACCGAGCGCGAGCGGGATCACGCCCGCCGCTTTCAGCTTGCCGAGATCGGCGAGGAATTCGTCATAGCTCTTCGGCTCGGCGGCAATGCCGGCCTTCTGGAACACCGGCTTCGAGTAGAAGAACCAGGCCGGCATGTGAATATCGACTGGCGCGGCGTAGTAGTGACCCTTCACCCGGATGCTGTCGATGATCGATTGCGGGAACACGCCGTTCCAGTTTTCTTTCGCGGCGACGTCATCGACGTTGTTCAGCAGACCCTGGTCGATCAGGTCGTGAAACTGCTTGGAGGTATTGAACTGCGCGGCGGTGGGTGGATCGCCGCCGACGATCCGGTTGATCGCCGTGGAGCGGGCCTGATCGGCGCCGGCCACCGCGTTGTCGACCCACTGGCCACCGGCCCTGTTGTACGCATCGGCGAACTGGCGGATCGCGGCGGATTCGCCGCCTGAGGTCCACCAGTGAATCACGTTGGCTTTCAACGGTTCAGCCGCATGCGCGATGACGCCGTACAACGCAAGTGCCGCAACCACGCCTCGCAAGACCATTTTTTTGCTGTTCATTCCGTCTCCTGTCGATCGGAGTTAGCGCTTTAGCTGTCGACTAGAGTTGGCGCTTTAGCGCTTACTCTAGTCCCATGCAGAGCACTTACTCCGATCCCATGCACGATAGTGCGCCGGCTTTGCGCCCGTGTTCCAAGTCGACATACCAACCAGCTTCACCTGCCGTTAAGCCCTTGCTTTACGCTCCTTCAGGAATTTCGCTACCCACTCCGCGCTACGTTTGATCGTGCGCTTCTGCGTACTGTAGTCGACATGTACGACACCAAAGCGACGCTCATACCCAAACGCCCACTCGAAGTTATCCATCAGCGACCACAGAAAATAACCGCGAATATCCACACCGGCCTTGATCGCCTGATCGACCGCTGCGAGATGGCGCTTGAGGAACGAGATGCGCTGCGTATCCTCCACATGACCGTCGGTCACTTGATCATCCGAGGCCATGCCGTTTTCGGTGATGTAGATCGGCGGCAGGTTGTGATAAGTCTTCTTGAAACCGGTCAGCAGATCGCGCAAGCCATCGGGATACACCTCCCAGCCCATCTGCGTGCGCTCGACGCCTTCGAGCGGCACGTCCCGGAATCCATGCGCACCGTCGCTCGCGACGTTGGTGCGGAAGTAATAGTTGATGCCGAGGAAATCGAGCGGCGCGGAAATGGTCTGCATGTCGCCGTCGAGCACCAGCGGCTCGGTGCCCGGCCACAGTTCGAACAGGTCTTGCGGATACGAACCCTTGAGCAACGGATCGAGAATCCACGCATTGTGCTGGACTTCGAACAGATGCGCCGCGCGCTGATCCGCCGCGCTGTCGCTATTGGGCGTGCCGCGGCCGATGTTGGCGACGATACCTTTCTGCGAAGCCGGATCGTTGGCGCGCAATACCGGCACCGCGAGGCCGTGTGCGAGCAATAGGTGATGCATCGCCTGCGTCGCGAAGCGGTCGTCGGCGAGGCCCGGCGCGTGGTGGCCGTTGCCGTAGCCGAGATACGCCGAGCACCACGGCTCGTTGAGCGTCGCCCATGCGTCGACCGTGCCGGCCAGTTCGCGGCTCATCAGGTCGGCGTAGTCAGCGAAACGGTAAGCGGTTTCGCGATTGAGCCAGCCGCCGCGATCTTCCAGATGCTGCGGAAGGTCCCAGTGATAGAGCGTCGCGAAAGTTGTGACGCCCTTCTCTTTCAGACGGTTCAGGAGGCGCTTGTAGAAGTCGAGCCCTTTGCGATTGGGCACGCCTGCCGCGTCCATCACGCGTGGCCACGCAATCGAGAGCCGATAGCCTTCGAGACCGAGCGAGACCAACATCTCGACGTCCGCTTCCCAGCGATGATAGTGATCGCAGGCGACGGCGCCGGTGTCGCCGGCCAGCACCTTGCCGGGCGTCGCCGAGAAGGTGTCCCAGATCGACGGCAGGCGGCCGTCTTCATTCACCGCGCCTTCGATCTGATACGAAGCGGTGGCGGCGCCAAGCAGGAAGTTCTTGCGCCACAGCGTAGAGTCCGCCGGTGGGGTGAAGAGATCGGCGAGCGAGCCCTTGGAAACTGCTGGGGATAGGGTGTCGGATACAACGGATGCGTCGTTTGCCACGGATTCTCTCCTGCGCTGAGGTCATTGAACCGGGTACGGCAAAACTCGATGTGAATGCTGCCTGGCAGCTAAAGTGGAAGCGCTTCCACAAAGACCAGCGAACGATAGCAGTGGCGGATTGAACGCAGCAATCAGGGTTTGTCTGGAGGACTTGCTGGCATGCGCGGCGCCGCGATGCGCCGCGCATACGGGTATTGCGTGAACCTAAATCAACAGGCTGTTGGTGCTGCCCAGCGATTTAAAGTGAATTGTGCTGCGACAGTCAGGTGTTACGCTGACTGGTCACATGACGGGGCAAGTTACGAACCCGATCCGCCATATAGATGGCACAAATCTGCCCCACCGACCCTCTTGTTTCGCTCGACAATCATTAACCCGTCGCCTGCCTCAGGATAGTTAACAAGCGGTTCTCCATCGAGGCGATCAATGTTGAATGAGTGCAAAACGAAACCTGCCTGGGTGTTATGGACGATTGCGTAAATAAGCACCGGCACTCCCTCGTCGACGGCTATCAATTCATGTGCCAGCGTCTTGGAGTTTTCCCAACCCCCATAGCTTTTCTCGTCGTGACTGATCGACAGGCAATACTGAACGTTGACTTCGCGAACCGTACAGGTTCGAATCTGCTCCATCCAGCGAGCTACGTCGGTCCTGTAGAGCGGCGCATTGACGGATATAAGAAACTCAAGCAGTTGGCGTTCTTGAGGTTTAAGAGTTCGTCGCATCAATATTCCCTGCGATCTCAGGGAAGCTTAAAGCGCGGTGGCAGATCCGACTCCTTGTACACATGTCGCAAATCTGCCCCACCTATGCGTTTACCGGCTTCCATGATCATGAGGCCATCGCCTGGGTCGGGATAAGCCACAAGAGGCTCCCCATCGAGACGATCGATGTCGAAAGAGTTGAGGACATAACCTGACTGCGTCTCCACCGCGCAAGCATAAATCAGCACTGGTACGCCCTCGTCAACGCAAACCAGCTCGCGCGCGAGCGTAATGAAGCCGCCTCCTGAAAGTCTGATTTCATCGTGGCTGATGGCCAGACAGTAGGGCACATTGACCTCATGGACCGTGCACCGTTCAACCTGATTTTTCCACCTTAGTACGTAAGCGCCATAAAAAGATTCGTTCGCTGTAAGAAGAAACTGCAGAAGCAGACGCTCGTGGCTTACCAATGGCCGTTGCATGATTAGCGGTTGTACTTGTTTGAATCCCAAGCACCCTATAAGGAGCATTCCACCCCAACTATCCGACAATTCCTAAAATTGCGATATCCATGCGCCTACGCAACAGGCACTTTCAACGTGGACATCAAGGTCCGTAAGGAACCACGCAAGAGTCTGTGAGTCTTTGCCACATCCCCGCGACGAAAATCGGAACGCCGGACGTGGAAGGGCCGCACACGGGTCCAGTGACGCGAGACAAACCTGCATGAAGATGGACGGGGACCGAGGGGTCCGGTCAGAGACAGCCAGAAGGAAAAAGACGGGGTGCGGCGGCAGCCGCCCCAAAGAAGCGATACAACGCGCCGGGCACCGCGTTAAGTGCCCAGCGTGACGCGCCGTTAAGGCTTCTGCGCCGGCAAATTAAACGCACCACCATCATAAGCTTCGCAATACGCTTTCCAGTCGGCGTTCACGAGAGCCTCGCATTGCGTCGCGAGTTCAATCAACGGCAATTGCCAATCCTTGCGATTGCCGAACGCGATCAGCTCGTCCGCAATCGACGACTTCTCCCGGCCGCCGCTGCGCAACTGCGCCCACGCGCTCAATTGGGCCATGCTGTTGACCACTTCTTCGAGCCGCGGTAGCTTGCCGTCCCAGTCGCTCAATGTCACACGGTCTTCCGAAGGCTGCAAGCTGCGCAGCACATACGAGCGCTGATTGAAATCGACTGCATGCAGGAACGCCTGCGAAACCGCCTGATTGCGCCGCTGAACTTCAACCACACGCTGCGCCTCGCTCTGCCACTTCGGCTGTGGTGTGCGTACATGCGGCGTTACCGAAGAAGGCAGCGCCTCTTTCAGATCGAGCAGATAGTTGCCGTCCGGTGAGCCCTTGCCTTCGACGAGGATCGCGTAGCGGTCCACCCCCAGACTACCGGTGCCGGCAATCCGTCGCGTCACGTCGATGATCCGATAGAAGTCCGGATTGGGTTGACCGGCGGCGAACTGACGCATGAACTCCGTGACTGCAGCGCGCGCTTTGTCGCTGACCAGCAGCGCTTTCTTGCCGTCCACTTTCAACACGCGGATCTTGCCCTTGAGCGTGGTGCGCCGGTCGAGATACTCGGCGCGCTTGCGGGTCGCCAGTGCGTCGAACAGATCGCGCACCATGCCGGTCGACGTCTCCGCTTCGATCCAGCGCGCTTTGCCGAAGGCGAGCGCCGCGCTGTAAGCATCGACCGCGGTATGACAAAGCGCAAGTGCCTGCGCGCGGCTCAGCTTGAGGTCGCTCGCACCGACCAGCACGCTCGTGAGGAGCCGCACCAGTTCGTAAAGACTTGGCGCGAGGCAGGCTTCGTCGAAATCGTTGTTGTCGAAATAGACGAGGCGGTTGTCGCCCTTGTAACTGCCGAAATTTTCCACGTGCATATCGCCGCAAATCCACACCGGGGGCGCTTCGTCGAGCACCTTGTCGCGCGGCAGACGCGCGTAAAACAGATGGCAGGTGCCGCGCAGAAACACAAACGGCGAGCCACGCATGAGCTTGTATTTCATCGCGAGCCGTTCAGGATCGCGGCCGGTATTGAAGCTGGCAATGGTCTGTGCGATATCGGACATGTGATTCTCCTTCATACGACTCGATGCGGGTTCAGTACAGGTTCAACGCGAGCGGAACGAATCCGCCAGCGCATGGAGATTGAGTGGCTTCACACGAATCACGCCGCCGCGCGGACTGTCGATATCGGCGACCAGCATAAACGATAGCGACACGATCAGCGGAACGATCAGCAACAACCCGGCTCCCGCTTTCAAACCACGTGCGCCGTAGCCGACCAGCACATTGGCGCACACCGCGATCAGCACCATCAGTGTCCACGCCGCGACAGGAATGCGATTCCACCACGCGGCCTGCGTGTAACCCTGCGCATTGAGCACGTCGTTCATTCCGGCGACAGCGAGCGCGGCCACTGGCGTGGGCTGCGCGGCAGCGGCGTTCTTCACTGCAGTCCACATTGCGCCCTGCAGGCGCGACGTCTCGGCGTTGACTTTGGCGAGTTCATCGGCGTCGCGCGTCGTGTAGAACAGCACCCGTTCGTCGAGATAGGTTTTCAGCAAGCCGCGGACGGTCGCCGCATCGGCGGCGGGCAACAGATCGGCGCGGACGTATTCGGTGCCGATCGCATTCGCCTCTTCTTCCTCGTAGTTCTTGCGTTGATCGTAGCGGCCTACCGCCATCGAAAAAGTGAAACCGATGATCAGCGCAAGCAGCGTCAACGTGGCGGCCTGAATCACGCTGAAGTCGTCGCGTGCGTCCTCGTCGATCTTGCTGAAACGCCGCAGCAGCGACGCGCCGATGCGCGCCGACAGCCACATCGCAACAAAGCAAATGATGAAGACAAGTGCCGGATAGTCGAGGAGGTTCTGCATGGCGAGCGTTTTTTTTATCAGAGTTTTGTTGGCGGGAACGCTTTGGACAGCGGTAAAACGTGCACGGCCACTGCATCATAAAAGACGCAGTGCGGATGGGAAAGCATGCAGGCGGCAGACGGACAGGCTCGCAACCTGCAGCATGCCGACTGTCAGGAGCCTGTCATCAAATAGTAACGTCCGTCCGCGCTGACGTTGAAGCCGAATCCGCATTCGGTTAGCGAGCCGTGCGTCGCTACATCGAGCGTTTCCGGTGCGGAGAGTTTGAACTCGATCAGGCATCTGTCCGCACGTTTGTCCGTTGGCTTGTCCTCATGTTTGTCATAAGGCGCGAGATTGGTGATCCTCGCGGTTGCGTCGAGCGGCGCACGGCCTCCGTCATCAGTCACCGGCACGCGCGCCACGCCATCGTAGAACCGCACGTAGGCCGACAGGCTGCCCATGTTCGCGCTCGGTTGACCGTCGGCGCCGACTGTCGGATACACGAAGTCGCCATCGATCCGGTAGACGCCGTGCCGCCCTTTCACCGGCTTCACCTCGATACTGTTCCACGCGCCAAAAAACATGTAACTGGCAAAGCGCGCGCCGTTCGGCGGCACACCGGCCACCACCGCTTTGTCAGCAATCGCTTCGAGACGTTGACGCGCGGCCGCTACCGCGCGACCGAGCAGCGCGTCGTTGGGATAGTCGTTGCCGCGGCTCACCGCGGTGCGGTAATACGCGCGCGCGTCCGGCAGCGCGCCCAGCCTCACTTGCACGTCACCCTGATGAACCAGCGCCATTGCCACGCGAGCCCGCGCAGAACTGGTCGCTTTCGGCGAGTTCTCTTCGTTCGCCTGCATGGCGGTGGCCTCGGCGAGCGCGGCTTCCATCGCGACCAGCGTTTGCGCGTCCTTGAGGCGCCCTGCTTCGAGCGCGGCCACGCCCAACGCCGCGCACGACGCGTTCGTGCGGCACGGCACGTCCTTGCCCGCCAGCAGGTTGCGGCGATAAAGTTCGGCGCGCGAATCGGCGGCTCCCGTTTGCGCCGCGACGAGCGCGGGCATGAGCGCTGCAATTGCAGCAGAAACGACAACGGCAGCAGCGGCGGTTTTGACGTTCATGAGCAAGAGAGGACGGTGGCGATGACGCGTTTCGAACACGCGCTTCAAGTAGCCGTATGCACCGCACGTTTGTTGACGTGGGTTGCCACGGACGCTGGCCGTGATGCTGACAGAAAACCGGCGATTGCGCGAACCCTTGCATGGCGGCGAAGCGGGCGGCCAATCGCGCGATTCGGTCGCAACGCCCGGCACGCGGCATTCCGTGACTTTTGAGCATGCACAGTTGCTTGCATGAAACGCATTCGACCGGTCATGCGGCACGCATCAAGTCGCCTGTCATACCCGAGCCCTAGATGATTTTGCGCATTGGCAAGCGTTCGTTTGAAACTGTTCCCCTATGAGGGAACAGCAGAACGAAAAGCGACGCGCCTCTATCCGGGTGTCTGCACCCCGGCCTGCACCCCGAACTTCTTACGATACGCGCCTGGGCTCGTCAACGCGATACGCCGGAAATGCCGCCGCAGCGATTCTTCGGAACCGAAGCCCGCCAGCTCAGCCACGCGCGCCATCGGCAAAGGAGCCGGCGCCTCAAGCAGTTCTCGCGCGATCGCCACGCGTTCACGCACCAGCCATTCGTAGGGCGCCATGCCCGTCGCGTCGTGGAACTGCCGCTGCAGCGTACGCGGGCTCATCGCCGCCCGTTCGGCCAGCGAGCGCAAGGTGTGCGGCAACGCGGGATGGCGGCGCACCCAGTCCATCAGTTTCGCGAGGCGCCCGCCTTCGTCTTGTGGCATCGGCCGCGGCACGAACTGCGCCTGACCGCCCTCGCGATGCGGCGGCACCACGAGCCGCTGTGCGACCCGGTTGGCGATCGCGCTGCCGTGATCGCGCCGCACCAGATGCAGCAGCATGTCGAGCCCTGCCGCCGATCCCGCCGAGGTGATGATCTGTCCTTCGTCGACATATAACGCATCCGGCTGCACGCGCAATTGCGGATAGCGCTGCTGCAATTTGTCGGCGTAGCGCCAGTGCGTCGTGACGGTCCTGCCGTCGAGCACACCTGACGCGGCCAGCACGAACACGCCGGAGCAGATTGAGCAAAGGCGCGCGCCGCGTTCGTAGGCGGCGCGAATCTTTTTCAAGAGCGGCTCGGGCGGCAATTCGTCGGCGTCGCGCCAGCCGGGAATCACGATCGTGTCAGCGCGATCGAGCAGCCTGAGCGTGTACGGCGCGGCGACGGTGATGCCGCCGGCCGCGCGAATCGGACCGGGTTCGCTCGCGCATACCGCGAAGCGATACCAGTCGACGCCGAGTTCAGGACGTTCGAGCGCGAACAGTTCGGTCACGCAGCCGAATTCGAATGTACAGAGCCGGTCGTAAGCCAGCGCGACGACAAGGTGATTGAGCATGGCGTAATGTTACCGGAGATTGACGATTACGCCACTTACCCGGCGCTTACGGCGTCGCGACAATGAAGGCTCCAGAATCGCTTCGCCACACAACCACGCTCACTGTCCAACCGGAACCCCGCCATGTCGACGCTCAACACCCTCACCGCCCACAACGCCGTCACCGCCATCCCTGCTGCCGATAGCGCCGCCGCCCTTGCTCACTTCCAGGCGTCGCTGCAATTCGAAACCGACTGCTCGGACGTGTCCGCGGCACTCGCGAGCGGCACGCCCGGCTTCGTGCTGCTCGACGTGCGCAGCCCGGCGCTGTTCGAACAGGGCCACGTGCCGGGTGCGCTGAACCTGCCGCACCGCAAGATCGTGGCATCGAAGCTCGCCGGGTACCCGCAGGACACGCTGTTCGTCACCTACTGCGCAGGCCCGCACTGCAACGGCGCCGCACGCGGCGCACTACGTCTCGCGCAACTGGGACGCCCCGTCAAACTGATGATCGGCGGCATTACGGGCTGGCTCGACGAAGGATTAACCCTGGTACACACCACGCCAGCCGCGTGATGCTCGAATCCGATGACTAACATATTGAAAATCAATTAAATAAACGCCACCAACTGTCGATAACAAGTTCAGCCGCTTCCCTCTCGCGGTTGGACTTAACATGCAGAGCTCATACAATTTTTGGCTGGTTGCAATCTCGTTCGTCGTCGCGACGCTGGCGTCGTACACGGCGCTCGATTTGACGGGCCGCATCTTCCTGCTGGCGTCGGCCGGTTTGCGGCACGCGTGGCGTCTCGGCGGCGCCGCCGCGCTCGGTGTCGGCATCTGGTCGATGCACTTCATCGCCATGCTCGCCTTCTCGCTGCCGATTCCGCTCGGCTACGATTTCGCGACAACCGCTTATTCGCTTGGACTCGCGATCGGCGTGTCGTATCTGGCGCTGGTCGTGGCGACCCACGCGCGGCTCACGCTGCTTCGGCTCGTGGCCGGCGGCGTACTGATGGGCTTCGGCATTGCCGGCATGCACTACACCGGCATGGCGGCGATGCAAATGGAGCCGGGCATCCACTATCAGCCGGCCTGGTTCGCAGGCTCGCTGGCGATCGCGATCGGCGCTTCGACCGCCGCGCTGTGGATGGCGCGCGCACTCAGTAACGACGACGAGCGCTACGTCTTGCGCAAACGTTTCATCGCGGCGCTGGTAATGGGCGTCGCGATCAGCGGCATGCACTACGCCGGCATGGCGGCCGCCGAATTTCCGCCCGGCGCCGTGTGCGGCGCGGCCAAGGGCGTGAACGCCGCATGGCTCGCGACTTCGGTGATCCTGTTCACGTTTGCGATTCTGATCGTCACGCTGATACTGTCGCGTTTCGATGCGCGCACCAGCTTTCTGGTCGGCGCGGTGTCGAAGCTGAACGGCCAGATCGTGCGGCTCGCCACGCTCGACACGCTGACGGGCCTGCCCAACCGCAGCACGCTGACCGAACGCATCGACCGCGCCATCCATAGCGCGCGCCGGCAGCGTACGCTGTTCGCCATCCTGTTCATGGATCTCGACGGCTTCAAGACCATCAACGATTCACTCGGCCACTCGGCCGGCGACGAAGTGCTGTCGGCGTTCGCCCAGCGCCTTCTGCTGTGTGTGCGCGCGAGCGACACCGTCGCGCGTCTCGGCGGCGACGAGTTCGTGGTGCTGTCCGAGAACCTGGCGTCACGCGAAGACGCCGGCACCATGGCCGAAGACGTGCTCGACCGGATGCGCCAGGGCGTATGGACCGATTCGCAGCCGCTACAGGTGATGCCGAGCATCGGCATCGCGCTCTTTCCCTACGACGGCGATACCGTCGAGACGCTGCTCAAGCATGCGGATGCAGCCATGTACGAAGCCAAGCGCGCGGGCCGCAGCACCTATCGCTTCTTCGAACAAAGCATGAACGAAGCCGCGACGCGCACGCTGCAAATTCAAAGTGCGCTGCACGAAGCGCTCACCGCCGGCCATTTCTCGCTGCACTTTCAGCCGAAGTTCCACGGCAGCGGCGACTCGCTGGCGGGTGCCGAAGCGCTGATCCGCCTGCATCATCCGCAGCTCGGCGCACTGGTGCCGCTCGAGTTCATTCCGATTGCCGAGCGCTCGGGCCAGATCGTGCAGATCGGCTACTGGGTCCTGCGCGAGACGTGCCGGCAGATTCGCCGCTGGGTCGAGCAAGGCCTGCCTTCGATGAAAGTGGCGATCAACCTGTCGCCGCGCCAGTTGTCGCAACCGAACCTCGTCGCGACGATGCTCGAGATCGTGCAAGCCGAAGGCGTGCAATGCGAACAGATCATGTTCGAAATCACCGAAACCGTCGCGATGCAGGACGCGCCGAAAACCATCGAAATGATCCGCGCGTTCCGGGCAAGCGGCTTTGAAATCGCCATCGACGATTTTGGCACCGGCTATTCCAGCCTCGCCTATCTGCAACGTTTTCGGGTCAAGCAGTTGAAGATCGACCGCTTCTTCACCAACGGACTCGACGAGCACGGACCGGAAGGCAGCGCGATCGTTTCCGCGATCATTGCGCTCGCCCACTCGCTGGAAATGGACGTGGTGGCCGAAGGCGTCGAAACCGAATCGCAGCTCGACATGCTCAAGTCGATGATGTGCGACGAGATGCAAGGCTTCCTGCTAGGCAAGCCGCTCACCGCCGACGACTTCGGCGAACTGCTACGGGCAAGAATGGTGTCGGCATGAGCATCCGAATCTGTTTGAAAGACGTGTACCTTTGCGACTCGGTTCGCCTATCATGGCGCGCCCGCTGCGTCGCCTCGTTTTACCTATAAGCAGGAACAAACAGATTGGTTGCTGGAGACTTCATGAAAATTGACGTAGCGACGTTCCAAACGGTGTGGCTGATCACGTTCCTGTGCAGCGCCCTCATCACGACAGCGCTTTCGCGGATGTTTGCGCAGGTGGGCGCCTTCCGCTTCTGGGCCGTCGGCTTTTATCTGCTTGCCACCGCCACGGCATGCTTCGCGTTGCACAAGATCTGGCCCAGCGATCTGCTGTTGCTGGCCACCGCGACGCTGGCGTTGCAAAGCCGCATTCTGATCTGGACCGGCACGCGCGATCTGTTCGGTGAATCGGCGCCGTGGCGCGCCGGCCTCGTCGTCACTGCCGTGTTCTGCGTGCTGTATGGGAGCGTGCTGGCGTGGAATGCGCCGCTGGCGGTCCGCGCCGGCTTGCTGGCGCTGTTTTTCGCGCCATGCCGCGCGGCAACGCTGTATGAAGTCTACCGGCGGCGCCGTCCGCAACTTGGGGCGGCACGTATGCTGGTGGCGGTGGGTAGCGGCATCGCGACGCTCAATGCCATCGTGCCGCTCGTGCTGGTGCTGCTCGACCGCTCCAACATGACGTTGCTGTACGGCAATCCTCGCACCACCTCGGCGCTTTACGCCGTCGTGTTTGCAGGCGATCTGCTGCTGACCATCGGCCTGATCGTGCTGGCCCTGCACCATCTGATCGTCGAACGCGACATGCTCGCCACGCTCGACCGCGGCGCGCTGGAGCGTCTCGCCGAGTCACGGGAAATGCGCGGACTGCGCGAATCGCGGTCGCCGCACTGCGATGCGCTCGGCCACGACACGCCCGCGCAATGCCAGTCGCTGCCGGGGCCGGTTTGACGCAGCGCGCGGCCGCCTAGCCGGCCTTGCGCGCCTCGCGTGCGGAATCGGCCACCGACACGAGAATCGGCGTCGCCGCCTGCGCGGCTTCGCGCTTGGTGAGCTTGCCATCCACCGAGGCGCCACAATCCATCCGCAACTGCTGGTAGTAGATGTTGCCGGTCACGTGCGCATTGCTCTGCAGCTCGACGAAGTGATCGGCGATCACGTCGCCGACGATCCGGCCATTGACCACCACGTCATAGCCATGCACGTTGCCCTCGATCGAGCCGCGGTCGCTCAATACCAGCAGCGTCTGGGTGCCGGACTCGCCGCTGACGTTGCCTTTCACGTGGCCGTCCATGCGCAGGCCGTCGCTGAATACGAGGTCGCCCGTGATCCGCACGTCCTGTGCGATGAGGGTGGCAAGCTTGGTCTGCTGGATGCCCGCGTGTTTTTTCTTGCTGAACATAAGTATTTCCTGGAAATGAAAATGTTCGTCGCGTGATGCTTTCCGGGCGACGAGCCGGGAGGTGGGTTGCTCAGGTGCTGCGCTTGCCGCGTTGCGGTGTTACCTGCCTCGGGTTAGTACGGCGCTGGCTGTAGTTCGATGCAGAGTAGCCGAATACCGTGCCGCGCTCACCCACGGTTAGCGGCGCGGCGCCCCCGTTTGTGCCGGTGGCTTCGTCTTGCTTTGGCCGCGTAGAAACTGCAATTCGGCATTCAATCGCGCGACGTCGGCGGCGGCGGCGTCCGCGGTTTTCTGCACCGCGGCGCGCGCCGCGGATTCCTGCGCCAGCGCAAGCCGCGCGCGGGCGAGTTCCGTCTGCTCGCTGTCTACATCGACGGGCGCCGCGTTGCATTGTTCGGCCGGTGTGCCGGCGCGCTGCGCTTGCCACACCACAACGGACGCCGCGCCACCCGCCGCACTGAGCGCGCACACCAGCCCCCACAGGGCGACGCGCAGAACGAGCGGCCGCGTGGGCTGCAACGTATAGGCGCGATGGGTCAGACTGCCCGCATCGCGGGAAAAACGTCGTTCAACCATGGGGCGTGGGCGCGAAGAGCGCGAGGTAGGCAGCCGGATCGACCGGCGCGCCGTTGACCAGCACTTCGAAATGCAGATGCGGGCCGGTGGAGCGGCCGGTCGAGCCGACATCGGCGACATACTGGCGCGGCAGCACCAGATCGCCGACGTGCACGACGATGCGCGACGCGTGGCCGTAACGGGTCACGAGGCCGTTGCCATGATCGATTTCGACCGCGTTGCCATAGCCCGATTTTTCGCCGGCGAAGATCACCCGGCCGCCCGCTGCCGCAAGAATCGGCGTACCGGTTTTGGCGACCAGGTCGAGGCCCGGATGAAAACTCAAACGCTGCGTGAACGGATCGGTGCGATTGCCGAACGGCGAGCCGAAGCGCGCGCTGTCGGCGGGCATGCGGCCGGGAAAGGCGGCGTACGCGATCGCGTGGTCGGCAGTTTGTTGCTCGAGCGCGGACAGCGTCGCGGCGATGCAATCCAGTTGTTGCCGGGTGCGCGTGGCATCGGCATGACCGGCCGGTTGCGGCATGACGTCCGTACAGCGACGCGGCGGTAATGACGGGCCCCCCTCGCCTTCGCTATCGGTAGCGGAAGTGTCCGGTTCAGAGGCAGAGCCCGAGGTAGCTGGTGCAACCGGTGCGCGCGGCGCCGGTCGAGGTGTATTCAGACGTGCCTCGAAATCGCGCAAGGCGCCGACCTGCGCCGTCAGGCGCGCGATGCGCGGTTCGATCTGCGCCACGGATGCATTCAGCTTGCCGAGTTGATCGATCGCGTAGTCGTGCTCGACACGGTTCGCCGTCTGATCGCCGGAGCCGTGCGCCGGCCAATGCATGCCGATCGCGATGCCAGCGGCGAGCGCCAGCGCTGCTGCGCCGCACGCCGTGGCCACCGCAATGGTCAGCGCGGTGCGGCGTGTGACGAAGCTGACCGATCCGCTGGAAAGCTGACTGCCGGCGCGAAACACGGAGGACATCAGCGGTTCCCGGCGCGCGCCATGCGGCCCGCGCAAGACTGCGCACGGGCTGCACAAGGCACGTTCATCGTGTTCGGCTTATTGAACGTAATGAACGCACTGAGCGTGCTGAAGCGGGAGAGGAAATCGGCGGACAAGGCTAACGGCATGCGGCATCTGCCGGACAACATGCCGGCGGCGATAATGGACAAAGGGCGCCGATTATCGCCTGGCATCACGAACCATCATCTCAAATACAGATGGCCGCAAGCGAATCCGCACTCAAGCCGGCGCCGCCGCCGCGTGCGCCTCTATCCGATCAAGCCCTTCCAGTTCCCTGAGCCGCGCAACCAGTGCATCGCCGGCACGCGTCATCGGCATGCGTAATTCGTCGCGTATCAGGCCTTGCGCGGCGAGCAGGGCCTTCACAGGTGCCGGATTCGGTTCGGCGAACAGCGCGTGGATCAGCGGCACGAGCTCGTGAAAAATACGCCGTCCTTCGTCGAGCCGTCCCGCTGACAGCGCACGATACAGCGCGACGAACCGTTCCGGCCGCAGATGCGCCGAGGCCGCGATCGCCCCGCTCCCACCCAGACACAGAGTGTTGAAGATGGTGATGTCCTCGCCGGTCAGCACCTGCAAGCGCCCGTCGCGAATCAGCGCGATCGTGGTGTCGAGCGAACCGGCGCAATCCTTCACCGCTTGAATCCGCGGATGCGCGGCAAGCGTCAGCAGCGTGTCGAGTTCGAGCCGCACGCCGGTTCGATAAGGAATGTCGTACAGCACGACGGGCTTGTCGCTCGCATCGGCAAGCGCCATGAAATGCCCGACGATGCCCGCTTGCGAAGGCCGGATGTAATACGGCGCGGCCATCAGCACACCGGCGATCGGCAGTGCGTTCAGTTGCTCGATGCGCTCCTTCATGCTCGCCGTGTGATTGCCCGACACGCCGACCAGCACCGGCAGCGCCTGTGCGTCTGCGCCGTCTGCGCCGTGAGCGGCGGCTCGCGCTTCGTCGAGAATCGTCGCCAGCACGGCGTCCTGCTCGGCGTCGTCGAGCGCGGCCGGCTCGCCGGTGGTGCCGAGCGCGACCAGCCCGGCGATGCCTGCGTCGGCATAGCGGCGCACCAGCGCACGCAGCGCGGCGTGATCCACCTCGCCGTCGGCGAATGGCGTGACGAGCGGAACCCAGATACCCGAAAAAATAGACATGTCTTTACCTCGATGACGACCGTATCGATTCCGATCAGTGGTGCGAGGGAGGAAAAACAGGGAATGCCGCAGGGGGCGTTGACCGGCTGTTCCGTCGCAACATCTGACGGAACAGCAGCTCCGGTCAGATGAGCGGCTGTTTTTTGGCTTTGGCGCTAACGCTCGGGAAACCCGCGCGTGCAACCACGACGCTCGCAAAAGCGAGACGGGCGATGGTTGACGGACGGAGTCGGAGCGTTTGGCCGGGATGCATGAAACGCAGTGTAACCGCGTCTAGGGCGAGTTTGCAAAGCTGGTTTGGCAAACGGGTTTGCCAAACCAGCAAAATTGCTTGACTTCTGCGACAGGGAAACTAATATACGCACCGCGTACATAGCCGATACGCAGCCCTTTCCCGACAGGTGCCCGCATGAGCGTCCCACAACAAGCTTTCCTACGCGACGCGATGCGTCGCATGAACATGACCCGCGAGACGTTCGCGAGCCGTATTGGCGTGTCGCGCCGCGCGCTCGACACATGGCTGCTGCCGGACGATTCGCAGGAATCGCGGGCCATGCCGGAGATCGTGGAGCGTTTCGTGTCGGAAATCGTGGTACATGGCGAGCCCGGTGAAAACTATACGCAAAGCGTAGACTCACAGTCGCTGGCGAGCCAGATGCTGTTCGAGGGCAAGCCGCAGCTGCTGTCGGTCGATCAGTTCTCGCGCGACTCGGTCGAGGCGCTGTTTCGCGTCGCCGACATCATGCAGCCGATCGCGCGGCGCCGGAAAATCTCCCGCGTGCTCGAAGGCGCGGTGCTCGGCAATCTGTTTTTCGAGGCCAGTACGCGGACCCGCGTGAGCTTCGGCGCGGCATTCTGCCGCCTCGGCGGTTCGGTGTGCGACACCACCGGCTTCACGTTTTCGTCGATGGCCAAGGGTGAGTCGATCTACGACACCAGCCGCGTGATGAGCGGCTATGTGGATGCGCTGGTGATCCGCCATCCGGAGCAAGGCTCGGTAGCCGAATTCGCGCGCGCCACCAACGTGCCGGTGATCAACGGCGGCGACGGCCCGGGCGAGCACCCGAGCCAGGCGCTGCTCGACCTGTACACGATCCAGCGCGAGTTCTCGCGGCTCGGCAAGATCGTCGACGGTGCGCATATTGCGCTGGTCGGCGACCTGAAATATGGCCGCACGGTGCATTCGCTGGTCAAGCTGCTGGCGCTGTATCGCGGCATCAAGTTCACGCTGATTTCGCCGCCCATGCTCGAAATGCCGAGCTACATCATCGAGCAGATTTCGCGCAACGATCACGTGATCGAACAGACCCACGATCTGCCCGCCGGGCTGCGCGGCGCAGACGTGGTGTACGCCACACGCATCCAGAAAGAGCGCTTCACCGACGAATCCTTCGAAGGCTATACACCGGACTTCCAGATCAATCAGGCGCTGATGGACAGCGTGTGCGGCCCCGACACGCTGATCATGCACCCGCTGCCGCGCGACAGCCGGCCGGGTGCGAACGATCTGAGCGTCGACCTGAATCACGATTCGCGCCTGGCGATTTTCCGCCAGACCGATAACGGCATCCCGGTGCGGATGGCGATTTTCGCGGTGCTGCTAGGTGTCGAAAAGCTGGTCCAGCATTCGATGCGCGACGCCGCGTGGCGCCCGCCCGTTTATCTCGGTCCGGACGATGCGGTGTTTCACGGCATCGATTGATCAGGATTCGATGATTGAAAGAGACGGCCTTGCGGCTCAACCGCAAGGCCGTTTCCGCAAGCGCAACACCGATCTTCAGTACCCACCCGATTAAATCCGGACTAGACTGGATTCGTCAGTGCCCTCCTCAACCGCAGCATCAACCGTGTCAGTCGCCTTTAAAGAAGTCGCTTATTGCAGTGCGTCACGGATCGATTCGATCCCGGATTCACCCACATACGAACAGGACGACTCATCATGGCTGACACGGGTTATATGGCGCGCAAATCCGTCGCGGATATTGTCGCAAGCGCGGAGGGCGGTGAACGCCACCTGTCGAAATCGCTGGGCGCGCTCAGCATTACGGCGATGGGTATCGGCGCGATCATCGGCGCCGGCATCTTTGTTCTGACCGGCACGGCCGCGGCCCATTACGCGGGGCCGAGCATCATTCTTTCGTTTGTCCTCGGCGGGATTGCCTGCGCTTTTGTCGGACTCTGCTACTCCGAGCTGGCTGCCATGCTGCCGGTCTGCGGCAGCAGTTATACCTACACCTATGCCACGCTCGGCGAATTATTCGCGTGGGTCATCGGCTGGGATTTGATCCTCGAGTATGCGATGGGCGCGGCGACCGTTGCAGTCGGCTGGTCAGGCTACATCGTGAGCCTGTTGCACAACGTCGGGATCAACATTCCGCCCACCATGGCGGCTGCGCCCGGCACAACGGTGACGCTCGCCGACGGCAGCACGGTGGCCGGTATCGTCAATTTGCCGGCGGTCTTCATTATCGCCGTGCTGACCACCATGCTCGTGCTCGGCACCAAGGAGTCGGCGCGGCTCAACAACATCATGGTGGCGATCAAACTGACTGTGGTGTTCGCGTTCATCGTCATCGGCGCCTTCTTTGTCCATCCGGCCAACTGGCATCCGTTCATTCCGCAGAATACCGGCGAATTCGGCAACTTCGGCGCGAGCGGCATTCTGCGCGGATCGGCCGTCGTCTTCTTCGCGTTCATCGGTTTCGATGCGGTGTCCACCGCGGCCCAGGAGGCACGCAAGCCGCAGATCGACATGCCGATCGGCATTCTGGGCTCGCTGGTGATCTGCACGCTGCTCTACATTGCGGTCGCCGGCGTGCTGACCGGACTCGTTCCGTATGCCGAGCTCAACGTCCCGGATCCGATCGCGAAAGGTGTCGATGTGATCGGCGTCACCTGGTTCTCCGTGCTCATCAAGATCGGTGCGCTGACCGGCTTGACGACCGTGATACTCGTGCTGCTGTATGGCCAGAGCCGCATCTTCTTCACGATGTCACAGGACGGCCTGCTGCCGCAACTATTCGCGCAAGTTCATCCGCGTCTGCACACACCTCATTTGAGCCAGATGATGATCGGTGCCATCGTCGCGGTTGTGGCGGCGTTTACGCCGATCAACGTGTTGGGCGAGATGGTTAGCATCGGCACCCTGTTCGCGTTCATTCTCGTCTGCGGCGCCGTGATCTATCTACGCCGCAGCGACGCAGACGCCGCGAGGCCGTTCCGCGCGCCGGGCGTGCCGGTGATCCCGATCCTCGGGATTCTGTTTTGCCTGCTGCTGATGGCCGGGCTGCCGCTCGTCACGTGGCTGCGGCTCTTCGTCTGGCTCGTGATCGGGCTCATCATCTATGGGATCTACGGTCGCAATCATTCGCGCCTTCGCTATCCGGAGCGCAAGCGCGACTGATATCACAGACGATGCGGTATTTCACGGCATCGATTGAACGACTGACTAACCGATTACGATTTGCCCATATATAAAGCGGCCTTGCTGTGAATCA
Source organism: Paraburkholderia madseniana (assembly GCF_009690905.1). Lineage (GTDB taxonomy): Bacteria > Pseudomonadota > Gammaproteobacteria > Burkholderiales > Burkholderiaceae > Paraburkholderia > Paraburkholderia madseniana. Next base: position 87,875 of record NZ_VOSW01000020.1, read on the forward strand.
GCAAGGCCGCTTTTTTATGCCGCCGCGGTTAAGCCGCTACACACTCAACTCCATGCTTGCGGCGACGTGCTGTCCACCACCGTGCATTGCAGACCGGACATACGGCCGGCGGCGTCGATGGCCGCCTCCAGTTCAGCAAACGGATACGACTTCAACTCGACCGCCGCGAGCGGAATCTGCCCGGACGTGACGAGCGAAACCAGCGCGAGATAGTCAGCGCGCGTGTACATGAAGTGGCCGATCAATTCCCAGTTGTTCAGCAGCATCTCCCTGTAGGTAATCGGCAGGTCCACTTGCATGCTGCCCATCAGCACGAGTCGCCCGCCGCGGCTCAGGCTGCGCAATGCGACCAGGGTTGCGTTTGCGTCCGTGGCCTGCCCGACCATGTCGAACGCGAGGTCCGCGCCGCCACCGCTTGCGGCGCGAATCGCCGCTATGTCTTGCGCGGCATCGCCGCTCAGTACGACGGGGACCACCCGCCCGCGGCCTTGCTCGACCAGCGCTTGCAGCGGTTCCGGACGCCGGCCGAGCGCGACGACCTTGCTCGCGCCGAGGGCCAGCGCAGCGAGTACGGCAGCCGAGCCGAAGTAACCGCTTGCGCCGTTGACCGCCACCGTCTCGCCCGCTGACAGACGGCCGCGTCGCAAACCACCGAAGGGCACCGCGAACTTCGCCAGGACCGCGAGGCGTGCGGCATCGATTCCATCCAGACCGTCCAGTGCAATCAGCGTTGACGCAGGGAACTCGGCCAGTTCGCGTAAGGTGCCGTGCGGAAACTCAGCCAGCAGCGCAGCGCTGTCGGCGCTAATAGCGGTAAGCCCTAACAGCGCTTGCGCCGGCTCGTGCACCGTTTCGTCGGCGATCCAGTAAGGATTCACGGCAACGCGTTGACCGGCGCGAAATGCCACCACGCCCTCGCCGACCGCAACGACCCGGCCAACACCATTGGTGCCGGGCGAAAACGGCGTCGGCGGATACGCGTAGGGCAACTTCCCTTCGACATATTCACGCGTGTAACTGAGCAGAGGCACCGCCTCCATCCGCACCAGCACGGCGTTCCTGCGCGGTTGCGGTTGGCTCACGTCGCGCAAGGCCAGCGGCTTGCCGGGTTCGTCGAGCATCCAGGCTTTCATGTTGAGCTTCCTTCAGTTCGTTTCGGTGCTTGAACTGTAGTAGCGCGGTACGTATTCTAGAAATCAATTACTCATATGCGACCTATCAACATGATTGATCTCCGCGGTATCGATTTGAATCTGCTGGTTTCGCTCGACGCGTTGCTCGCCGAGTCGAACGTCACGCGTGCGGCCGCGCGGCTGCATCTGACGCAACCGGCCGTCTCCACGCAGCTTTCGCGCTTGCGGCAGATCTTCGGCGATCCGCTGCTGCTGCCCGCCGAAACCGGCCGCGGCATGACGCGCACGGCCAGGGCGCTGGAGTTGATGGAGCCGCTTCATGCCGCGTTGAAGAATCTCGAAGCGGTGGTGCGCCACCAGCCGGCCTTCGATCCTCATACCGATACGCGGCGCTTCGTGATTGCCGCGCACGACAACGCCACCGCGGTACTCGGCATGCGCCTGATGGAGTGCTTGCCGGCGTCGGCAGGGCCGGGCGTGCGCGTGGCGTTCGTGATTGGCGATCAGCCCACCGCCGCGTCCCGGCTCGAAAGCGGCGAGATCGACCTGCTGCTCGGTTCCGACCGGATGATTCCGCCGTCGATGAAAGTCCGCAAGCTCTACGACGAGCATTTCGTGTTCGTGCAGCGCAAGGGCCACCCGCGCGGCGACGCCCCACTCGATCTCGACACCTACTGCGAGCTCGATCACGTGCTGGTGTCGACCAGCGGCGGCAGTTTTCACGGCTTCATGGACGAGCATCTCGACGAACTCGGCCGTGAACGGCGCGTCGCGCTGTCGCTCCAGCACTTCGCGCTGGTGCCGGAGTTGCTGTCGAAAACCGACTACGTTTCGACGCTGCCGTTGCGCTTCGCAGCACGCTACCTCGACCGGCTCGACACCTTTGCGCTGCCCTTCGAGGCGCGCGGCTTCACGTTGTACGCAGGCTGGCATCCGCGTAACCAGGCCGATCCGGCGCTCGTGTGGCTGCGGGAGATGCTGGCCGAGTTGGCCGCACAGTAGGAAATCGGGCGGACACCGTCCGCCGTTCGATCAGAAAATGCGCATCACGCGCTACAACCGCCGCTCGCAAGACCGACGCACAGTCAGTCATCTCCGCGCCAGCCGCGGTCGTCAAACCCACTCCTTCCCCAGCCATCCTCGTCGATCAGCCAGCCAATTTCACGAATTGGCACGCACGTCCAATTCCACGACCAAAGATTTTTGATGAGAACGCTTCTCAATTACAACCAGATTGCATAGAATGCACGCCGAAAACATTTTGTAATAAACATGGAATATCTGGGTAAGGAATGCGTTGTTCACCCGGGCACCAGCGCTCATGACGGGGATAAAAATGAAGTTGCGGTCCGACGAACCGAAGCTCGGCAAAATCAGCACGACGCTGTGCAGCATGCTGGCGGCAGGTCCCGCGCTCGCGCAGGGCACGGCCGGCACGGCGCCGCCTGACAAGGAAAGCCAGCTCGCGCCGATCGCCGTGCAAGGCCAGGCGGACGACGGCTTCAAGACCGACCACTCGGCGTCGGTCAAATTCACCGCGCCGCTGGTCGATACGCCGAAGTCGGTGACCGTGATTCCGCAGGAGTTGATCAAAAGCACGGGCGCCTCGACGCTGACCGAAGCGCTGCGCACGGTGCCGGGCATCACGTTCGGCGCCGGCGAAGGCGGCAACCCGCTCGGCGACCGGCCGTTCATTCGCGGCTACGACGCCCAGGGCAGCACCTTCGTCGACGGCATGCGCGACATCGGCGCGACCACTCGCGAAGTGTTCAACATCGAAAGCGTGGAAGTGACCAAGGGGTCGGACGGCGCCTATGGCGGCCGCGGCGGCGCGGGCGGCAGCATCAACCTGATCACCAAGACTCCGCATCTGGGCAATTCCGCCGACGGCAGCGCGGGCCTCGGCACCGACCGCTACCGCCGCTTCACTGCCGACGGCAACTGGCAGATGGCCGATCACGCGGCCTTCCGCCTGAATGTGATGAGCCACAACAACGACGTGGCCGGCCGCGACGCGGTCAACAACGAGCGCTGGGGCATCGCGCCGTCGTTCACCTATGGTCTCGGCACGCCGACCCGCGTCACGGCGAGCTACTACCGCCTCTCCACCGACGACCTGCCCGACAGCGGTATTCCGTACTTCTACACGACCACCAACAAGCCGGCCAACGTCAATACGATCTATCCGGCCAACGTGGACCGGCATAACTTTTACGGCCTGATCGACCGGGATTTCCGCAAGACGACTTCGGACGTCGGCACCGTGCGCATCGAGCACGACATCAACAGTAATCTGACGATCCGCAACACCACGCGTTATACGAAATCCACTCAGGACTACATCTGGACGCAGCCGGACGACAGCCAGGGCAACGTCGTGAACGGCATGGTGTGGCGCCGCGCGAATACGCGCGCCAGCGACGTCTACAGCCTCGCGAACCAGACCGAACTGTTCGGCGAGTTCAAGACGGGCTTCCTGAAACACAGCTTCACCACCGGCCTCGAACTGTCGCGCGAAACCAGCGTGAATGATTCGTACACCGTCGCAACGGCCACCGGTGCGATCTGCAAGACCAAGGGCATCGGCGCGGCGTCGGGCTATAACTGCACGAGCCTGTGGTCACCGAATCCGAACGACCCGTGGGCCGGCTCGGTCAAGCAAACGAACGATCCGAGCGAGCAGCGCACCACCACCAAGTCGCTGTATGCGTTCGATACGATCGAACTCACCAAACGCTGGCAGGCCAACGTCGGCTTGCGCGTCGACGATTACTCCACCGATTTCCGCAACACGGTGGCCAACGGCGGCAAGCGCACCTCGCGCGACGACACGCTGTTCAACTACCAGTTCGGGCTCGTCTTCAAACCGGCTTCGAACGGCAGCGTGTATGCGTCGATCGCGACTTCGTCGACGCCGGCCGGCGCCCTGCTCGGCCAGGGCAGCGAAACGCAATCGTTGACGCCGGGTCGCAACGGTGTCGGTGCGAACGCGGATCAGCTAGCCCCGGAAAAGAACCGCAGCATTGAACTCGGCACCAAGTGGAATGTGCTGGACAACCACCTCTCGCTGACGGGCGCGCTGTTTCAGATCGATACGACCAACGCCCGCGTCACGCTGCCGAACAACGAATACGCAATGGTCGGCAACAAGCGCGTACAAGGTTTCGAATTCGGTGTGGCCGGTCAGTTGACGAACAAGTGGCAGGTGTTCGGCGGCTACACGTACATGAAGAGCCAGTTGCGCGACAACGGCAAGACCACCTCGGATAACGGCCACCAGTTCCCGAATACGCCGAAGAACAGCATCAGCCTGTGGACCAACTACGACGTGCTGCCGAAGTTCACGATCGGCGGCGGCGCGTTCTACATGTCGCAGGTATACGGCGATACGGCGAACCTACGTGCGGTGCCGTCGTACTGGCGTTTCGACGGCGTGGCGACGTACCGCATCAACAAGAAGGTCGATCTGCAACTGAACGTGCAGAACATCTTCAACCGGACGTATTACGACCAGGCGTATCCGGCGCACTACGCATCGATCGCAGCCGGCCGTTCCGCCTTCCTGACGCTCAACGCGCATTACTAAGCACAGGCATGACGGAACAGGTAACGCTGAAGGCGCTGGCGACCGTGTCGCATGACGAACTCGCCGCGATTCTCTCCGGGCCACCGGACACCGCTGCCGCGTGGGTGGCGGCAGCCGCGCATAACGGCATCGTCGAAGCGCAGGCGGTGTACGGGCAGTATCTGCTCGACGGCCATGGCGTGGAACGCAACGCCGAGGAAGCGTTAACCTGGTTCAAGCACGCGGCCCGGCAGGATCATCCGATGGCGATGAACATGTTGGGCCGTTGCTATGAACACGGTTGGGGAACCACCGCGTGCGCGCCGGTAGCGGTCTACTGGTACCGCCTCGCAGCGCAGGCCGGACTCGACTGGGGGATGTACAACTATGCTTCAGCGCTGGCGCTCGGCAATGGTGTGGCGTGCGATCGTGCGCAAGCGTTGGTGTGGTTCCGGCGTGCCGCCGAAATAGGTCACGTTAAGTCGATCAACTTTATCGGCAGCTTTTACGAGGACGGCTGGGAAGTCAAGGCCGACGCAAACATCGCGCTCGACTATTACCGTCGTGCAGCGGTGGGCGGCGACTTCCGCGGCCAGTTCAACTATGCGCGGCTACTGGCTGAACGCGGCGAGATCGATGCCGCGCTGCAATGGTTGCGGCGTGTGCCGCATACCGCAACACCGGCGTTCGTCGAGAAAATGCAAGCGTGGCTGGCCGCTTCGCCGGTGGCCGCATTTCGTGCGCTGGCCAAAGAGATCGATGAAGATATCAACGAAGAGGTGCGCGCATGATGCTGCATCTGCAAGGCGTGCTCAGCAAACAACAAGTCGCGCAATGCCGCGAAATCCTCGACGCGGCACCATGGATCGACGGCAATGCGACTTCCGGCGAGCAGTCGGCGCAGGCCAAGCGCAACCAGCAATTGCCCGAAGGCTCCCCCGCCGCGCGCGCGGTTGGCGATGCGATTCAGGACGCGCTCGGCCGCAATCCGCGCTTCTTTGCCGCCGCGTTGCCGCTGAAAGTCTTTCCGCCACTCTTTAACCGCTATGCAGGCGGCGATGGTTTCGGCACGCACGTGGACAACGCGATCCGCCAGTTGCGCGGCACCGACTTCCGCATCCGCAGCGATCTGTCGGCCACGCTCTTTCTGGCCGAGCCGGAGTCCTACGACGGTGGCGAACTCTGCGTCGAAGACACCTACGGCGTGCATCGCGCGAAGCTACCGGCCGGCGACATGGTGCTCTACCCCGCTTCGAGCCTGCATCACGTGAGCCCGGTGACGCGTGGCGTGCGGGTCGCGTCTTTCTTCTGGATCCAGAGCATGGTGCGCGACGACGGCGAACGCGCCATGCTGTTTCAACTCGACAACGACGTGCAACATCTGGCGGCCGAGAAAGGTTCGAACGATGCAACCGTGGTAAGCCTCACCGGCATCTATCACAATCTGCTGCGCCGCTGGGCCGACGCCTGATCTGGCGGACTCCTCGTCTGACGCAAAACAGTCTTTCTTTTTGCACGCAGAAAGAAGGCACTTCCGCATATTTACTTTCCCGTTCGTTAAGCGCAACGTCCGTGGTTGACGCGCGTCGCTACGTTTCTGGTTGCGCTCGCAAGGATTCGATCCGATTCGCCGTGACTCGATAGCCGGGTCGCAGCGGACGCCGTTGCGCCGCGTCGGCATATCGTTGCATTCGCAACGGCACCGAAATTGCTGAGAACGATGGGTTAGGCCACGACGCTTCGGATGCCAACGTGCGGGTATCCGCGCGTCGGTTACCCGCATGTCGGCATCCGCACGTCGCCAGCCTGCATTGACCTTTCAATGGAGCCAGCAGACCTTCATGTCCACGAAGAACGAACGTCAGGATTCGGGCGACGCGCCCGCCACCACGCCATCCCAACCGTCGCGCCGCCGCTTTCTGCAGTCGGCTGCCGCAGCCGCCACGGTCGGCGCGGCGCCGCATCTGCGCGCGCAAACACAAACACCCACCCCGGCCGCGCTGCCTGCGGAGGTCCGTTCACCTGTGCCGGGCCGTCCGGTCACGCTGACGATCAACGGCCGCGCTTACACGCTGCAACTCGAACCGCGCGTGACCTTGCTCGATGCGCTGCGCGAGTACGCGGGCCTGATGGGTACCAAGAAAGGCTGCGACCGCGGACAGTGCGGCGCATGCACGGTGATCGCCGACGGCCGTCGCATCAATTCCTGCCTGACGCTCGCCGTGATGCATGAAGGCGAGAACATCACGACGGTGGAAGGACTCGCCAGCAACGGCGTGCCGAGTCCGTTGCAGCGGGCCTTCATCGAACACGATGCGTTCCAGTGCGGCTACTGTACGCCCGGGCAGTTGTGTTCCGCGACTGCCCTGCTGAACGAATTCCGTAACGGCACGGCTAGCACCGTGACCGCCGATGTCCGCAGCCGGCCTCCACAACTTTCCGACGACGAGATCCGCGAACGCATGAGCGGCAATATTTGTCGCTGCGGCGCGTACGTGAATATCGTCGCTGCGGTGCGCGCCGTGCATGAAGGCGGTGGGCAGAACGTTGCAAACGGGAGTGGCAGTGCCAGCAACGCCAGCAGCGGTAGCGACAACCGCCACAACGCCTGACGGAGCGACCAGCATGGATGCGATCTCTTACGAACGCGCCGGCGACGTCGCCGGCGCCGTGCGCGCGGCGCAGCAACCGGGTGCGGTGTTCATCGGCGGCGGCACCAATCTGCTCGACCTGATGAAGGGCGGCGTAGCGCGGCCGCTGCGGCTCATCGATATCACGCACATCAGCGGACTCGATACGGTCACCACGCTGCCCAATGGCGGCATCCGTATCGGTGCCCTGGTGCGCAACAGCGATGCCGCCAATCACGCGCTGGTGCGCGAACAATACCCGTTGCTGACGCAAGCATTTCTGGCGGGTGCGTCGTCACAACTGCGCAATATGGCGACCGTGGGCGGCAATCTGTTACAGCGCACGCGCTGCGGCTACTTTTGCGACACCGCCTTCACGCAGTGCAATAAGCGCATACCAGGCAGTGGTTGCGCGGCGCTCGAAGGCCACAATCGCACGCACGCGATTCTCGGTGCGAGTCCGCAATGCATCGCCGTGAACCCGTCGGATATGAGCGTGGCGCTCGCCGCGCTCGATGCCGTCGTGCGCGTGAGCGGACCCATAAGCGGACCCGCAGGCGAGCGAACGATTCCATTTGCTGACTTTCATCGGCTTCCCGGTGACCGGCCCGACATCGATACGACTTTGCAGGCGGGCGAGTTGATTACCGCCGTCGATTTGCCGCCACCTTTGTTCAGCGCGAACGCTCACTATCTGAAGGTGCGTGACCGGGCCAGTTACGCATTTGCGCTGGTCTCGGTGGCCGCCGCGTTGCAGATGGACGGCGACCACGTGAGAACCGCACGCATCGCGTTGGGCGGCGTCGCGCACAAGCCGTGGCGCGCAAGCGCGGCCGAGCAGATGCTCAACGGCCAGCCGCTCATGCAGGCGAGGTTGCATGAGGCCGCAGCCGCCGCGCTACACGATGCCAGACCACAGCACGAGAATGCGTTCAAGGTGCAGCTCGCGCAACGCGCGATCGTGCGCGCAGTGAATCTGGCCGCGGGCCGCACCAGAGGTGTCGCATGAATCTGATTGGTCAACCGCTCGACCGCATCGACGGTCTGCTGAAAGTCAGCGGCGAAGCACGCTACGCCGCCGAGTTCCCCGAGGCGCGGCTCGCGCATGCGGTGCTGGTTACCAGCACGATTGCAAGCGGCACGATTGCGTCGATCGATGCGAGCCGCGCGCAAGCGCTGCCAGGCGTGCTGCTGGTGATGACGTATCAGAACGCGCCGCGCCTGCCGAATGGCGGCAAGCCCGCGTTGGCGTCGCCGGCAGGCAGGCGCCTGTCGCTGCTGCAGGACAATCAGATTCACTACAACAACGAGCCGGTCGCGGTGGTGGTTGCCGATACGCTCGAACATGCCACCGATGCCGCACGTCAACTGCGCATCACTTATCAGAGCAGCGCCGCGGTACTCGATTTCACGCAAGCGAAGCCGAACGGACATGCGCCCGACAAACCGCAAGGCCGCACCACGGACACGCAACGCGGCGACTTCGAGGACGGTATGCGCAGCGGCCCAGTCCACGTCGATGCCGTTTACACGACACCGATCGAGCATCACAACCCGATGGAGCCGCACGCCACGATGGCGCACTGGGACGGCCCGCAACTCACGCTCTACGACTCGACGCAAGGCGTCAGCAATGCGGCGCAGGCGGTCGCCAGGACGTTCGGCATGTCGCCAGGCGACGTCCGCGTGATTTCGCCGTTTATCGGCGGTGGCTTCGGTTGCAAGGGTTCGTCGTGGTCGCACGTATCGTTGTGCGCGATGGCGGCGAAACAGACCGGGCGCCCGGTGCGCCTCGTGCTCGAACGGCCGCAGATGTTCGGCTCTGTCGGCGCGCGGCCACGTACCGAGCAGCATTTCACACTTGCCGCGCGGCACGACGGCACACTGACCGCGATGCGCCATGGCAGTGTTTCGAACACGTCGATGTTCGAAGACTGGACCGAGACCTGCTGCATGGTCACGCGCATGTTGTACGCGGTGCCCAATCAGATCACGACGCACCGGATCGTGCCGATGAATCTCGGCACGCCGACTTTCATGCGCGCGCCCGGCGAGACAACTGGCTCGTTCGCGCTCGAATCGGCGATGGACGAACTCGCTGTAGCGTTGAAGATGGACCCGCTAGCGCTGCGCCTGAAGAATTACGCCGATGCCGATCCGCAGGAAAACAAGCCGTGGTCAGGCAAGTCCTTGCGCGAGTGCTATCAGATCGGCGCGCAGAAATTCGGCTGGTCGCGGCGCACCGCCGCTCCACGCTCGATGCGCAACGGCAACACGCTGATCGGCATGGGCATGGCAACGGCCACCTATCCGGCCAACCGCAGCGAAGCCGCAGCCATCGCGCGGATTCTGCCGGACGGCAGCGCCATGGTCGCCTCCGGCACACAGGACCTCGGCACCGGCACCTATACGGTGATGACCCAGGTGGCCGCCGACGCCCTAGGCTTCGCGCCGGAAAACATTCACTTCGCGCTCGGCGATTCGTCGCTGCCGAGAGCGCCGGGGTCGGGCGGCTCGCAATCGGCGGCGAGCGTTTCGCCCGCCGTGCGCGAGGCCGCAAGCCAGGCGCGCAGCCAGTTGATCGCGTTGGCACTCGCCGACGAAGCCTCGCCGGTGCACGACATCGCGCCCGACGACATCACGGTGGAAAACGGCTGGGTCATGAGCCGCTCGCAACCGGCGAAGCGCGATCCGGCAGCGGCGATCATCGCGCGCTCAGGCGGCAAGCCGATCGAAGCCACCGCGACGGTCAAACCCGGCGATGAACGGCAGAAGTACTCGCTTCACTCGTTTGGCGCAGTCTTTGCCGAAGTCCATGTCGATGCGGACCTCGGCACGATTCGCGTGGCGCGCGTGGTCGGCGTTTATGACGTGGGTCGCGTGCTAAACCAGAAAACCGCGCGCAGCCAGATGCTGGGCGGCATCGTGTGGGGCGTGGGAGCGGCGCTCCAAGAAGATACCTCGCTCGATACGCGCTATGGCCGCTTCACCAATGCGAATCTCGCCGAGTACCACGTGCCGGTGAATGCCGACATCGGTTCGCTCGACATCACGTTTATCGATCGGCCTGATCCGTACGTCAACTCGCTCGGCGTGCGCGGCATCGGCGAGATCGGCATCACCGGCGTACCGGCGGCCATCGCGAATGCGGTTTATCACGCGACCGGCGTGCGCGTGCGCGATCTGCCGGTGACGCTCGACAAGGTGATGGGGACGACGCGCGCATAACGGCCCATGCATTGCCGCTTGCCTGCCGATGCGTTGCATCGCACAATCGGGCACATCCTTCCTATCGGTGCCCGCCCATGGCCTACGCCTCGCTCGCTACTGGCGTGCTGCTCGCCGCCGGCTTCGGCTCCCGCTTCGACCCGGACGGCCTGCACAACAAACTGCTCGCGCAGATGCCCGACGGCACACCCGTCGCGCACGAAGCGGCGCACCGGCTGCTGCGGGTTGTCTCGCGCGTGCTGGCCGTGGTGCGGCCGGGCTCGGACGCCCTCGCGCGCCTCCTGAACGACGCCGGCTGCGACGTGGTGTTCGCCGAGAGCGCCAATCGTGGCATGGGTGCGAGTCTCGCCGCCGGCATCGAAGCCAGCGACGACGCCGAGGGCTGGATCGTCGCGCTTGCCGATATGCCGCGCATCGCCACCCCGACGATCGAAGAAGTGGCGCGTGCGCTCGACGGCGGCGCTTCGATCGTCGCGCCGTTTTATCAGGGCCAGCGCGGCCATCCGGTCGGCTTCGGCATCGAGCATCGGGACGCATTGATCGCGCTCGACGGCGACACCGGCGCACGCGCGCTGTTGACCTCGCAGCGGGTAATGCGGCTGGATGTCGACGATCCCGGGATTCTGCGCGACGTGGATACGCCGGAAGATCTGCGCAACGTTTAGCTTGAGCGCGACAGTGCCGTGGACAAACCGGCGCGGAAATTGAATGGGTGGGACCGAACGTAGAGGCTGATCACAAACCTAGTGACACCTGCTGACGGCACATTCTGAGAACGAGCTGCCTAAGCCAACGATGAACCGGGTCATTCTCCAGACGAGGATGCCACATCTGAGAAACCGTAAAACCCTCAGTCGCCACAGGAAGCTCAAACGCGTAGACGCTGACGGCTGCAGCGGGCTGAGTGTTCACAAAAGAGGCAGGCAGGAGCGCTACCAGATCGGACGCTCGTGCCACCGCTAACGCGGCCGGAAAGCTCGGCACAACCGCGACGGTCGTTCGCTCCAAACCAGACAGGGCAATCGCAGCGTCAAGAGAGTCGATTGTCTGGCGACCGTACGGAGCGACGACGTGACCATACGCTGCGTACTGCTCGATCGTCACGTCCTGTTTCAGGTCCAGGGGATGCCCCTTTCTGACAACACCGAGGTAGCGGTCTCGAAACAATGCCTGGACGCGAATTTCAGGCCCCATATCCTCCAGGACACCAATCTCGAGATCCGCGCAGCCTCCTGCTGATGGCGCCTGGATGGGTCCAGACAGACATGGGTGGTCCAACGGCGCGCTTGACCATCGAGGAAAGCATTCCGAACCTGGTCAATACGATCGAGGCTAATGAAGGGCGCGCCGGCCTGCATTACCTTGACTACCTCGGAAGGGTCGTTCCCTGGTGATGGGCCGTGTAACGGGAATACCTGTCTGTCTGATTGCGGACATGTCTCTTCCCCAGTTGCAATGATGCGCGCCCGTTGCATCGGCTTGATCCGGCTGACTTGATCCAGGCCGGCGTTTTAGCGCATACTGTATATCCATACAGTATTTTGGCCGCATAGGTACGCGCATCTCCATGCGCGCATCCACGGCGCGTCGGCATGAAACGCATTTCGATCGAACCGTCTTTCGCCATATGGCGGCGCGCCGCGCGGGTGCTGCTGCAGCAAGGTGTCGAGCCCTCGCAGATCGAGTGGGTTGAGTCTGAAGGTAAAGCCGGCGCGCCGGGCGTGCTGGCTACTGAGTCCGCCTTCGCCACGGCGGGCGCCTCCGAGACAGGAATCGCCCCTCCCCCAGCCTTCGCCACGCCTGCGATTCCCCGCGAACTGCTCTCCTGGCTGAAAACGGCGGCGTGCTTCCGTGCGCCGGACCGTTGGGCGCTGCTGTACCGCGTCCTATGGCGCTGGACGCGCGGCGAGCGCAACGTCCTCGATCTCGACGACCCCGACGGCGCGCTGCTGGATCGACGCATCCGGACTATCGAGCGCGAAACCGAGGATCTGCTGACACTCACCTTGTTCAGACGGCGTGATCCGTCGATGGAGGCGCCCGAATTCGTCGGCTGGTACGAGCCGCATCATGACTTGCTGGAGCGTGCCGCCGAGCGGTTCGCCAAGCGCACGGGCAATTCCACGTGGATGCTGGCCACGCCGCACGGCGCGGTGTTCTGGAACGGCATGCTGCTGCGCATCGACCGGCCACTGGTGGCGGAGTGCGAGCAAGCCGCGCCTGTATTGGAGGTCAACGCCATGACCGGCGAAGCCATCACAAGCACCCCCACGGAAGCGCTCTGGCTCGCGTACTACTGCAGTACCTTCAATGCCCAGCCGTCGCCGGTGCCGCTGCGCTACTGGAGAAGGCCGCCCGCGGGTCCACCGCTGCCCGCACACCTCGCGCGCGAACGCAGTCGTCTCGGCGCGCAAAGCGCGGCCGTCACCGTTCCGCCCATGCCACCGATCGAGTATTCGGCCGTGACGCCCCCTTTGCGGGAGCCCACTGGCCCGCTCGCCACCTGCCGGCGCTGCGCGTTATGGCGCAACGCGAAGCAGGCGGTTGCGGGCGCCGGGCCCGCGCCTGCCGCGATCATGGTGATTGGCGAGCAACCGGGCGAGCACGAGAACCAGCACGGCGAGCCCTTCACCGGGCCGGCCGGTCAACTGCTGGACACCGTGCTGGCGCGCGCCGGGCTGGAGCGCGAGGCGCTGTATCTGACGTATGCCGTCAAGCATTACAAATGGGAAACACTCGACCAGCAGCGCGTCCATCGCACGCCCGTGTGGCGCGAAGTCGAGGCTTGCCAGTACTGGCTGGAAAAAGAACTGGCGCGGGTCGCGCCACGCGTCATCGTCGCACTCGGCGCGACGGCGTTGCAAACACTGACCGGCCCGCACGTCAATCTGTCCGAATACCTCGGTCAAACCATCGCTCACGACGGGCGCCTGATCGTGCCGACCTGGCACCCGTCGTATGCACTAGGAATGGCCGACGCCACATTGCGTGACGACATGGTGGCGACCATTGCGGCGGCGTTCAGCCGCGCGGCGGCGCTGGCGGGAGACAGCGCGCTACCTGAAGGTGAGCATGTTCGGGATAGGCCAGTTGCACAACGGTGAGCCTCTGCGGGAGCCCACGGCAGAACCGGCCCGCTCAGGCATGCGGCTTGCGTCGACCACACCGGTTACACAAACCGCGCCGATTCCGCCTAAGCTGATGTGACGCCGCCAATCCAGCAAGTTTGTCGCGCGCAATATCGAAGCTTCGAATGCGGCCCGCGCGTCTCGAAACCACCCCATGTCCCATGAGCGAAACCAGTCCACGCCTTTTCATCGTCTCGCCCCATTTCGACGACGCCGTCTTCAGTTGCGGCGCATTACTCGCCGCCCATCCTGACGCCGCGGTCTGCACGGTGTTCGCCGCCTCGCCCGAGCACGAAATGCATACCGAATGGGATCAAAAATCGGGTTTTGCGAGCGCCCATCAGGCCGTCCACGCCCGCACGCTCGAAGACAACCTCGCGCTGGAAGTGCTCGACGCGATTCCGCTACGCATGCCGTTTCGCGGCGGCCAATACATGGACTCGCCGTCGATTAGCAAATTGGCGGCCGTGCTTGAAGAGACCATCTACCGCACGACCGCGAACACGCTGCTCATGCCGCTCGGCCTGCATCACGACGATCATGTGCTGGTATTCGAAGCCTGCTGCGAAATCCTGCCGCGCCTGTCGCATCTCACGTGGTTTGCCTATGAGGACGCGATCCACCGCCGCACGCCCGGCGTCGTGCAGGCGCGGCTCGCCGACCTCGCGCAACGCGGCATCGTCGCGACGCCGGCCTATCCGAGCGTCGGCCACACGATTGATCTTCAGCGCCGCACGCAGCTCAAACGCGAAGCGGTGAACGCTTACGCAAGCCAGCTACACGCCTTCGGCGCAGGCAATTACGACGACGTTTTCGCCACCGAACACTACTGGCAATTGAGCGTGGGGCGCCGCAGGAAAAAGTAAGGGGTGCGCGGCGTGCTGGATCGCCTACGCTAGAAGGAAACGGCCGGCGTGCAGGTGAGTTCGACCGCCAGCGGCCGTACCGCCCCCGCTTTCCGTTCGCCTCTCAACCCAAAGGTGATGCAATGAGCTACGACATGCATACCAGCCCGATTCCCGACCCGAACGCCGATCCGAACCGGGACCCGGAAGCCGATCCGCTCGTCCCGCCGTCGCCGGGTCATCACGCCGAGGAGCCCCAGCGGCCCGATGGGCCGCCGGACAAAGACCCGGTGTGACGGCACTGCGCGCGTATTACCGGATCACTACCGGACCATGACAGCACGCGCGACTGATCGCGTGCTTTAGCGCGTCAGCTCGCTAAAACCTTGCAGCAGACGGTCGATGTCGGCGGCGTGGATGTTGCCCATCGTCGAGATGCGGAACAGTTCGGCCGACAGCCCGCCTTGACCGGCATAGATGACGAAGCCGCGCGCCTTCAGTGCGTCGTGCAGTTGCGGGTACGCCACGCCGTCCGGCAAGCGATACGCGCGCAGCACCACCGACGATTGCTCCGGCGGCAACACACTGCCGATGCCCCGCTCCGCCAGGCCCGCGCGAGCCTGCTCGGCGAGCGCCGCGTAACGTGCGTGGCGCGCTTGCCAGCCGCCTTCGTCGGCGAGTTCGCGCAGCGCTTCGACCAGCGCGTAATACGCATGGACCGACGGCGTGAACGGCGTATTGCGCTGATCCTGCAAACGCGCGAGGCGCCCGAGGTCCAGGTAATACGTGCGGCTCGCCGCCTGCGCGAGCGCCGCGCGCCGCACCAGCACGAACGACGCGCCCGGCACGCCATGCAGACACTTGTTCGCGGTCGCCGCAACGGCGTCGAGACTCGCGTCGGCGAAATCGATCGCTTCCGCACCGAAGCTGCTGACGCCATCCACCAGCAAACGCAGATCGCGTTCGCGGCACAGCGCGCCGAGCGCTTGCAGATCGTTCAGACGGCCTGTGGTTGTTTCGTGATGAATCACGGCCACGTGAGTGAACGCTTTGTCCGCGTCGAGGCGTTCGGCGATCTTCGCGAGATCCGGCGCCTGCATCCAGTCGTGTTTCAACGACTCATGCGCGATGCCGTATTGCGTGGCGATCTGCGAAATACGCTCGCCGTACACGCCGTTTTCTACGACCAGCAGCTTGCCATTTTGCGGCACCAGCGCGGCGGTCATGCTTTCCACAGCAGCCGTGCCGGAACCGGTCATCAACACCGCTTGCCATTCGCCTGCGTCGAGGCCATACAGATCGACCAGACGCGTGCGCGCCTCTTCCTGCAAGTCGAAAAACTCGCTTTCACGGTGGCACAGATCCGTTTGCAACAGGCTGTTGCGGACGCGTTCGGTGAGCGTCACGGGGCCGGGATTGAGCAGCAGCATTGAGCACACTCCTTAAGCGGCGCCGATGTGGCGCATCAGGCGCGTCTTCACATCGGGCGGGGTGATAGTGGGACGCGGCAGGCCATCGGGCGTGCCGCGGCGAATCGCCAGCCGCGCGAAGCGCGGACCATGGGGCGACGGCGCGGTTTCGAACAGCTCGTCGATCACGTTGACGTCGTCGCTTTCGACCGCCGACGCATAACCACACGCCGCGGCCACACCCGCAAACGAGACTTGCGACGACACCGTCGCCTGGCCGCCAGTCGAGTCGTGCGCGCCGTTATCGAGCAGCACGTGCGTGAGATTCGACGGGCCGTACGCGCCGAGCGTCGCGAATGCGCCCATGCGCATCAGCGCGGCGCCATCGCCGTCGAGCGCGACCACGTGCAGGTCAGGGCGCGCAAGCGCCAGACCCAGCGCGAACGGCGTCACGCAACCCATCGAGCCGACCATGTACAACTGGTTGGGACGGTCGTCGATGGCATAGAGTTCGCGACCGCAGAAGCCGGTCGACGCGAGCACCACCGTCGATTCGAGCGGCGTGTGCGCGATGATTTTCTGCAGCGCGTCGTGACGTGAAGCCAAATCATTCGCCGCGATGTTTTTGAATTGCGAACGCGGCGCGACCGGCACGCGGCGAGCGCCCGTGGCGCCCTCTTTCAACTCGTACGGCGCCACGCTGCCTTTTTGCATCACGAGCGCGTACGGCCGGCCGGTTTCATCCATATGAGCAATCGCGCGATCCAGCGCCGGGCCGATCGCGTCGGCTTCGGTCGGGAAGGTCTCCCACGGAATCTCCATCGTATCGAGCATCGCGGGCGTGACCGGGCCCATCAGCGCGTGCTGCGGTTCGTCCGCGACGCCGAGTTGCCCGCGCCACGTCACGATCAGCAACTGCGGCAGACGGAAAGTCCACGTGAGCGAGGTCAACGGACTCACGGCATTGCCGAGGCCGGAGTTCTGCATCATCGTGATGCCGCGCCGGCCGTTCTGCGCGCCGAGCGTGACGCCCGCGATCAACGCGACCGCATCGCCTTCATTGGCGGCCGAGACGTAATGCAGCGACTCATCCTGCAACACGTAGTTGATAAACGGCGTCAGATACGAGCACGGTACACCTGCATACCAATCGAAGCCGCGTTCACGCGCCGCCTCGACGAACTGTGCTGCCTCGATCATTGCGCGGCTCCGCTGGCTGCGCCCTTGCGGTTGTCGGCCGCCGCCGCGAACGGCGCTTGTGCATGCGCGAAATCGCCGGCACGACGGAAATCTTCCAGATCGTTCACACCGCGCCAGTGGCCGTGCACGTATTGCACTTCGATCGATTCACCCGCTTCGATCAGCGCGTTCAGGAGCGTAGGCATGTCGAGCGAATCGAAATCCGGGCGTGCCTGCAGTTTGCCGAGTACCGCTTGCAAACGCTCACGCCCTTCGCCGCGCACATTCAGCAGACCGACCCAGCGGCCATGCGGCGTTTGCGAAGCGATGGCCGACGCGGCCTCCTGCCCGCTCGACACATGATGCAGCGTGACCTTGTTGCCGAACAGCCCGCGATCGTCGGCTGCCGAGCACCATGCGAAGTCGCGCACGCTGGCGTTTTCCGCATCGGTCAGCGACGAATCGACCACCACGCTGAACGCGGCTTCGCTCTCGACCAGGTCGCGCAGAATGTAGCTGCGGAACAGCAGATCGCCGTAGGAGATGACCGTATCGCCCGCGAGCTTGTCGACGGCGCAGGCGAGCGACGCCAGCTCGCCGGTTTGCGCGTGACGTTCGTTGACGACCAGCTTGATGCCGGCCGTATCGATCGCATCGGCGCGATAACCGCCGACCACGGTGATGTCGTTGACGCTCTGCTTCTTGAACGCATCGATGAGCCAGCGCAACAGCGGCTTGCCCGCGATCGGCAGCATGACTTTCGGACGATCTTCAGTGACGGCTTCGAGGCCCTTGCCGCGGCTGGCCGCGAGCACGATGGCGGAGCCCGCCGAGCGTCCGCTCGACAGATAGCGGTCTTCGGCTTCCGAGTATTCGTCGGCGTCTTGCAGACGGAAGATTTCGTTGACGGCCGCGATGCTGTCTTCGACGTTGACGAGCGTTTCGCTCGAATGAATTTCCTTGGCGACGGCCTGCATGGCCGAGGTCGCCGCGCGGATCAGATGATTTGCCCAGATAACCGTGCTGATGCCGGCTTCGCGGAACACTTCGGTGGGCGTGCTGTAGTACTTGGTCGGCACGATGACGAGCGGCCCGCGGCCGGCCCACTCGCGCGCGAACTCGAGGATTTCATCGGGACGCGAGAGCTTGCTGTGAATCAGGATCGCGTCGGCGCCTGCTTGCCGATAGGCTTCCGCGCGACGCAGTGCCTCGTCCATGCCCCAGCCGGCGATCAGTGCTTCGACGCGCGCGACGATCGAGAAATTTTCATCCGTCTGCGAGTCTTTACCGGCTTTGATCTTGCCGCAGAACTCGTCCATATCGGCGAGCGGCTGCGCTTCGCCGTTGATGAAGCTATTGGTCTTGGGGAATTGTTTGTCTTCGATGCAGACGCCGGCGATGCCGCGTTGTTCGAGCTTGCGCACGAGACGTCGCACGTTGTTGAAGTTACCGTAGCCGGTGTCGCCATCGAGGAGGATGGGCAGATCACTAGCGTCGGCCATGAATTCGAGGTTGTCGACGACTTGCGTCCAACTGGCTTCGTTGTTGTCGCGCACGCCGAATTGGGCGGAGATCGCGAGACCCGAACCCCAGATCGCCTTGAAGCCGGCTTCGCGGACGATACGGGCGGAGAGACCGTTGTGGGCCTCCATCATGAATTCGAGTTCGTTGCTGATGAGCATCTGGCGCAGGCGTGCGCTGCGCGAAGCGGAGATGAAAGCGGGTTCGCGGGCGTTCATTTTTTTGACTCCTGTTGGCGGGCTTATTGGGGCTCTTTTTTGCCCGGCTGGTGCTGGAAAATGGCGACTATAGCTGAAATCGTTTTTATTCGGCGTTGAGGTGGTATTGGGGGTTTTTGATGTTGTTATTAAGTGGTGAAATGTGTTGTTTTTTGCATTTCATGCAATGGCGTTTGGGTTTGGATTTTTTTGGCGTTATGTGGAGGAATGTGATTGGGCCCTGCGGGGCTTGGGGTTTGGGGTGGTTTTTTTGTTTTTCTTATTTGATTTTGATTTTGATTTTTTATATTGTCTTTGCTTATACTGATTCTTTA
>NZ_VOSW01000209.1 GCF_009690905.1 Paraburkholderia madseniana
GACCGGCACCGTCACGGCCGCCAGAATACACGCGACGAGAAACCCGAGAAGACGGGTGACCGGCATTGTTCCCAAGAAATTCGCTGCCCTCATATGACCTCACTCATGCGGATGACGCGCAACGTTGACGAATCCGGCACGCCGCGAGCGCCTTGTACAACACAGATGCTCCAGGTTCGGTTTATGGCAGCGAGAGGCCGTGCGTAAACCCCGGCACGACTTATGGCGCGGGGCTTGCGCGGTGTCCATGAGGCCCGGACTGCGCACAGGCCGAAGCCGTCGTTGCCCGTATGTAGCCTGTTTTGCGTATTCGGATGCAGGGTCGGAATAAAAAATCAGGGCGCTTGTGTTGCGAGCTACGCATGATCCAAATGCGACTTGCGCATCGAGCAATGCGAATTCCGCATGATCGGTTTGCTCGATTTCGCGCACGATTCGGCCTTTGCAACGTCTTTGATGATGCGCAAGCAGTTCCCTTGCTTCGGGCGCAATTCTTCGCGTCAGGACTTTTTATACCGTGCTTGCGCGGTATTTTCTTCTGCGTGCAGCGCACCTACAACCCTGCTTTCGATGCGGAGCGCACCAACGCGGATCCACATCGCACGTCCGCTTGCTGCTCGCGCGCCGCCGTCAGAATTGCCAGACCACGTCGGCAATCAAGCCGTTGAAGATAATGGGGCCGAGCCGTGCGTCGGCGGTCGCCGAGCCGTTCGTGAAGATGTACCACAGGTCGAACTGCGCGCTGCGGTATTGATAGGTGAGCCCGACGTCGCCATACACGTAACGGATGTCCTTCTCCGCACGCAGATCGTAGTAGCCGATACCGCCGGTGGCCGAAAAGCCATGCACCAGCGGCAGACGTCCGGCGACATCGTACGAAAAAGCCCTCGACCTGGGCGACGGTCCAAAACCTGTATTAGGCGACGCCGTCACCGACACGAATACGCTATCGCGCCATCCTCCCCGCAACGCTGCTTCGTCGTAGTTCATACGGTTAGCGAACGGCACATGCTCGTACTGGTAGTGCGTAAGCGATGCCTGAATGGTCCAGTCGCCGGCAATGCGCCACTCGTATCCACCACTGGCAATGATTTCCGCGCCGGTTTGCGACGACCTGGGTATCTTGAACGACGACGCCGAGATGCCGGCGAAGAGGCCGCCCGCCGGATACCAGCTTGCCGCCGCGCCAACCACGGGCTGGCCGCCGCTCTCGTTGAGCCCACGGGTGGTCCGGCCGGTCGCCGCGTTCAGCTCGAACTGCCAGTCGTTCATCGCGGCCGCGGCGGGGCGGGCGATCAACAACGCAAGCAAGAACAGCAGGTTACCCCGAAGCAACATGCCAAGGCGGCCGGCGGGTGTCGGTGACTCCGGTATCGCGGGACGCGTCGACTCCATAGGTCAGTTTTACTTCCGGCAACCGGGATGTTCTCGTTGGGGGACGCGGACTGATAGGCGCGCGCGTTCGTGTTCGTGCGAATCGTACCGGAAAAGATATTTTTTATCGGCGTGGCAACATTTGCCGAAGGACGTGGCACTCACGCGAGTAACCTGTGCCGCGCGTCGCGATGTCCAGCGAAGGAAGGCCAGCATGATCTCGATCCGGCGCGCTGACGATGTCAGCAGTGCCCACCGAAGTGGGAGAAACCAATGAAACTGACGGATGCGGGGCGCGCCGCGAAGGCGTGGCGAGCGTGGTCCGCCGTGCTGCTGGCGTTGTTGCTGACAGCGTGCGCGGACCTGGCCTTGACGCCGCCACACAACGAGGATGTCGACGCGGCCGCTCTCGCGCGAATGAGCGTGGCCGGCGACCGGATGATCATCGTCGCCGTCGCCAATCCGACGGAGTCGGTGCCGGTGCTGGCGGGCACGACTGCCGGCGGCTACGACGGCGCGCCGGGCTATACCGCCTACGGCAGCGCGCGGGCGACCGTGGCGGCGCTCGAGAAAGACTACTATCTGCGCGAGGTGACCGCGTGGCCCATCGTGGCGCTGCGGGTGCACTGCGCGGTGCTGGAAATCGAGGGCACGCAGTCGCGGGACGAGGTGTTGGCCAAGCTTGCGAAGGATCGGCGGGTGCGCCTCGCGCAACCGCTGCAGTCTTTTCGTACGTCAGGAACCGCACTGACCTACGATCCCAACTTCGAGAGCCTGCAGCGCGGCTTGCAGCAGATCGATGCGCCCGCCGCGCAACGCATTTCGCGCGGCGACGACGTGCGTGTGGCCGTGATCGATACGGGTCTCGACACAGCGCACCCGGACCTGGCCGGACGAATCATCATGACGCGGGATTTCGTCGAGCAGGACAAAACGCGCTTCAACCGCGACGTCCACGGCACGGCGGTGGCCGGGGTCATCGCGGCCAATCCGAACAACGGCCGCGGTGTCATGGGCGTTGCGCCGCGGGCGAAGCTCCTCGCGTTCAAGGCTTGTTGGCAGGCGCCGGCCGCTGCGGGAGAACCCGACGCGGGACCGTCCATCTGCAATTCGCTGACGCTGGCCAAAGCATTGGTCGCCGCGATCGACGCGCATGCGCAGGTCATCAATCTGAGTCTCACCGGCCCGCCCGATCCGCTGCTGGCACAACTCGTCGACTACACGTTGCAGCACGGCGCGATCGTGGTGGGCGCCGTGCCGCCGAACGGCGACCTGCACGCTTTTCCGGTCGGCATTGCGCATGTCATCGCCGCCGACCTGCCGGGTTCGAAAGTCGCAGACGCCGTGCTGCGCGCGCCCGGTCGCGACGTGCTCACGCTGAAACCGGGCGGGCACTACGATTTTCTGTCCGGCTCCTCGTTTTCGGCAGCCTACATTTCCGGCATCACCGCGCTGTTACTCGCGCGGGATCCACATCTCGACGCGTCCGGGGTGTACGCCGCGCTCAAGGTCAGTATGAGCGGTGGCGGAGCCTCGCAGACAGTCAACGCCTGCACTGCGCTCGCTGCCGTCGCGGCTGGCGCGTGCACCACGACGACGATGGCTCAATGAGGGGCGGAGGCGTTTGCGCCTGCGCCACGTGAGCCGTCCCGCATCCCTCCTTCTCCTTAGCGCGGGCACGTTCGCGCGGCACTCCGCTTCAGGATTTCCCTACGACAGAATCAGCAGTTTGCCGGCTTGTGAATTCATGCGGATCAACGCACAGTGATTTGGCAAATTTCCTTGGGTTTTCCGAAACTGTTTCGCAACTTCTTTGCTGCCTGACGCTACCTACGGAGGTCCTGTGCTCATGAGCGGATCGCGACGTGGATCATGTTATTGAATCAAGCCCCTTCTTATTATGCCGACGCGCGTGCGGCCGACGTGAACGACGTGCAGTTGCTGCGTCGCATCGCTGCACAGGACAAGGACGCGCTCGCTTTGCTGTATCGCGAGTACCACCGGCGGCTTGCGCGCTTTCTCAACCGCTTAACCCGGCGTGACGATCTGATCGAGGAAGTGGTCAACGACACGTTCATGGTGGTCTGGAAAAAGGCTGCGGAATTCCGTGGCGACGCGCGCGTGTCGACCTGGCTGATGGGCATTGCTTATCGCGTGACGTTGCGGGCTTTGCGTGACGGCGGTCTGGAACACGATTCGCTCGCGTTGGATTTCGACACCCACGCGGTCGAACCGTTTATCGACCACGAACAGGCCGACTGGTTGGACAAAGGGCTCAGCCGGCTATCGGCGGAGCAGCGCCTCGTTATGGAGCTCGCGTACGTGATGGGGCATTCGCTCGAAGAGATTGCGCAGATAACAGAGTCCTCCGTGAGCACGGTGAAGGCGCGCATGTTCCATGCTCGTGTCAAGCTGCGCAACGTGATGCCGGTGCTGGCGGGCTTTAGCGGGAAAGACTAATGAACATGATGGCAGTCGACGAGGAACGCAAACACTTGCGCATATGGGAGACGCTGCCGTGGATCGTGAACGGCACGGCTGGCGCGGAAGCGGCGAGCGAAGCGCAGGAACATGTGCGCGAATGCACGCTTTGCCGTACCGAACTGGCGCGCCAGCGTTGGCTGTTCACGACGATGAACAAGCACGAGCGGCAAGCGCCGCCTATCGAGCGAGGGCTCGAGGACTTGATGCATCGGATCGACGACGAACAGCGTGAGCCCGACATCCGGCGCGTGCGGGGGCCGTGGTATCGCCGCGCCGGTGCGCAAACGGGATCCCACCGCGTGGCGGTGGTTGCATACGGGCTTGCCGCGATGGTGCTGGTCGAAGCGGGCGCTCTCGCGGTGCTGGGTGGTCGGCGGCCGCCGGGAGAACAACCGCAGCAGGCAACCTATCGCACGCTGTCGGAAGGCGCGGCGCCGGCGCATCGCGCGACGATCAGATTGGTCGTCGATGACGCGATGACGGTCGGCCGACTACATGCGCTGCTCGAATCGCAGCAACTTGAGATCGTGAGCGGTCCTGGACAGAACGGCGTGTATTCGCTCGCGCCGGTCGCCGACGCGGGCGACGTCAGTGCCCAGGTCGCTGTGTTGCGCGCTGCACCGGGTGTGCGATTCGCCGAGCCGGTCGCGGATGCGCGCAGCGCGCAGTAACACGCAGCACTTCTTTCCATGCTTCCCGATAGCGCGCTATCTGTTCCAGCGCGCAGTTTTCGCTGATGCGGCAGCTTCTCCCCGACGTAAACGGGCGCGCGCGCCGGCGGCTGCGCGCGTGCGAGCCGGACATGACGACCGTATGCGGATACCGCGATAAACCATGCGAAACGCGCATGACCCTGCAATCCGGCGGTGATAGGCTGGGCGCCCCGCAGGAGCAGCAGCACCTAGACGTGGATCCACTGGCAACTTTTTTTCGTGGCACTGCTACTTACGGCCGAGAGCATCGATATCGCGTCCGCACAGGAATCGCCTGGATGTGGCGATGACCCCACTGGTTACTCAGCATCGTCGGAGGATTCTGTCATGCCGCGCTCGCTCTAAACCCGTACCCCGCTGTACCCGGCCTGTGGCGATGTCCGGTTTGAGACGCCGTCGGCTGTGGTACAAATAACGATCAACGAATCGGTTCGAGTGTCGGCCTGACCGATTTCAGGACCCGCGATGAGCAAGCTCAAGCGTCTGGACGGGCTGTTCGCCGGCGGTCACTTTGATCGTG
>NZ_VOSW01000210.1 GCF_009690905.1 Paraburkholderia madseniana
CACTACGACTCATAATTGCTTTGGTGACCGTCCACTCTCCGCCTTCCTCCCGAGCTTCGGCCCCCACTCGCAGCGTCCCCGACGGATGTCCAAACCGCACCGCATCGCGCGCCCCACCACCTGCAGCAAGATTCACCAGCGTCCCTGAAATCGCTGCTGCCGTACCAATCGCAACAGCTGCCGTCCCCATCATCGCGTGATGCAGTTTGCCCATCGACATCGCCCGCACCAGCAGATCGACGTCACTCGCGGCAACACGCTTGCCACTCGAAGCAACGTAGTCAGCAGGCTTCGCCACAAACGCAACCTTCGGCGTATGCTGCCGCGTCGCGATCTCATCGATGTTCTTGATCAGGCCCATACGCACCGCACCATGCGCGCGAATGGTCTCGAACATTACGAGCGCCTTCTCGTCGCTATTGATAGCGTCCTGTAGTTCGGTACCCTTATAACCGATCGCTTCCGCATCCACGAATATGGTCGGGATACCGGCATTGATCATCGTCGCCTTCAGCGTGCCGACACCCGGCACCTCGAGGTCATCGACCAGATTCCCCGTCGGGAACATCGCGCCGCCCGCGCCCTCCTCTTCGGCAGCCGGGTCCATGAACTCAAGCTGAACTTCAGCCGCCGGAAACGTCACGCCATCGAGTTCAAAGTCGCCGGTTTCCTGCACAGCGCCATCGGTAATAGGCACATTCCCGATGATCGTCTTGCCGATATTCGCCTGCCAGATGCGCACAACAGCCACACCGTTCTGCGGAATCCGGCTCGCATCGACAAGACCCGCGCTAATCGCAAACGGCCCCACCGCAGCAGAAAGATTGCCGCAATTGCCGCTCCAATCGACAAACGCCTTGTCGATGGAAACCTGCCCGAACAGATAGTCCACGTCATGATCCGGCTTGCTGCTCTTCGCGATGATGACCGTCTTGCTCGTGCTGGAAGTCGCGCCGCCGATGCCATCGATCTGCTTGCCATACGGGTCCGGGCTGCCGATCACTCGCATCAAGAGCGCATCGCGCGCGGCGCCCGGCACCTGGGCGGCCTCCGGCAAATCCTGCAGCCGAAAGAACACACCCTTGCTAGTGCCGCCGCGCATGTACGTCGCAGGAATCTTGATCTGAGGTTTGTGAGCCATGAAAGTAGTGTCCTGATGAGAGAAGCTCAAAAGCCTTAAGCCGCAGCCTTCGTCGATTCAAGAAAGTCCTGCGCGAAGCGTTGCAACACGCCGCCGGCTTCGTAAATCGACACCTCTTCCGCCGTATCCAGGCGGCACGTCACCGGCACCTCTACGCGCTCACCGTTCTTGCGATGAATCACGAGCGTGAGGTCGGCGCGCGGTTTGCGTTCGCCGATCACGTCGAAGGTTTCGGTGCCGTCGATTGCGAGCGTAAGACGATTCACGCCAGGCTTGAATTCCAGCGGCAACACGCCCATGCCCACCAGATTCGTGCGGTGAATCCGCTCGAACCCTTCCGCAACAATCGCTTCCGCGCCAGCAAGACGCACACCCTTCGCTGCCCAGTCGCGCGACGAACCCTGGCCGTAGTCAGCACCGGCAATCACGATCAGCGGCTGCTTGCGCTCCATGTAGGTTTCGATTGCTTCCCACATGCGCGTCACCTTGCCCTCAGGCTCGATGCGCGCCAACGAACCCGCCTTCACCTTGCCGTCTTCCAGCACCATCTCGTTCTTCAGCGTCGGATTCGCGAAGGTGGCGCGCTGCGCGGTCAGGTGATCGCCACGGTGCGTTGCGTACGAATTGAAGTCCTCTTCCGGCAAGCCCATCTTGGCGAGGTACTCGCCCGACGCACTGTCCGCCAGAATCGCGTTCGACGGCGACAGGTGGTCGGTCGTGATGTTGTCGCCCAGCACAGCCAGCGGACGCATGCCCGTAAGCGTGCGCTCACCGGCAAGCGCGCCTTCCCAATACGGCGGACGGCGGATATACGTGCTCATCGGACGCCAGTCGTACAGCGGATCAGCCTTCTCACCCGTATCGACGGAGACCGCGAACATCGGCTCATACACTTTGCGGAACTGCTCCGGCTTCACGCTCGAAGCGACGATCGCGTCGATCTCTTCATCCGACGGCCAGATGTCCTTCAGCTTGATCTCGTTGCCGTCAGCGTCGACGCCCAGCACATCCTTCTCGATGTCGAAGCGGATCGTCCCGGCAATCGCGTAAGCCACCACCAGCGGCGGCGAAGCGAGGAAGGCCTGCTTCGCGTACGGATGAATACGGCCGTCGAAGTTACGGTTGCCGGACAGCACGGCCGTCGCATACAGATCGCGATCGACGATTTCCTTCTGGATCACCGGATCCAACGCACCCGACATGCCGTTGCACGACGTGCACGCATACGCGACCACGCCGAAGCCCAGTTGCTCCAGTTCCGGCAACAGGCCCGCCTCTTCCAGATACAGCGTGACCGCCTTCGATCCCGGCGCAAGCGACGTCTTCGCCCACGGCTTGCGGGTCAATCCACGTTGATTGGCGTTGCGCGCCAGCAAACCGGCGGCGATCATGTTGCGCGGATTGTTGGTGTTCGTGCAGCTCGTGATCGCAGCGATGATCACCGCGCCGTCTGGCATGAGACCCGGCTCGTTCTCTACCTTGCCGCTGATCCCACGCGCGGCCAGTTCGGAAACCGGCAAACGGCGATGCGGGTTTGACGGACCCGCCAGCGTGCGCACCACGGTAGACAGATCGAACGTCAGCACGCGTTCATACTCGGCGTGCTTCAGCGTATCGCCCCACAGGCCGGTTTCCTTCGCGTAGGTCTCGACCAGCTTGACGAGTTCGTCGTCGCGGCCGGTGAGCTTGAGGTACTTGATGGTCTGCTCGTCGATGTAGAACATCGCCGCTGTCGCGCCGAATTCGGGCGCCATGTTGGCGATGGTCGCGCGATCGCCGAGCGTCAGGTTGGCCGTGCCTGCACCGTAGAACTCGAGGTACGCGCCGACCACTTTCTCTTTGCGCAGAAATTCGGTCAGCGAGAGCACGACGTCAGTCGCCGTGATGCCCTCAGCCGGCTTGCCCGTGAGTTCCACACCGACGATATCCGGCAGCCGCATATAAGACGCGCGGCCCAGCATCACGCTTTCCGCTTCAAGACCGCCCACGCCGATTGCGATCACACCTAGCGCATCCACCATCGGCGTATGCGAGTCGGTGCCGACCAGCGTATCGGGGAAGGCCACGCCGTCTTTCACCTGCACCACCGGGCTCATGCGCTCGAGGTTGATCTGGTGCAGGATGCCGTTGCCAGGCGGAATCACGTCGACGTTCTTGAACGCGCGCTTGGTCCAGTTGATGAAGTCGAAGCGGTCTTCATTACGGCGATCTTCAATGGCGCGGTTCTTCGCGAACGCATCCGGATCGAAACCACCGCACTCGACGGCGAGCGAGTGATCCACTACGAGCTGCGTCGGCACGACCGGGTTGACCATCGCGGGATCGCCGCCTTGTAATGCAATCGCATCGCGCAGACCAGCGAGGTCGACCAGCGCGGTCTGGCCGAGAATGTCATGACACACCACGCGCGCCGGGAACCACGGAAAATCCAGCTCGCGCTTGCGTTCGATAATCTGCTTGAGCGAAGCCGTCAGCGTCACCGGATCGCAGCGGCGCACGAGGTTTTCGGCCAGCACGCGCGAGGTGTACGGCAGCTTGTCATAGGCGCCGGGCTGGATTGCATCGACGGCGGCACGCGTGTCGAAGAAGTCCAGTTGGGTGCCGGGAAGGCGTTTGCGGTTGGCAGTATTCATGGCGTAGGGGACAAAACAATAATGATCCGGGGACGATGGCGGCAGCCGTGCTTCACAATCCGCTGCCCCTCTTTCAGACGGCGCAACGCTCGCGTATCAATCGGACAGTCTGTGTAGTTTAGCTCGCGGTGGCGCGCCGGCTTGCTGCGTGTTTCGTTGATGCGCCGCACAACGTACCGCACGCCGCCCCGCAAAAAAACAGCCTTGGCTCGGGGGTTCCAGCGAGCCAAGGCCAAACTTCATTACGCCGCTCTCGTGAGACGCAATGGAGGAGAAACGCTTGCGGTTTTGCGCTTACAGGCTTAGACGCGTTTGGCCAGCGGCACGAAGGGCAGATCGTCGGGACCGGTGTAATTTGCGCTTGGACGAATGATCTTGTTATCGATCCGCTGCTCGATGATGTGCGCGCTCCAGCCTGCGGTGCGGGAGATCACGAACAGCGGCGTGAACATCGCCGTGGGCACGCCCATCATGTGATACGAGACCGCGCTGAACCAGTCGAGATTCGGGAACATCTTCTTCACATCTGCCATCACTGTTTCAAGTCGCTCGGCGATATTGAACAGCTTCAGGTTGCCCGCTTCCTTCGAGAGCTTCTTCGCGACTTCCTTGATGACCTTGTTGCGGGGGTCGGAAATCGTGTACACCGGGTGACCGAAGCCGATCACCACTTCCTTGTTTTCGACGCGCTTGCGGATATCGGCTTCGGCCTCATCCGGCGTCTGATAGCGCGACTGGATCTCGAACGCGGCTTCGTTCGCGCCGCCGTGTTTCGGGCCGCGCAGCGCACCGATTGCGCCGGTAATCGCCGAGTAGATGTCCGAACCCGTACCGGCGATCACACGGCCGGTGAACGTCGACGCGTTGAATTCATGCTCGGCGTACAGGTTCAGCGACACATGCATCGCATCGACCCATGCCTTCGACGGTTCCACACCGTGCAGCAGGTGCAGGAAGTGACCGCCGATCGAATCGTCATCGGTTTCGACTTCGATGCGCTTGCCGTTGTGCGAGTAGTGGTACCAGTACAGCAGCATCGAACCGAGCGATGCCATCAGCTTGTCGGCGATGTCGCGTGCGCCCGGCAGGT
>NZ_VOSW01000211.1 GCF_009690905.1 Paraburkholderia madseniana
GGTATTGGAAGAGTTCATGAGACACATCGTAGGCTGATGCAGCGCACGATGTTTCGGTCCGACGTGAAGTGTCGATGTCGCCGGAATTGCCGTAAAGGCGGGGCGTGGAGCCGATGCAAACAACGGCGCACCACGCGGTGCGCCGTTGCGAAACAGCTCGACTAGCGCACTTGTGGCGCGTCTTTGATAAACAGCGTCGTCAATGCCCCGACAATGCAGATCGCGCCGACATACAGCGGCGCGGCCATCGGGTTCGACTTCATCATCAGCGAAACGGCGATCGGCGTGAGGCCGCCGAACACTGCGTAGGCAACGTTATACGAGAACGAGATGCCCGAGAATCGCACGACCGGCGGGAACGCCTTCACCAGCACGAACGGAATCGCGCCGATCACACCGACGAACAGGCCGGCCACCCCATACAGCGGCACCAGCGCCGACGTATCGACGGCAAGCTGCTGGAACATCACGTAGTACGTCACGGCCAGCGCGAGGCCGCCGATGAAAATCGTGCGCCCCGCGCCGATGCGGCCGGCGATCGAGCCAGCCATCACGCAGCCGATCGTCAGGCACAGCGTCGCCACGCAGTTCGCCAGCAACGCGGTGGCCGGCGCGATATGAAACTGCTTCTGCAGCAGCGTCGGCGTCATCAGAATCACCACGACGATCGCAGCGGACAGCATCCACGTGAGCAGCATCGACACGATCACAGCGCGGCCGTGGTCGCGCAACACGGCCTTGAGCGGCACTTCCGCGGCGATCGCCTTGCGTTGCTTGAGCTCGGCGAACACCGGCGTCTCATGCAGCCAGCGGCGCAGATAAACCGAGAACATGCCGAACACGCCACCCACCAGGAACGGGATGCGCCATGCGTAGGCGGAGATTTCCGCCGGTGCGAAGTTGCGGTTCACCGCCGAGGCAATCAGCGAGCCGAGCAGGATGCCTGCCGTGAGGCCGGCTGTCAGTGTGCCGCACGCATAGCCGATGTGCCGCTGCGGCACGTGCTCGGAAACGAACACCCATGCGCCCGGCACTTCGCCGCCGACCGCCGCGCCTTGCATCACGCGGAACAGCAGCAGCAATACCGGCGCCATTACGCCGATGCTGGCGTAGGTGGGCAGCAGGCCCATCATCAGCGTCGGCACCGACATCAGCAGCACGCTCAGCGTGAACATGCGCTTGCGGCCGAACAGGTCGCCGAAGTGCGCCATGATGATGCCGCCGAGCGGCCGGGCCAGATAGCCCGCCGCGAAGATGCCGAAGGTCTGCACCTGACGCAGCCAGTCCGGCATCGCGGCGGGGAAGAACAGCTGGCCGATCGCCGGCGCAAAGAATACGAAGATGATGAAGTCGTAAAACTCCAGCGCCCCGCCGAGCGCGGCGAGACCGAGCGTCTTGTAATCGCTTCGCCCAAGAGGGCGTGGGGTGACAGCCTGCGCTCCACCCAGATTTGTCGCTTGCATTGCTTGTGTCTTGTCTTGAATTGGAAACCACACGTGGCGCGTGGAAATACGGCGGTCGTCGGGCGAGAAGTGTGGCAAGCGCTGGGTAGAGCACGGGACACCGGCGCGCCGGCCCGGGTAGAGCAAGCGCGATGACGACTGGGGCCAGGGCGGCGATTTTACAGGATGAAAGCCGGTCGCTTCGGGAAGTGCTTAATTAGATTGGGAAAAGTTCCCTGAGGCGTGCCTTTTCGACGGCAGGCAGGACCATGAGGGCTGCGCGTTGTGCGAGCCGCAGCGGTTGGGTGTAGGAATGCCGTGCCCACGTGTGGGAGTCGGGCGATTGGTATGCAAATTAGGATTGCTCCTATGTGAAGGAGTGGGCGTCCCTCTGAGAATCGCGTCCGAGCTATCAGTTAAGAGTCATCCCATGCGCATTGCCATTCTTCAGCGTGACCCCGTCATGCGTCAGTCGATCGAAAAGATTCTTATGAGTGCCGGCCATACCTGTATGGTCTATGACGACGGTCTGAGCATGTCGAAAGCGCTCGCCCGTTCCACCGTGGATCTGCTGGTGCTGGACTGGCAAGGCACGCGCCTGTCCGGCGCCGAAGTCCTGAGGTCGGTGCGCGCGGTCGGCGGCGATCGCCTGCCGGTCCTGTTCGCTTCGACCGAGACGTCGGAGGATAGCGTGGTGCGTGCCTTTGCCAGCGGGGCAGACGACTATGTCGGGCTGCCGTTGCGCCCGGGCGAGTTCCGCGAGCGCGTTGCGGCGTTGCTGCGCCGCGCCTATCCGGATCGGTTCAGCGCCGCGAGCTTCGATGTCGGCCCCTACCATTTCGACATTTCCCGTCGCCCGCAAAGTCTTATCCAGCAAGGGTTGTTCACTACCTGTTCAAAATTTGTTCAAAACCCGTAGCACCTATTCGCTGAGTTCGGCGGTTGTCTGTAACGTCGCGAACGGCTGTCGTATCCAAGCGTTGCTGGTGAGGCGCGTGCCCCGAGTGCCACGTCGGGCACAAATGGCGCCTCGTGCACGGCAATGGTTAAAAAGACCTTTTGCATGCTAGCTAGCCGCAAACCTGATTGCACAACGCAGTCAAGTGCAGAATTTTCTCGGTCGACCCTATTTGTGAAGTTAGGGCTGCGGCGGCTTTGCCCTACGCATGGATTGGGCGCGCTGCGGCGCTATTCCGGCACCGGGTCATTCGACGGTAACGCTTGGGGAACGTTCGCGGATTACGGTGCGCGCGCACTACAGTCGTCCATGCATCCAAAGTGCCAAAGCTTCTCATCGGCACCCGTGCACTTGCGTGAGGACTGAAGATGTCATGAACCGACTGCCTAGACCGACTTATCGTGCTCGAACGTTTTTTAACTGCTACCTAAATTGAGGGCGGTTCCGATATGCTTCCAGATCTTGTGCGTCCTCGTAATCAGGTGATTTTCAATCTCGTTGAGGAGTGGGGGGGCAAAAGCGAAAGGGTTAGGGGTTCAGTATGTCGCTCACGCGGTTACGGCTGCGGGTGTCGCAACCTGTCTCGGCGAATCGCTGGCTGGGGGCGGCATGGAGCCGAAGACCCATCCGGACCAGGAGTATTGGCGCAAAGTAAAGAGTCCAGATGACGCGGGAATCGATCTCGCCGCGATCGCCCGCATCGAGATCGATTGCACGCTATTGCCGTGCGCTGGTGGAAACGACGGCTGTCTCCTAATCGTTCCATTTCTTGCTCAACAGGCCGGCTTTGGGGACCTTCCTCTCCGCATTTTTTCGCATCGTTACGAAGGGGGCGATATTAGCAAGCCGAAGCGCTACTTTGACTGCAGGTCAGCTAGTCCCCGCGGAGAACTGAAGAGATTATTTGCGGTGAACGGCAGCTGGGACTGGGCAGCGCCCTGAAAGCTCATCCCATGACGATCTATTTGTGCCTGACGCCAATGCACGTTGATCTAGTCACCTTGTGCTGATCTTCACCTTCAGAGGCTCAAGGCCACGCGAATTTGCGTACAAGTC
The DNA here is from genome assembly GCF_009690905.1 of Paraburkholderia madseniana. GTDB lineage: Bacteria > Pseudomonadota > Gammaproteobacteria > Burkholderiales > Burkholderiaceae > Paraburkholderia > Paraburkholderia madseniana. The sequence goes on from NZ_VOSW01000211.1 coordinate 3,457, forward strand.
AGCGATCGCGTCAGTCATATGCCCGAGTAGTGCTTTGGTGTCTACGCCGCCCTGTTCCATGTACAGTCGCTTCGTCAAACTTCGCATTTCATGAAAGGTCGGCGCGTCGTCGCCCGTAATGCCGGCAAGGTCGCGCGCTTCCTTGAACTTCGAAGTGAAGGTCTTGATCTTGATCGCCGAGCCCTTGGGCGCGTTGACGTTCGGTCGGATGTGATGGATAAGATATTTGCTGACAATGCCTGTCGAGCGGCAGCGAGCGATCACGTCGGCAAGCGACATGCCCAGTACGTCGAGCCGCAGCTCGAGTGGAATCGCGATGCGGACGCCCGTCTTGCCGCGCGTCAGGACTGCACAACCGTCTTGTTGGAAGCTGCGCTCCCAGCGGGCCACCGTGGACCGGTCTTGTCCGGAAACGAGCGCCAGCAGCATGGCGTTCTGCAGCCATAACGCTACCTGCGGTGCCTTTTCATAGATCGCCTGGAACTCCGGGAACGTGAGCCGGCGGCGTTTCACTGTGACCTTGGCCTTGTCGGTTGCGTCGGCCGGGTTCTTGTCCATCCACCCGAGCGCCATTCCGCGGCGACACACTGCGCGCATGCGACTGCGGATGTGAACTGCCCACTGCATTTTCCCACGCCCCTCGACCTTCTCGAGCATGCCGGCGACGTGTTTCGTCGTCAGATCGGCGCACAGTACCTTTCCGATCTCGTCGCGGATCGCTGAATCCACGTACTTCCTATGGCGCACGGTCTCGGGCTTGGCCTTGCCGACGGGCATCCTGTCCAACAGGTCGCCGATTGTCTCGCGCGGAGTGTCTAGGCGCTCCGCAATGTCCGCGCCGAATGAATTTTGAGCCACCGCGCCGATCGAGCTTTGAGCCGGGGTGGAGACCGGCCTGAAGAAGGACCGGTTGTGGATAAGTGTATGGGTTTCCGGAGTGGTTGTCCTCCTTCGTATGAGGATGCATTGCGCAGAGGAAGCTGCGAAGGGCGTAGCCCGTAGCGGCTTCCTCTGCGCGGCAAGCGACGATCAGGCTGATTCGTTCGCGCTCGCACCGTCGGCTCTGCGTGCTGCTTCGCGCGAGCGGATACGCTTCTTTGCACTGGCGCTGCTATGGCGGAAACGGTAGCTTTCGTTGCCGGTTTCCACGATGTGGCAGTGATGCGTCAGCCGGTCCAGCAATGCCGTGGTCATCTTCGCGTCGCCGAACACACTGGACCATTCGGCAAAGTCCAGATTCGTTGTCACCGCAACGCTTGTATGCTCGTACAGGCGACTCAGCAGGTGGAATAGCAACGCCCCGCCGGCCTGGCTGAAGGGCAGATATCCGAGTTCGTCCAGAATGACCAGGTCGA
>NZ_VOSW01000212.1 GCF_009690905.1 Paraburkholderia madseniana
CACGATCAAAGTGACCGCCGGCGAACAGCCCGTCCAGACGCTTGAGCTTGCTCATCGCGGGTCCTGAAATCGGTCAGGCCGACACTCGAACCGATTCGTTGATCGTTATTTGTACCACAGCCGACGGAGTGAAGGGCGCGGTCGGCAGCGTCTTTCAGGGCGCGTAGCAGACGCTATCTGGCGCCGCCGGGCTCGGCCTCGATGTGAAAGCCGAGCTCGAGCAAGTGTCTCTCGACGCGGCGCAGAAATTGTGACCAGCTATCTGTAAGCCCTGGCGCCGGGATCGACCATTCGGCATCCGGCGCCCTGCTTCGCGCGGGAGCAGGTCAATCCGCGTCCCGGTTTTGCGCCTCGTCGCCTCTTCGTTACATCCAGTCAAACGCTGCTGTCGCCGCGAAAGTCACCCAGTTTCATGCTATGCGTGCCCAGCTTCCGGTAAAGCGTCGCCTGCGTAATGCCGAGTTCCTCGCAGACCGCGCTGACCGAGCCGCGATGTCGACGCAATGCAGCGTCCAGCATCTCGCGTTCAACCGTCGCAAGGAGCTCCTCGAGCGACGCCCGCTGCAGCGCCTCGCGTGGCTGCGCACCCTCGAGTCCCAGCGGCAGACCAAGTTGGAAGCGTTGCGCGACGCCCTTGAGTTCGCGCACGTTGCCGGGCCAGCGATACGCGGCGAGCTGCTGCATGACCTCCACCGAAGGAGCCCGCGGCTCATGACCGAAGCGCGTCGCCGCGTCGTCGACATAGTGGGTGAACAGCGTCGCGATGTCCTCATGGCGCTCGCGCAGCGGCGCGATGGTTAGCGGCAGCACGTTCAACCGGTAGTAGAGATCTAGCCGGAACTTGCCAGCATCGCTATACGCTTTCAGATCGACCTTGGTTGCAGCGACCACGCGGAAATTGACCGGGATGCGGTCGTTGGAGCCGAGCCGCGAGACCGTGCGGTCCTGCAGCACGCGCAGCAGCTTGGCCTGCAGATGCAACGGCATCGCGTCAATTTCGTCGAGGAACAGTGTGCCGCCGTCGGCCTGCTCGACCTTGCCGGCTCGCGCCTTGCCCGCGCCGGTGAACGCGCCGGGTTCGTGGCCGAACAGCTCCGACTCGAACACCTGATCCGGGATGGCCGGACAGTTCAGCACGACGAGCCGTCCCCGCACGCCGCTGAACTCGTGGACGCAGCGCGCCACCAGCTCCTTGCCGGTGCCGGTCTCGCCCAGCACCACGGTGTCGGCGCGGCTTGCGGCCAACCTCAGCACGAGATCGCGCAGCTTTTGCATCGCGGGGCTCACTCCGCGCAGGATGCTCGAGAGCCCCGTCGTGCTGGCGATGCACTCGCGCAGCGCGCGGTTTTCCAGCGCCAGCCGACGTTGCGCGACGGCCCGCCTGAGCAGCGTCGTGACGTACTGACGCTCGAACGGCTTGCCGATGAAATCGTAGGCGCCTTCGCGAATCGCGCGCAACGCGGTGGCGATGTCGCTTTGCGCCGTCATCACGATGAACGGCAACTCGGCGTCGCGCGCATGGATGTGTGCGAGCAGCTCGATGCCGGTCATTCCGTCCAGGTAGAGATCGGCCAGCACGGCGTCGACGTCGCCCGCCTCCAGACGCGCGAGCGCTGCTTCGGCCGAGGCGAAGGGGATGACTTCGAAGCCGGCCAGCTCGAGCGTTTTCACCAGACTCTGGTTGAGGTCGGCATCGTCTTCGACGAGAACCACACTGGGAGCCCGGTCAGGAACGGGTGTGAGCGGAGTCGAAGCCATCATCGGTGAGTCGCGGCGGTCAATAGCAGTCGGTAGCAAAGTCAGGCAGCGGAAACGCCTGGCGTTTAGCGCGGTTGTGTTGGCATCGGGACGCGCGCCGGCGGGAATGCGCCATTTTACGGCATGCCCGCGCGGGTGTGCGCATGCGGCGCGTGCCCGGCATCGGGCGCCGCCACCTACTGAGTAACGCGCGGCGCGCGCGGGTTCAGGCGCGCTGCAGACCGTCAGGCTTCGGGGGCTCGCAAAGCCTCGCGAACCTCGTCGGCCCACAGCAGCAGCTCGGCGACCGGCTCGAACGCGTCACTGTTGATGAACTCGTTTTCCTCCGTGGCCGCGTAGAGCTGGCGCGCGAGCGGCACGTTGCGCATCATCGGCACGCCTTCGGCCCGGGCGATTTCGCGGATCAGCGCGGCACGCTCGTCCGCGCCCTTCGCGATCACGATCGGCAGCGGCGTTTCGGCGGGATCGTAGTACAGCGCGACCGCTAGATGCGTCGGGTTGGTGACCACGGCCGACGCCTTGCTGATTGGCATCGGCGCGTTGCCGAGCACCATCTGCTTGGCGAGGGCCTTGCGGTGCGACTTGATGAACGGATCGCCCTCGGTTTCCTTGAAATCCTGTTTGACGTCGTGCTTCGACATCTTCAACTGCTCGATATGGAAATGGATCTGCATTGCGACATCGACAACCGACATCGGCAGAAACACGAGCACCGCGAAGAACATCATCTTGAGCACGAGCAGAAAGCCCGTGAGACCGATGTACGCCGGCGGCAGTTCGTTGGCGCGCATGAGGTCGGGCAGCGCCCCCTTGATGAACGCATACAGCAGCGGCGCGAGCAGCCCGGCCTTGAGGAGCGTGAGCGCGAACGTGACGAGCGTCTTGCCCGAGAAAATCTTCTTGAGCCCCGCCATCGGGTTGACCTTCTCGGGCTTGGGGATGATCGGTTCCATCGTGATCAGTCCGCCCGTTTGCATCGCGCCGGCGATGACTGCGACGAGTGCCGCCGTCAACGTCACCGGCACGACCAGCACGACGACCGCGATGAACGTGGAGGTCAGCAGATGCGGCAGTTCGCGCTCGAAGTTGTCCGTGAATGCGATGCGGAACACGAAGTCGGAAAAGCCTTCGATCCACTGCCAGATCACGGATCGGCTCGTCAACAACAGCCCCATCACCGCGATATAGACGAAGGTGGACACCAGCTCCGCGCTTTTCGGAATCTGGCCTTTCTTGCGGGCGTCGCGGAGCCGTTTCGCGGTGGGCTTTTCTGTCTTGTCGCCGGACATCCTTCAGCCGCGCTTTGCGCGTGCGCGCCACGCATACGGGTTACCGTCCGCGTCGCCGTGCAACTGCGTCCACGTTGCCTCGTCGATCAGGAACAGCGACTGCGGCACGCCGTCCACCAGTACGTCGGCCTTGAGCCAGAAACCATAGGCCTCGAGCCAGAACGCGGCCGAACGGTTGGCGGGATCGGTGAGCGCGATGAGCCGTCGTTCACCGAGCGTGCGAAAGGCGTACTTGAGCACCGCGCGCCCGAAGTCGGGCACCAGACGCTTGCCCCAACCGTCGCGCGAAAACACCACGCCGAGCTCCACTGCCTGAAGCGCATGAACGTAATGCAGGCTGAAGATACCGACGAAGCGATGGGTCGTGCGCGTCGAGACATGCCAGATGCCCAGGCCCGGATGCCGCACGTGCTCTTCGTTGGAGTAGTGCACGAGTCCCAGCGCGCTTTCATACGCGGAGTAGACGTCGTGGGTCAGATAGCGGCATACCTGCGGGTCGTTCTGCATCGAGACCAGATCTTCGGCGTGCACCGGCGCTAGCGGGACGAACTGGAGACGGGATGTGGTGAACGACGGCGGTGCGCAATGCACCGTGCGCGACGGCTGCGCGGCTTCGTCGACACAGCTTGTGCTGGCTGGCAGAGCGACTTCCATATGGAGAACCCCCGTGATTGAGTGGCCGGCGGCGTGGGCCGCACCGGATACGGTGTTTGGTAACGGCGCGGTGCGCGACGGTTCGTTTCGAGGCAATCGCCGCAAAATTGATTCGACGCGCCGTGAACCAGTCGAAAAAAGTCGTTACCAATGGGGGGGAGGCGGTCAGGAAATGCGGCAGCCGTGCTGCAGAACCATTCGGCCGGTCTCGGATATTAGAAGGAGTACCAACATGTCGACTAGCGATATGAACGTCATGCCGGATATGAGCGCGCTCCAGGCAGCCGGTCCCGGTTCCAGCACGATGAACTCGATCGATGCGATGCGGCAGATGTCGATGCTCACGCTGAACCTGCAGGAACAGCAAACGACCTTCAACAGCATCATGCACGCGAAGGTAGAAGGTGTAAAAAGTCTTGCGGACGTCGTCAAGGACGGCGTCCAGAAGGGCGGCTACAACTAGAGCCGCCTATAGCCGGGCAGCGCGTCGCCGCCCGGTTCGCAAAGGGTTCCAAGCGCGGCCGTTCGATACGGCCGGGCGAGGAAATGGGGGCTGCCATTCCGGCAGCCAAAGCAAGGCCGTTGCGGCACGCCACGAGGGTGTGCCAGGGCCGCGACGTCCGCGTTGGTTCAACGTCAAGGAGAGTTTTCATGGCGACTTCGGTTACTTCCAACATGCAGAGCACGATCAGTGATGCTCTGAACGCACAGACCCAGACCGCGAATATGGAGCTTCAGTACCAGACCGCGGCAACGCAGATCAACACGAAGTTCAAGACGGAATCGGACACGCTGCAGAGCATGCAGAAGATGAATAGCGACGCCGCGGACGGCGCGAAGTATTCCTGATCGTCAGCGTTTCGGGAATGTGGTCTGAGTAGTTGGTGTTTCTTCCTCTCACTTAAGGAGATTGAAAATGAGTCATCACAGCAGCAGCAACAACTCCGTCACCATGAGCGACGGCACCCAGGTCAACCTCGGCGACGACTCGGCGGGCGCGCAGGATCTGTCGAAGGAAGTGGGCGAAAACAACAAGCTGAAGTTGGAACTGGCTTTCATGGAAGGCATGCAAGCCGGTGAGTCGGGCGGTGGCGGTGGTGGTT
>NZ_VOSW01000213.1 GCF_009690905.1 Paraburkholderia madseniana
TCCGGCTTCTTGAGCGGCCCGATCAAGCTGAAGTCCGGCGTGACGTTGTGGATCGACACGGGCGTCACCCTCTTTGCGTCGCGCAATCCGGCCGACTTTGACAACGGAGTCGGCACGTGCGGGACTGCCACCGTGTCGAATATCAAGTCGTGCAACCCGCTCATTCTCGCGAAGAGCACCGCCGGCAGCGGGATCGTCGGGGACGGCATCATCGACGGGCGCGGCGGTAGCCTACTGACGAGCGGGCCGAACGCCGGCGCGCGGACATGGTGGGACATCGCATATCAGAACAAGACCTCGGGCCTGAATCAGCAGAACCCGAGGCTCGTCCAGGTGACGAAGGGGTCGGGCTTCACGCTATATCGGATCACGCTCCAGAATTCGCCGAACTTCCATGTCGTGACCGAGACGGTCTCGGGTGTGACCGCGTGGTCGATCAAGGTATTGTCCCCGAGCCTCGCGTACACGAAAACCGGCTACGCATGCCCGAAGGGAACGACACCGGATGCGATCACGCCGGCGACCTGCTTTACGCCAGACACCGTCAAGAACACCGATGGTTTCGATCCCGGTCAGTCTTCCAATGTCCTGCTCGCGAATTCGTATATCAGCACTGGCGACGATCATGTTGCGATCAAGTCCAGCGCTGCGCCTGGAAGCAAAAACCTGATGTTCGCCCACAATCACTTTTACTACGGGCACGGCATGTCGATCGGCAGCGAAACGAATGGGGGCGTCCAGAACGTCGCCGTGACCGATCTGACGATGGACGGCTATGACAGCCCGAACGGAGCTGGCCTGCGCATCAAGTCGGACGCCGCGAGCGGCGGCAGCGTGAATGGGGTTCAGTACAGTCAGGTGTGCATGCGTAACGTCAGACAGCCACTCGTGTTCGACCCGTTTTACAGCTCGGTCAATGGCTCGCTGTATCCGCGCTTCACCGGCATCGTGTTAAGCGGATTTCACTACCTGGGCAGCGCGAAATACGATGGCGGTCTGCTGACGTTCTCCGGCTTTGCAAAGAGCGGCCTCGTGAATCCGCTCGACATCAGGCTGGACAACGTCGTGTTCGACGGCGCGCAGCCGACCTTCGCCAAGACCTCCCGCGGCAATCCGTTCGACACGCGATTTGCGATGGGGCCGGGTCCCGTAAGCTTTTCCAACTCGATCGTGACTTCGTCGGCGAACGGCGTGAGCATTTCCGGTTCGCCCGGCAATGCGGCGCCTGCCGACTGTGGCGCAGCGTTCGTTCCGTTGAGCACGGTGGTGCCGGGCTCGGCGATCTAACCGGCGCCGGCTCGGTCCAGCTTACGGCAGGGACTGGCCGGCAATGTGGATTGCAACTTTCTGCCGCGATTCGGGTACTCACGCGTACGCAACGGCTCGGCACAGCTTCCTTTCCACGATGTGGGAAGGTGGTGCTGGCGCGTTTCGTCACTCCAGTCCGACTGAGGAAGCTGTCATGCCGAATTCGTTTCATCATCTCCACGCGCGCGTCTCATAACAATGGCCCGGATCGACGTCATCCTGTCCCCGGCGGCCTTGAGCGGTCCACAGGCGAGTGGCGCAGGCAGGAAGGCCGCTTTGCGCACGCTGCTGCTGAACGAGGCGATTCCACTTGCGCATGTGCAGGAGGCGGTCGCGCGGTCGCGCTCCGGCACTGACCGGGCGCGCTTGCCTCACGCATTGCTGCAGCTTGCCGCCGCGCATTTCCAACGTAACGAATGTAGCGCGGGCGACGAATGCGCCACGGACGCGAACCGGCGTTTCGATGAGCAAGGCGCTACGCTGGGTTCGGCGTGTGCGCTGTATTATCGCGGTCTCTTTCACGACCGCATCGGCGACGCACCCGGCGCAATTGCCTGGTTGCGCGAAGCGCACGCGCGGTTTCTGGACGCACACGCGACCCGCCATGCCGCGATCGTGCTGGACCGGCTCGGCATCGTGCATGTGCTGCACGGCGCGCACGATAGCGGTATCGAATGCCTCGGACAGGCCATAGCAACGTTGCTCGATTCGCCCGTAGCCGGCCTGTTGCCCATCGTCCGCAACAACTGGATGTGGGCGCACCTGCGCAGCGCGCGGCACTCGGTGCGCAACGGCGACGCCGATAAGGCCGCCGCTTATGTCGCGCTCGCGCTGGGTCACCTGTGCGAAATTACCCGCGAATCGTCGGAGGAACTGAGCCCCGCATTCCCCGCTATTCGTCTCGACACCGCGGCGCAAATCTATCTCGCCACCGGAGGTCTCGACCAGGCCGATGTCTTCGCCCAGCGTTCGGCCGCGAGCGCCCAACGCTCGGGCCTGGCGGAGCCGCTCGCGCACTCCAGCGACAGGCTGGGCGATATCGCGTTTGCCAGAGGACGCTTCGCCGACGCGTTGCGCTCGTGGCGGCGCGCGTGCGACGAACTTCACCAGTGCGGGCTCGATGACGAAAGGTGCGTGGTAGCCATAAAAGCGGCAGAGGCCGCCGAGACCGCTGGCGACGACGCGGAAGCGCTCGCGTGGTATCAGAAGCATGCGCAGTTCGAAACCGCGTTCAATCGCAGACGTGCCGCGCTGCGCGCCGGGATGTTTGCGCGCGAGCTGGACCGTGAACGGAGTGCCGTCAAGGGACGCGGCGCGGCGGCCGGAGCGGACAAGCTGGCCTCACTCGGACGTGCCGCGGCGGGTATCAATCACGAGTTCAAGAATCCGCTCGCCGCGCTGCGTCTCGCGATTGAGAACAGCATTGAACTGGCGCAGCACGGGGATGTTGCCGCGCTGGCCGACGACGTCGTACGCATCGAACGAGTGACCGGGCGACTGGTGCAGCTCACCGAACAATTTGATGTTTTTTCGCATCGGGCGCGGCCCAGTCTCGAGCCGGTGAGTCTGCGCGAGGTGATCGACGAAGCGCTGACCATGGTCGCGCATCGCTTCGCCAGCGGCGACCGACAAGTGCAATGCGAAGGCGCCGACGTGCGGGCATGGGCGCATCCGCCGAGTCTCTGCACGGTATTTGTCAACCTGCTGGGCAATGCGCTCGATGCGACGGCAGCGAGCGAGAACCGTGTGATCACCGTCGCGATCGAAGCCGTGTCGAAGACGGTGGTCGAGGTGAGCGTCAGGGATCGCGGGCCCGGCTTCGCGCCTGAAGTTCAGCGCAATCTGTTCGAAGCGTTCTATACGACTAAGCCGGCTGGAGCTGGTCTCGGGCTCGGTCTGGCGCTGGCGCGGGATCGCCTCGCGCAGATGAGCGGGTGCCTCGCGGCCCGCAACCATCCTGCCGGCGGAGCGGAACTGCGGGTCGGATTAAGACGCGCGTAATGCGGCGTTTGCGCAGCTAGCGCGCTATTCGGACTATCGATGTTGCAGGCAGACGGAATAACGACGATGAACAGTGTGCCGGATTTCAACACCACGATGCGCATCGCCGCGACGGCCACGATGGCCGCCGATCCCGTCGATCTCGTGACTCAGGTTTGCAGAAGACTCGACGAGCTTCGTGAAGCCCACCACCAGGACCTTGGGCGGGCGGCAAGTCTTTCATCGCAGGTGGTGGACCTCGGCCGCCGGTGCGGCGACCGAGGCTTGCTCGCCGATGCGCTCGCGGCGGCCGCGCACGTCTATGCGAGCCGCGACGAAGTATATCGCTGCTATCCGTTTGCGCTCGAAGCCCAGCATCTGTTCGAAGCGCAGGGACGCCTCGCGCAAGCGGGGCGCATGCTGAACTTTCGCGGCATCTGCTTCGATGTCCTGGGAGACGCGGAACGGGCGCTGGAGCTATACGCCGAGGCGCTCACGATGCTCAAGGAGGCCAGCGACGAAAGCTACATTCCGCGCGTGCTGAACAACATTGGCGTGGTGGATCTTCGCCAGGGCTATCACACGAGTGCGATTGCGTGTCTGACGGAGGCCGTGCAGCGGGGCGAAGCGTTGCCGCATTCTTCCGCGCACTGGGTTCACCTGTGCACGCTGGCCGAAGCCAGGGCCGAGTACGGGATAGCGCTGCAGGAACGCGCCGAGGTTGCCGAGGCCACGCGGCAGATCGACGACGCGCTGACGCTGCTCGCGAAAATCGGGTCCGCGTCGTTCGAGATCGAATCGATTGGCGTGCGCGCCGCGTGCCTGAACGTAGCGAGCCGTTTGCACCTGCTGCTGGGCAACCTCGAGCGCGGCCGCGAATACACGATGCGGCTGTGGTCCGTCACGAAGCAGTGCGGCTCGCCGAACTACGTCGCGGTAGCTTATGCGCGATTTGCCGAGTTGCGCTGCATGCAGCAGCGCATTCCGAAGGCCTGCCGCTGGCGCCAGCGGGCGGAGCGTACATTCGAGCGGCTGCAGATGAAGAACGAGTTGCGCGAAATGCTCGAGCGCTTGTCGACGGTTGCGGGTCGTTCAGGCGACGCGAAGTACGCGTTGCAGTTCTTCAAGCGCGCACTTGAGCTGCGTAAGGAGACCCATACGGCCGGCGCCGCTCTGCGCTCGCAACTGCTGGCTTTCGATCGCGAGGCCGCGCAGCAGCGCAGACACATGCAGGAAGCGCTGATCCACGCGGGCAAGATGGCGTTGGTCGGAGGCCTCGTGACGGAACTCAACGCGGATCTGAAGGGCCCGCTTGGGGACGCGGGCGTGTGCGTGACGCGCATGCTCGAGGCGTGCGGGCGTCGCGATAGTGCGCAGCTCGAACGGTGGCTCGTTGATCT
>NZ_VOSW01000214.1 GCF_009690905.1 Paraburkholderia madseniana
ATCAGAATCTGATCGACATGGCGAACCGGATCGGCGACTTTTTCGATTCGATGCCGGACCGTGAGGAAGCACTCGCCGGTATCGCCGATCATATCCGCCGCTTCTGGGAGCCGCGCATGCGGCGCGCGCTGCTGGCAGTGCTCGATACGCCGAACAAGGAGGCGTTGTGCCAGATCGTGCGTGAGGCGCTGGCGGGCCATCGCGCTGGGTTGACGCCCGCTCGAGCATAAGCGGCGAAGCCTGCGGCGGCGGCGTCGCTTGCGCCCGCGATATGGCGCACGGGCATTACGCACCGCCTGGAAAAATTCGCATCGTCGGAGTTGAAACGGATGTCGATTTCGACGCGACAGCGTTCGTGCCTTAAAAACAGGAGGAGACAGATGAAGATCTGTATTTATGGCGCCGGCGCGATCGGCGCGTACCTCGGTGCGCAACTCGCATTGGCAGGCGCCGCCGTCAGTTTCGTGGCGCGCGGCCCGCACCTCGCCGCCATGCAGGCAAACGGCGTACGTCTGCAGATCGACGGTGCCGAGCGTATCGTCAACGTGCGTTGCTCAGCGGACCCGCGTGAACTCGGCGTGCAGGACTACGTGATCGTTGCGCTGAAGGCGCATTCGGTGCCGGGCGTGGTGGGCGCGATGCAGCCCTTGCTGGGGCCGGACACGGCGATCGTTACCGCCGTAAACGGGATCCCGTACTGGTATTTCTACAAGCATGGCGGCGAATTCGCCGACACCACGCTCGACAGCATCGACCCGGGCGGCAAGCAGTGGAACCAGCTCGGACCCGAGCGGGCGATCGGTTGCGTGGTGTATCCGGCGGCCGAAATCGTCGAACCGGGCGTGATTCGCCACGTGTACGGCAAGAAGTTCCCGATTGGCGAGCCGGGCGGCGAACGTACGGCGCGGATCCAGAAACTGCACGAAATCATGGTGTCGGCGGGTCTGGACGCGCCGATCCGCGACACTATCCGCGACGAAATCTGGCTGAAGCTATGGGGCAATCTCTGCTTCAATCCGATTAGCGCGCTGACCCACGCGACGCTGGACGTCATCACGAGCAATCGGGCCACGCGCGCGGTATCGCGAACGATGATGCTGGAAGCTAAAGCGATCGGCGACCGCTTAGGCGTGCATTTCCGCGTGGATGTCGAAAGGCGTATCGATGGCGCGGGTGCGGTCGGCGCCCACAAGACCTCGATGTTGCAGGATCTCGAAGCCAACCGTCCGATGGAGATCGACCCGCTGCTCACCGTCGTCCAGGAAATGGGCCGGCTGGTCGGCGAGGCAACGCCGACGATCGATACGGTGCTGGCATTGATCAAGCTGCGCGAGCGCATTGCGCAGCAAGCGCCGGTTCAGGCTGCTTCTTCATCTTCGGAAGGCGCGGGCCGGACGGTGAGGGTCCCGCGCGCGGCATAGGCGCGGCTAGCGCGCCTATCATGGGCGGACCCGTGCGCCTGCGGAAGTGCGCACAGACCCGCAGTGGATGCAGCCGTCGCTCAAAATCGAATCGGCAACGGCGCGGTCCTCGCGCTCCTTCAGTAAATCGCTGAGCGCAAGCGCAACGGTTTTCGTAGCCAGCCTTCGAGATGAACGCAACCGTTGTGAGCGGTCGTAATCGCAAATGAGAAGCCGGCGCAGATCGCGAAGTCGGGCTTCACGATGCCGTTCGCAAGCAGCCATCCCGGACCCAGCAAGCCGCCGCTTTCCTCGGCCGAACGGTGTCGTGTGCGCGCCGTCCTCGCTCGCCATTTTCAGGATCTGGGCACAGGTCGGCACGTCGTCGTCCATGCCGGGCGTGCGATGCACGCGCAACGCCAGACGCATCTCCTGCAGCATGTCGCGGTCTTCGTTGATGCCGGCTTCGTCGAGTCCCATGCCGACCGTCACGCCGTATTTCGCAAACACGTTACCCGCTTCGGTGTTGCGGCCTGCGCGCAACGTGGGGCAAGCACTGAAGTCTGTGAGCCGGTACCGTCGAACGTACCGCCGCAAAGCAGCGGCGGCGCCTGTATCAGTCGCATTGCTGCACCTATCGCCCCAATTGGTGGGCCTCAACACCCATCAACGCACGAACATGCGCGGCCGTGCTGGTGGCCAGGCCGTCCAGACTGTAGCCCCCCTCGAGAATCGAGACGATGCGCCCCTCGCACGTCGCATCGGCAATACACATCAGCTCACTGGTAATCCAGTGGAAATCGTCGTCCTCGAGGTTCAAGCCTGCGAGCGGATCCAGTCGGTGCGCGTCGAAGCCGGCCGAAATGACGATGAGTTGGGGGTTGAAGTGGCGTATCGCCGGCAACATGCCGGCTTCTATCCGAGCACGGAAGAGCGCCGAATCACAGCCACGGGGGCAACGCGACATTGACGATGTTGTGGTTCACGCCGGTCTCGGATGGGGCGCCCGTGCCGGGATAGAAAGGCGACTGGTGGCTGGAAGCGTAAAACAGCCCCGGCCGGTCGAAAAAGGCTGCCTGGGTACCGTTGCCATGATGGACGTCGAAGTCGACGACCGCGACGCGCTCCAGCTTGTGTACTTCATAAGCGTAGGCTGCAGCGATCGCAGCCTGATTGAAAATGCAAAAACCCATTGCCCTGGCTGGCTCGGCGTGGTGACCACACGGGCGGGTGGCACAAAATACGTTGCGTGCTTGCACATTCATCACCGCGTCGACGCCAGCACAAGCCGCTCCGACGCAGCGCATCACGGCTTCCCACGAGCCCGGCGACATCACCGTGTCGCCGGCATCGAGAGGCATATAGCCATGCTGCGGGGCGATGTCCGCGACCTCATCGACAAAGCCGCGGTCGTGGATCAATTGCACCTGGTCGAGTGTGCCCATCGGCGCATCGCGCCATTCCAACGACGAGAATTCCGGCGACCGCAACGCGCGCAGCACGGCGTTCAGACGTTCCGGCGACTCCGGATGGCTAGGGCCGGGGCGATGCTCCAGACACGCAGCATGGGAATAAACAAGGGTAGTCGTCATTTGCTGATGAGCGGCACAACCCGCAGCCTCCTTATAAGAGCATGGTCAACAGCATCAGGAGCCCGCACGGCTTGGGTTTCCAGCCGGTTGCCACGGGCGCCCACAGACGAAAGTGACGGCTTGCAACGCTTAATCGCGAGGTGACGAAAACAACCTTGCCACAAATTGCCGGTCAGGATCCCGAAACGGTCGGTCACGTTGCTCCGAAATACACGGGTACGCTTACGCGTGGCGGGACATCGCCTGACCTATCAAGCGCTCATTGGCGGTGGCGCCGGCGCAGCTGCTTTTTACGTCAAGCAACGCATCCGCGTGGTTGCAGACCATCGCAGCGAAGTAATTGATCGACATCTTGAACAGGCCCACCGCTGCGCGCATGGCCGCCCACGGATAAGTCAGGCACACGCGCACTTGCTCGCTGCGGCTTTCGCCATACAGGCACCACGCACAGAAGTGCTCGCAGTTATTGGTCAGGAGCCTGTATCGATCCTCGCCAAGGCGCGAGCGCGCCCGTTCTGCAACTTGCCGGTCGGCGTAACCTGGACGATCACCCGGCTCGATCCAGACTTCGCGCCCTGCGGCGAAGCATGCAATCGTCACTTCCTCGACAGGGCCGCGATGCAAAGACCGGGCAAGTCCGGCGTAGTGCACTACATTGCCCTTGCCGACATAGATGCCGTGGTGACTGTATGCGCGGCGAGGTGTTACGAGATGTGCGCCGAGAGCCGGTTCGCTTCCAACTCCGAGATGCCACCGCACCTGCATCGCCGCAGGAGTGCAAGACGTGATAGTGGCATGTCCCATGATTCGACTCCCAACTGCTAACTGCATGAGCCAAGCATAGGACCGGACGTATATTCACGATAGTTAAACATTTTTTTGCACACCATAGTGTTTTTGTTATGGATTGCCGCATGGCTCACACAACCCAGTTTTTTCCACGGCTGGAGATGGGGTGCCCTCGAGAAACGGATTTTTTCGTACGCTTAGGCCACGGCGTGGCCGATCTGACCGCGCGTAGCGGCCGGAACAGTCCGTCGCCAAACCTTTTCGGAGCGCCCATGTCAGGGATGCAGGTGTTCTGTTTCCGCTGACTGTTCCGACGGCAGTTTCTTTAGCTGCAAATTTCGAAACTGCGTTCGCGAAAGAAAATCGTGCGCCTGAAGGGCTATGTAGCCTGTCTGCTCGCGCGGGCTCTGGTAGTCATTGACGAGCTGGCCGTTGAGCGTGACACGGATCCGCGCTCCGTTGGCCTCGATGAGGAAGTTGTTCCAGGCCCCGATCTGGACGACGGTCGAAGTCGACGGCGCCTGCAAATCGTAGATCGCACCCGTGATTTTCAGCAAATGACCTTCTGTGTTAGTGACAGAGTCATAGCCTCGTTGATCGATTTGAATTTCACGTCCGAGGGCATCCGCTTCCTGAAGCGCGTTCTGCACATTGGGCGGTTCTGATAATCATATAGCCGGCCTCCCCTCCGTTCGGGTCGAACGGCTGGCGTAGAGTCGAGGTGCGAACAGCGACGTGACGCACAGGAGGCCGGCATGAACAAGTTTAGTGGAATCGATCTGC
>NZ_VOSW01000215.1 GCF_009690905.1 Paraburkholderia madseniana
GTTGAAGACGGTTGCCACCGCCGGCGCGGCCGGGCCGCTGCAGGATTCGACCCGCGCCGCGGCCGGCGTGTCGCTCGATGCCTTGTCGGGAAGCACCAATTCGGCAGGCGCCGGTGCGCGGCCGCCGTTGCCGCATATGCCGCAGCTGCCTACGCGCGTCGCGGGTAACACAAACAGTACAAAGAGCGGTATCGAAGTGATACGGGGTGGGCGCGCCGAGACGGTCGCCTGGTAAGCAGTTTCAGGGAGCGGGCGGCCGGACGCGTCCAAAACTACATGACAGAACGGATTTTTGTTTTCGGGAAAGTGGCGTGGGTCGGGTTGGCCTTGCTCGCCGTATCGGCTGCGACTGACGCGGCGGGTCCGGCGCAGCAAGGGCATTCCGCACAAGCGCCCCAGGCGGCTCAAGCTGCGCCCTCGCAAACCATCGACCTGAAGGTTGGCGCGCAGCAACCGCTCGCGACCGGCCACACCCTGAAGCGTGTCGCGATAGGCGACCCCGCAGTGGCCGATGTGCTGATCATCAAGGGTGACAAGCGCGGCGGCGTACTGCTGGTCGGCAAGGCGGCGGGCACGACCAACCTGATGCTGTGGGCGAGCGATCGCGAGGCGCCACTGATCTATACGGTCAACGTCATCACGCCGGCAGCGGCTTCGCTGCTCGGGCCCGATACGCCGCGCGTCAAGGTGCTCGGCGGCACGGCGGTGGTCTCCGGCTCGTCGGCGACGATGGAGGCGCATCAGCGCGCCGTGGTCGCGGCGGAAGGCTCGCTCGGCAAGGATGGCGCGGTGTTCGACACGTCGACGGTGGCGAGCCGCGCGATAGTGCAGGTTGATGTGCGGGTGGTTGAGTTCAGCCGCTCGGTGCTCAAGGAAGTGGGCTTCAACTTCTTCAAGCAGAACAACGGCTTTTCGTTTGGCTCGTTTGCGCCATCGGCGCTAACTTCGGTTTCCGCGACCGCGGGGCAGCAGCCGCAAACGACGGCTACGACGCCGATTTCGTCAGCGTTCAACCTGATTTTCAACTCCGCCACGCACGGGCTGTTCGCGAACCTGAGCCTGCTGGAGAGCAACAACCTCGCGCGCGTGCTGGCGGAGCCGACACTCGTGGCCTTGTCCGGACAGAGTGCCAGTTTCCTCGCCGGCGGTGAAGTGCCGATTCCCGTGCCGCAGGCGCTCGGTTCGACCTCGATCGAATTCAAGCCGTACGGCGTCGGACTCACGCTGACGCCGACCGTGTTGAGCCCGCAACGCATCGCGTTGAAGGTGGCGCCCGAGGCGAGCCAACTGGATTTCGCCAACGCCGTGACGATCAGCGGCGTGTCGGTGCCCGCGTTCACCACGCGCCGTGCCGACACCACAGTCGAACTCGGCGACGGCGAGAGCTTCGTGATCGGCGGCCTGATCGACCGCGAGACCGCATCGAATGTCTCGAAGGTGCCTTTGCTCGGCGATCTGCCGATCATCGGCACCTTCTTCAAGCAGTTAAATTACCAGCAGAACGAGAAGGAGCTGGTGATCATCGTGACGCCGCATCTGGTGTCACCGCTCGCGAAGGGCGCGGCCTTGCCGTCGACGCCGGGCGAGCAGTCCGAGCAGCGTAACGGGCCGGTGTGGCGCTCGCTGATTGGTGGTGTGGCGGCGCGCGACGCAGCGCCGGGATTTTCGAAGTGAAGCCGGCGGTCGCCCAGGCGGCGCGCCGGATCGGTGGAGCAGTGAGCCAGCATGCACGCGAACCGCGCGAGCCCGCTGGCAAGCAGTACGACGCGGGGGCTTTGCAGCCCATGCCGCATAAGGATGTCCAACATGAACGCGAGAACGCATTCATTGACTGAACGGGCGGTCACCGATTATTTCGTGTTTGCGTCGCTGGCCGACGAACACGTGCATTGGCTCGCCGATACGCTGGTGGGCGCAGGTGTGGTCGAAGTGGCCACACTCGATCCCTCGATGCTGATGCAACGCATTGCGGCGCTGAATCCGTCGCTGGTGTTCGTCGACTTTTCCGGCGGCCGTGCCGCGGCGGCGAGTGCCGCGGCGAGCGCGGTGCGCGCGGCCTATCCCGGCATGCAGATTGTCGCGCTCGGTTCGCTCGCCGAGCCCGAAAGCGCCTTGGCCGCGCTGCGTGCCGGCGTGCGCGATTTCATCGACCTGTCCGCGCCCGCCGAAGACGCGTTGCGCATCACGCGCCAGGTTCTGGACAATCTCGTCGAACCGGTTAGCCGCCATGGCAACGTCACTGCGCTGCTGGGTGCGCGCATCGGCATGGGCGTGAGCACGCTGGCCGCGAATCTATCGGTGATGTTGCAACGGCGCGACGTCGCGCAAGGACGGCAAACCGCCTTGCTCGATCTCGGCCTGCCGGCCGGCGACGGCTCGCTGCTCCTGAATACGCGCAGCGAATTCAATTTCGTCGAAGCCGTGCGCAACCTGCGCCGCTTCGATCAGACCTTCGTGCACACCGCACTGTCGCATCATTCGAGCGGTCTCGCGCTCACCACGCTGCCGCCGAATCTCGCTGACATGCGTGAGGTCTCGTACTCATCATCGATCGGTTTGCTGAATCGGCTGCGCGCGTTCTTCGATCAGCAGATCGTCGATCTCGGCGGCTTCACCAATAGCGAGTTCATTGCTCATGTCGTGCAGGCTGCCGACGAAACGTGGCTGTTGTGCGATCAGGGCGTCGCCTCGATCGTTTCGGCGGTCAGCGTGCTCGACGCGTTGCGCGAAGAGGGCGTGGACACGGCGAATGTGCGGCTGATCGTCAACAAGTTCGATGCCGACCTCGGTCTCGCCGCCGCGCAGATCGCCCAGCGTCTGGATATTCCGTTGCTCGCCACCTTGCCGGAGCGGCGCATCTCGCTCGGCCAGGCGGTCAACCAGGGGCATCTGCTGGCCGATGTCGCGGCGCGCGATCCCTACGTGCGCGCACTCGAACCCTTGATCGAACGGCTCGGCGGCGCGGCGCGCGCGGCCGCGCAAGCACGCAGCAAATCGGCGCTCGGCGCGCTCAAGCGCTTCATTCCAACCACTTACAAGCGGTCATAGACGATGGCAAAAGAAATCGAATTTGCCGACGACGCGCCTTCGTTTGCGCATAGCCAGCAGTTCCAGGACATCAAGAACGCTGCGCACGAACACCTGCTGACGCGTATCGAGGAACTCGGCTCCGAGTTCGGCCGCTGGTCGCGTAACGCGATCAACCAGTTCGTCGATCTGGAAATGGACAGCTTCGTACGGCTGCGCCGGATTCCGATCAACGAGAGCGAAGTGCGGTTGATCGCCGAGGCGCTGACCAAGGAACTGGCGGGCTTCGGCCCGATCGAGGATCTGCTCGCCGATCCGGCCGTCGAAGATATTCTGATCAACGGCTACAACGACGTCTACGTGTCGCGTCACGGCATCCTGACCAAGATTCAGGTGCGCTTTGCCGACAACGCGCATCTGCTGCGGATCGTGCGGCGCATTCTTGCGCCGATCGGGCGGCGTCTGGACGAATCGAATCCGATGGTCGACGCGCGCCTGCCGAACGGTGGGCGTGTGAATGTGGTGATCGAACCGCTGTCGATCGACGGGCCGATCGTCTCGATCCGTAAATTTCGCAAAGATCCGATGCGTCCCGAGGATCTGCTCGCCAACGGCACCTACAACCCGGAAATCGGCGCGTTGCTCGAAGCGGCGGTCGCCGCGCGCTGCAACGTGCTGGTGTCGGGCGGCACGAGTTCGGGCAAGACCTCGCTGCTCAATGCGCTGGCGTTCCACATCCCCGAGCCGGAGCGGGTCGTGACGATCGAAGACACGGCCGAGCTGTCGCTGAACCACCCGCACGTGGTGCGGCTCGAAAGCCGTCCGGGCGGCTTCGACGGCGCGGGCGTCGTGACGATTCGCGACCTGCTGCGCAACACCTTGCGGATGCGGCCGGACCGCATCATCGTCGGCGAAGTGCGCGGCGGTGAGGTGCTCGAAATGCTGCAGGCGATGAACACCGGCCACGACGGTTCGATGGGCACCGTGCACGCCAGTTCGCCGCGCGAATGTCTGTACCGCCTCGAAATGCTGGCCGGGTTCGCGGGCTTCCAGGGCACGGAGTCGAGCTTGCGCCGGCAGATCGCCAATGCGATCGACTTCATCGTGCAGATCGGCCGCCTTTCGAATGGGCGCCGGCGAATTCTGTCGATCACCGAGGTCACGGGTCTGTCGGACAACATCATCGCGACGCAGGAGCTCTATCGCTACGAGCCGGTCGCGACCGCCGAGGGCGACGAACTCGATAACTGGGTGTCGCTCGGCATTCACCCGCACTCGCCGAAACTGGCGCGTTTCCGCCAGGCGTTGGGCGGTGGCGAGGCGCAGAACGGGTTTGGTAACGCGGGCTTCGGCGGTGGTGGCTTCGGAGGCGGCGGTGGCGGCTTCGGCGGAGGCTTCAATGTCTAGCGTGGTACTGGTCTTCGCGGCGCTCGCGCTGCTATGCGTGGCGCTCGCGTTGCTGCTATGGCAACGTGGCGCGCAACGCAAAGACCAGGCGAGCACCGAGCGTTATAT
>NZ_VOSW01000216.1 GCF_009690905.1 Paraburkholderia madseniana
GGTGCATCGTCGGCGATCGCGTTTTCGATCGACGTCACCGGCGGCAGCCTCTGGTACTCGACCTTGATCAGATCGAGCGCGTCTTCAGCGAGCGCACGCGATTCGGCCAGCACCACGGCAACCGGTTCGCCGACATAGCGCACGCGGTCCATCGCGAGCGCCCACTGCTCCATCGGCGACTTCACGCCGACCACGAACGGCCGCGACCAGCCCGGCAGATCATCACGTGTGAGCACGGCACGCACGCCGGCCAGTTTCAGCGCAGCGTCCGTGTCGATGCTGCGCAGTTCCGCATGGGCGTGCGGCGAGCGCAACACCGCGGCGTGCAGCGTGCCGGGTTTCACGGCGATGTCGTCGCCGTAACGTCCGCGGCCGGTCAGGATCGCCGGATCTTCGACGCGTTCCATCGAGCGGCCCACATGGCGCTGGCGCTGGCGTTCAGCCGACGTTTCGGGCTCGCCAGCGGCGCGTGCATCCGCTACCAGTTCGGCAACTGTATCGCGCTGATTCATTTCACTGCTCCCTGTGCGCGCGTGCCGGTTGCATCGGCGTCGTCGCCCTCGTCGTTGTCGCGTCGGTTGAACTCACTGGCAAGACCGCTCCAGCGGCGCGCAATCTCGCGATGCTCGATGCCGAACAGATCCATGATCCGGCCGACCGTGTGATCGACGATGTCGTCGACGGTTTGAGGGTGCGCATAGAACGCGGGCACCGGCGGCATCACGATCGCGCCCATTTCGGTGGCGAGCGTCATGTTGCGCAAGTGGGCGAGATTGAGCGGCGTTTCGCGCGCGACGAGCACGAGGCGACGACGCTCCTTGAGCATCACGTCCGCGGCGCGCGTCAGCAGGTTGTCGGCGAAACCGTTGGCGACGCTCGCCAGCGTTTTCATCGAGCACGGCGCGATCACCATGCCCGCGGTGAGAAACGAGCCGCTCGCCACCGTCGCGCCGATGTCGCGCACGTTGTGCACTACGTCGGCAAGACCATCGAGGTCCGTACGCGTGAGACCGAGCTCCTGCGCAGCGGTAATGGCGCCCGACGGCGACACGATCAGATGCGTCTCGATCGTGCCGAGCCGGCGCAAGGCCGCCAGCAGTCGCACGCCGATGACTGCCCCACTCGCACCCGAAATGCCGACGACGATCCGTTCACGCGTTTGCGTTGACTGCATGGCCGTGCCTCGCTCAGACCGCGTCGCGCAGCTGGCCGCTGTGCAGGTAGGCATCGAACGCCGCGTTGCTCGTGGCGACGAGCCGGTCGAGATCGACGCTGTCCTGCCCCGGAATCTGTACGCGTGTGAATACATGTGCCGGATAGACGACCGGGCGCGTCGCGTCGAGACCCATCTTGGCGCTGACACCCTGCATGTGCGGCGCCGCATCGTCGGGCTGGCCGACGGTCGTCGACGGATCGAGTGGCGAGCCCTGTGCGCCGGCCACAATCACAAGATCCCGATCCGCCTGGAAGCGCGTGGCGATCGCCCATTCGATTTCGGCGGGATCGTGCACGTCCACATCGGTATCGACGACGACCACCTGCTTGATGTCGTAATGCGTGCCGAACGCGCACAAAATCACGTTTTTCGCTTCGCCTTCGCGCTTCTTGTCGAACTGGACCCACAGGTGATACCGGCACACGCCGCCCACCGACAACTCCACGTCCTTCACGCCCGGATGGCTGCGCTGCAGATGCGCCAGCAATGTTGCTTCGCGCGGAATGGCGCCGAGCAGCAGATGCTCCATTTCAGCCGGAACAATCGTGTGATAGATGGGCTGTTCGCGGTGTGTGACCGCCGTCACGTCGATCACCTCACGCGCTTCGCGCGCGCTGTAGTACTTCGGGAATTCGCCGAACGGACCTTCGGGCTCGCGCACCTTGGGCAGAATGCGGCCCTCGATCACTATTTCCGAAAATGCGGGTACACGCACGTCGTTCGTCACGCATTTGACAACTGGCAGCGGCGCGCCGTGCAAGGCACCGGCGATCTCCAGTTCGTCCTTGTCGATCGGGGAAATGGCCTGCGACGCCAGCATCGTCAACGGATCGACGCCGATCGCGATCGCCACGTCGAGCGCGTCGCCCGCCGCTTCCGCTGCCTGATAGAACGCCAGCAGATGACGCGGCAACATCAGGATCGCCATGCGGTCCGGGGCGTGCACCTGAATGCGGTTGATCGACACGTTCTGGATGCCGGTCCGCGGATTACGCGCAATCACGAGGCCGGCCGTGATGTAGGGACCGTTGTCGTGCTCGCTGTGTGTCGGGATCGGCAGCAATGCGTGCAGATCGATGCCCTGCGTGCGGACGACCTGCTGGCACGCGGCCTCGTCGCGTGGCAGTTCGTGCCAGGCAACAGGATGCCCGGCCGCATCGCGAAAGCGTTCGAGCAGCGCGGCCTCGGGCACGCCCATCGCTTCGGCGATCCACGCGCGCTTCGACATGAAGCCGCTCACTACCGGAATGGCGTGGCCGCCGGGCTTGAGAAAAATGGCGGCTTGTTCTCCGTCGAGCCGTTTGGCGACTGCCGCGAGTTCGTGTTGGAGTGAAACCGGCTGATCGATCGTCGCGACGCGGCCCGTTGCCGACAGGCGTTCAAGCCAGTGGCGCAGCGTCGGCGCGGTGCTCTGCGGCGCCCATGAAGATTGAGGTGTGCCGCTGCCTGCGGCATCGCGTGAGTCCATTTACGTCTCCATCGGTGCTTGCCGTCAGGCGCCGGAACGAGTCTGTCGGGCGGACATGCAGCAAGTTGGAATGAAGCGTAGCGAGAACGGGTTATAACTTCTAATATTGTTTTTTGATGTCTTTCATCATTAGTTTTGATATCAGTGTTAGCCCCGATGACGCCCTTCGTGCGCTCGGTTATCAATAGGCAACGCTTCCGGTAAGGGTCTTTCTCAGCTATTCAGATAGCCACGCGGTGTGCTGTTTTCGCCGGCTTTCGTGAGTGACCTGATGGACCGCACAGCGGATATTAACTTTCGTGATGCACCCCGTGGCGCCCCATCTGGACGTCAAATGGACCTCTCATGGACCTGAAGCAGATCCAGTATTTCATCGCGCTGTTCGAGGACGGCTCCGTGACGCGCGCCGCCAAGCGCCTGAACATCGTGCAGCCGGCGCTCAGCATGCAGATCGCCAAGCTCGAGGAAGAACTGCATCAACAACTGTTCGACCGTGGCGGGCACGGCATGGCGCCCACCGCCGCCGGACGGCTGATGTACCGCCTCTTTCTGCCGATCATCCGCGATCTCGCGCATGCGCGTCAGCAAATGGTTCAGCGCGACGAGATCGTAACGGGCCACGTGTCGATCGGGCTGATCGCATCGGTGACGGAAAGCGTGCTCGCTGATTCGCTGTCGCGCTTTCACGCGCGCTATCCGCATGTCGAAGTCACCGTCGCCGACGGCTACACCGCGACCTTCATCGACTGGGTGTCGGGCGGCCAGCTCGACGCCGCGCTGATCAACAAGCCGCGCTCGCGCCTGTCGCTCGACTCGCAGCCGCTCCTCGATGAAGAGATGGTGCTCGTCACCAGCGCCGAACACGGCCCCGAACTGCCGCATGCGATCGAGCTCGCGCAACTACCCGAACTCGAACTCGTGCTGCCCACCAAGCGCCACGGCCTGCGCGGCGTGCTCGATACGGCCGCGCAGCATGAGGACGTGCTGCTTGCGCCGCGCTTCGAAATCGATGTGTTGAGCACGATCGTGAAGCTCGTCGAAAGCACCCGCTTTGCGACGATCCTGCCGCGCATCGCGGTTGAGCGCGCAGTGCGTCGAGGGGCGTTGCGCGCCTATCCGATTCTCGCGCCGCGCATCGTACGCCATATCGTGCGCATCAGTCATCCGCGGCGACCGTTGAGCGCTGCTGCCGAAGCGCTGATCACCATCATCGCCGACGAATTACGTGAAGTGTCGAGCGAATCGGCGCCGACCGATGGCGGCACGCACCGGTTACCCCCTGGCTTGTCATCCTCGAAGGAAGCCTCTGCATGAACGCATTTCACTGGATCGCTGGCGAATGGACCGGCACGCCCGCCGTCGACAGCATCGATCCCGCGACCGGCCTTGCGATCGGCCGCTTCACCACGACGGCATCGCTGAAGCCGACGCCGCCATTGCCGCAGCCCGATACACAGGAAACTGTAACGGTTCTGGTGCAAATAGGTAAGCGGGTTGAGAAGTTTCATATAGATAGGATTCCTTATCGAGAGAACAGGAACGCATTCCATACGGCGGGCTCAGCGGCATCCTTGAGGCCGAGCTTCGCGAGCTCGAACTGACCACTTGCGAATGCGATGCGTCAATTCGATACCTGAAATTGTGGTCGCGGCGCTCCTGAACCGCTTGAATCCAAGCATTACGTACGTTCTGGACCTGATGTGGCGATGGTCCTGTTCGATCACGTTGTTCAGATATTTTGAGGACCGGACCTTCGTGTCTTCAGGCACCAAACCATCGGCCTTCATCTCGCGCACCGCGCGGTGCGAGGCCGCGTAGCCATC
>NZ_VOSW01000217.1 GCF_009690905.1 Paraburkholderia madseniana
TCGTAAATTCGCTTGCCGCGCCGCCCCGCGCGCTGGCAAGGTATCATCTCGCCCCTTCGGCACAGCCCACAGTCACGCAAACTCACGCAAACCGGTGCGCCACCGCCAATCATGACTGCAATCCGCCCGTAGGCTTCGCCGCTTGGTGCATCGGTGCCGTGTCGGACGGCAGAGTCGCCCGCTTATTCGCGACGCATTGCCCGTATCAACCACAAGAAACGCTTTTGAACAACAAGAGACCCGCCTCATGGACTCCATAAAACGATACTTCGGCTTCGAAGCCGCCGGCACCAACCTGCGCACCGAAGTGCTCGCCGGGCTGACCACCTTCCTGACGATGGCCTACATCATTTTCGTCAACCCGGCGATTCTCGGCGACGCCGGCATGCCGAAGGACGCGGTGTTCGTCGCGACCTGCATCGTGGCCGCGCTGGCCTCGCTGATCATGGGTCTCTACGCCAACTACCCGATCGCGCTCGCACCCGGCATGGGTCTGAATGCGTACTTCGCGTACACCGTCGTGAAAGGCATGGGCTTCACGTGGCAAGCCGCGCTCGGCGCGGTGTTCATCTCCGGCTGCCTGTTCCTGATCGTCACGCTGTTTCGCGTGCGAGAGGTGATCGTCAACGGGATTCCGCATTCCATACGCATTGCCATCACCGGCGGTATCGGCCTCTTTCTCGCGATCATTTCGCTGAAGTCGGCCGGCGTGGTGGTCGGCAATCCGGCCACGCTCGTCACGCTCGGCGATCTGCACAACGCGCACGTGATCCTCGCGGTGATCGGCTTCTTCGCGATCGTCACACTCGACTATCTGCGGGTGCGCGGTTCGATCCTGATCGGCATTGTCGGCGTGACGGTGCTGAGCTTTTTCTTCGGCGGCAATCAGTTTCACGGCATCGTCTCCGCGCCGCCGTCGATTGCACCGACGCTGTTCCAGCTCGACATTCGCGGCGCGCTCTCCGGCGGCGTGCTGAACGTGATTCTGGTGTTCTTCCTCGTCGAACTGTTCGACGCGACGGGCACGCTGATGGGCGTGGCCAATCGCGCCGGGCTGCTGGTCGAGGGCAAGATGTTCCGGCTGAACCGCGCTCTGCTCGCCGACAGCACGGCGATTCTGGCCGGCTCGATGCTGGGCACCTCGTCGACCACGGCGTATATCGAAAGCGCCTCGGGCGTGCAGGCCGGCGGCCGCACGGGTGTGACGGCGATCACCGTCGCCGTGCTGTTTCTCGCAGCGCTGTTTTTTGCGCCGCTGGCGGGCGTGGTGCCCGGCTACGCGACGGCGCCGGCCCTGTTGTACGTATCGTGCCTGATGCTGCGCGAAATGCTCGATCTGCCGTGGGACGACGCCACCGAAGTCGTGCCGGCCGTCCTGACCGCACTGTTGATGCCGTTCACCTACTCGATCGCCAATGGCGTCGCGTTCGGCTTCATCTCGTATGCCGGCTTCTGCTTGAAAAAAAAAAAGGCGCGCAAAGTGAAAATGGAGGTGAGGATCATCGCGGCGATTTTCCTGTTCCGCTATTTCTACCTCGGCAGCGAATAAGCTGCGGCGGCAATTAACGTGAAGGCACGGGAGTGAAAGCGCAGGACAACACGTGACATGCCGTGGCATGACATTGCGAAGCGTTGCGCGATGCTGCAACGCGCAACGCGCATCGCTTCGCAGCCTGACTGAAAGCACTGAGGCATCGTCGCTGCGTCCGGTCACGGTTCAGTCTGGATCAACAATCATTTGATTGAGGGTGCCCGTTCTGGTTGGGCACCCTTTATCATCTGATGATTGATAAAAAACAACCAACCGGTCACGGGAGTTCCCTGCATGTCCTACAGCCACAGCCGCACCACGGACCGTTATACGTCGCCCGCCATCTTCTTCCACTGGGCGATCTTTCTGCTGATCGCGCTCGCTTATCTGGCAATCGAAATCCGCGGACCGAAAGGCTCGGACAGCAGGGTCTTCTGGAGCAACGTGCATTTCTGCGCCGGTACCCTCGTGCTGGGACTGGCGGTCCTGCGCGTGCTATGGCGTCTGTGGGCCGGCGCGCCTGCGGAAGTCGAAGGTAATCGCCTGCTCGCCTTCCTGGCGCGCGCCGCGCATCTCGCCCTGTACATCTTTATCTTCGCGCAGCCGCTGCTGGGCATGCTGTTGGTCAATACCGGCGGGCATCCGGTCACGCTGGCCTGGATCAACTTCAGCTTCACGCTGGTCGGCGCGGATCCGCTTGCGCGGCCATTGCTCAAGACAGCACATGAGTGGCTCGGCAATGCGTTTTACTGGGTGATCGGATTACACGCGCTCGCGGCGATTGCGCATCACGTGGTGTTCAAGGATCGGACGCTGCGGCGGATGGTGTGATCGGCTTCCAGTCTCCGGCGCATGCGGCATTGGCGCTTGCGTTCGCGGTATCTGGAACTTACAGCCGCGCGAGTGCAGACCTGGGCGGCGCGAACGGCCGCGGCCAGTTGTGGACCCGTTGAGGTGCGGACGCCGCGCCTGGGTTTGCGTCTCGTGTTGCTCTTGCGCGGCTGGTTCTGCTTTTCTGCTGTGCCCGCTCGTTGGGCTTACGTTTGGGCTGACTTCGTGGCCTGTTTTCGGGCTGACACCCGGCAGGCGCGGATTCGCTCAATTGCGCCAGTTCGCTTCATAGAAGCGCACGTAGCCGCTCCTCAGCACCAGACATTGCGCCCGCGTTTCCGATAGCAGACGCCTCGTAGCCGCTTCGATGCGGGCCCGGTGCGCGTCGAATGCGCCGACCATGTCCTCCAGACGCGGCGATGCGGCGCCAAAGTGATCTTCCAGCGCCTCAGCGGTGATCATGCACTCCACCCTTTGCCCATCAACCATCGCCGGGAACGCCAAGGTAAGTTCGCGACCTGAATATTCAGGAGTTTCGTTCGGGAATAGTATCTGCATGGGTGTTCACCTTAATGGTTGGGTGCTGCGCATGGGTCGATTGGTACTGCGCACGCTGGTTAACACTGGTCGCACCTGCAGCGCTTTTTCCTCCTTGTCGAATGCTGGTGGCGCGGGTCCGTCACCCCATAGTTTCGCGAGCGCCGTACTTCGCGCCCCGCGGAGGTGATTTGATTCACTGTAGACGAGTTCGGCCGCTGCGCAAGTTTTCCTTTTTGTTTGCTTGATTTTGGTGCCTGACGTGGTCTTTTGAGGCGCTTTTTCTCTCTCGCGCGACCCGGTTTTATTCGTGCTGCGCGGCTTTCGCCAGGGGCCGGTTTCGTCCTGTAATATCGGTGTTCGGCCGCAGACGCGTATGTTGCACTGCGGAACGCAACGGCGGGCAACGCACCCGTCGGATCCGATAACCGGAGACATGTATTGGTCCATCGTTCTGTCACGCCGCCCATCATCGGTCGGCCAGATGTCATCGCGCAAGCTCATGCCCGCTCGCTCGAAGTCGGCCTGCGAGCGTCGGAAACGCCGGACTTTCATCCGCTGCGCCGCCCCGCCCTGCGTGAACTTCTAGAACGCAACCAGTCGCTCTATACCCACGCGCTCCCGGTCATGGAGACGCTGCACGCGCAGATCGTCGACACGCAAAGCATGGTGCTGCTCACCGACAATCACGGCGTGATTCTCCACAGTCTCGGTGACAGCGACTTTGTCGAAAAAGCCAATCGCGTCGCGTTGTGCCCGGGCGTGTCATGGGCCGAAGCGGATCGCGGCACCAACGCGATCGGCACCGCCCTGATCGACGGGCAGCCGACCGTCGTGCATGCCGGCGAGCACTTCCTGCACGCGAACCGGATTCTCACCTGTTCGTGTGCGCCCATCGCCGATCCGTTCGGGCGCACCATCGGCGCACTCGACGTCAGTGGCGACACGCGCGGCTTCCACAAGCACACGCTTGCGCTTGTACGGATGTCGGCGCAGATGATCGAAAATCATCTGTTCTCCAATCAATTCGTCGACGCCATTCGCATTCACTTTCACGCGCGCGCGGAATTTATCGGCACGCTGTATGAAGGGCTCGCGGCGTTCGCGCCGGACGGCACATTCCTGTCCGCGAATCGCAGCGCACTGTTTCAATTCGGGCAGCCGCTTGGCGAGCTGTTACGGCAACCGTTCGACGCACTGTTCGGGGTCACCTTTGCCAGAGTGTTGCAGCAGGTCGCCCGCGCGCCAGGCGAAAGTATCGAGCTGACGCTGCCGAGCGGCGTGCGCGTAGTCGCACGCGGCGAATTTGCTGCGCCACGTTATGTCGGTTCATCAGAAGGCTTTGCTGACGCAGCGCGTACGGCCACGTCCAACGGCGCGCGTGCTGCGGCCCAGCCCTGCGAGATGGCACCGCTCGCCACTCTCGAAACGCTCGATACCGGCGATGCAACGGTCGCAGCGATCCTGCGAAGAGTCGCCAAGCTGCGCGGACGCGATATTCCCATTCTCGTGCTCGGCAA